>NZ_LIXM01000024.1 GCF_002608565.1 Vibrio sp. PID17_43
CATCGTTGGGTGAACTAAAAAACAGGCCAAGCTTCAGGTTGGAAATCGATGGAAGGAGTCAAGGCGAGTCTTCATGGTCGAGAATTGTCGACGATGTTGAAAAGAGAACTGGACTGCCCCCAATATCCTTGACAGTTTTCAGCCTCATTTTGAGGCTGATTCAAACGCCTCTGGGCTGATTCCTCCGAGGTGAGTATGTCACCTAGTTCGATTGTAGAATAATTCGATGTAGTCAAACACATCAGCACGGGCCATTTCTCGTGTTTTGTAGATTCGTTTCTTAATTTTTTCCTTCTTCAGGCTACTAAAAAACGATTCTGCAGCAGCATTATCCCAGCAATTTCCTCGGCGACTCATACTCGGAATTAAATGGTGCTTCTGGCAAAATTTTTGCCAGTATCCGCTGCTGTATTGTGAGCCTTGATCTGAATGTATGATGACGTTTCCCTCGGGCCTACGTCGCCATACCGCCATAAGAAGGGCATCAAGAACGATGTCTTTAGCTAATGTTGACTTCATCGACCAACCGATAACTTTTCGTGAGTAGAGATCGATGACGACGGCTAGATAAAGCCAGCCTTGCCAAGTGCGAATGTAGGTGATATAGGTCACCCATGATTTATCAGGAGCACTGACCTCAAACTGTCGGTTTAAATGATTGGGCATAATGATTGAGGGACGACCATAACCATAATTTCGGTGTTTCTTATAGCCATGCATCGCTTTTATACCGTTATTTTTCATAATCTTAAGTACCAGATTAGGCCCACGACATTCGCCGAGTTATTTAAGGTCTAGAGTAATTCTCCGATAGCCGTATATTCCGTAACTGGCATCGTAAGAGCTACGGATCAACTCGAGTAGTCGCCGATCTTCAATAGCACTTTGTGATTCTGGCTCATGTAGCCATGCATAATAGCCTGCTCTTGCTAGCCGCAACACACGACACATCGTCATGATTTTAAACATCTCAGAGTGCGCTAGAATAAACTGATACTTTACTCTGGCAGGCTTGCAAAGTATCTGGCGGCCTTTTTTAAAATATCTCGCTCTTCTTCTGTCTGCTTTAAAAGCCCCTTAAGCCGGAGTATTTCTTTCTTCGCTTCTAATAATTCATTTTCATCTTTAGGACGAGATAGTGGTTGAGCTGCTTTGATCCATTTATAAATGCTGTGTTGCGATACGCCTAAACGATTAGATACATCTGCAGCAGAATAGCCGCGTTCTAACACCAATTTTACTGCTCCATCTTTAAATTCTGGGGGATATCTTTGTCCACTCATAAGTAATTCTCCTATGCAAAAAGAATAGGCGAAATTTGTCTAGGAGATCGGTGGCAGTCCAAGCCCTTTTCCTCAGCTTCATAACGCTCGATAACCATCATAAGTTTAGTTCTCGTACCATTACCGGAATTGCAAATGACGGCTCTGTTAACCTGTAGTCGAAAGAATTACAAGAACGCCGCTGGCTTGAGTCAAAACCAACAGCTATTCTTTCCTTTGAATACTTTATCACCACATTTATCAAGGTAGTGCTAGGTTTTTCCTTAGCTAAACTGCAAGGATTGACCCTCAAAAATAACAGGAGTATCACTCCAATTTCGCTCCATCTTTAACTGGGGAAAGCTTTTGGAACATATTAACGACCTGCTTCTCTCGATGAAACCGGTGCTAGAGCAGTACGGTTACCTCGCACTTATCGTCAGTATCTTTCTTGAGGGGATTGGCATTCCAATGCCTGGTCAATCATTAATGATTGCGGCTTCTATTCTCTCTTCAGAGCACGCCATGAACCTAAGTCTGGTGATGACAATCTCTTGGCTCAGTTGCTTTTTGGGGAATACCTGTGGTTACCTGATCGGTTATTATTTCGAAGGTTGGTTAGATAAAAAAGGCTATATCTCAGGGCCAAAAATGCAAAAGCTTCAATCCGCAATCATACATTACGGTCCCATATGCTTGGTGGTGAGCCGATTTATCGAGGGGATGAAGCAGTTTATGCCGCTCGCTTGTGGTATAGCCAAAATGTCCCGTAAAGAGTTCTTACTCGGTAATGCGCTTGCTAGCACCATTTGGGTTGCCGCGTTCAGTTTACTCATTAATGTGGCATTTGAGCACTTGGGTCTGATCACACATTTTTATGCAGAGCACCGATATGTCGTTTGGGTAATTGCAGCACTTCTGTTCTTACTGATGCTTATTGCTGTATTAAAGCGTAAAAAATCTTAACCCGCTTTAACATAACAACAATAATGACAGCCCCTGACTCAAATAAAATGTTTTAGTGGGCCGTTGAACTGATTTTGCCGACCAAAAACACCTAGCCATTTAGACGTCTATACATTGACAAGTAGCTAGTGTCCGATTAGTCTGCTTGCCTTTATTATTGATTATGTTGTCGTTCCATGTCTGGTTCCAAAAATACGAATAAAGCAATTGCACCATCGGCAGTTGCACTTCTACCTTTAGTCGTCTTCCTCGCGCTATTTATCGGGGTAGGCACTTACCTGTCTTTGCAAGGGGTTGACTTCGCGTTTTATCAGTTACCGGCCCCAATAGCAGCCTTACCTGCTATCGTCCTTGCCATCCTGTTAAGCAAAGACAAACTCAATCGCTCAATCGAACATTTTATGCGTGGCGTAGGTAATCAAGACATCATCGCCATGTGTATGATCTACCTGCTTGCTGGCGCTTTTGCCGCAGTGGCAAAAGCCTCTGGCGGTGTGGATGCAACCGTAAACCTTGGCCTATCTGCAATACCAACCAGCATGATCTTGCCGGGTATATTCCTGATTTCGGCATTCATTGCGACGGCCATGGGTACTTCAATGGGTACAATTGCGGCGGTAGCACCTGTTGCGCTAGGCATCGCACAATCTGCAGGCATGAGTCTTCCTTTAACCGCAGGCGTGGTTCTGAGTGGGGCGATGTTTGGTGATAACCTCTCCATCATCTCTGATACGACGATCGCGGCTACGCGTTCACAAGGCTGTCAAATGAAGGATAAATTTAAAGAGAACATCCGCATTGCTTTACCTGCTGCATTAGGTGCACTAGTGATCTTCGCTTTCAACAGTACAGCAACTCAAGTACCAGAAACGGGTCCTATTGAGTGGCTAAAAGTACTGCCGTACATAACGATTCTTATCCTAGCGGTATCGGGGATGAACGTATTTGTGGTTCTGACAATTGGTATCGTTCTTGCCGGCGGCGTAAGTTTGTCTTCTATTGATAACTATGGCCTAACCAACTTTGCTCAAGATATTTATTCAGGCTTTGGTAGCATGCAGGAGATCTTTTTACTATCAATGCTGATTGGTGGTTTGAGTGAGCTAATGCGTCGTCAAGGTGGTCTCGCCTTCCTAACGAACTTGGTAAGCAGCATTATCCGCTCATTTGGCTCAAGTCACTCTAAAGAAGCAAACGGCCGCGCAAGTGAACTGGGCATTGCAGGTCTCGTGTCGATGGTAAACACCTGTACGGCAAACAACACGGTCGCCATCATTGTTTCTGGCAGTGTGGCTCGCCAACTGGCAGAAGAGAACAACGTATCACCACGTCGCTCTGCAAGCTTGTTGGATATTTTCTCATGTGTCATTCAAGGTGTTTTGCCTTACGGCGCACAGGTGCTACTGCTAGGCTCAGTATTTAACCTATCTCCGCTTGAAGTCGTCGCAAACTCTTACTACTGTTTTGCGCTTGCGATTGCAGCGATTGTGGCGGTGTTTATCAAGCACCCAGCACGTCAACCAGCACCGCAAATAGAAAATTAATTGCTGAAATTTAAAAGGCTCCGATTGGAGCCTTTCTTCGTTTAGGGCGCTTCAATCGCTTCCCAAAGCGCGCTCGCATCACACAACGGAATATTGAGCATTTCACTGATCGTCCTCAGTCTCTGCACTTGAGCAGCATTGTTCTTTGCTACCTCACCATTTGCACTTAAATGATTGTTCTCAAATCCAATTCTGACATCCAAGCCAAGCAGCATCGCACTGGTTAAGCAATCCTGCTCTTTTGCGCCAAACGCACACACCGCGCAACGTATTTTCTCTTCAACAAAGCGTTCCAACTTTAACGATCGTAAATCCCAAGGCGAGGACTGCTGCGCTTTGTGATATCGACCCAATACAACGAGTCCATGTTGATGGTATTTGGGTAGTACACCTTTTTCACGCAGTAGGAAGAAACGCTCGATATCGGCCTGATCATAAAGAATGATTTGGCTCAATATTCCTTGCTCTGCCACCCAATGAAAGAACTCAGCGCCTTGTGATTCGCTGTCTGTTTCGGGGATAAGCTCCCGCAAAGCAAAAGATGCCGCCTCTGGCTTTACAACCTTAATGAGTGCCATTTGCTGTTGTGCCGTATACATCCCCACCGCTTCAGTAGTAAGTTGCACCAGCATCTTATCTCCTACCGACTTTTTTACTGTGTGATATATGTTGAGGTTATCTTCAATTTCAAGAGTGTGATTCCCCTTAGAATCCCTAGCATGCAAATGGATCATGGCAGCCCCTGCGGATAGGCATTCGAGTGCCTCTGTCACCATTTCTTCAATGGTCATTGGCAAGTGGGGATGGTCTTGCTTGGTTTTCCTAGCGCCATTCGGGGCGACAATTATCGCGATACGCTCTCGATCGAATTTGCGCTCCATTACCATTCTCTCGAAACCTCCTTAAGGGTGCGAGCAAGCTTTGTGACTAACTCATCAATGTGATTAGGTTGGATGATAAAAGGAGGAGCAAGCAAAACATGATGCCCGTTCACGCCATCAATCGTGCCTGCCATGGGGTAACACATTAAGCCGTTTTCCATCGCCTGCTGTTTCAGTTTTTTGTCTGCCAATGTTGATACCTTCAGCGGTGCTTTGCTCTCTTTGTCCGCCACCAGCTCAATGCCAATAAATAATCCTTTACCGCGAATGTCACCGACGAACGGCAAACCCGTTAATGCGTATTCAAGCTCTTGACGTAACCTCGCACCTTGTTGACGCACGGCCTGAAGCAACGCTTGCTGCTCAATGGTTTCGATGGTCGCAACGGCCGCGGCACAAGCAACCGGGTGAGCCATAAATGTGTGACCATGTTGAAAGAAGCCACTTCCCGATTCTATCGCTTGGTACACCTTGTCATTCGCAACGACTGCGCCTATCGGTTGATAGCCCGCCCCCAACCCTTTCGCCATGCAAACTAAATCAGGTTCCGCTTCCTCTTGTTCAAAAGCAAAAAAATGCCCGCTTCGCCCGACGCCGCACATCACTTCATCCATGATCAGTAGCACATCGTATTTGTCGCAAATTTCTCGAATACGTCGGAAATAGCCTTGAGTAGCCGGCACTGCCCCAGCTGTCGCTCCTACGATCGGCTCTACAACAAATGCCATTACATTCTCAGCGCCTAGCTCTAAGATTTTCGCTTCTAACTCATTGGCTGCGCGCAGTGAATATTCCCATTCCGATTCACTACTTTGTTGATGACGATAAGCATAACAAGGTGCAATGTGGTGGCTCGGTTGTAAGATGTTTTTGAATGGTTCACGCCGCCATTTATTGCCACTCACCGCCAAGGCACCTAGGGTATTGCCGTGGTAACTTTGCTGGCGTGCAATAAACTGGCTTTTTTCTGACAGACCTCGCTCGACAAAGTACTGACGTGCCATCTTCAACGCGGATTCCACCGCTTCTGAGCCCCCACTGACCAAATAAACATGATTGAATTGGTCTGACATTCGCCTGCATATCAGTTCGGCCAGTCGCTCACTATTCTCACAGGTAAAAAATCCCGTATGAGCAAAAGGCACACGCTCAATTTGAGCCAACATCGCTTGCTTAACCGCCTGATGACTGTGACCAAGGTTTGATACCGCGGCTCCACCGCAAGCATCCAAATAGGCTCTTCCTTGCTTATCAAACAGGTAAACGCCTTCCCCACGATCGATGATTGGCAACTGTGCGTGGCAATGACGATGAAACACATACGACATGCGCACTCCTCCCTCCTGACTATTTTGTAAGCATAGTCAGGAAGACGGTAGTTTTTCATAAGATATGATCAGCAAATCATCAAACGCATTTGGAACATGGCAACCCAAAAAGCAATAAACAAAGTAAGTCAAGACCATACAGACGCAATTGCAATTAGCCTATGGGTGACCAAAAGCGAATTTGTCTTTGATATTAAGCGCTCAGCGCCTGTTCTAAGTCGGCTAAAATATCGTCGATATGCTCGATCCCTACCGACAAGCGAATCATCTCTGGTGAGACCCCTGCTTGTTTCTGTTCGGCTTCATTTAACTGACGATGAGTCGTGGAGGCAGGATGGCAAGCCAACGACTTCGCATCTCCAATATTGACTAAGCGCTTAAAGATCTTCAGTGCATCATAAAAACGCACGCCTGCTTCATAGCCATCTTTCAAGCCAAACGAGAGAATCGCCGAGGGTTTGCCTTGCATGTATTTTTCTGCGAGAGGGTAATGCTCAGAGGTAGGTAAACCAGCATAGCTCACCCAACTTACTTTTTCATGCTGGCTCAAATACTGGGCAACTTTTAGTGCGTTTTCTGTGTGACGCTCCATACGGAGTGATAGGGTTTCTAGCCCTTGCATCAACATAAATGCATTCATTGGCGATAATGCTGAACCAGTATTGCGTAGTGGTACCGTTCTCGCGCGACCAATAAACGCCGCGTCACCAAATGCTTCGGCATAGATCACACCGTGGTATGAAGGCTCAGGTTGGTTAAATACCGGGAAGCGAGTTTTATGCTCTGACCATGGGAACTTGCCCGAATCAATGATGATGCCCCCCAATGTGGTGCCATGACCACCGACATACTTAGTCAGCGAATGAACGACGATATCTGCACCAAACTCGATCGGTTTACACAACACTGGCGTCGCCACGGTATTATCAACTATCACAGGGACACCTTGCGCATGTGCAAGTTCCGCTACACGCTCTAAATCGATAATATTTCCTGCTGGATTACCGATACTTTCGCAGTATACCGCTTTGGTATTCTCATCGATAAGCTCAGCCAAGCTCTCCGGCTTATCGTCCTTCGCGAAACGCACTTCAATGCCTTGGTTTGGCAACATATGAGCAAATAAAGTGTAGGTACCACCGTACAACTGAGGGGTAGACACAATGTTGTCGCCTACTTGAGCTAACGTTAAAATCGCATAGTTAATCGCAGCACTGCCCGCACTCACGACCAAACCCGCTATACCGCCTTCTAACGCTGCCATGCGCTTTTCCAATACATCATTGGTCGGGTTCATGATACGAGTGTAGATATTACCTGGCACTTCCAAGTTAAAAAGATCAGCACCATGCTGAGCATTATCAAACTCATAAGCAACCGTCTGATAAATTGGGGTGGCGACAGATTTCGTCGTGGGATCCGTTTCGTAACCAAAATGAATTGAGAGTGTTTCGTCTTTCATGTGTCTTCCCTGAACAAACTTAAGTGAATGGTTATCCTTTATATTGCCGATTTTTTCAGCAAAGAAAATTGCTACCGGTCACAGTCCGTTTGGGTTCAAAAAGAGAACATAGGGGGGTAATCCGATTTTGAGTACTAAAAGCGAGATTTTCACCCAGCGTTAACTGAAACTTTTCACCAATGTAGATGATAACTTGCCAATATGAGCTAAATTAAGAGTTATCAACCCCTTAATAGAGCATATCAATACGTAGAGGCCGCATTCAAAAATGACTGGCAAGTGCTCACCCATTCAAATGGCGATGCTGCGATTGGACAATTTATTGATGCCGTAGAAAAAGCGAATGAGAGACTCGGTAAAAGAGACCGGCGCCCTGTCTTAATTCAGGCCAAACTATTTGCCAAGATCAAATCGATCGTTTCGCTGAACTCGGTATCTTTCCTTCACTGTTCCCAATACACACATTCTATTGGGGAGATTGGCACGCCGATTATGTGCTTGGACACCCTCGCACAGACTTTATCTCACTAACCAAAGCGGTGCGTGAAACCGTTTATCAGCGCTAAACTCATCTCTGCCCAAAACCGTCTCAGCTGAGGCGGTTTTTATTTAGGTACGATTTGCTGCACTAACCAGCGTCTAAAACGTTCCGTAGACTCACTTTCTGTGTTGATGATCAGATAGTAACCAGCGTTAGCTTCGATAGGTTTAAAAGGCGAAACTAAACGGCCAGTTTCTAGCTCATCTTCCACCAGCGCCATTCGTGCCATGGCGATCCCAACCCCTGCCTCAGCCGCCGACATCGCCATATCGGTTCGATTAAAAAAGTGCCCTACGTCGGTTTTAATATCCAGTCCCATCACGGATGCCCAATACAGCCATTCATAATCTCGCGCCGCTTTATCCCACGGCATAGCATCATGTAAGAGCGTGATTTCCTGCCACCGTTCCACCTTCACTTTTGACGCATTTAGCCAGCCATGATCTTCAAGGTATTTGGGGCTCATAACAGGCAGAAGCTGTTCGTCGAGGATCAACTCCGCACTCTTATCTCGGTATGGATGAAGACCGTAATCTATCGCCACATCGTAGTCTTTCTGAGCACTGTTCACGAGCGCCCCTTCCGCAAAGATTTGTATCTGCAAATCGGGGTTTTCAAGGTGGAAGCTTTCCAGCCTCGGCACGAGCCATTTAAAGGCGAAGGATGGCGTCAACTTAAGACGAATTTCGTTGTTGAGCGTTTCAGTTTGCAACTCTTCCAACGTATTCTTCAGTTCAGAAAAGTGAAATTGTGCCGTTTGAAATAGCAGCCCTCCCTTTATTGTTAGCGTAATACCACGTGAGTGGCGTTCAAACAAAGTAAAACCAAGCAACTCTTCTAACTGAATGATTTGTTGGCTTATCGCACCAGTGGTTAAGTGCAATGCCTTGGCTGCACGGGTAAAACTGCTATGTTCCGCCACTTGGCTAAACAGCCATAATCCGCTTACAACACTGCTTTTCATCTTTTAGCCTATAGTTTTTCTAAACGCTGGCTGTAATTTATATCGATTGTTAATAAAAGGTAAAGAAGACAAACTGCGCCACATCGAAAATGTGTGGAGCATATCAATGGAAGTCATCGTATTGGGTAGTGGTGTTATCGGTTTGACTTCGGCTTGGTATTTAACTCAAGTCGGCTATCAAGTCACCGTGATCGACCGCCAACCTGATAGCGCGATGGAAACCAGTTTCGCCAACGCCGGGCAAATATCTTACGGTTACTCCTCGCCTTGGGCTGCGCCGGGTATTCCACTCAAAGCGATCAAGTGGCTAACGGAAGAGCACGCGCCACTAAAAATTAAGCCATCGCTAAGTCCTGAGCTTATTCGTTGGGCAACTCAAATGGTGTCCAACTGCACCCTGTCTCGTTATCAAACCAACAAAGCGCGTATGTTATCGATCGCCAATCATAGCCGCGTTTGTTTGGAGCAACTGCGTCGCGAGCACGCTATCGAATATCAAGGTCGTCAGCTCGGGACTCTGCAAGTTTTTCGCTCTCAGCAACAACTCGACGGCATAGACAAAGACCTTAAATTACTTGAACAAAGTGGTACTCACTTTCAATTGATGAATGTCGAAGAGTGCATCCAACAAGAGCCGGGCTTAGCGTTGGTGAAAGAAAAACTGGTTGGCGGATTGTCTCTACCAAACGACGAAACGGGTGACTGCTTCCTGTTCTGCCAGCAGCTGACAGCGCTCGCAAAAGCTCACGGGGTAAGGTTTGAGTTCAATACCGAAGTAAGTAATTGGGTTACTGTAGGCAAAAAGATCATGGGTGTCCAAACAAACCGTGGTTTGTTTAAAGCTGACCAATTTGTTCTCGCTTCAGGTAGCTATTCAACCGCTCTTCTCAAGCAGCTTGATATTCATATCCCTGTCTACCCAGTAAAGGGCTATTCCTTAACGGTGCCGATTGAAAGCCCGCAATTTTCACCTCGCTCTACCGTGATGGATGAAACCTACAAAGTCGCGATGACGCGTTTTGATGATCGCATTCGCGTCGCTGGAACCGCCGAACTTGCCGGCTTTGATCCATCCTTGCCACAGAAGAGAAAGAACACCATTGAGATGGTCATTCGAGACCTATTCCCGCAAAGTGGTGATTTCACCCAAGCAGAGTTTTGGACCGGTTTTCGTCCAATGACGCCAGATGGGACACCTATCATTGGCTCAACGCCATACTGCAATTTATTCACTAACACTGGGCATGGCACCTTAGGATGGACCATGGCTTGTGGTTCGGGCCAGATACTTGCCGACATCATGATTGGGTCGAAAGCCAAGATAGCGAATCATGCAGAATTGAATTTGAGCCGCTATGCCTAAACGCTCAATGCTTAGAATAAAGTTTATTACTCCATCAGTTTCATTGTAAGCCAAACATACAACTTTCAATTGCCACTATACTCCTTCATCATGAAGCTCTGAATATTCAGTCAACAGTCGGCCATATCAATTAGAAAACTCTCAAATACGTACCAATAACCCGATTTTAATGATACTTTTCCATTCTGTGTCCACCATCACGCTACCAAGAATCCCCAGTCAAAAAAATTAACATTTGATTTACAGAAAGGGTATTGTTGCGTGCGCAAAACAACCACAAACACAACAAACAGGGAAAATACTCATGCAGTCATTAGTTGATTTTCTGAATGGAATTATCTGGAGCCCGGTACTGATCTATCTGTGTCTTGGCGCTGGTTTGTTCTACTCGATCATGACACGTTTTGTGCAAATTCGTCACTTCTTCGAAATGTGGCGCTTACTGCTTTCAGGCAAAAGCTCAGAAAAAGGGATTTCATCATTTCAGGCACTTGCTGTCTCACTATCTGGCCGTGTAGGTACAGGTAATATCGCTGGTGTTGCTGCGGCTATCGGTTTTGGTGGTCCAGGTGCAGTATTCTGGATGTGGGTCGTTGCCTTCTTTGGCGCTGCAACCGCATACGCTGAATCGACACTGGCACAAATCTATAAAGAAGAAGATGAAGGCGAGTTCCGTGGCGGCCCGGCTTACTACATCGAGAAAGCGATGGGTCAGAAGTGGTACGCGTGGATCTTCGCGATCGCAACCATCTTTGCATGTGGTGTTCTACTTCCAGGTGTTCAGTCGAACAGTATTGGTAATGCAGTAGAAGCCGCTTTCGGCTCAGGTGACATGATTGAAACCGCTATTGGTACCTTCAGTTTCGCTAAAATTTTCACTGGTACGTTTGTTTGTGTCATTCTTGCCTTCATCATCTTTGGTGGCGTAAAACGAATTGCAAACTTTACACAAGTTGTCGTTCCTTTCATGGCGCTGGCTTACATCATCACAGCGTTTATTATCATTCTTCTCAACATCAGTGAGGTGCCACGAATCTTCGCTATGATTCTGGGTGATGCGTTTACTCCAATGGCGGGTATTGGTGCTGCTATCGGTTGGGGTGTGAAACGAGGAGTTTACTCAAACGAAGCAGGCCAAGGTACTGGCCCTCATGCAGCAGCGGCTGCAAATGTTGATCACCCCGCTCAACAAGGTCTCGTGCAGTCATTCTCTATCTACATTGATACACTGCTAGTATGTTCAGCGACGGCATTCATGATTCTTATCACTGGCGCATACAACGTACAGGGCGCGGTAGAAGGTGCGTTTCTGGTACAAAACCTTCCAGCGGATATCGGTGCGAATGGTCCTGTATTTACGCAGATGGCGATTGAAAGCGCCCTACCAGGCGTTGGTAAGCCATTCATCGCGATTGCCCTATTCTTCTTCGCTTTCACTACGATTCTGGCGTACTACTACATTGCAGAAACGAACATTGCGTACATCCGTCGTACGTTCAAAGTGAACGGTCTGATGTTCTTCCTGAAGATCACTCTTATCACGGCCGTATTCTACGGTACCGTTAAGACGGCAAACCTTGCTTGGGCAATGGGTGATGTAGGTGTAGGCTTAATGGCATGGTTGAACATCATCGGCATCTTGATCATCTTCTTTATGTCGAAGCCTGCGCTAAAAGCATTGGCAGATTACGAAGAGCAACAAAAACGCGGTGTGACAGAGTACACTTTCAACCCTGTCGCACTCGGCATTAAGGGTGCCGATTACTGGGAAGAGAAGTACAAACGTAGGACAGGCAAAGCGCCAACCGCAACGAGCGATATAACAGAAACGGTAGAACAACCATCTACCTAATGCTTCAGCTTACATCCTCCCCCAATGAGTGGGCGGGTAAATAAGAAAAAACAGTGGTCCGGAAAGCGGAGTTTAAAAGGGTTAGCAAATCGCTAACCCTTTTCTTTTGTATTGAATGCTAGATTAATGACGCGGCGGCTTGCTCAGCAGCAACGATTGGCTTAATGCGTTTTTCACCAACGGGTAGAACCACGCGACCAAATTCGTTATTTAAAACTTGCGCCATTGCAAAGTAGATTGCACTTACGCCACAGAAGATACCTTCTCTCCGTATTTAACAATACAATCCACAAGGAATAACTAGACACATAGCGGATCATGAAGAAAAACACCGAGTGAAGTACATTCATTCTGCGACGCAAATTTTATAAATAAATACTATTACACATCCATTCACATCAAATATGTTATGTCGACTCAAAACTTGCTTGCATGATATGTACACTTAATCCCCTATCACAGAGCACAAAAAAAAACCAGCCCGAAGGCTGGTTTCGAATTGGTTGATCTATCAGGAAATTATTCCCACTCGATCGTCGCTGGCGGCTTACCTGAAATGTCGTAAACCACACGAGAAATACCGTCTACTTCGTTGATGATACGGTTAGAAACCTTACCTAGGAAGTCGTATGGCAGGTGTGCCCAATGCGCCGTCATAAAGTCGATCGTTTCTACCGCACGCAGTGATACAACCCAATCATATTTACGACCATCACCCATAACACCTACTGAGCGTACTGGTAAGAACACGGTAAATGCTTGTGATACTTTGTTGTAAAGATCCGCAGCGTGAAGCTCTTCAATAAAGATAGCGTCTGCGCGACGTAGCAAATCACAGTACTCTTTCTTCACTTCACCAAGAACGCGAACACCAAGGCCTGGACCTGGGAATGGGTGGCGGTAAAGCATGTTGTAAGGTAAACCTAGTTCTAGGCCGATCTTACGAACTTCGTCTTTAAACAACTCACGTAGTGGCTCAACTAGCCCCATTTCCATATCATCTGGCAAACCGCCAACGTTATGGTGAGATTTAATCACGTGCGCTTTACCAGTCTTAGAAGCCGCCGATTCGATTACGTCTGGGTAAATCGTACCTTGAGCTAGCCATTTCGCGTTTTTCAGTTTCTTAGACTCTTCATCGAATACGTCTACGAATACGTGACCGATTGTCTTACGCTTCTCTTCTGGATCAGACTTGCCTTCCAGTGCGTTTAGGAAACGCTCTTCCGCGTCAACTTTGATGATGTTTAGGCCGAATTTATCGCCAAACATGTCCATTACTTGCTTGCCTTCGTTTAGACGAAGCAGGCCGTTATCTACGAATACACACGTCAGTTTGTCGCCGATTGCACGGTGAACCAACATTGCTACTACCGATGAATCAACACCACCAGACAAGCCTAGGATAACTTCGTCGTCACCTACTTGCTCTTTAATGCGAGCGACTGCATCTTCGATGATAGATTCCGACGTCCAAAGACGCTCACAGCCACACACGCCAAGAACAAAGTTCTCTAGCATTTGTAGACCGCCTTTGGTGTGCGTTACTTCTGGGTGGAACTGAACGCCGTAGTATTTCTTCTCTTCGTTGGCCATTGCTGCGTAAGGACAAGTGTCTGTTTCACCCACTTTGATGAAGTCAGCGGGAATTTCTACCACTTTGTCGCCGTGGCTCATCCATACATCTTGCGTTGCTTCAAGATCTTTGAAGATTGCAGATTCACCAGAAACTTTAACTTGTGCGTAGCCGAATTCACGCTCGGTAGAACCCGCTACTCGACCACCTAGCTGTTCAGCCATAGTTTGCATGCCGTAACATACACCTAGAACTGGCACACCAGAGTCAAATACGTATTGAGGAGCGCGTGGAGAGTTCTCTTCCGTTACGCTTTCTGGGCCACCAGATAGGATGATACCGTCTGGATTGAATTCACGAATATCCGCTTCTTCAACATCCCAACTCCACAGTTCACAGTAAACACCGATTTCACGTACACGGCGCGCTACTAGCTGAGTGTACTGAGAACCGAAGTCTAAGATCAGAATACGTTGGTCATGAATATTTTTAGTCATTTTGGGCAGTCTTATAAGCTAGGTTATTAAAACGGAGGCGAGTTTACTCGCCTCTTATTAATGCTTCAAGGAAAAAGCAAACGTTTACGTCAAATGTATAAGTTTTATTTTTACGACAGTATTTCGCTTAGGGGCCATTGCCAAATGAACGGATAAAGCGCGAGGTTTATCACCGTTAATAAGCACTTTCGATGCTGCTGTTAAGCGAAATACCCAGTAAAAGATTAACCTCGACGGTAGTTTGGCGCTTCCTTAGTGATTTGAACGTCATGTACGTGCGACTCCGCCATGCCCGCTCCAGAGATACGAACGAATTCGGCTTTAGTACGCATGTCTTCAATCGTTGCTGAGCCAGTCAGACCCATGCTTGAACGTAGCCCCCCCATCTGCTGATGTACAATTTCTTTTAGGCGACCTTTGTATGCGATACGACCTTCAATACCTTCAGGTACTAGCTTGTCTGCTGCATTGTCAGACTGGAAGTAGCGGTCAGATGAACCTTGAGACATCGCGCCAAGAGAACCCATACCACGGTAAGACTTGTAAGAACGACCGTTGTAAAGAATCACTTCACCCGGAGCTTCTTCTGTACCCGCGAACATTGAACCAACCATCACACAAGATGCGCCAGCAACGATAGCTTTACAGATGTCACCAGAGAAACGGATACCACCGTCAGCAATAACGGGAATACCATATTGATTTGCCACTTCAGCAGCGTCTGCGATTGCCGTTACTTGAGGAACACCAACACCCGTAACGATACGAGTTGTACAGATAGAACCAGGGCCGATACCCACTTTTACTGCGCTTACACCAGCTTCAATCAGTGCTAGAGCACCTGCACCTGTTGCTACGTTGCCGCCGATGATATCGAGTTCTGGGTATGCAGTGCGCGTTTCGCGAATACGATTTAGCACGCCTTCCGAGTGACCGTGTGAAGAATCAATAAGCAGAACATCAACGCCCGCTTCAACCAATGCAGCAACACGCTCTTCGTTACCAGCGCCTGCACCAACAGCTGCGCCAACACGTAGGCGGCCACGACCATCTTTACAAGCGTTTGGTTTACGCTCAGCTTTGTGGAAATCTTTTGCAGTGATCATACCGGTTAGTTGGAACTCATCGTTCACTACCAGTACTTTCTCAACACGTGCTTCATGCATTTTCTCTTGCACTTCTTCACGAGTTGCCCCTTCTTTAACTGCTGCTAGGCTTTCTTTTGGCGTCATTACTGAAGAAACTTTCTTTGAAAGGTCAGTAACAAAGCGAACATCACGACCCGTGATAATCCCTACAAGCTCGTTGCTCTCTGTAACAACAGGGAAGCCAGCAAAGCCATGCTTGTCAGTCAGTGCAACCACATCTGCAATCGTTGCATCTGGATTAACCGTTACTGGATCAGTAACCACACCAGCTTCAAACTTCTTAACTTTACGAACTTCAGCAGCTTGATGCTCAATAGACATGTTTTTGTGGATAAAGCCAATGCCACCCTCTTGCGCTAGCGCAATAGCTAGACGAGCTTCAGTAACAGTGTCCATAGACGCTGAAATCATTGGGATGTTTAGGGTGATGTTCTTAGTCAACTGAGTGCGAAGATCAGCTGTGTTTGGGAGAACGGTGGAGTGAGCTGGCACGAGTAGTACGTCATCGAATGTCAGCGCTTCTTTGGCAATTCTTAGCATTTGCAATATCTCACAAGTAGAGGAGTAAAAAGAACAATCCAATCTCATCGTTTCGCATAATGAGGGTAACCCATTTTAGGTAGTTGGCTACATTTGGATTAGATATTGCGAAGGGATTATACGTCCAACGCAATCGCTTGGCCACAAATTTTTTAATTTTTTTCTTGCATTTACCCCCTTGCTATGTATTATATTGCCGCTAATTTCCATATTCACGTCTACGGAATTAGCTGTGCACTCCCAGACCAATCAAAACATCTTCACGGTTTCTCGTCTCAATGCCGAAGTGCGTCTGCTGCTCGAAAACGAAATGGGGATCGTCTGGCTTGTCGGAGAGATATCTAACTTCTCAGCTCCCGTCTCTGGTCACTGGTACCTCACTCTTAAAGATTCTCGCGCTCAAGTTAAATGTGCCATGTTCCGTGGTAACAATCGTCGCGTCACTTTCAAACCTGCCAATGGCAATCAAGTTCTAGTCAAAGCGCGCCTGTCTCTGTATGAGCCGCGGGGTGACTATCAATTGATCATCGAAAGCATGCAGCCAGAAGGTGATGGTCGCCTGCAACAAGAGTTCGAAGCGCTTAAGATGAAATTGGCGGCGGAAGGTTTGTTTGCGCAAACCAATAAACAACCATTACCAGAGCACCCAAAACGTGTCGGTGTGATCACCTCGAAAACAGGTGCCGCACTATATGATATCTTGGACGTGTTGAAACGCCGTGACCCTTCCCTACCTGTTGTCATTTACCCAACCATGGTTCAAGGTGAAGAAGCCGCAATTCAAATTGCTCAAGCAATTGGTCGTGCCAATAGCCGTGAAGAATGTGATGTGCTGATTGTTGGTCGTGGTGGCGGTTCGTTAGAAGATCTATGGTGTTTTAACAACGAGATCCTTGCTCGAACCATTGCTGCAAGCCAGATCCCGATCATCAGTGCGGTGGGACACGAAGTGGATGTGACGATCGCAGATTTTGTTGCTGATATGCGCGCGCCAACCCCATCAGCTGCTGCGGAGTTGGTAAGCCGCGACAACAGCCACAAAGATCAAGCTTTGGTGACTCGCCAGCATAAGCTCACGAGTGCGATACGTTATTACTTAGCTCAGCAAAAACAGCAATCAACGCAATTAATGCATCGTTTAGAGCGCCAGCATCCAAGCTACCAATTGCAGCGTCAGACGCAACAACTTGATGAGTTGGATATGCGATTGCAGCGTGCAATGCAGCGATTTATTGCTTCTCATCAGCAAGCGGTAGAACGTAAACAGTATCGCCTACAACTGAACTCTCCTATTAAGCGCCTTGCTGAGCAAAAATCCAAACTTGACCGAGTGGAGCAAAAGCTCATGGACGCGATGGATCGTAAACTGCTGACCATGCGCCATAAACTGGCTATTGCGGCGGAAAAACTTGATACCGTCAGCCCACTAGCAACACTAAAACGTGGTTATTCGATCACTCAAACCGAACAAGGTCAGGTGATTACTCAAGCCTCAGATGCAAAAACGGGCGACATACTGGTCACCCGTTTGGCTAATGGTGAACTTCGCTCCACCGTAAACTAGCGCTTTGCCCTAAATTTTCTGAAACTCAAATCGAACACGAGATTTCGATTTGAGTTCATTACAACTATTGCAGAAGTAGTTCGCCGCACCGCAAGCCTGCAGTTTCTCTAACTCAGCATCGCAATCTGGGCAAAACCCAACCTTCTTATAATCTGACTCACACTTGTTGCAGTGGTATTGTCCTATCCATTCCAATTCTACGTCACAATTTGGGCAGATATTTGCCTGCATGCTTTTCTCCGTCCTTCTATTCAACGACTTTTAGTATTGATGACTTTAGCTTCAATGGCCTTGATCCCGATCACACTCAATACTCAGTAAATCATCAACAAACCTAAAGATCATACTCTGATCTTCTGATATTAACCTTTTGATCAGCGATCACCCCTAAAAAGAATATTTATATGAGCACACACCGAAAGCATAAGTTACATATTCTGCATTTCAATTTTAAGTAGACATAAACACCAAGAAATGCATGATAACAACAATAATTTGGAATTTAATAAAAGGATCGATTAATAACGCTAACGAGTAACATTGGTGTGCATTTCAACTATTTGAGCATCGATTTCCAGTAGCTGTACCTGGATAGATCCAAACTCACTCAAATGGCTGGCATGCGTGCCACCACAAGGGATCACGGCTATTTTCCCTTCCCCTAAATCACACATCCAGTAACGTGAATCAGTTAGGTGTTCTCCATGGCAGTCCATGGTGATCACAACGTCTCGTTTCAGCCAATCACCTAGCAGAACATTCACCTGTTGCTCGATGCTTTTGAGATCTGACAGCATATCTGCGCTATTTAAGCCTCTTTTACGGAGTGTTTTACCTAAACGATAGGTATCCAGGCACTTATCCGGTGTGACAAAACTGGTTTCTTGAGCATAGCTGTTAAAATCGTAGTTCCCATGTGCGTCTTTGCGATCGGCATCTTTACGCCAATACCCTTCTGAAAGCACTTTGTTGAGCGCAAGGAATGCAAGGTGACCAGCACTATGACCGCGGCTAAGTGACAGCTGATATTCTTTGTCTACTTCTAATAAGATTGACTCTCCAACCTTAATAGCTTCGGTGGGTGACAATACATGCACAACAACAAATACCCAACCCTCTGCATCGCGTTTTACAGGGATTGCCGTTCCAACATATAGTTCTCCAGTCGAAAGTTCTATCGCACCCACTTGGCAGTCGATAACTTCAAACGTTGCTCCACTGGCTTTCAAACGCCCTTTATCGGCTGGATGATCAGGCCAAATGTGACTGACAGGGTGAAACGGTGTCATATCTGTTACCAGATACGTGGCTTCAGTGTTATGTTGAACGAGCTGTATTTGTGCTTCCAACTGCCATGTTTGATGACAGAAACGTGTTTTCGTTGCTGTGATTCTCATGTTTGCCATTACTTCTAATAAAAAGCTTCATATAAAAAAATACCCAAGCCGAAACTTGGGTATTCAAAAAGATCATGTCGATTATTTATTACGGTTTTTAACCATAGACATCATACGTTTGCGCTTACGCTCTTGAGACAAGGTCAGCTTATTTCCCTGGTTCTCGAATGGGTTCTCACTGTTCTGGAAATTAATGCGAATTGGCGTACCCATAATCTCCAGAGACTTGCGGAAGTAGTTCATCAAGTAACGTTTGTACGAATCTGGCAACTCACGAACCATGTTACCGTGAATCACCACGATAGGTGGGTTGTAACCACCCGCGTGCGCGTATTTCAGCTTGATGCGGCGGCCACGAACCATTGGTGGTTGGTGATCATCTGTCGCCATCTTCATAATACGGGTCAACACAGAAGTACCGACACGCGTCGTTGCTGACTTGTATGCTTCTTGGATAGATTCAAACAAGTGGCCAACGCCAGTACCGTGTAGCGCTGAGATAAAGTGAATACGAGCGAAGTCGACAAAACCTAAACGACGATCGAGTTCTTTTTTCACTCTCTCTTTAACATCGTTATCCAGACCATCCCATTTATTGACTGCTAAGACGATCGAGCGACCGGCATTAAGTGCAAAGCCCAGTAAGCTCAAGTCTTGATCTGAGATATTTTCTCGTGCATCAATCACCAGCAGAACCACGTTAGCGTCTTCTACTGCTTTCAATGTTTTCACCACAGAGAACTTCTCAACCGTTTCATTGATACGACCACGACGGCGTACACCAGCCGTATCAATGAGAACGTATTCACGACCATCACGTTCCATAGGAATGTAGATCGAGTCACGAGTCGTTCCAGGCATGTCGTATACCACAACACGCTCTTCACCCAGAATACGGTTAGTCAGCGTTGATTTACCAACGTTCGGACGACCAATGATCGCCAACTTAATCGGCTGATCTTGCAGACGTTGTAGTTCCGCTTCCGCTTCTTCTTCGGTGATCTCTTCAGGTTCAAAGTCAGCGTCTTCAAACTCGGTCAGATCTTCAATCTCACCATCTTGCGCTTCACTTGCTAGCAGATCATCAAAGAATGGCGCAAGCGCACGTTCTAGAAGTGCGGTAACACCACGACCGTGTGCTGCGGCGATTTGGTACATGTCATCCACACCAAGTTGCCAGAAATCAGCGCATGCAGCATCTGCATCGATACCGTCAATTTTGTTAACAACCAGCATGGCTGGTTTTTCAATTTTACGCAGGTGCGAAGCGATAGCCTCATCTGCTGGTGTTAGACCTGCACGGCCATCAACAAGGAATAGCACAACGTCAGCTTCATCAATTGCAGCCAATGACTGCTGTGCCATTTTGGTCTCTACACCTTCTTCCGTGCCATCAATACCACCGGTATCAATCACGATGAACTCATGTTCTTCGTCAAGGCGCGCTTGGCCATACTTACGGTCTCGCGTTAGGCCTGGGAAGTCCGCAACCAACGCGTCACGAGTACGAGTCAGTCGGTTAAATAGCGTAGACTTACCTACGTTAGGACGCCCTACAAGAGCAACAACAGGTACCATAATAACCTCTACAATAATCTTTCTTCTGTAGTTATAGGTAACGACTAGTCTAATGCCAAATCAAACCAGCTTTTTACCTATAACCACGTCAGGGTTAACTGTTAATAAATAAAAATTCCAAACAACAAAACGGCTCCTAACTGTTACCAGCCAGGAGCCGAATGTGAATTATATCACGATATTATTCGTTAATGGTCAGTTTCTTTACATCGCCGTTGCGAGTTGTAATCACATAACCATCGGACAACAAGGTTGGACCAACAGCAAAACCACTGTCATCCACATACTGTTGAGCAACGAACTCGCCCGTTGAACGATCCATCCAGTGTAAGTAACCTAATGTGTCACCAACAACCAGATAGTTATCTACGAGTACCGGCGCAGTCAATTGGCGATGTTCCAACTTGCTGTTTTCCCATAGCTCAGTACCACTACGTGCGTCTACCGCCACCACATGATCTTTTTCAGTGATCACGAACACACGACTGCCATCCGTCGCCATATCATTTGCTGATGAGTAGTTGCGCTTCCAAATTGGATTCGCCGAACGCAAATCAATCGCGATGAGCTGACCGTTGTAGCCTATAGTGAAAAGAGTGCCACCAAGTACGATAGGTGAAGCGTCTACGTCAACTAGACGATCAATCTCGGTTGCACCTTTTGGTGTGCCAACGGGTTGTTGCCAAATTAATTGACCGCGCTCAACGATTGCTGCCGCTAATCGACCGTTTGCCGTTCCCCAGAATACCCCACCACCAATCGCCGTTGGTGTACTATCACCACGCAAAGTTAGGTTTGGTACCTCTGTACTTAGAGCCCAGCGCTGTTCACCCGTACTCTCATCCAAAGCAACCAATGTGCCTCGACTCGTATTTACGATGATCAAGCCTGAGTCTGCTACAGGCTTCGCTAGTACCTCACCACCAACTTCAATACGCCAAATCACCTCTCCGGTTTCTTGGTCAAGTGCAATCACTTCACCATTTTCAGAGCCGATGTACAGGTGTTCGTAAGCCGCAGTGATCCCACCAGAAAGACGGGCCATCACATCTTCTTCTAAGTCGATTTGCCACTTCTGTTTACCATTTTTTGGATCCAGAGCTTTCACTAGACCATCACGGCTGGCAACAAACAGAGTGCCATTATCGAACACAGGTGACAGCTTTGAAAAGTAATGACCAACGCCATCACCAATCGAAGTGCTCCATTCACTGTTTGGCGTGAACTGGCTGTCAACCTGAGGTAATGGAGCCATAACAATGGTATCTTCTTCACTAGCACAACCAGCTAGGATTCCCACTGTTAACGCCCCTAACAAGGCTTTCTTAAAGACTCTCTTCATCCAATACGGTCCTTATTTGGCCAAGTCATCCAATTTCATTTGTAGCGTTGGGCTTGCATCAGCGGCTTGTTGAGCTTCTGTGTACGCGGTGTAAGCCGCCTCTTTGTCACCTTGACGAAGCACGATGTCACCACGAAGCTCTGCAATACGACCCGTCCATGCTGCGTCAGTCACTTTGCCCAATTCAGCGTTTGCGGCGTCAAAGTTACCCATCTCAGCTTCAATGCGCGCGATACGGTAGCTGATAAGTGGGGATAGCGCTGCATCTTTAGTATTGCTTTGTGCCCACTTCAATTGCTCTAGTGCTGCAGAAAGTTCGTTTGCATCCACTTGCACTTTAGCCAATTGAAGGGCTGCCAGCACTGAGTACTCTTTCACTTTATTTGAGTCGATGAAAGCTTGAATGTCAGTTTGAGCATCAGTGCCCTTTGCTTGTAGCGCATTCATCGCTGTCGTGTAGCTTTGAGAAGCGGCTTCACTCGCCTGAACTACAGAATCTTGGTAGTAACGCCAACCAAATAGACCACCTAAACCAACAACTGCACCGATGATGACGGCTTTGCCGTTTTCCTTCCACCAGTCTTTAATGGCTTCAACTTGTTGCTCTTCAGTATCGTAAAGTTCCACTTCCTGTCCTCTTAAAACATGTAAATGGCAGCAAGGGCTGCCATTGTTTCTATTTCGTCGAAAGGCTCCTATCTTGGGAGCCTTATCATTGCGAATTAGATTTTAATCTTTAGCTTATTAAAAGACTTAAATCAGTGCTGCGATCTTCTCAGCAACTTCTGCTTGGTTGTAAGTTTCTTGCTCACCGCCCGCTAAGTCTTTAAGTACAACGGTATTATCCGCCACTTCGTTTTCGCCCAGTACCAATGCTACAACAGCACCAACTTTATCTGCACGTTTAAACTGTTTCTTGAAGTTACCACCACCGAAATGATTCATCACGCGAACACCTGGGATAGCTTCACGAAGCTGCTCTGCTAGCTTCATACCCGCCATCATCGTGCCTTCACCCGCGGTAACGACGTAAACATCAACGCTGCGACGTACATCTGTCAATTCTAGGGTTTCTAACATGAGTACTAGACGCTCTAGACCCATAGCAAAACCAACTGATGGTGTCGGTTTGCCGCCAAGTTGTTCAACAAGACCGTCATAACGACCGCCGCCACATACTGTGCCCTGGGAACCTAGGCTTTCAGTAATCCACTCAAATACGGTACGGTTGTAGTAATCCAGACCGCGAACCAGACGCTCGTTTACTGAGTATTCGATACCAGCAGCATCAAGAAGTTCACACAGACCTGCAAAATGTTGTTTAGATTCATCATCTAAGTAGCCAGAAAGACGAGGTGCATCACCTAAAATCGCTTGAACGTCAGGATTCTTAGTATCTAGAACACGTAGCGGGTTGGTATGCAAACGACGCTTACAATCTTCATCTAGAACATCCATATGCTGCTCTAGGAATGCGATCAGTGCCGTGCGGTAATTAGCACGCGCTTCAAGAGAGCCGATTGAGTTCAACTCTAAACGCACGTGTTTGTCGATGCCTAGCTCACGCCATAGACGCGCCGTCATCATAATCAGTTCTGCGTCAACATCGGGACCATTTAGGCCAAATACTTCCACACCACACTGGTGGAACTGACGGTAGCGACCTTTTTGTGGGCGCTCGTGACGGAACATAGGACCCATGTACCATAGACGCTGTTCTTGGTTGTACAGCAGACCGTTTTCGATACCAGCACGAACACAGCCGGCGGTACCTTCAGGACGAAGTGTTAGGCTATCGCCGTTACGATCTTCGAACGTGTACATTTCTTTCTCAACCACGTCGGTGACCTCACCGATTGCGCGGCTGAATAGATGCGTCATCTCAACGATTGGCATGCGCACTTCGTTGTAACCGTATGCGCTAACTACATTTTTCACTGTGTTTTCAAGTTTCTGCCACAGCGGAGATTGAGTTGGGAGGCAGTCGTTCATGCCTCGGATTGCTTGGATTGGTTTTGCCACAATACTTACCGTAATACTCGTTGAGATTAATCTTGAACTTTAACTTCGATGCGATTTTCTTCGTCCATTACAGACGCTTTCGCACGGATTTTAGCTTCCAGCTGATTAACAAGGTCATCATTGTCGAAGCGTTCTTTCTGGCGCTTGCCATCTTCATAGAACGCACTCTTCTTGTTACTTCCTGCTAGACCTAAATGTGAAACCTCAGCTTCACCAGGGCCATTTACCACACAGCCGATAATCGATACATCCATTGGTGTGATGATATCTTCTAAACGCTCTTCTAGTGCGTTCACCGTTCCAATAACGTCGAACTCCTGACGTGAACAGCTCGGACAAGCAATAAAGTTAATGCCACGAGAGCGTATACGCAATGATTTAAGGATATCAAAACCAACTTTGATCTCTTCTACAGGGTCTGCAGCCAAAGAGATGCGCAGAGTATCACCAATGCCCTCTGCCAACAGCATGCCAAGACCAACTGAAGATTTGACCGCCCCTGCTCGCGCACCACCAGCTTCAGTAATGCCGAGATGAAGCGGTTGATCAATTTTCTTCGCCAATAAACGGTATGAGTCTACGGCAAGGAAAACATCAGACGCCTTCACACTCACTTTGAATTGATCAAAGTTAAGGCGATCGAGATGATCGACATGACGCATCGCTGATTCTACCAAGGCTTCAGGCGTTGGCTCACCGTACTTAAGTTGCAGGTCTTTTTCTAAAGAACCACCGTTAACACCAATACGGATTGGGATATTTTTGTCACGGGCACAATCCACAACGGAGCGAATACGCTCTTCGCTGCCGATGTTGCCAGGGTTGATACGCAAACAGTCAACACCGTATTCCGCCACTTTTAGTGCGATACGGTAGTCAAAGTGAATGTCGGCAACCAATGGAACAGAGACTTGCTGCTTTATTAATTTAAAGGCTTCCGCGGCATCCATGGTAGGGACAGAAACACGGACAATGTCTGCGCCCACTTTTTCTAATGCTCGGATTTGAGCGACTGTGGCTTGTACATCAGTCGTGCGAGTGTTGGTCATTGACTGTACGGCAATCGGTGCACCATCACCAATTGGCACATCACCCACATAAATACGCGTCGATTTACGACGAACAATTGGAGATTCGTATTGCATAATTCTTTATAACGGTAGAGTGAATCGAGCTACTTTGCCTGAAGTATACCCAGAAAGGTCGACAGGTTCACTTGCAAATGTCATGGTTACGCCTTCAGGTGCGCCTAATATCACTTTAAAAGGCGCTTTTCCGGCAAGTTCTACATCTTGACCAGGCTTACGAGTACCACTGACGAGCGTTTTGCCATTCACGTCTTTTACTTGAATCCAGCAATCCGCTTTAAATTTCATCGTCAGTCGCGTCATTCCTTCTGGCACAACGAGCTTAGGCTCTTGCTCTTCATCTGCCGCTTCAATAATCGCCACTGGAGCATCAGGTATAATTTCAGAAACCTCGTCTTCATTCACTGCAAGTTCGGGGGTCGTTGTCTCTAGTGCATCGCCATCAGAAGCCGCTAGCGTTACGCCTTCAATCGCTGGCTTAATGTCTGTTGACGCTATCTCATCACGAGAGCTAGCCATTAACTTATCAGCGCTAAGTTGGTCTATCTCGGCAATCTCAGCAGGAGTGCTAGCAATTAACTCATCAGCGCTAAGTTGGTCTATATCGGCAATCTCAGCAGCACTCGGTTCTACATCTAAATTGGCCTCTGTAACGACTTGAGCCAAGCTATCCTCTTGTTGGTTTTGCCACCACCAAGCACCCGAAATGCCGATAATAACAATAGCAATCACCCAAGTAAGCAGCATGATACGGCTATTGTGTTTTTCGTGTTTCGTTTTACGCGAAAAGCTCTGCATCTCGGTTTCTTGTGGCTGAACATGGGCCTCAGATGTTTGCTCTAAAGCTGCCAAAACGGTCTTTTCATCAAGGCCAACGAGTTTCGCATACGAACGAAGATAGCCACGTGTAAAGGTCGCAACCTGCTGCGGTTCAAATCGATTGTTTTCAATATTTTGAATAACAGAAACGCGAAGCCTCAGGCGATTAGCAACATGCTTTTGCGTCATCCCCAATGATTCGCGTTTATTTTTTAGTAGTGTGCCTGCTTCTAGAGAAAGTGGCACTTCAGTGGTGTTTTCGTGTTCTGTCATAATTATGGTATTTAATCTGTTGGGTGGCTAACACATTATCTATTTTCGTTTTTGTTCTTCAGACTCACTTAAAGATAGCTAGCCTAAACGCGTTAACCAAAATAATCTTTTAGAAACTTACAGCACTTGTTGTTTGAATGCTCGCGTTGCAAGAAGCTGCAAAGCGTTTTAAGAAAATACTGCAAATTGTCAGTGTCATAGTTATATTTTACTCACCATGATAAGCGAATGTATAACAAAGACAAAAACTCTTTACTCTCAAATTAACAGATAGCTCAAGTTTTTGTCCAAAAATTGACATGGCTACCCTCAATTGATCGCAATAACAAGCCATTACTCCGGTTGCCGTTTCGAGATGCCAAACAAAATAGCCAGAGCATAAGCTCTGGCTATTTCTTTATTCTGGCAATTTATACCGCTTTCACTTCGATGGTATCTGCACCACGGGTTGCTTTGAGCATTGCGGTACGCTTCGTGCGGTCGATAACATCACCAACAAGTTGGCCACAGGCCGCATCGATGTCATCACCACGGGTCTTACGGATCGTCACCGTGTGCTCATACTGCATCAACGTTTTCTGGAAGCGATCGATACGTGAATTACTTGGTTTCTTGTATGGTGAACCTGGGTACGGGTTAAATGGGATCAGGTTAATCTTACATGGCGTACCTTTCATCAGCTCAGCCAGCTCACGAGCGTGATCCATGTCATCGTTCACATGGTCTAGCAGTACGTACTCAACGGTTACTTTACCGCGGTTCGCGTTTGAAGATGCTAGGTAACGACGAACCGATGCCAAGAATTCTTGGATATCCCAACGGTCGTTGATTGGCATGATTTCGCTGCGCAACTTATCGTTTGGTGCGTGCAGTGAGATCGCCAGTGCCACGTCGATTTTACCTGTCATCTGATCAAGACCAGATACAACACCCGATGTTGATACAGTTACGCGACGCTTAGACAAGCCAAAACCAAGATCATCCAGCATGATTTCTAGTGCTGGGATCAAATTCTTCATGTTAAGCAGCGGCTCACCCATTCCCATCATTACCACGTTGGTAATTGGGCGACGACCAGTTTCTTTCTGTAGGCCCACTTCACGAGCAGCACGCCATACTTGACCGATGATTTCAGAAACTTTCAAGTTACGGTTAAAGCCTTGCTGAGCGGTTGAGCAGAACTTACATTCCAGTGCGCAGCCAACTTGAGAAGAAACACACAAAGTCGCACGATCATCCTCTGGGATGTACACCGTTTCGACATCTTGATCGCCAACACGCATTGCCCACTTGATCGTACCATCCGATGAGTGCTGCGCTTCAGAAACGACAGGAGCTTTAATCTCACACTTGTGCTGAAGCTTTTCACGCAGTTTCTTGTTGATGTTCGTCATATTGTCGAAGTCATCAACACCGAAATGGTAGATCCACTTCATAACCTGATCGGCGCGGAACGCTTTTTCGCCTAGTTCTTCCGCGAAAAATTGACGCATGCCTTTGCGATCAAAGTCGAGTAGATTGATTTTTTCAGTGGTCATGTTGCCTCTCAATGACTGAAACAAGAATAAGGGCGCGAATTGTACAGCCTTTATGCAGCTACAACAAGGGCTGTAAGACCTTGTGTTTGTTAAGGCATTAAAATCATAGTGATTAAATTTTAAACAGCACTACTCACCCATTCTTCCTCATCTACAGATAATAAAAAGCCCCAGAAAAATCCGAGGCCTAAAATTCAAACGAGGACAAGATTAGCGAGGACAAATCTCTGATTCTGGGAAGAAGAACTCGATTTCACGCGCCGCCGACTCTGGGCTGTCTGAACCGTGAACGGAGTTATGGCGCATGCTCAGTGCGTAATCCGCACGGATCGTACCGCATGCCGCTTCTTCTGGGTTGGTTTTACCCATCAGTTCACGGTAACGCGCGATAGCGCCTTCGCCTTCAAGTACCTGAACCATGATAGGGCCAGATGTCATGAACTCTTTCAGTGCAGGGAAAAAAGGTTTGCCTTCATGTTCTGCGTAAAAACCGCTCGCCTGCTCTTCTGTCAGGTGAACCATTTTCGCAGCAACGATACGTAGTCCTGCGTTTTCGATACGGTGGTAAATTTCACCAATCAAATTGCGTTCTACAGCGTCGGGCTTAACAATTGAAAACGTTCTTTCTAGAGCCATAAAGTTTCCTTTTTGTACTTGTAATAATAGTTTTATATAAGTGACTTGCGTCTCTCTTAGTTATACCAGCACAGACGTGATGTCTGCACTGGTAAAAGTCTTATTTTGCGGCTTGTTCGTTCAGGAAACGAGCAAGTGTACGAACGCCCATACCTGTTGCCCCTGCAGACCACTTATCCGATGCCGACTTGCGATATGTGCCCGCACAGTCAAAATGCAACCAACCTTTCTTGTAATCTTCTACAAAGTAGGACAAGAAAGCCGCTGCAGTGCTCGCACCTGGAGAGTAATCACCAGAGCTGATATTAGACAGATCCGCAAAGTTTGAAGGCAACATCTCACGGTGGAAATCAGCAAGAGGGAGTGGCCATAAACCTTCTTTCTCTTGGTTCGCCGCCGTTAGAGCGTGGTGAGAAAGCTCATCATCAAAACTCATCAGTGCATGGTAATCATTACCGAGCGCATTCTTCGCCGCGCCTGTGAGTGTTGCACAATCAATAATTAGCTCTGGGTTTTGCTCACTTGCGTAGATAAGACCATCAGCAAGCACCAAGCGCCCTTCAGCATCGGTATTCATGATCTCAACGGTTTTGCCATTTTTGTAGGTGATGATGTCGCCAAGCTTAAGTGCACGACCTGACACCATATTCTCAGCACAGCAAAGTATCAGCTTCACGCGCTTGTTCAAACCACGCTGAATCGCTAAACCAAGGCCACCGGTGATGGTGCCAGAACCGCCCATGTCCGCTTTCATTGCTGTCATAAAGTTTGATGGCTTCAAGCTGTAACCGCCAGAGTCAAAGGTAATACCTTTACCCACTAGGCACGCAAATACTGGTGCGTTTTCATCACCGGTTGGGTTGTAATCTAGCTGTAACATTGCAGATGTGCGCTCTGATCCCCGGCCTACAGCGTAGATACCTTCCCAGCCTTCTGAAAGCAGGTCTTTGTCTTTTACGATGCGAGTCGTCACGGTACCTTGAGGCGCAACTGACTTGATAAATTCTGCCGCCATCGTCGCCAATTGACGCGGTGCGACTTCTTCTGCGGTTTTATTGATGATATCGCGGGTAAAGTCAGTCGCGGTAATACGAGCATGAAGCTCTGCTTGATCCGCTTCTGGCAGTGCAACCCACTCTAGTGCGCCGTGTTTCTTAGGGTTACGGTATCCTTGGTGGAAAGCCCAAATGCTCTCTAAGTCCCAGTTGTCACCCGCAAGTAGAACAAAACGAATTCCTTGGCCATCGAGTTGACGCGCTGCACGTTGAATCGCACCAAGATCGTGACCTTCATCTAGGTGAATGGTTGCGCTATTCTCAGCGAAAGAAAGCTGTGCTTTGTCGCCCCAATGTGGTGCCGCTGGTTCTTGGCTTAGAAATACAGACATCTGTGTAGACATGGTTTCTCCTTGTCTTATAACGGCGTTACCTACGCCTCTTCTTTTTTAATAACTAACGGATGTTAGCACTATGTAGGGAAAAAATGTCAATTGGATAAAAAAACGGACCGAGAGGTCCGCTTTTTTTAGTAAGAATTGTTAACTCGGCTGCGTTTTGCCGCCGATTTGAGCGTTAGTCTGCTTCATCCATCCAGCATAAGATCACCGCTTCGAGGATCTTTTCGTTACAATGGTTTGGTTCATCATCGAACTCATCTAACTCCATGATCCATTGATGGAGATCGGTAAAACGTACCGTCTTAGGATCCACACCCGGAAACTTGTCACAAAGCTCTATCGCGATGTCGCGAGAATCTGTCCATTTCATTGCTCATCTTCCTTTTCGTTTTCCCTATCACAGGGAGATCGTATTAGTGATCTTCTGACGCGTGATTCAACGTGTATTTTGGGATCTCAACAACCAAGTCTTCATCTGCCACTTTTGCTTGGCAACCAAGACGAGATTCAGGCTCTAGCCCCCACGCTTTATCTAGCATGTCGTCTTCAAGCTCTTCACTTTCTTCTAGTGAATCAAAACCTTCACGAATGATCACGTGACATGTGGTGCATGCACATGATTTTTCACAGGCATGCTCAATACCGATACCGTTTTTCAGTGCCACGTCCAGAACGGTTTCACCAGTTTTTGCTTCCAACACTGCACCTTCTGGGCATAAATCTTCGTGCGGTAATACAATAATCTTAGGCATAACTACTTATCTCTTATATATCATCTACTGATTGACCTGACAGTGCAGCTCGAATCGATTTATCCATACGGCGCGATGCAAAATCTTGGCTTGCTTTGTCGGTGTCTTTAATGCCTTGCTCAATCGCATCCGCATCTTCACCATTGCGAAGCTCAATCAGTGCTTCAATCACATTTAACAACGCTTGTTTCTCTTGCTCTGATAGTAGCTCATCACCATCCGCTTGCATCGCTGCAATCAAACCTTCAATCACACGGTCTGCTTCAACACGTTGTTCCGCAAGTGCGCGAGCTTGCATGTCTTCTTTCGCATAAGTCATTGAGTCACGGAGCATATTCGTAACTTCATTATCACTCAGACCGTAAGACGGCTTCACTTGGATCTCTGACTGAATGCCAGTACTCTTCTCCATTGCCGTCACAGACAGTAGGCCATCGGCATCCACTTGGTAAGTCACACGAATGTGCGCTGCACCTGCCGCCATTGGCGGAATACCTTTCAGCGAGAAACGTGCCAGTGAACGACAGTCATCGACCATCTCACGCTCACCTTGTACCACGTGTACGCTCATCGCCGTTTGACCATCTTTGAACGTGGTAAATTCTTGCGCACGAGCAACAGGAATGGTGGTGTTACGAGGAATGATCTTCTCTACCAAGCCGCCCATGGTTTCAATGCCAAGTGATAATGGGATAACATCAAGCAGCAGCATTTCTGAATCAGGTTTGTTACCCGCTAGAATGTCCGCTTGGATGCCAGCACCAATCGCAACCACTTCATCTGGGTTAATGCTTGTTAGTGGTGTGCGACCAAAGAACTCACCCACCATTTCACGTACCAGTAGAGTACGAGTAGAGCCACCAACCATCACGGCTTCAAGCACGTCTTCGGTATCAACGTCAGCATCTTTAAGCGCGCGACGGCAAGACATCAAGGTTTTCTTCACCAATGGGCGAATCAACTCTTCGAACTGTTCGCGAGTGACTGAGCCTTTCCAGCCAAAAACATCAACATCCACACTGTCATGCTCAGAGAAAGCAATCTTAGTTGCAGTGGCAATGTTTAACAGTACACGGTTTTTCTCTGCAGAAAGTGGCGCTTCTAGCCCCGCTTGCTCCATCAGATAGTCAGCAAGAAGATGGTCAAAGTCATCGCCACCTAACGCTGAATCACCACCCGTCGCCAAGACTTCAAATACGCCTTTTGACAGACGTAAGATAGAGATATCAAAAGTACCGCCACCTAAATCGTAAACCGCAATCACACCTTCTTGACCAGAATCCAAACCGTAAGCGATAGCTGCTGCAGTTGGCTCGTTAAGCAGACGTAGTACATGAAGACCTGCCAATTTTGCCGCATCTTTAGTACCGGCACGTTGAGCGTCATCGAAGTAAGCTGGAACGGTAATCACGACACCAGCAAGTTCCCCGCCAAGCGTCTCTTCTGCACGTTTTCCGAGTGCTTTTAGAATGTCTGCAGAAACTTCAATCGGGTTCTTATCACCTTGAGCCGTTTTCAGAATAGGAAGACCATTATCGCTCTCTTTAAACTGGTAAGGCAAAGATGGGTAACGAGATTGAATGTCTTTCAATGAGCGGCCAATCAAACGCTTTACCGAAATAATGGTATTTTCAGGCTCTAGCTCTGCTTTTGCTTTCGCGTCATAACCAACCATCGCCGATTCTTGCGCATAGTTTACAACCGACGGCAGAATACTACGTCCCTGCTCATCCGTTAAAGTCGTGGCATTGCCACTGCGTACAGAAGCAACCAAAGAGTTCGTGGTACCTAAGTCGATACCCGCTGCTAACTTATGCTGATGAGGTGCCGAGCTTTGGCCCGGTTCTGCGATTTGAAGTAGTGCCATGATGAGTCCTTGTCACGCTAACTAGCCGAGGAGCTTGTCTTCGACCAGTTCAATTTCGTTCTTTAGTTTGGCTATGAATTTAAGTTTACGAACGCGGTCTGCAGCTTCTGCCCAAAGACCATTATCAAGTTCTTGTTCTACATTCGCCAAATGCTGTTTGTACATTTTGCTGACCTTAGCATCAAAGTCAAAAAGCGCTGATTCAGGATCAGAGCTGTCAGCAATTTCTTCTAATTCTTCACGCAGCTCCATCTGTTCCATTAGGAACATTGGGTCTTGCATGGTTTGCTGTTCACCGTGGATTTCAATGCCATTTTCTGCCAAGATGTATTCTGCACGTGAGATTGGCTGTTTCAAAACTTGGTAAGCATCATTAATTTGCGCTGCTTTTTGAACAGCCATTAAACGGTCGCGCTCAGACGCTGTGGCAAAATTATCTGGATGAAAGCGTTTTTGCAGTTCTAAGAACTGAGAAGAAAGAAGGCTACCATCCAGCGTAAACTGACTTGGTAGCCCAAATAATTCAAAGTGATTCATTAAGTTCGGGTCCTAGTAAAGCCCTCTGGACTCGGTTGCCCAAAAGGCCAATCAATTAGACGTTGAAGCTTTCACCACAACCACATTCACTTTTCGCATTCGGGTTGTTGAATTCAAAGCCTTCGTTCAAGCCTTCCTTCACGTAATCCAGTTCAGTGCCGTCTAAGTACACCAAGCTTTTTTTGTCGATGATGATCTTGACACCCGAGTGGTCGAATACTTCATCTTCGTCTTCATTAAGCTCATCAACAAACTCAAGCACATAAGCCATACCGGAACAGCCTGTCGTCTTCACTCCAAGACGCAAACCGATACCTTTGCCTCGGTTATCTAGGAATGCTTTTACGCGGCTCGCCGCTGTTTCTGTCATTGTGATGGCCATACTGCACCTTACGTCTGTCTAAATTACGATTGAAATGGGAGCGTTACAGGCTCCCATTATATACGGAATACTTATTCTTGGTGTTTTTTCTTGTAGTCAGCAACCGCTGCTTTAATTGCATCTTCCGCTAGGATTGAGCAGTGCACTTTCACGGGAGGAAGCTCCAACTCTTCTGCAATCTCAGAGTTTTTGATAGCAGCCGCTTCATCGATCGACTTACCTTTCACCCACTCTGTCACTAGTGAACTTGATGCGATTGCGCTACCACAACCGTAAGTTTTAAATTTCGCGTCTTCAATGATGCCTTCTGGTGTCACTTTAATTTGAAGCTTCATTACGTCACCACAAGCTGGTGCGCCAACCATGCCGCTACCTACTGATGGATCTTCTTTATCGAATGAACCTACGTTACGTGGGTTCTCATAGTGATCAATTACTTTTTCGCTGTATGCCATGATAAATTACCTCGAATCCTCTATTCAGTCCGTGAGATTAATGATGAGCCCATTCAACCGTGCTCAGATCAACCCCTTCCTTGTACATATCCCATAGAGGAGACATGTCGCGTAGCTTAGTCACTGCAACGCGGATTTGTTCAATTGCGTAATCAATTTCTTCTTCAGTCGTGAAACGGCCAAATGAGAAACGTACAGAGCTGTGAGCCAGTTCGTCGTCAAGACCTAGCGCACGAAGCACATAAGATGGCTCTAGACTCGCTGAAGTACATGCACTACCTGATGATACTGCGAGATCTTTCAGTGACATCAGGAGTGATTCGCCTTCAACAAATGCAAAGCTCACGTTTAAGTTGTGTGGTACACGCTGTTCTAAATCACCATTCACCGTTACCGCTTCAAGATCTTTCACACCATCTAGAAGACGGTTACGAAGTGCTAATGCGTGATCGTAATCTTTCTGCATGTCTTCTTTGGCGATGCGGAACGCTTCACCCATACCTACGATCTGGTGAGTCGGTAGCGTACCAGAGCGGAAACCACGTTCGTGACCACCACCATGCATTTGCGCTTCTAGGCGAATACGAGGTTTACGACGTACGTAAAGTGCGCCAATACCTTTAGGGCCATAGATTTTGTGTGCTGACAGTGAAATTAGGTCTACTTTCAACTCTTGAACATCGATTGGCAGTTTGCCCGCAGATTGTGCAGCATCTACGTGGAACACTATCTTACGTTCACGACATAACTCGCCGATTGCTGCGATGTCTTGAATAACACCAATCTCATTGTTTACGTGCATGATTGATACGAGAACAGTATCTTCACGCATTGCTGCTTGAAGTTTGTTTAGGTCAATCAGGCCGTTTGATTCTGGCTCTAAGTAAGTCACTTCAAAGCCTTCGCGCTCTAGTTGACGACATGGGTCAAGAACCGCTTTATGCTCTGTTTTACAAGTGATGATATGTTTACCCTTTTTAGAGTAAAAATGAGCGGCACCTTTGATTGCAAGGTTGTCAGATTCAGTCGCACCAGAGGTGAAGACAATTTCGCGTGGATCTGCATTTAGAAGGTCAGCAATTTGCTCACGAGCAGTATCTACAGCTTCTTCTGCCTGCCAGCCATAACGGTGCGAACGTGAAGCTGGGTTGCCAAATGTCCCATCCATTGTCATGTACTGAACCATTTTTTCAGCAACACGTGGATCAACTGGACACGTAGCGGAATAATCTAGATAAATCGGCAGTTTCATTCTCTACTCCAATGTAAAAAGCTGACCGCTAAGAGCGGACGTTTACACCGATGGGCGCGGCGGTTGTATTTTTGTTTGATAGCCCATGAGTCACCGCCAGATCAATGTCCTGACGATCAGAAATTTCTATTACTTCGTTGTCTGTCATCAGCTCACCGAGCGTGATGTTATTCAGGAAGTCGCTGATACGAGAGCTTAAGTCACGCCATAGTGTGTGAGTTAGGCAACGAGTCCCACCTTGACAACCTCCCTTGCCTTGGCATTTGGTTGCATCGACTGACTCATCAACAGCAGCAATTACGGTACCGATAGCGATACTGTGTGCATCGGCACCCAGTCGGTAACCACCACCAGGACCACGAACGCTAGTGACTAAGCCTGCTTTACGCAATTTCGAAAACAGCTGCTCTAAATAAGAGAGCGAGATCCCCTGGCGCTCGGAGATGTCTGCAAGAGGTACCGGGGTTTGTTGCGAGTGCAGTGCCACATCCAGCATGGCTGTCACCGCATATCTTCCTTTAGATGTAAGTTTCATACCACACCGTATCCACATGGTTTGTAATGATTATGATTCTTCCATACCCGACTAAAATGGTCAAGTATTTATTTGACTATTTTAGTCAGGTATTCACCCTTACATCTAAAGTGGTTATTGTTTATTCAGAGTTTCTTTTCGATCGCTGTCAAAACACCACGCAGAATATTCAATTCTTGAGCCTCTGGTCGTGCACGTGAGTACAAGCGACGAAGTTTGTTCATCACCTGACCTGGCTGTTCTTTGTTGATAAATTGGGTATCAACCATCACCTTTTCAAGGTGCTCAAAGAACATTTCTAGCTCTTTATGGCGTGGGTACTCTTCAGGCTCACTTGGCACGTATTGGCTTTGCTCTAGGTTGAGGTGTGCAACGCGAACTTCATAGCTCAGCGTTTGTACCGCCATCGCTAAGTTAAGTGAACTGTATTCAGGATTAGCTGGAATGCAAACGTGGTAATGACACTTCTGCAATTCGTCATTAGTTAGGCCAGTTCTCTCACGGCCAAAGACCAATGCAACAGGGTGCTTTTGGCCTTCAACGGCAAATTTCTCACCACATTCGCGTGGCTCAAGCATTGGCCATTCAAGTGTGCGTGAACGAGCACTAGAGCCGACGACAAGACCACAATCTTCAATGGCTTCCTCTAGCGTACTTACGACTGTTGCGTTTTGAGCAATATCACCAGCACCAGCGGCAAGAGCAAGAGTTTGGTCATCCACTTCACATTGCGGATCAACCAATACAAGTTGGCTTAAACCCATGACTTTCATTGCGCGTGCAGCCGAGCCAATGTTGCCTGAATGAGAAGTTCCGACGAGTACGATTTTTACTTGATCCAACATCTGTGTTTGCTACCTAGTTTAAAACCGCAGAATGTTACCATATTTTTTTAACACGCCCTATAGAGAAGCCGCTTTCTACTGGCATTCTCATCAATTGGTGCACTTCATCACGATACATGGACCACTACGCACTAGAACGGAGGACAAAAAATAACCACTTCCTTTTTGTTTTAACTCTGGTATACTCGCGGCCGCTTTCATTTGTTCTTTAACATCCGTTGGGAAATTCGTATGCATCCAATGCTAAACATTGCTATTCGCGCTGCGCGAAAGGCAGGCAATCACATTGCTAAATCATTAGAAAACACAGATAAAATTGAATCTACGCTAAAAGGCACTAATGACTTTGTTACTAATGTAGACAAAGAAGCAGAAGCTATCATCATCGATACTATCAAGCACTCTTACCCAGAGCACTGTATCGTTGCTGAAGAAGCTGGTCTTATCGAAGGTAAAGATAAAGACGTACAATGGATCATCGACCCACTGGATGGCACTAATAACTTTGTAAAAGGTTACCCAACTTTCGCAGTATCTATCGCAGTTCGCTTCAAAGGTAAAACTGAAGTGGCTTGTGTATACGATCCAATGCAAAACGAGCTATTCACTGCACAACGCGGTGCTGGCGCTCAACTAAACAACGCTCGTATCCGTGTTACTCCGCTTAAAGACCTACACGGTACTGTTCTTGCGACTGGTTTCCCATTCAAACAGAAGCAACACTCTGAATCTTACATCAAGATCATTGGCTCTCTATTTACTGAATGTGCCGATTTCCGTCGTTCTGGCTCTTCAGCTCTTGATCTATGTTATGTCGCTGCTGGTCGCGTAGATGGTTACTTCGAGCTAGGTCTGAAGCCATGGGATATGGCGGCTGGTGAGCTGATTGCTCGTGAAGCTGGTGCTATCCTAACTGACTTTGCTGGCGGAACTGATTACATGAAGTCTGGCAACATCGTTGCTTCAAGTGCTCGTGGCGTAAAATCTATCCTTAAGCACATTCGTGAAAACGGTAACAGCGCGATCCTTAAGTAAGATGATGGCGGCATACTAAGCCCGCCACGCTGATGACTTTCAAAAAGCCTCGCTCTCTGAGCGGGGCTTTTTTACATCTGTCAGTCTCGTTCTAAAATGTGTCTACACATTGAGGACGAATGATGTGCGAGGCTCTTCAGCGACACAACTCAGATACAAAAAAACCGCCGATTACTCAGCGGTTTTTGCTTTCGGTTTCGGTTCTCAATCTGCCTTATGGCATCTCGTCGAACTCTGCACCTTCTTTTTCTACTTGAGGTGGCATCAAGTGCTCCTTCTGGATACCCAGTTTTAGCGCTAGTGCTGATGCTACGTAGATAGAAGAGTACGTACCTACTGTGATACCTAATAGAAGTGCGGTCGCGAAACCGTGAATCATCGCACCACCTTGAGTGAACAGTGCAATTACTACGAACAACGTCGTACCAGACGTAATCAAAGTACGGCTCAATGTTTGAGTAATTGAAGCGTCCATGATGTCTGAAGGCTCACCCTTACGCATCTTACGGAAGTTTTCACGAATCCGGTCGAATACAACAATGGTATCGTTGAGCGAGTAACCAACTACCGTTAGTAGTGCCGCTACGATGGTTAGATCAACTTCGATTTGTAGGAACGAGAAGACACCCAGCGTGATGATGATATCGTGTGCCAGTGCCATTACCGCACCTGCTGCTAGACGCCATTCGAATCGGATCGATACGTAGATCAGGATACAGATTAGCGACACAAGAATCGCTAGGCCGCCTGCTTCCGTTAGTTCATCACCAACGTTTGGACCTACGAATTCGATACGCCGCATTTCTACGCTTTCACCCGTGCCTTCTTTAATAGCACCAATGATTTGGTTACCTAGCGTTTCACCAGACATATCGTCACGTGGACGAAGACGAACCATTACATCACGAGCGCTACCGAAGTTTTGTACCGTCGCATCGCCGAAGCCTTGTGAATCTAGAGCTGCACGAATTTCTTCAAGGTTTGCTGGTTGTTCAAAACCTACCTCGATGAGCGTACCACCAGTAAAGTCTAGACCCCAGTTCAACCACTTGGTTGATAGCGTGAAGATAGAAGCAGCGATCATAAAGATAGAGAATACGAACGCGACTTTCGACCAACGCATAAAGCCGATCGTGTTTTCTGCTTTTAGAATTTGAAACATAATAATTCCCAGCCTTAGATCGACAATTTCTTAACGCGCTTGCCACCGTACACCAAGTTCACGATACAACGTGTACCTATGATTGCGGTGAACATAGAGGTCAAGATACCGATAGATAGCGTTACCGCGAAGCCTTTCACTGCACCTGTACCAACAGCAAACAGAATGATTGCTGTGATAAGGGTGGTGATGTTCGCATCGGCAATGGTGCTAAATGCATTAGCGTAACCTTGGTGAATCGCTTGTTGTGGACTGCGGCCATCGCGAAGCTCTTCACGGATACGTTCGAATATCAGTACGTTCGCATCGACTGCCATACCCACTGTCAAAACGATACCAGCGATACCCGGAAGCGTCATGGTTGCACCTGGAATCATCGACATAATACCGATGATAAGCACTAAGTTTGCCATCAGTGCAACGTTCGCGATCAGACCAAAACCACGGTAGTAAAGCAGAGTAAAGATCATTACTGCTACCATACCCCAGATACATGCTTGAATACCCATATCGATGTTTTGCTGACCCATTGATGGACCAATGGTACGCTCTTCAACGATAGAGATAGGGGCGATAAGTGCACCAGCACGTAGTAGAAGTGCTAGGTTGTGCGCTTCTGCCGCAGAGTCGATACCTGTGATACGGAAGTTACGGCCAAGAGCCGATTGAATCGTTGCTTGGTTAATGACTTCTTCGTGTTTATCAAGGATCACTTTGCCTTCTGGCGTACGACGACCACTGTCTTTGTATTCTGCAAACACGGTTGCCATTAGCTTGCCGATGTTCTTTTTAGAGAACGCTGACATCTTGTTACCACCCTCGCTGTCTAGCGAGATGTTCACTTGCGGACGACCGTATTCATCAACACTTGAGCTTGCATCCGTGATACTTTGACCACCAAGAATAACGCGCTTCTTCAATACAACAGGGCGACCATCACGATCCATCTTGATTTCGCTACCTGCTGGCGCACGACCACTTGCCGCGGCTGATAGGTCAGCTTTATCATCGACTTCGCGGAACTCTAGCGTTGCCGTTGCACCTAGGATTTCCTTCGCACGAGCGGTATCTTGAACACCGGGAAGCTCAACGACGATGCGACTAGCACCTTGACGTTGCACCAATGGTTCAGCAACACCCAGCTCGTTTACACGGTTACGTAGAATCGTGATGTTTTGTTCTACAGCGTAGTTACGGATCTCTTGTAAACGTTGCTCAGTAAAGGTGGCAATCAAAGCGTAACGGCCATTCGAATCAGAGTCGACAAAGTTCATGTCAGGGTGATTCTTCTCTAGCGTCGCCTTCGCTTCCGCCAGTTGTTCTTCATTACGTAGCAATACTTCGACTCCCTCTTTACCAGAAGGACGAATTGCACGGTAGCGAACTTTGGCTTCACGAAGCTCACTACGGAACGCTTCTTCTTGTTGACCAACTAGCTTTTCCATTGCCGCGTCCATATCCACTTCCATCAAGAAGTGAACACCACCACGCAGGTCAAGACCCAGTTTAAGTGGTGACGCACCAATGGCTTCTAGCCAGTCTGGCGTAGATGGCGCTAGGTTGAGAGCGACAATTTTATCTTTGCCAAGCGCTTCGCTGATAATATCGCGCGCACTGATCTGAGTATCAGTGTCATTGAAACGAACAAGGATTGAACCATTTTCGAGAGCAATGGTTTTATAAGAAAGGTGCTCTTTATCAAGAGCGTTAGTGACAGCATCCAGCGTTGACATATCAACAGAGGCGCCACGCGCCCCTGTAATTTGAACAGCCGGATCTTCACCGTAGATATTTGGAAGTGCGTACAACGCAGCGGTGATGATGGCGAAGAATACCATCAAATACTTCCATAACGGATAACGGTTTAGCACAGCGAGGATCCTTTAGCTGTTTTATAGAGACTTAAGCGTACCTTTTGGTAGCACTGCCGTTACGAAGTCTTTCTTGATCACAACTTCATTGTTTGCATTTAGCTCAATTGAAATGTAGTCGTTCTCTTCACTGATCTTAGTGATTTTACCTACTAGACCACCGCTTGTTAGTACTTCGTCACCTTTGCCCATCGAAGACATCAGGCTCTTGTGTTCTTTTACACGCTTTGCTTGTGGGCGATAGATCATGAAGTAGAAGATCACTGCGAACATGCCTAGCATGATTAGCATTTCAAAACCGCCACCTGCTGGTGCGCCTTCTGCTGCTGCGTGAGCTTGAGAAATAAACATTAAAACATCCTCATTATATTTTATTAATAATCCAAAAAGTTGGGCTTTCGCAATTTAGATTCAAGTCTGAATGTGACTAATAGAGATCACTCTCTCAAAAATAATATGCTTTTGCCTACTTTATTAGCAAAAGCCTCTGGCGACATGCCAAAGGCTTTAATTTTTTATGCTTTACCTAGTGGTGGCACTTCGCGGTCACGACGAGCGTAAAACTCTTGAACAAACTCATCGAAACGATCTTCATCAATCGCCTTACGAATGCTTTCCATCAAACGTTGGTAGTAACGTAGGTTATGGATAGTATTCAGGCGCGCACCTAGGATTTCGTTACAACGCTCTAGGTGGTGAAGGTACGACTTGCTGTAGTTCTGACAAGTGTAACAGTCACAGTGCGGATCTAACGGTGTTGTATCCGTTTTGTGTTTCGCATTACGGATCTTGATCACACCACCAGTCACAAATAGGTGGCCGTTACGCGCGTTACGGGTTGGCATTACACAGTCAAACATGTCGATACCACGGCGAACACCTTCGACCAAGTCTTCTGGCTTGCCAACACCCATCAAGTAACGTGGTTTATCTTCTGGAAGTTGTGGGCACGTGTGCTCAAGAATGCGATGCATGTCTTCTTTCGGTTCACCGACGGCAAGACCACCCACCGCATAACCGTCAAAGCCAATGTCAGTTAGACCTTTTACCGATACATCTCGTAGGTCTTCGTATACACCACCTTGAACGATACCAAATAGGTTGTTCGGGTTTTCTAGTTTATCGAAGTGATCACGCGAGCGCTGCGCCCAACGTAGTGACATTTCCATCGATTTTTTCGCTTCATCGTGTGTCGCTGGGTATGGCGTACACTCGTCGAAAATCATAACGATGTCAGAGCCTAAATCTTTTTGGATTTCCATCGACTTCTCTGCGTCCATGAAAATTTTGTCACCGTTTACTGGGTTGCGGAAATGTACACCTTGCTCTGTAATAGTACGCATTTTACCCAGGCTGAATACTTGGAAACCGCCTGAATCGGTAAGGATCGGACCATGCCAGTTCATGAAGTCGTGCAGGTCACCGTGCATTTTCATCACTTCTTGGCCTGGACGCAGCCATAGGTGGAAAGTGTTACCGAGCAGGATTTCTGCGCCCGTGCCTTTTACTTCTTCTGGTGTCATGCCTTTAACGGTACCGTAAGTACCTACCGGCATGAACGCTGGCGTTTGAACAGTGCCACGTTCGAAGGTCAATTGACCACGACGCGCATTGCCGTTTTTCTTCTTAAGATCGAATGATAATTTCACGATGCCTCCGAGTGTCAGAGAAACAGTCTGACAATGTTTTTTAGGGGTAACCCCCACTTTAAGGAGTGGTCGCTTTCCGTGCGAGAGACAAAGCAGTGGTTCTGCTCTGTTTCCTAGCTTACTGCTAGCACTCGTAAATCGTTGCCCCCTCCTAGCCTCTCCCTTAGAAAGGGGGGAGAAACCCACGCCTCAGCGCTTTTATTCCCTCACCTTTTTAAGAGGAGGGTTAGGGAGGGGTTTATGCCGTTTTCTTCTTGATGAACATTGAATCACCATAAGAGAAAAAACGGTAGTTGTTCTCAACCGCATGCTGGTATGCATTCATGGTGTTCTCATAACCTGCAAACGCACTCACCAACATAATCAGTGTTGATTCTGGCAAGTGGAAGTTGGTGATCAAGCAGTCCACCAACTGGTACTCGTAACCAGGGTAGATAAAGATTTCGGTATCGCCAAAGAATGGAACCAATTCTGTGCCTTTCTTCAACGCGTCTTGCGCTGCACTTTCCAGTGAACGAACCGATGTTGTACCAACGGCAATGATTCTACCGCCACGGGCCTTGGTGGCATGAATAGCGTCAACCACGTCTTGTGGCACTTCAACGTATTCCGCGTGCATGTGGTGATCGTTAATATCATCCACTTTTACCGGTTGAAATGTACCCGCACCGACGTGCAGCGTCACATAAGCAAATTCGGCGCCTTTCGCTTTGATTTTCTCTAGCAGAACATCATCAAAATGTAAGCCTGCGGTTGGCGCGGCTACCGCACCCGGTTTTTGGCTGTAAACCGTTTGGTAACGCTCTTTATCTGCGTCTTCATCTGGGCGGTCAATATAGGGTGGAAGTGGCATATGACCGATCTGTTCCAGAATTTCTAACACCGTCTTATCAGAATTAAATTTCAGCTCAAACAATGCATCATGACGAGCCACCATCTCTGCTGAGTATTCATCATTTTCGCCAACAATAACGGTGGAGCCTGGTTTTGGCGATTTTGAGCAGCGTACGTGAGCCAAAATGCTCTTGTCGTCGAGCATGCGCTCCACTAGTACTTCTAACTTACCGCCTGATTCTTTACGACCAAACATACGGGCAGGGATAACGCGGGTATTATTGAAAACCACGAGGTCACCGGCTTGAACATGGTCCAACACATCGGTAAATGTGCCATCCACTAGCTCGCCAGTATTACCGTCCATTTGCAGTAGTCGGCTAGCGGTACGCTCTGGCTGAGGGTAACGAGCGATGAGTTCATCTGGAAGGTCGAAATGGAAATCTGATACTTGCATGTTACTTGTCTTATATATTGGTCAAATCACGTCAAAGACGACGATAAAATTGCGACGAGTTTTTCGCAGCAGACTAGTATATGTTTACATGCTGCAATAGCAAGCAAATCCCTTTCGATTGATGGCAAAAGCGTCCACTAAGAATGTAATAAGACATGAAGAGCGTATTGTTCCACGACGTATAGATATACATCGGCACGCTTCGTTATTATCAAATCACTCAATAAGTTCACTTTTAGACTATATTGACAATGAGCAACTTGCTCTATGTTCGAACTTTTGAGGTAAGTATGAAGATGTTAATTACGCTATTCAGCGCCGCCATTATTTCTTTTTCTGCTAATACGTTAGCAAGCTCTGAACAAGAGACGTTAAAAACGTTACAAGATGCATGTAAGCTGAAGCAAGTACCGCACTTGTGCGCAGTTAATCTGCCTAATAAAAGTTACATTGGTAGCTGTGTTGATGCCAAAGCATATGGTCTGATCTGTGTCCATTATAGACAAAGTTAAGAGTAACCAAAGCTAAGGCTATACTGCCTTAGCTTTGGTCATTCATGATAGCGCTTACATGTTTCACTCCCATCTTACAATGCAGGATCACCTTCTCTTTTAGTAGACGGCTTTATGTAAATGACCAACCTATTCCCTCCTCTGATTGATCTTCATCTAATTGCATTAATTTATTAGTGAAAAACGAGTTAGCTCCCAGATAAAGGGCAAAATATTCTCTATATTTAGGAAAAGGACAACGCCTTTGGAGGTCTCTATGATCAAAGTTGAAGACATGATGACTCGCAATCCTCATACCCTTTTTAGTAGCAACACATTGCGTGAGGCTCGAGACATGATGGAAGCGCTCGATATTAGACATATTCCGGTTGTAGATGCCAATGACCATCTACAAGGTTTAGTGACACATCGAGATATTCTTGCTGCTCAAGAATCCAGTTTGCACCCTGATGAGACTGAACAATCTTTCACTTTCGATACGCCACTTCATAAAATGATGCACACTAACATCATGACGGCGGAACCAAGGGCTGGATTAAAAGAAAGTGCTATCTATATGCAGAAGCATAAAGTAGGTTGCTTGCCAGTGGTGAACCACGGTCATTTAGTCGGCATTATCACTGATTCAGATTTTGTCACGATCGCAATTAACTTACTGGAACTGCAAGAAGAGGTTGAGCCCGAGGAAATAGAGTCAGAAGACTAAACCTTTCTGGATATGTGGTCATTTTGCTCAACCAATGGCACAAACAAAAAAGAGCGGCTCAATCGCCGCTCAAAGATATCATGACTCTCGTCGTAATTGTGGACTCTACGTTTGTTAGAATTGATCTTCTTCGGTAGAACCAGTCAGTGCTGTCACTGATGAGTTACCACCTTGAATGGTATTGGTCATTCTATCAAAGTAGCCCGTACCAACTTCTTGTTGATGCGCCACAAAAGTGTAACCTTTTTCTGCCGCTTCAAACTCAGGACGCTGTACTTTCTCAACGTAATGGCGCATACCTTCGCCTTGTGCGTAAGCATGTGCCAGTTCGAACATATTGAACCACATGTTGTGGATACCCGCTAGCGTGATGAACTGATATTTGTAGCCCATATCAGCCAGCTCTTGTTGAAACTTAGCAATGGTTTCAGCGTCTAGGTTCTTCTCCCAGTTGAATGAAGGCGAACAGTTATATGCCAACAGTTGGTCTGGGTACTCTGCGTGAATCGCTTCTGCAAACTTACGCGCTTCTTCTAGACATGGCGTTGCCGTCTCACACCAGATCAAATCCGCGTATGGTGCGTAAGCTAGACCACGAGAGATTGCTTGGTCGATACCTGCACGAACACGGTAGAAACCTTCTGGTGTGCGCTCTCCTTGAATAAAGTCCTTGTCATATGGGTCGCAATCAGACGTTAGCAGGTCTGCTGCGTTTGCATCGGTACGTGCGATTACGAGTGTTGTAGTGCCAGCAACGTCTGCTGCTAGACGAGCTGCGACCAGTTTCTGTACTGCTTCTTGAGTTGGAACCAATACTTTACCGCCCATGTGACCACACTTCTTCACTGATGCCAGCTGGTCTTCAAAGTGAACACCCGCCGCACCTGCGTCGATCATTGATTTCATTAGCTCGTACGCATTAAGAACGCCACCAAAACCTGCTTCTGCATCCGCTACGATTGGTAGGAAGTAATCAATACCACCTTCGTCTTCTGGCGACTTACCTGCTGACCACTGGATTTGGTCTGCGCGACGGAATGAGTTATTGATACGTTTTACTACTGACGGTACAGAGTCTACTGGGTAAAGGGATTGGTCTGGGTACATAGTCGAAGCGGTGTTGTTGTCCGCCGCTACCTGCCAGCCCGAGAGGTAAATAGCTTCAATACCCGCTTTTGCTTGCTGTACGGCTTGACCTCCCGTCAGTGCACCAAGACAGTTTACGTAGCCTTTCTTTGAGCTACCGTTAACCAGTGACCAAAGTTTGTCAGCACCACGTTGTGCGATTGTGTTCGCAGGCACCATAGAACCGCGTAGTTCTACCACTTCTTCCGCTGTGTAAGTACGCTTTACGTTTTTCCAGCGTGGGTTGGTTGCCCAATCTTTTTCCAGTGCATCAATTTGTTGGCGGCGAGTTAAGTTAGTCATTGATCTATCCCTCTAATAATGTGCACTTGTGCATGTGCGTTGAGTTTTCCGTTCTCAGGCAGTACATCCTTATCTGCCTCGAATCCTTCACGTATTGGTTAAATAAAGTTGGTTATTGAAATTATTGGGTTAATCCAAGTAGTCGTAACCTGGAATGGTTAAAAAGTTGGTCAGTTCATCGCTCGTAGTGAGCCTTGCCATCAAGTCAGCCGCTTCCTCAAATCGACCTGCTTGGTAGCGCTGTTCACCAATTTCTTGCTTCACGACTTCAATCTCTTCTTTCAGATACAACTCGAGCAGCTCCTTAGTGACTATCAAACCGTTATCGAGCGACTTACCGTGTTGAATCCACTGCCAAATAGAAGCACGGGAAATTTCTGCGGTTGCTGCGTCTTCCATCAGTCCGTAAATCGGCACACATCCATTGCCAGAGATCCAAGCTTCAATGTATTGCAACGCGACGCGGATGTTGTGGCGCATGCCTTCTTCTGAGCGTTCACCTTCGCATGGTTCAAGCAACTCTTCGGCGGTGATTAGCGCATCTTCCGAGCGGCTCACATCCAGTTGGTTGGTGCGCTGACCGAGTGTTGCGCTAAACACTTCCATTGCAGTGTCCGCCAGACCAGGGTGTGCAACCCAAGTGCCGTCGTGTCCGTTGTTCGCTTCCAGTGATTTATCCTTGTGAATCTTATCCAGCACTTTTTGGTTTTCTTGTGGGTCTTTGGCTGGAATAAAGGCTGCCATGCCGCCCATCGCAAATGCACCGCGCTTATGACAAGTACGCACCAACAATCTTGAGTAAGCGTTGAGGAATGGCTTATCCATAGTCACCACTTGGCGATCAGGTAGAACGCGATCTGGATGATTTTTCAGTGTTTTGATGTAGCTAAAGATGTAATCCCAACGACCGCAGTTGAGACCGACAATGTGCTCTTTGAGTGAGAACAGAATCTCGTCCATTTCAAATACCGCAGGCAACGTTTCAATCAGTACGGTAGCTTTAATGGTTCCGGTATCCAAACCGAAATACTCTTCAGTGAAATGGAACACTTCACTCCACCACTTCGCTTCATGATGCGATTGCAGCTTTGGAATGTAGAAGTAAGGACCGCTTCCCTTTTTCAATAGCGCTTTGTAGTTATTGTAGAAGTACAGAGCAAAGTCGAATAGCGCACCTGGAATGATCTGACCGTGCCACGTGACGTGTTTTTCCTTTAGATGCAGCCCGCGAACGCGGCAGATCAACACCGCTGGGTCTTCTGTCAGCTGATAGTGTTTGCCATTGCTAGGATGGGTGTAACTGATGGTGCCATTGACGGCATCACGCAGGTTAATTTGTCCATCCAGAACTTTACTCCACGCCGGAGACATTGAGTCTTCGAAGTCTGCCATGAACACTTTAACATTCGCATTCAGTGCGTTAATCACCATCTTGCGATCGGTTGGTCCAGTAATCTCCACTCGGCGATCTTGCAGATCTTGCGGGATTCCAAGGATCTTCCAACTTCCCTCGCGAATGTCTTGTGTCTCCGGTAGAAAATCTGGCAGCTCACCAGCATCGATGCGTGCTTGCTTCTCTTCTCGCGCTTCTAGCAACTGTTCAACACGTCCGGCAAATTTTTCACACAGTAGAGATAAAAAGGTTTGGGCTTCAACAGGGAAAATTGCTTGATGTTCAGGAGCAACGATTCCAATCACCTCAAGCATGCCTTGGGTTTGCATTAGTTGTTGTGTTTTTTGTTCTGTCTGAGCAAGCATAATCATTCATCCTTAACGTGCTTTATCCATCTTGGCAGTCAAGCCTAAAGCTACATTTGTAAGTTATGAACAACAAATTACAGCCATTGATTTGGTGTTCACTTCGCTTCATTGTGTCTATATCTTGCGCAACCTGAATTGCTTTTTCAATCTAGACATAAGTCTTACAAGCCTTTAATTAAGCTAACTCAACAAAGGGTTAAGCGAAACCCCTTAAGTAAACAAAACATTAAATTCAAAGTTTTATCCGGTATCAAACAAGCGTTTGATTTTTCAACTTAATTTGTAAGTTATTACGTAATTTAATTACATTAATTTTACAGGTTATTTTTGAATTCAAACAAGCGTATGAATAGTAAGGTGAGAGAAAAATCCTTGTATTCACAAGGGCTAGAAGGAGGAAGTGAAACGCAACTTAAACGCGCTATACAAGCAGTTGTGTAAAATGAACATTGTAAAATTTCACTATTTTATGAAAGCTTCATGAAAGTTCGTCTGTGAAATTTTACAAGTCAAAGTTTGCATGCAGAATAAAATGCTAAAAAACGCACTATTTATAGTGCGCTTTTAGATATTGAATCGGATATTGTAGGCTAATACTAATAGCTAAAGCAGTTCAGAGACGACTTCTGCCAATTGCTTGAAAGTATTTGTTCGTGACGAGCTTGGACGCCACACCAAACCAATATCGCGATACGCTTGCTGACCTGGGGGATCAATCACCACCAAATTTTGGTTATGAAGCAAACCGTGATCGATGGCCATTTGCGGGATAAACGTTGTACCCAGACCATTTGCCACCATTTGTACCAAAGTATGAAGGCTGGTTGCCGTAAACGGATTAATTTTGTCTTTTTCAGTCAACTTACACGCAGAAACCGCGTGTTCCGTTAAGCAGTGCTCTTTCTCTAAAAGAAACACCGATTCATTGGGCAAGTCCGCATAGCTAATCGGCACAGGAACCGAATCCACATGATTCGCACTGATCACCATACGAAATGGGTCTTGACCTACCACTCGACTTTCCATGCCCTCAATTTCGACAGGAAGCGCAAGAATCAACACATCCAATTCACCATGACGTAGAGCTTTTAATAAGTTTGTCGTCGTATCTTCTCTTAATAGAAGGTTCAGTTGTGGGAAACGGTAGTTCACCTCTTGAACGAGATCGCACAATAAGAAAGGTGCGATAGTCGGAATACAGCCCACCTTAAGTTGCCCCTCCATATCGCCACCTTGACATAAAAGCCCCAGTTCAACCAAGTCTTGACCTTTTGCCAATAACTCTCGACCTTGCTGAACCACCATCTCTCCAGCTTGCGTAAAAACCAGTGGGCTTTTTTTGTCTTTCTTTTCATATAGCGGGCAACCAATCAACTCTTCAAGGTTTTGAATCCCTTTACTCAACGTAGATTGACTGACAAAACAACGCTCAGCGGCATCGCTAAAATGACGTGTTTCATGCAAAGTGACCAAGTAGTGTAACTGCTTCAAGCTAGGCCATTTATTCATAATTCTATTTGTATCTAATGCTGTTTCAGTGATCGAGGTAATAGTTTTGTTATTATCGCTTTTTTCGATTAACTTAATCTATTTATTTCGCTTTTTTCAATAGTACAATCTGTACTATAGTTTGTCCCGTACAAACACGGACTAAACCTAAATAACTGAATTAGGTTTGAAGCTAACCAAAAATTTTTAGGAGCAAAAAATGGTACTAGTAGGTCGTCAAGCCCCTGACTTTACTGCTGCAGCTGTTCTAGGTAACGGCGAAATCGTTGATAACTTCAACTTTGCAGAATTCACTAAAGGTAAGAAAGCAGTAGTATTCTTCTACCCACTAGATTTCACGTTCGTTTGCCCATCTGAGCTAATCGCATTCGACAACCGTCTAGCTGATTTCCAAGCTAAAGGTGTTGAAGTAATCGGTATTTCTATCGATTCTCAGTTCTCTCACAACGCATGGCGTAACACTGCTATCGAAGATGGCGGTATCGGTCAAGTTCAATACCCTCTAGTTGCTGACGTTAAGCACGAAATCTGTAAAGCATACGATGTTGAGCACCCAGAAGCAGGCGTTGCTTTCCGTGGTTCTTTCCTAATCGACGAAGATGGTCTTGTGCGTCATCAAGTCGTAAACGACCTACCACTAGGCCGTAACATCGATGAAATGCTACGCATGGTTGATGCACTAAACTTCCACCAGAAGCACGGCGAAGTATGCCCAGCACAATGGGAAGAAGGTAAAGCTGGTATGAACGCATCTCCAGAAGGTGTTGCAGCGTTCCTATCTGAGTACGCAAGCGACCTAAGTAAGTAATAGACTACACAGCCCAAGCTCAACGGGCGTGTTGGTTGGATGTATATAAAGCAAAAGCTATCGCGGAAAAATCGCAAACGCCAATCAGTCTAAGTAAAGTCATAAAAAAGCCCAGAGTCGCTCTGGGCTTTCTTTTTATCTGCGTTTTTTAACAGCAAAAGAGGCAAGCCTCACGCAAAAATTTTACCTCTATTTCCCTCTGTCTCAGTGCAGATTCCCCCTTTACGTCCTGCTAGTATTTGCTGTAATTACAACAATTCAGGACAGCCTCGTGAACACTCAACTTGAAGTCTGTATTGATAACATTGAATCTCTTCACAATGCGATTACTGGCGGTGCAACCCGCATCGAACTCTGCTCTTCTCTCGCTTTAGGTGGCTTAACCCCAAGCTACGGCTTTATGCAGCAAGCTGCTAGACGCTCTACCATTCCGGTTTACGCGATGATTCGCCCACGCCAAGGCGACTTTTTCTACAGTGAGGAAGAAGTCGAAATGATGCGTTGGGATATTGAAGCCGTCAAACAAGCAGGCTTGAACGGTGTCGTACTCGGTGTGTTGACTCAAGACGGTGATATCCATATGCCTTATGCCACAGCGCTGTGTGAATTTGCTCAAGCGCTTGGTTTAGGCGTGACCTTCCATCGTGCCTTTGACCAGTGTCGTGACGCTGAAAAAGCTTTAGAAAAAGTGATTAGCTTAGGCTGTGAACGCATTCTGACTTCTGGTTTAGCACCTTCTGCGCCGCAGGGTGTTAAGATTATCAAAGCGCTGGTTATACAAGCACAAGGGCGCATTGCGATCATGGCCGGTGCGGGTGTCAATGCCAATAATGTTACTTCATTAATTAAGCAAACTGGCGTGGGTGAAATCCATCTTTCCGGAAAAACAACACGACCAAGCCACATGATCTTTATCGCCGAACAAAGCAAGATGGGCGCTGCTGATATGGATGACTTTACGATTCCAATTACCAGCACTGAAGCTATCGCAAAAACGGTAACCGCTCTCAATTAAAGGCGTTCAAATCCCGTTTTTAGTTATCGAATGCTAACATATTGATAACTAAGGACGGGAGGGACTATGCCAAAGCTAAAGAAAAAGGAATACGAAGAAGAACTCGAAGCGCTGCAAATTGAACTGGTGAAACTTCAAGAGTGGGTCAAACACAAAGGACTCAAAGTCGTGGTTCTATTCGAAGGGCGAGATGCTGCAGGCAAAGGTGGTGTCATTAAACGCATTACTGAGAAACTTAACCCTCGTGTTTGCCGCATTGCTGCACTGCCCGCCCCCACAGAAAAAGAAAAAACACAGTGGTACTTTCAGCGCTATGTCGCCCATTTGCCTGCGGCAGGTGAAATCGTGCTATTTGACCGCAGTTGGTACAACCGTGCTGGAGTAGAGAAAGTCATGGGTTTTTGTACTCACGATCAATACGAAGAATTTCTCCGCTCTTGTCCTGAGTTTGAGCGCATGTTGTTACGCTCTGGCATCATCCTCATAAAATATTGGTTCTCAGTATCAGATGAAGAGCAGGAAAAACGCTTCTTAGAACGCATTCATACCCCGATCAAGCGCTGGAAGTTCAGCCCAATGGACTTAGAATCTCGTAACCGCTGGGCGGAATACTCCGAAGCCAAAGACAGAATGTTTGCTTACACAGACACCAAAAACAGCCCTTGGTGGGTCGTTCCCTCTGACGATAAAAAGAAAGCTCGATTAAACTGCATCAGTCATTTACTCAGTCAAATTGATTACCAAGAAATCAAATACTCTCATATAGAGTTACCAGAATTAAATAAAGAAGGTTACATTAGAGCACCTATCGGGGATCAGATGCTTGTTCCGGATAAATATTAGAGATTAACCATGGCAAAAGACCTGTTTATTAACCTTGACCTAAATCTACTCAAAACCTTTTTGGTATTAATGCAAGAACGAAATATGCGTAAAGCTTCGCAGCGTCTGTTCGTCTCTCAACCCGCGATCAGTCAAGCATTACAAAAACTGCGTAATCACTTCGATGACGAGCTGTTTGTGAAAGTAAAAACAGGTCTTGAGCCAACCTCTTTTGCAGAATCTCTTGCGAATACTATTACCCCTCATATTGATGGTTTAGCGGCGGCGGTTAACCGTTCTCATCAGTTTGAACCAGCAGAAGTCGATAATAAAATCCGTATCGCACTAGCCCCTATTACGATGACTTGCCTGCCCGGCTTTCTCTTCGAACAGATGCGAACCCTCGCCCCAAATGCCCAACTTGAACTGGTCGGCTGGTCAAACAGCACTGTGGATGAAATCTTAAAGGGGGAAACCCTCATGGGAGTAAACTACGAGTTACTCCTTACTAACAAAGAAATTTATGCGCCTAAAATACTCGATTTGAAAGGACGAATTTTTGTTCGTGAAGGTCACCCAATCACCAAGTCACACGTCGAACCTAAAGACTTAACTGGCTATCCCATCGCGTCGTTAATTTCTCCAGGATGGAACGACAAGTTCAGCTATGCTTCTCACCTACTCACTCAAATGGATATAGAGCATACGGTTGGTTTTCGCTCAGAGTTCGTTATGGCAATCATTGATGTAATCAAACATACCGACATGTATTTGCCCCACTCCAACTTATTTCCAATCGATCAATTTCCTGGTTTAAGAGCGTTAGACGTAATTATCGATGATCAATTACAAACGAAGTCTGTGCATTGCCACATGCACGTTCGAAACCGCAACAATCCTCTTGTAAAGTGGTTAGCAGAGCTTATTCAGCAAGGTCTACAACTACAAACTGATAAGATTTAATTATCACCAAGATAACAATAGCCACTTAGCCATAAATCAAACTTTTCAATAAGATAGCCCTACTTCAAAAGGGAGATAGAAAAGCGATTGCTTACAGTATGGATGCTGTTCCTCGTTTACTTATTGAGAGATCAGACATGACAAACAAGATTGCTAAGTTAACCGCGGCTTGCACCCTACTTGCTTCATTTGGTTCGTTTTCTGCGGTTATTCCTGACCGCCCGAATCCAGGTATCCCAACAAATCCTATTCAAGGGGTACCTGAACAACCTGTTCTTCCTGAGGTAGACAACGGTGTTCCTGGGGTTCCTGATCGTCCACGTCCAGACATGCCACCAACGCCACCAGTAGAAGCGGCCCCAGAGCAACCAACACTGCCGGAAAAAGATAACGGTATTCCGAGTATTCCGGATCGCCCAACCCCTCAGTTGCCATCAAACCCAATTGAGAACAATCCTACGGACGATCGCTTACACAATCTTGAAAATCTAGCAGTGGAGTACGATTACCGTTTGAATCAACAAGCCGAGCAAATGGATGGGATTCGTGCAAGTTTGCATGCGGTTACCAATGCTCGCCCGTATGCGACAAATGGTGAACTCGCTATTGGCGCTGGCATTGGTTTCGCAGGCAGTAAAGAAGCGGTAGCTTTAGGTGGTGCGTATGGCTTAACCGATCAAGTGAGCTTATCTGGCACGTTCCATTACGAGTCTTCTGGTAAATATTCATCGTCTGAAATGGCTGGCGGTGTCGGTGTACAATTCACATTCAAATAAGAGTCTAATAAAGAAGTCCACTGCCAAGGATGGCGTAATCTAGGTAGATATATGAAACACACTCTCTCTTTACTCACGCTTATTCTCGCGCCCATTTCCGCTCACTCTGCTGGATTATTTATATCGCCAGAAGTCAAAATTGGCTCATTTCGTGGGGCAGGTATCCAACTCGGAACCAATGATATCGCGGGTTTTGATGCCTTGTACTTTGACTACTCACAAGTCACTTATAAAAGCGGTAACTTTGATGAAACCATTGATGCATACCGCGTCGGCTTTCAACATTGGTTTGATCATCGACCTCTGATGGGGTTTCAAGCCAGTATAGGCACTGCGGTTTATGATGGAAAATACAGGGAGGAACAAAGAGATACGACAGGATTGAGTATTGGTGGCGCGTATGTGTATCAAGTCAATTCGATTCTCTCGGTAAGAGCTGGTGCAGATCTCGATATCTTTAAAGACGATAAAACCCACACCTTTACCGACACTGCCGTACAGTTCTCTGTGGGTTTTGGTCTTCGTCTGTAATACTAAAATGTCAAACGCTGTGTTTAATACTATTTTAATGCATCATCAATGCTTTGATCGCCAAGATGGCGCACATCTTTACCTTTCACAAAGTAAATAATGTACTCACAAATATTCTGGCATCGATCGCCAACACGTTCGATAGCGCGTGCAGACCACATAACTTGCAGAATGTGTGGAATATTTTTCGGGTCTTCCATCATATAAGTCATCAATTGACGAACTACCGCTTCATATTCGGCATCCAGCTTGTCATCCAATTTATGCACTTCCGCAGCCGCTTCCACATCCATACGTGCAAACGCATCGAGCACTTGGTGTAGCATCTGAATCGCTTGACGGCATAATGGTTCTAGTGATACTTGAAATTGGCGTTCTTTTGAGGCTGGGCTCTCAATCGCCACTCTGGCAATACGAGTCGCCACATCACCAATGCGTTCTAAGTCAGTAATGGTCTTAATGATTGCCATAATCAAACGTAAATCTTTCGCCGTCGGTTGTCGCTTAGCAATGATACGCGTGCAGGCATCATCAATGGACACTTCCATAGCATTCACTTTGTGATCATCACGCACCACTTTACGCGCCAGTTCGACATCTTCCCTATTCAAAGCTTGAATGGCATACGATAGTTGCTGCTCAACCAAGCCCCCCATGGTTAATACATGGGTACGAATCGACTCTAGTTCTACGTTAAATTGCCCAGAAATATGGCGTCCAAAATGCATGTTTGTCCTTTATTTTGCGCAAGGTCGAGACTTAACCATAACGACCGGTAATGTAATCTTCGGTTTGTTTCTTCATTGGTGACGTAAAGATCGAATCCGCATCGGAATATTCAATCAATTTTCCCATATGAATAAAAGCGGTATGGTCACTAACTCTTGCTGCCTGTTGCATGTTATGGGTAACGATCACGACAGTATATTGGGTCTTGAGCTCATTGATAAGCTCCTCAATGGTCAAAGTTGATATCGGATCCAAAGCCGATGTCGGCTCATCTAACAATAACACTTCTGGCTCGATCGCAATTGCTCGTGCAATCACCAAACGTTGCTGTTGACCCCCTGATAAGCCAAAGGCATTTTCATGTAGACGATCTTTTACCTCATCCCAAAGTGCCGCTGCGCGTAACGAACGTTCTACTGCATCGTCTAAGGTTCGCCTATTTTTTACGCCTTGTAAGCGTAAACCATACACGACATTTTCATAGATAGACTTAGGAAAAGGATTGGGTCTCTGGAATACCATTCCAACGCGGCGCCTTAGGGTTGCCACATCGACACTTGGATCGTAAACGTTCTGGCCATGCAAACGCACCTTCCCCGTAACTTTACACCCCTCCACTAAGTCGTTCATACGATTTATGCAGCGTAGCAATGTCGATTTACCACAACCCGACGGACCGATAAATGCAGTCACCCTGCCTTTAGGAATACGCATGGAAATATCGAACAATGCCTGTGTCTGACCATAGAAAAGATTAAGATTCTCAATCGAGATCGCCGTTTGTTCATTCGTTAGGTTGTGCACATCTAATGGCGGCTCGTAACCCAATGTATTATCAAAGTTAAACATGCTTAATCTTGTCCTAATGTTCTGTATTTCTCGCGCAGATTATTTCGAATACTGATTGCTGTTAAGTTTAGTCCGACAATGACGGTCACGAGTAAGAAAGACGTTGCGTAAACCAAGGGTCTAGCGGCCTCGATATTCGATGTCTGAAAGCCGACATCATAAATATGAAAGCCTAAATGCATAAACTTTCTGTCTAAATGCACGTAAGGAAATTGTCCGTCAACCGGCAAACTTGACGCCAATTTTACCACGCCTACCAGCATCAATGGCGCAACCTCTCCTGCAGCACGCGCTATCGCCAAAATTAAACCGGTAATGATGGCTGGGGTTGCCATCGGCAATATCACCCGCCAGAGGGTTTCAAACTGTGTCGCTCCCAACGCCAAAGAGCCATGTCGCACGGAGCTTGGAATACGAGTTAAGCCTTCCTCTGTCGTCACAATCACAACAGGTAATGTTAATACCGCAAGCGTTAATGCTGACCACAATAAACCTGGCGTACCAAATGTCGGCGCAGGTAAGCGTTCCGCATAGAAAACATTGTCGATTGACGCACCGATCGTGTAAACAAAAAAGCCCAAACCAAATACGCCATAAACAATTGACGGCACCCCCGCAAGGTTTATCACTGCAATGCGGATGATTCGAGTCAATGCGTTATTTTTCGCGTATTCGTGTAGATAAATGGCCGCAATCACACCCAACGGCATCACAATAATCGACATGATAATGACTAAGAATACCGTGCCAAATATCGCAGGGAAAACCCCACCTTCGGAGTTAGACTCACGCGGGTCTTGCGACAAAAACTTCCATACTTGTTTGCCCCAATGTCCGACCTTCTCCGGCAACGACATTTGGTTTGGATACCAGTAATCCAAAATATCTTCTAGGGGAATGGCGACTTGTGTGCCTGTCATGTCCTCAACGATCAATGCATAGTCAGAAAACCCGAGGCGTAAGCCATCAATCTGAGCGTCAAGCTGAGTCAACTCTTTTTCAATATTGGCTTTTTGGATACTGTTCTTCACAAGGAATTCGTTGGTAATGGTGTCATTGAGCTCATGTTTGCGTTTATCTAAACGCAATTGCTCTAACTGCCAACCTAACCCTTTCACTTGGTCATCCACCAGCATATCGATTTCATGACGTAGGGTCTCTGCATCTTCCAGCTTTTTATTGAGCCGTGCCCGAATGTCATTCTCGTAACGGATGTCGCCATCTTTAAACGCAATGAACTTCCCGAAAAAGTATCCACCACTGCTGCGCTCAATCACCGCCCACTCATCCGGCGTGGTTGGCTCATCAAGCTGCATCTTCAATACCGAGATAAAATCCGCGGGATAAAGCTCACGGTTAGCAATTTTGATGTTAAGGCGAGTGGCAAACTCTTCATCATGAGCCAGTTTTTTCGCAGCATCTTCTGGTAGGTAACTCCTTGGTACGAAGTTGTGCTCGTAAACCTGACCAACCAGAATCGAGTTTTCCTGCAGCACTTCGTCCTGCACCGGTGTCAGTGCAGCAACATTCCATTGATAAAGAGGCGCTGGCCAGAAGTAGGTCAACCCCTTCCAACCAATCAATAGCAACAAGCCTAAAACGGAGAGTAAGCTGATACTCACCGCCCCTCCCGTTAACCATATCCAAGGTGCGCCAGAACGAATCCAATTTAACACACGACTACTCGCTCTTTTTTTAGTCCACTACAACGCACGATATTTGTCTCTCAATCTCTGACGGACCAACTCAGCTAGCGCGTTCACGGCAAAGGTAAAGACGAACAAAATTAATGCAGAAAGAAACAGCAAGCGATAGTGCGAACTGCCCACTTCTGACTCTGGGAGCTCCACAGCAATCGTTGCCGACAAGCTACGTAACCCTTCCAAAACATTCCAATCCATTAATGGCGTATTCCCCGTCGCCATAAGAACGATCATCGTTTCTCCAACCGCTCTGCCTAACCCCATCATGACCGCAGAAAATATACCTGGGCTGGCCGTTAGAAGAACCACATAAATCAACGTTTGCCATGGGGTCGCACCAAGCGCTAACGAACCATCAGATAAATGCTTTGGCACGGAGAAAATCGCGTCTTCTGCGATAGTAAAAATTGTTGGAATCACAGCAAAGCCCATCGCCAAACCGACGACCAGTGCATTGCGCTGATCAAACCCGATCCCGTGCTCAGTAAGGAATAAACGAATGTCCCCTGCAAAAAATATTTGTTCTATGCTTGGTGATAGCCACACGCCTAGACCAATCAGCAACAGAATAACAGGCATCAGCACTAGAGCGTGCCAACCGTTAGGAAGCCGATTACGCAGGCGCTGTGGAATCAATGCCCACACCCCACCCATCACCATGGTACTCAGCGGTAGGATAAACAACAAAACCATTACGGTGATCAAATGGTCTTCAACAATAGGAGCAAACCAAAGACCAGCCAGAAAGCCGATAATAACCGTGGGCAAGGCTTCCATAAGCTCAATTGAAGGCTTCACAACTCTGCGCATACGCGGCGACATAAAATAGGCGGTGTATATCGCCCCTAACACCGCTAAAGGCACGGAAAATAGCATCGCAAACATCGCCGCTTTGATGGTACCAAACGCAATGGGCACTAAACTGAACTTTGCCTCAAAATTGTCACTCGCGGAGGTCGACTGCCAAACAAACTTCGGCTCAGGATAACCTTCATACCAAACTTTTTGCCATAAAGAGGAAAGAGACACTTCTGGATATGGGTTATCGACAGCCGTCACACTAAGCTCATCGTCCTGCCAGGTGATCAAGTAGCGCTCATTATTCGACATCGCCGCGAAGGTAGGAGCCTGTTGATAGGCACGCTCGAACAACACCAATTTCTCACTCGTGGTGTAGTGGCTTTGTAATGTACCGTTCGTGTAAAAGCTGTAAAAACCTTTACGGTGTGAATCCGGCAACAAATACTTCAGCTCAGATGCCAGCTTAAAGTCACGGATATGAGTAAGTGTACGTCGTTCTCCCTGTAGAGTGTCAAACCACTGAGAAACTCGACCGTCATTATGGGTCACCAGCAGTGAGTACGCACCAGCGAGAAGATCGAGGGTTCTAACGGAATGGTTCTTATCACCCTGAGTTAAATCGATCACTTCACGAACCGTAAATTTATCGTGCTGCTTAATCAGTACAATAAGCTCTGAACCATTGCGTAAATACAGTATTTGACCGTCTGGGGTCAGCAGCATCTGCTCTGGCGTATCGAAAGCGGATGAAAAGGTGTAATCCACTGTTACAGGCGGCGAGCCTAATAATTTGGGTTCTTGCCAACGAGCTTTAAGCAAACCACTTTGTGTTTGCCATACTAGAGTATGAGCATTTGGTGAAGTGCTAAAAGCAAATGATGCTACGGGATCAGAACTATCCGTAAGCTGCATGTCCATTTGGGGATGCAACTCAATCACTTCTGGTGGGCGTGTATTCTCTCTCAGTGTGGCATTAAATTCAGGTTTAAAGAGATGCGCTTCCCCCTTCTCATCGACCAGACCATACCAGCCTAACCCCGGGGATGATTTCGCAAAAGCGACTGGGCTATTGGCTATTTGTTGGGTGTATAAAACGGGCTTCGTAGGATCGTCTAATGAGAGAAAGCGCACTTCACCGGATTGAGTGAGTACCAAACCGATTTGAGAGTAATCATCGACAGCAATGGCGAGAGGCTTCCCACTTTGGGTCGTACGAGAGGCGTAATTGGTTTCGATCTCTGCATCAGAAAACAGAGGAATGGTCACCATCGCAAGATAAACAAAAATCAACACAAGAGCGGCAAGAACGCCAACACCACCGGATGTCACTGCAAGTCGAACTAAACGATCTTTTATCCGTCGTTTTTTATCTTTTTGCTGCAATGAAAATTCGGCCTGTGCCATTTGTCTCTCTACCTTTTTTGACTTAGTACTAGATTATGTCATTAAGATGACAATTGTATTACAGATCGCATTAAACAACTGAAAAGAATGCAACTATTGCACAGACGCAATATGAAACAAAAGTGCAACAAAAAATCAATAGTGTCTTACTCATCTTTTGTCCTTCGATGATTACGGATTACATCTTTTTAAGCTAGGTAAGGTTATGAGTGCAGAAAAGCTGTATATCGAAAAAGAGCTTAGTTGGTTATCCTTCAATGAGCGAGTGTTACAAGAAGCTGCCGATAAAACCGTCCCTTTGGTTGAACGGATTCGTTTCCTCGGCATCTTTTCCAACAATTTAGATGAATTTTACAAAGTACGATTTGCCGATGTTAAACGCCGGATCTTGATCAATCAAGAACGCGGTATCAGTGACAACTCTAAGCACCTCTTAAGCAAGATGCAAACTAAAGCATTGAGGCTTAATGATCTATTTGATGACTTATACAACGAGCTGATCCGAGAAATGGCTCGTCGTCGTATCTTTTTGGTTAATGAAAACCAACTTGATGAAGCTCAACAATGTTGGGTTACCAAGTATTTTCGTAACGAGGTCATGCCACACATCACTCCTCTGTTAATGAAAGAGGAAATCGATGTACTGCAATTCCTAAAAGATGAATATGCTTACATCGCCATTGACCTGCGTAAAAACGAGCAATCCCAATACGCACTGATTGAAATCCCTACCGACCATCTACCGCGCTTTGTCATGGTGCCAGAACAAAAAGGGAAACGTCGCAAAACCATCATCTTGCTCGATAATATTATTCGTTACTGCTTGGACGATCTGTTTAAAGGCTTCTTCGACTACGACAAACTCAACGGCTATGCCATGAAAATGACACGCGATGCGGATTACGATTTACGCTTGGAGATCGAATACAGCCTGCTCGAACAGATGTCTGAAGGGGTGAGTCAACGTCTGACAGCAATGCCGGTTCGATTTGTCTATGAGCGTGGGATGCCGACAGAAATGCTCGATTTTTTGTGCGAAAAGCTGCAAATCTCTAACTATGACAGTTTGATACCTGGCAGTCGTTATCACAACTTTAAAGATTTCATTGGTTTTCCAAACGTTGGGCGAGAGTATTTGGAGAATAAACCGTTACCACCAATGAAGTGTGCTGACTTTGAGGGGTACGCGAATAGCTTTGAAGCCATCAAAGCCAAAGATATTCTCCTATATTATCCCTACCACACCTTTGATCATATTACTGAGCTCGTTCGTCAGGCCTCTTTCGATCCCAAGGTGCTCGGCATAAAAATCAACATCTACCGAGTAGCAAAAGACTCTCGCTTAATGCACTCTTTGATTGACGCCGTGCACAACGGAAAAAACATTACCGTTGTGGTTGAACTGCAAGCGCGATTTGACGAAGAAGCCAACATTGAGTGGTCGAAGGTCCTTACTGACGCAGGGGTACATGTCGTTTTTGGTACACCAGGACTGAAGATTCACTCTAAGCTATTGTTGATCAGTCGCCGAGAAGAAGATGAGATCATCCGCTACGCTCATATCGGAACGGGCAACTTTCACGAAAATACAGCACGTATATATACCGACTATTCGTTACTCACTGCAGACCAAGAAATTACCAACGAAGTCCGCAACGTTTTTGGCTATATTGAAAATCCCTACCGCCCTGTTCGGTTTGATCATCTGATTGTTTCACCGCGTAATTCGCGCAAACAGCTATACCGGCTGATTGATGGTGAAATTACCAATGCTAAAGCAGGAAAAAAAGCGGCACTGACGATTAAAGTTAATAACTTGGTTGATAAAGGGCTTATTAACAAACTTTACGGTGCGAGCAATGCTGGCGTGAAGATCAACATGATTATTCGTGGTATGTGCTCTTTAGTTCCCGGCGTGGAAGGGGTCAGTGAGAACATACGTATCATCAGTATTGTCGATCGCTTCTTAGAGCATCCGAGAGTGGTGATTACTCATAATGATGACGATCCACAGGTTTACATCTCTTCTGCCGACTGGATGACGCGAAATATCGATCACCGCATTGAAGTGGCGGTCCCCATTCGTAATCCACGCTTGAAGCAGCGAATCATTGACATCACCAACATCCATTTTACCGATACGGTAAAAGCACGCTTGATAGATAAAGAGATGACAAACTCATACGTACCGCGTGGTAATCGTAAAAAAGTTCGCTCACAAGTTGCCATCTACGACTATCTTAAAAATATAGAGAAGCAAACTAGAAAACAAAAATCCAATGCCTCAGATACTTGAAAAAGATGTGCGCCATATTGCAGCTATTGACCTCGGTTCAAACAGTTTCCATATGGTTGTGGCAAAAGTGGTTGGAAGCGATTTGCAACTGGTGAGTCGGCACAAACAGCGAGTTCGTTTAGCCGCAGGGCTCGATGACGAACTCAACCTTAGCCATGCTGCAATGGAGCGAGGGCTAGAATGCCTCGCTATGTTTGCCGAGCGACTGCAAGGTTTCGAAACATCCAATGTAAGAATTGCCGCTACCCATACGCTACGCAGAGCCAACAACGCGCACTTATTTATCCAGCGAGCGAAAGCAGCCTTACCTTTTCCTATCGAAATCATTTCTGGAGAAGAAGAAGCTCGTTTGATTTACCTTGGTGTCGCGCACACTCAAGTTGAATCCAATTCTAAACTCGTGGTCGACATTGGTGGTGGCAGTACCGAGATAATTATCGGACACGAATTTGAGCCTAGCTTGCTAAACAGCAAACAGATGGGCTGCATCAGTTTTACTGAACAATTTTTCAGTAATAAAAAACTGTCACGAAAAAACCTCAGTAAAGCAATGCTGGCTGCCGAGCAAAAACTGGAAACCATTGCCAGTAAGTACCGAAAGAAAGGCTGGGACATCGCTCTAGGTTCTTCTGGCTCGATCAAAGCAATAAGTGAAGTATTGATCGGTTTGGGGTATGAGGATGGTTTAATTACCAGTAAACGGCTTGGAAAACTGATCGATAACCTATCTGAATATGATTCGATAGACGACATCGACCTCATAGGGCTTACCGACGATCGCAAACCCGTATTTTCCGCAGGCGTCGCCATTCTTTGCGCCATCTTCCAATCGCTAAAAATCACTCAAATGTCTTTCTCTGACGGTGCATTAAGAGAAGGCTTATTGTATGAGATGGAAGAGCGCTTTGCCCGCTCTGACATTCGCATGCGCACCACCGAGAACTTAGCGAAGAAACATCTGGTTGATATCGAGCATGCAGTTCGAGTCAAAGGTCACGCGAAAGAGTGGTTGTCAGACATACACTCAGAGCTAGGAATCAAAAAGAAAAGTGAATTGTTCGATTTGCTTGAATGGGCCGCATTGCTCCATGAAGTAGGCTTAAGCATCAGCTTAAGAGGTTTCCACCGCCATTCCTTCTACATCTTGCAACACTCTACACTACCGGGTTTTAACCGAGAACAGCAGCTCGTACTGGCAACATTGGCACGTTTTCAGCGCAAGTCTCTTAAACTCAATGAGTTACCAGAGTTCAACCTTTACAAACAGAGTGACATAATAAATCTAATTAAAATATTACGACTAGCGATAGTCATAAATGGACAGCGCAACGATGATCCATTACCAGAGCTTAAGCTATCGATTAAAGGCGATGAATGGCGCCTCACTTGCCGTAACGACGATTGGCTAGAAGAAAATAAGTTGTTGGATGCCGATTTACAAGAAGAGCAGTTGCGCTGGGAGAGCGCTGGATGGAAGCTCATCCTTTAAAGCTATATGCTCACCAAAAGTCGGTTTATAAGCCGACTTTTTTTAACTCTTGCGCCGCCAACTCCGCAGAAATTGGCACATAGCCATCCTTTGCGACCAATGTTTGCCCCTGCTCTGAAAAAATAAAGCGAATAAACTCAGATTCAATTGGACTCAATGGGTAATCTGGGTGCTTATTTATGTATACGTAAAGGTAACGTGATAGTGGGTACTTACCTGATACGATATTTTTTCGAGTTGGATTGACGTAATCGGTGCCACTTTTGGCAACGGGTACCAGTCTTACCCCCGCAACACGATAGCCAACACCAGAATAACCAACACCACTGATGGTTGAAGCCACTGATTGAACAACCGACGCGGAACCTGGCTGCTCATTGACTCGAGTTTTAAAATCCCCACCGCACAGCGCATTACTCTTAAAATAGCCATAGGTACCAGAAACCGAGTTACGCCCAAACAGCTGTAAGTTGCGCTTTGCCCACTCCGTTTTAATCCCTAACTCACGCCAATTGGTAATAAACTCACTTTCACCACAGCGTAATGTTGCTGAGAACATTGCATCGAGTTGGTTGAAATTGAGCCCTTTGATGGGATTATCTTGATGAACAAAAATACCAATAGCATCAATCGCCACCCGCAGAGCGGTAGGCTTATAACCATGCACACGTTCAAAAGCTTCTATTTCACGTAATCGCATTGGACGGCTCATCGGGCCAAACTGTGCCGTTTGCTCGGTTAATGCGGGTGGCGCAGTCGAAGATCCTGACGCTTGAACCTGAGCATTAATATTTGGGTAGATCGATTTAAACTCTTCCACCCAAAGAGTCGTCATGCCTGCAAGCGTATCGGAGCCAACTGACAGTAGGTTACCTGCTATTCCGGTTGTTTTTTGATAATTAGGTAGTGGCTTATCCTGTGCAAAGAGCACACTACTGAGCATTAGCGTTACAAGGCTTATCCCTTTCAATGCTTGTTGACCCCACCCCATCACTTCACCACCAAACGACTTGGAAGTACAAATGAGAATTTACTGCCCACGCCAACTTCACTAAGAATATCTAAATGAGAGTCGTGATGACTCAATGCATGTTTTACGATCGCCAATCCAAGCCCACTCCCACCAGTGTCGCGAGAACGCGCTTTATCGACCCGATAGAAACGTTCCGTCAACCGATGAATGTGTTGCGGCTCTATACCATCCCCACTATCTACCACTTCTAAACAAGCACCTTGAGGTGTTTGGTACCAACGCACATGAATACTTGCGCCAGGGGGAGTGTATTTCACGGCATTGTAAACCAAGTTTGAAATCGCACTGCGCAGTTGGTCATCATCGCCAAGCACACGCAACTTGTCATCAACGTCAAATTTCAACTTATGTTGTTTATCGCCACTCAAGCTCACAGCCTCTTTTTCTAGGACTTCGAGCATTCCTGGAACGTTAACAACGTCTTCTAGCTCATGCATTGGCGCCGCTTCGATCTTCGATAACGTAAGAAGTTGGCTAACCAAACTGTTCATACGATTCAATTGCTCGGTCATCACTCCATGAGCTTTGGTCCACATCGGGCCAACGATCATGTCCGGGTCTTCGGTCATCTCTAGATAACCTTGTAATACAGTCATTGGTGTCCGAAGTTCGTGAGAAACGTTAGCAAAGAAGTTACGACGCATACCTTCAAGCTGTTTTAACTGACTGACATCTCGCACCACCATTAGGTGTTCACCTTCAGTATACGGCACAATACGTAGTTCCAGCATGCGTTCAACATTCAATGGTGACCGCATTTCTAATGGTTCAGAGAAATCTTGCTTGCTAATATATTTAATAAAATCTGGGGTACGAATAAGGTTAGAGATAGGTTGCCCAGAATCTTCAGGCCAGTGAAAACCTAACAGGTGTTGTGCAAGCTTGTTACACCAAACAATATTACCTTCGGCACGAAAAACTACTACCGCATCCGGCAAAGATTCAGCGCCGTTGCGGAAACGACGGATTAAATTAGTAAGTTCTTTACGCTTGCGACGTTGGCGTTGTTGTAATCGGTACAAACCATTAAACAAAGACTCCCAATTCCCACTACCCGAAGGTGGTGTAAGTCGTTTCTCATCCCATAACCAAGCCGACAGGCGTACCTGATTATGCAAATGCCACACAAGCTGCAATGCCGTAGCGGCCAAAAGCAACCACGGCATATAACCAAACATCCAACCAATAATCACCCACGGGGTGTAAAAAAAAGCCAGCTCCCAGGCCAGCTTTTTCCAATTTAATCTTTCAACCACTCATTACTCCCGAAATGGTATTGATAAGCCGTGTATAATGTTATGCCTTAGTTGAGAAACGGTAACCAGCACCACGAACAGTTTGAATCAGTTTATCATGACCGGCGGCTTCTAAAGCTTTGCGCAGACGTCGAATATGAACATCAACCGTACGATCTTCAACATAGACATTGGTGCCCCATACGTTGTTTAGTAGCTGTTCGCGGCTGTAAACACGCTCTTGGTGAGTCATGAAGAAGTGCAGCATTTTGAATTCTGTTGGTCCCATATCTACCGGCTCATCCCCTGCGGTTACACGGTGAGAGACCGGGTCAAGCTTCAGGCCCTGTACATCAATCACATCTTCTAGGGCCGTCGGTGTCACTCGGCGGATAACCGCTTTCAGGCGAGCGACCAACTCTTTCGGCGAGAAAGGCTTGGTGATGTAATCGTCAGCGCCAACTTCGAGACCTCGAACTTTGTCTTCTTCTTCGCCGCGCGCGGTTAGCATCACAACCGGAATGTTGCGGGTTAACTCCTCACGCTTCATGTGTTTGATGAAGTTAATGCCGCTACCACCCGGTAGCATCCAATCTAACAGAACTAAATCTGGGAAGGGTTCAGCTAGTTTAGTTACCGCAGTATCGTAATCTTCTGCTTCTACTGCTTGATAACCTTTCTGTTCAAGTACAAAGCATAGCATTTCACGAATTGGAGCTTCGTCTTCAACAACCAGAATCCTTCTCGACATAATTGAATAACCTTATGTTAGTTGAGCTAATGAATTTAAGGACAAAGCGCCCCTCAGTGCATAAGCATTATTACCACCAATTATGACACTTTTGTGACCTTTGAAAACAAATTTTCATATAAGTTTCTTTTGAGATTCATTCTGATATTTTTCATTTCTATTGGGACATCAGCAGGAAAATTCCCTATTATTAGCACCTCGTCATCAAGCCTAGAGAAGATTTATGTGGTTTAAAAACTTGCTGGTATACCGTGTTAACCGCGAGGTTAACTTCAACGCCGAACAACTGGAAACTCAACTAGCGGAGTTCCGATTCACCCCTTGTGGCAGCCAAGATAAACAAAAATTTGGCTGGGTTAGCGCAATGGGCAGACATGGCGACATGATGACGCACGTTTCTGAAAACCGCATTCTGATATGTGCGAAAAAAGAAGAGAAAATGCTACCCGCATCCGTGATCAAAGATTCTCTGAACGCAAAAGTCGATGCAATGGAAGCACAAGAAGGTCGCCCTCTTAAAAAGAAAGAGAAAGACAACTTAAAAGATGACATCGTAATGGATCTACTGCCCCGTGCATTTAGCCGCAGCAGCCACACTTACGTTCTGATCATGCCAAAAGAAGGTTTTATCCTTGTCGATGCGAGCAGCTACAAAAAAGCAGAAGACGTATTGGCACTATTACGCAAGACGATGGGTAGCCTACCTGTTGTACCTGCTATTCCAGAAGTAGCCATTGAAACCACACTGACTCAGTGGGTGAAGACCGGCGACACGCCGCAAGGGATCGCTATGATGGATGAAGCAGAGCTGAAATCAGTATTGGAAGAAGGTGGTGTGATCCGTTGTAAGAAACAAGAGCTGACAACGGATGAAATCCGTAACCATATCGCAGCAGATAAAGTGGTCACTAAGCTAGCGCTAAACTGGCAAGACCGTATTGAGTTCATCATGGCGGAAGATTCTGCCATCAAACGCTTAAAGTTCTCTGACGAGCTAAAAGATCAAAACGATGATATCCCACGTGAAGATCAAGCAGCACGCTTCGATGCAGACTTCTCATTGATGTGCGGTGAATTCAGTGCTTTCCTGCCAAACCTATACGAAGCACTAGGCGGCCTGCCAAACCCAAACGCGTAACATAGCGCCATCTGTAACTATTACGCCCTCACCATCAGCGAGGGCGTTTGTTTATCTAAACTACAATTCTCCTAGTCATAGGTCACATTTTGACGTAAAATTTTCGCCCCATTTCCATAAGGTGGAATTGGCCTGACTTGTGATCAGATATAAGAGAATTGAACAATGACAACAGAGAAAACATTCGTACCTGAACTACTATCTCCTGCAGGTAGCCTTAAAAACATGCGTTACGCATTCGCCTACGGCGCAGATGCGGTATACGCAGGCCAACCTCGCTACAGCCTTCGTGTACGTAATAACGAGTTCAATCACGAAAACCTAAAAATTGGTATCGATGAAGCGCATGCCCTAGGCAAAAAGCTTTATGTGGTATGCAACATTCAACCACACAACTCAAAGCTGAAAACTTTCATCCGCGATCTAAAACCAGTGGTAGAGATGGGCCCAGACGCACTGATTATGTCTGACCCAGGTCTGATCATGATGGTTCGCGAAGCATTCCCAGAAATGCCGATTCACTTGTCTGTTCAGGCGAACGCGGTTAACTGGGCGACAGTCAAGTTCTGGGCTGCAAATGGCGTTGAGCGTGTTATCGTTTCTCGAGAGCTTTCTCTAGAAGAGATCGAAGAAATTCGTGAGCACTGTCCTGAAACTGAACTAGAAGTTTTCGTACATGGTGCTCTTTGCATGGCTTACTCAGGCCGTTGCCTACTATCTGGTTACATTAACAAACGTGATCCTAACCAAGGTACTTGCACTAATGCATGTCGTTGGGAATATAAAGTCGAACAAGGCAAAGAAAACGACTCTGGCCAAATAGTGGAAGCCTTCGATCCAAACGAAGCTCAAGCGGTAGAAGTTCAAGACGAACGCCCAGAGACAACCATTGGCCGTGGCAAACCAACCGATGAAGTTGTATTGCTCTCCGAAAGCCACCGCCCAGAAGAAAAAATGGCAGCGTTTGAAGACGAACACGGCACTTACATCATGAACTCGAAAGACCTACGTGCGATCCAACACGTTGAGCGTCTAACTAAGATGGGTGTTCACTCACTAAAAATCGAAGGCCGTACTAAGTCATTTTACTACTGCGCACGTACCGCTCAAGTTTACCGTAAAGCAATCGATGACGCAGTTGCTGGTCGTCCATTCGATGAGAGCCTTATGAGCACGCTAGAAAGCCTAGCTCACCGCGGTTACACAGAAGGCTTCCTACGTCGTCATACACACGATAACTACCAGAACTACGACTACGGCTACTCTGTATCTGATGCTCAACAATTCGTTGGTGAGTTCACAGGCAAACGTCGTGGCGATATGGCGGAAGTCGAAGTGAAGAACAAATTCGTTGTAGGTGATAGCCTTGAGCTAATGACACCAAAAGGCAACGTGGTCTTTACACTAGAAGCGATGGAAAATCGTAAGTCAGAATCAATTGAAGACGCAAAAGGTAACGGTCACTTCGTATTCATTCCCGTACCGCAAGACATGGACCTAGAATATGGCCTGTTAATGCGTAATTTAAATGCAGGTCAGGACACCCGTAACCCAACTGGTAAGTAATCATGGCACTACTTATTACTGATAAGTGCATTAACTGCGACATGTGTGATCCTGAGTGCCCAAACGGCGCAATCACCATGGGTGATAGTATCTTCGAGATTGATCCCGCGCTATGTACAGAGTGTAAGGGGCATTACGAAAAGCCAACCTGCCAGTCGGTTTGCCCTATAACAAAATGCATTATCACAGACCCAAATCATGTAGAAACAGAAGAGCAACTGCTTGAGAAGTTCGTGATTATTCAAGGGTTAGCGTAAATTCGAAAGGTTCAACTTTGCATTCAAAGTTGAACCTTTTTTTAACCCGACTTTTCAATAGGGTAGATATTACAGAATAGCTCTTTTTCGAACTGATACTCTAGCCTCTCCCGCCAGTTTTCAGCCTGTGAAACAGGCACTAGATAAAAATTTTCTCGACTCGTATCCGTCACGAAAGCCATTCCATATTGCATCAGCTCGTAATGCACATCATTAACAAACCCAGGGGCAAGGCGCTGACGTCCCGTCAGGTGATTAACATCTTCACGAGTCAATAAGACCCCTTTGGTATCACTGCTAAATCTGTGTCTTAACCACTCTGCAAATTCTTTTGCACAAATCATAGTCATGGTTTTTTCCTTGATTAACTTCTAGATAGGCACTACCGTCACACCGTCTAAATACACTTATCCATGTTATCACTCATCCTTTATCACAGACATATTGTGAGAAACCAGATCAAAGTAATGAAAAGTTCTTAAAGCAGAGCTGCCACTACTTAACAATACAACCAACCCTCTGTTTATTTGAGATTTCTATAATATACATCGGAACCAATTAGCTGTTTTTTGTACTGGTATATTCACTGTAGCTAAAAGTATGATGTTTCTCCAGTTTTATAACAGAGATAGAAAGGAGCGATAACAGAAAAAGAGGCCAACGCCACAGATTATTTAAGGGGAACAAGTGTTCGACAAGCTGAAGGAATTAACTTTTTACTTGGTTTAATAGAGGCTGTTGACTTCGCTTTGCTCTGAGGCTGAGCTTTAAGTTTCCAGCTTGATAGCTCTTGTCCGCAGCCATCACCTAATGGAATAGACTCTTGATTAATACAACTCTTACTTGAATCAGGACAAGATAATCTGACATGAAAATGGTAATGATGTCCCCACCAAGGGCGGACTTTACGTAGCCAGCCGCGACCGTTAGCTCCTTCCTGAATACACAGTTGCTCCTTAATAACTGGGTGGACAAAAATTCGTGCTACATCAGCATGCCGGGCAGCATTGCGAATTAATTCAAAGTGCCTATCTTCCCAGTTATGATCCAAAATCTTATATTTCTTAAGATCGACCACACTCATCGGCTTAGGGAGTTGTAATTCATTGTAAGAAAGCGGCGTATCAGCTAACCGCAACCAAATATCAATATCTAACCCAGTTTGATGGCTGGAATGACCTGAAGAGAAACGCCCACCTCGGGGCAGAGATAAATCACCAATTAGCAGAGTGGTATTGAGATCTTGACTGGCCATGAGTGCTAACTTTTCAATAAATCCAATCGTATTAGGGTGCCCATAGTAACGTTTCGTTCTACTACGTAGCACTTGATAGCCCTTACCTTCTAGTGGTAATGGCAAGGCTCCCTCTAAGCAGCCATTTGCATAACTTCCGATGGCAGAGGAAGGGTTATTGCTAGGCGTCAACACTTTCTCCCACGGACTCGAACTCGCAGAGGCTGAGAATATCATGCTCAAATACAAACAAAAACTCAGCCTCATCTGTTTTACCTCTTAATAATGTTCACCATTATCATAGTAAGCATTCGGAGAAAGTGCGGAAAAAATAACAGCTACGTCAACATCTTCACCAACAATTCCACGAACTTGCTGAGTGATTCCTTTTGCCACTTTATTCTGAGTATCTTGGCCGCGGTCGAACCAGAGCACTTCGATGAAAGGATAAGCAGTAGTAACTTCTCCTTCACTGAAAAAAGTCGTGTAGATATACTCAAACGTGAAGTCCTCTCTTGGGCACTTCATAAGCGGTTGCAGTTCATCTGTTAGGGTTTTTGATAGGGCTTGCACAGCTTGGGGCTCTACCGCTCGAAATCGAAAATGTGGCATAGCTTGCTTCCTAATGATTAAAATTAAGCAACGATAATAACAGGAAGTACTCGGCTAATCACGCTAAGTGGCTATCACCATATATCAGTACTGCGCGTAAATGCGATTCGAGAGGTATTGTTTAGAGACTTTCCATAGCCTCAGTAGGGAGTTCTAGAGCTATACTCTTTAGCTTCTGAAATAAAAAAGGCTCTAGTCTTTCGACTAGAGCCTTAAATATGGCAGGGGTGGAGAGATTCGAACTCCCAACACGCGGATTTGGAATCCGCTGCTCTGCCAATTGGAGCTACACCCCTGAAGTTCGTGTTTAGTGAGACGACTCTCGAAATAAATGGCGGAGCGGACGGGACTCGAACCCGCGACCCCCGGCGTGACAGGCCGGTATTCTAACCAACTGAACTACCGCTCCACACGGAGATAAAACTTTTGTTTTATCCGATACTTGTCGTTCAGAACAAGTACCTTAAATTAAAAGCCTGGCGATGTCCTACTCTCACATGGGGAAGCCCCACACTACCATCGGCGCTATTTCGTTTCACTTCTGAGTTCGGCATGGAAATCAGGTGGGTCCAAAATGCTATGGTCGCCAAGCAAATTCTGTTTCGGTTTCACTTT
>NZ_LIXM01000025.1 GCF_002608565.1 Vibrio sp. PID17_43
TGATGGACTACTACAACCGACAACGGCCTCATCAAGCAAATGATGGGCTGTCACCAGTAAATGCCGAAAATCGGCTTAAATCTGTGTCCGGAGTTTGTTGACCACTACATGAAGATGAAATTAATGTTTTGTCTTCTATAGGCCGACACTTTTATCAAAAAGGAGGTACTTCTCTATGTGCGATCTCGAACAAAGAGAAAAGCCGATGGCTGAACGCGCTCAAAGAAGTTTTGATTTACCTGCGGAGTTCAGATGAATATCCCCAAAGAACTAAAAAGCGAAAACTGAAAGTTATTAGACGCTTAATAGATAAGCTCAGTGCAAAGAATCCCCCTTATCTAGTCATCAGCGTTGATGGTAATTCTATGATCACATGTGGCTATTATTTTAGCGGAAAGATTAAACGAAACTAAGTAGGGAATTTATGGAATGCAACTTTGAAAGATTCAAATCATGCTTGTCAAACTATGTAAAAAATCAACCTTTCACTCCTGAGTTGAGAATGATGAGTGATGGTACGATAGACGTTTATTATTCCCCTTTTGATGCTATAAAACCGAGAGCCAAAATCTGCATCGTTGGAATCTCTCCCGGAAAGACCCAAGCAGAAAATGCGAATTTGTGCGCCAGTGAATTGATAAATAATGGCGAGACTTCATCGATCATCCTAGAGAAAGTAAAAGATACAGCCAGCTTTTCTGGCGCGCTTCGTAGTAACTTGATAAACCTTTTGGACTACCTAGGATTGAATACCCATTGGGGGCTAGAATCCGCAAGTCAACTGTTTTCAACAGATCAGCATTTACTGCACAGTACATCTGTATTTCGTTATCCAGTCTTGGTGAATGGTGAACCCATCAGCTCAGCCAAGCAGGGACTTACAAATCCTATCTTAAAACAGATGGTCGACACGTACTTAGCTAGTGAGTGTCAGCGCCTTCCTGATGACGTATTGTTTATTCCGCTCGGCAAAGGAACTAGTGACATCCTTGCATACCTAGCCCAGCAAGGTTTCATTAAGTCCGAGCAAATTTTGAAGGGGCTGCCTCACCCCTCGGGCGCGAACGCTGAACGATTGGCTTATTTCATGGAAAATAAAAGTAAAGAAAGCTTGTCGAGCAAAACCAATAGTAAGATATTGAATGAGATGAAATCGGAGTTATTCCAGCAATTAACAGATCTAGGTGTTAAATTGCCACGTGGTGACCGACCAATCCACCCGATGGTTGACCCTAGTCAGCATTCGTCAAGCAAACGAATTAGCTCGGTGGCCAGTGGGAGTAAAAAATCCATGCGAACTTTAAGTAAGGATGTGCAAGCTAGCGATCTGCGCTCACCAATTGACAAATTTATACGAGACGATGTGGAGCAACAGTTAAGGGCCTTGTTGGCTGAGATGGGTTTGGATACTAACCCCAACAAGTCTCGCACGTCGAAAGAACTTGCCGTGAGTTCAGATGGAGCTATTTTAGCTTACATCAGCAGGAAGACCGGACTCAAAGACGCTAGATTAACTGTTTGCGTGCATCCAAAGCATAAAAAAGAGATGGATCACCGAGTACAGCAGATCGATAACGTATCCATTAAAACGGGCAGGAATTCGCGTTATATATCCAGCTCAAACTATTCCGGCTTCAACAGTAAAGGTTACTGTGCTGACATTGATACCAATGAGCATATTGCTATTGCTTATATCATTGAAGTGTCGGGTGGTTATCAGCCGATAATTTCATTTTTTAATCAGTACCTTGAAGTGAAATAAGTCATCATCATGAGTAGAAAACCCTAAGCAGACAACTGTGAATGACCTGCCTAATTATGACGACCTAGAAGAAATTTTTCTTAGTCACTGAGCTAGCTATTTTAGCTAGCTCGGAAATGATGTGATGGACGCCCCCATTAACGGCTTCGATGAGCCAGAATTAAGGTGTTAGCACTTAATTACGAAGGAGCATCCATCATGAACATTAAAGTTGTTGGTATCGATTGCCAAATCCGTCTTTCAGGTTTGTGTTCTACTTCATGATAACAAGGTGGCATGGAACAGAAAGATCACCAGAAGCGATTTGATGACTAAGCTGACTCAGCTTCCAGAGAACACTCTCATCGCAATGGAAGCTTGTGCATCATCCCACCACTGGGCTCGGCAAATGAAGCAGCACGGGTTTGAAGTTATGCTAATACCAGCTCAATTCGTTAAACCGTTTGTGGGGCATCAGAAGAACGATGCTAATGATGCAAGAGCAATATGCGAAGCTTCCCAACGACCAGACGTTCACCCAGTACAAGTAAAAACTATTGAGCAGCAAGATATCAAAGCATTGCGAAATGTCCGTCAACGCCTCGTCGATAATCGCATTGCTTTAGTTAATCAATCTCGTGCTATGGCCGCTGAATACGGAGTGATATTTCCTAAGCATGTGACTAAGTTTCAAGAACTTTTACCATTAGCTATTGAAGATGCGAGTAATCAGCTATCCCATATTATGAGACGTCTATTGATTGAAAACTACGATGAGCTTAGGCAGTTAAATCGAGATATTCAGCAAGTAGAACACGACCTAATTGAGCTGTGTAAAACCAACCACCGTTTTAAGGCATTACAAGAAGTACCGGGATTTGGCCCCATTATCAGCTCTGCATTAATCAGTGAACTCGGTACCGGAAAACAATTCACTAATGGCCGTCAGTTTTCTGCTTGGTGTGGTTTAGTCCCTAAGCAGCATAGCTCAGGAGGTAAATCCTGCCTGAAAGGTATTACCAAAAACGGCAATAAACAGCTACGAACGCTAATCTTGCATGGCGCACGAGCGGTTGTTCGGTATGCAGATAAACGTCAGGATAAGATGGGAATGTGGTTACGGGAGCTTATTGCCAGAAGAGGCAAAGTCAAAGCTGTTGTCGCCTTGGCTAATAAGCTATGTCGAATTGGATGGCATCTTCTAAGCTCAGGTGAACAGTTCAATGTGAATAAAGCCTTTGCGTAACAGTTAATATATAGAATTTTCTACAGTTAAACAGCAGTACCCGAGTTTGCAAGTATTGATGAACTAACGGTCAACGTCTCTGCGAAAACCTAGTTTTGGACAAGGCATTACTGATGCCGTGGAAATGTAAAGGAAGTAGAGAGCAGATTACATCATGGCGCGAGCAGTAAAAGCTCATAGAGACGTCGGATATATGTCAGCGAGCCGAACCTAATCAGTTCTTGCAATCACAGGGGCGTCCATATATGTCCAAAAGTTTCGGTCGGCTTACTTTTGTGACAGTCTGAAATAAATGTTACGAAGGTCCAATTAATGTGCATCGTCATTCTTCAGAAGGAAGACTGGCGATAATCTCGGCAATTTTCTTCTTCTGGTCGACAGAGAGTTTAGAGATTGCAATTGCTAACTCTGCTGACGCCTCATCTTCACAAAAAAAGTAATTCAGTGGCACATCAAGCGCATCAGCGATGAGCTTCAACGTTCGCACATCTGGCGTGTGTCTTCCTTTCTCGTATTGGTTCATTCTCGCACTCGCCGTACTTTCATCCATGCCTATACAGACACCCAAGGCTTTTTGGGACAAGTTCGCTTGCTTACGGGCCTCTCTGAGGCGCTGTGGAAATGGGTTTTGGAATGGCACGTAGTCATCATACTGGTAGTCTTTATCTAACTAAGATTTTCTTAGTTTTACTGATTTGCGCATACTAAGCAATCCTTAGTTTTAGTAGTTGTTTGAGTTACCAATGAGACGATCTAGAAAAATTGATGCGTTAATGCACAAGCTATTGATTGAAAAAAGAATGGATGGCTTTTCAGTCGTCGAATTACGGGATGCATCCTTGCCTTATGTTGAGCAAACTTGTGATTTAGCGAATCTGCGTTTGCGGCTCTATCGTCAATTGCTGCGCTTTGAACGTAACAATTGGTTGAGAGTTGAAGGCTCACGAGCCAACAAGCGCTATTTTCAAACGGAGTTGTTACATGTTTATGAGTTTGCACCTAAACCTACGTCTGTCGAGGTAATTGAGGCAGAAGTACTCACTTGGTCGGTATTAGCCAGTGAGCGGAATGAGTCGCGTGGCGAGTTGGAGATTGCACTTGGTGAAGTGGGAGAATACCAGTCATTAATTCAACGCTTTCCTGAGCTTGAGCCTAAACTTGCTCTGTTGCTGAATCAAGCCAGAGAGCGCTCTGCACAGTTGTTAGGTAAGGTGAATGTGTTGACGACGGTCCTTGATACGATCGCGAGTGAGCAAAAGGCATGTTGAGGGGGTGGCAACAAGAATGCGCAACAGCGGCCATCAATAAATACCTCAGTGGAGAAAGCCATTTCTTCTGTCAGGCAACGCCAGGAGCAGGTAAAACAGTGCTTGCTGCTACCATAGCATCAAGGCTTCTGGAACTGAATTTTGTTGACCTCGTTCTTTGCTTTTCTCCTTCACGGACTATATCGGATGGGATGAAAACAACCTTTTCAGCAATATTACAGCGACCTTTTAGTGGCACATTGGGTTCGGTAGGTCAATCAATGACCTACCAATCACTGCAGTTTGTTGATGATGAATTCTTGCATGCTCTTAAGCGTTATCGAGTATTCGCTATTTTTGATGAGATTCATCATTGCGCAGGCTCAGAAACCGGTGCGGGAACGTATGGGGCAAACAAGTTCTAGCGAAAATCCAAAACCTAGCATCTTACACCCTCGCATTATCAGGTACTCCATGGCGATCCGATACCTTACCGATCGCAATGGCTGATTACACCAATGATCTTGGAACCTTGCGTGTAGATTATCAATACTCTTTAAAACAAGCTGTTGCCGACAATGTATGCCGCTCTCCAAAAATTGTACTGGTTGATAGCAATCAACTGTCGGTGGTTGGTAAAGAGACCTCTCAATCATTTACTTCTATCGCAGAAATGTTGAAGCGAACAGGTAATTCATACCTGCATGTCATCCACAATCATGATGCGATGGAATACTTGCTGAGATTAGCCTGTGAGAAGCTAGAGCATTTGAGATCGCAAACTCCAAACGCAGCAGGTCTTGTTGTTGCAGCGTCAGTTGAGCATGCCTTACATATAAAGCAGCTACTCACCAATAAGTTTGGGCAATCTACAGCAATCGTCACTTACAAGCACGAGCAGCCATTAGCGGAAATTGAGCGATTTAGAAATAGCAATCAGCAGTGGATCGTCAGTGTCGGGATGATCAGCGAAGGTACCGATATTCCAAGACTTCAGGTTTGTTGCCATTTAAGTGCAGTAAAGACGGAATTGTATTTTAGGCAAGTGCTTGGCCGAGTGCTACGCGTTAATAGTGCTGCACCGCAAGAGGCTTGGTTGTTCACGTTTGCAGAGCAAAGCTTGATAGAGTTTGCGGAACGTATCGAGCAGGATATTCCAGAGGCGTGTGTATGGATGGAGCGAGAGGTTAGCGCAAGTACAGGCGCTGACGAGTCGGTGTTTAACTTGGTCACCGGTAATGCAGCTAGCGAAAATGATCCAACAGGCATTGTCGCTTGGAAAGCAGGTAGTAGCGATTTATTGTCGAAGCAAGATGGCAAACATTCCGATGAACTCTCACTCCAAGCGTTCAAGCAACGCGTTATATCTGCGTTTGGTGCGTGATGTTTGTATAGCACATCTATACCCCCCAGACATATTGTGGATGTACATAACCATGATTAGATTTATTTGGGCAACAAGCTGTTGCCCAATTGTGTAAGAAGGTCTCGAACAATAGCGAAACTAGTTGTTTCGTCAATTTACTTGATACTTCTAGTAGAGGATGTCGAGCACGCCATTTCTACCCTCCAAAAATCAGACTCAGGTTGTGATCAGGAAATCCTAACACTCTGATACTTTCATCCTCGCAGATAATGATCTCAACCTCATTTTGAAGTTGTTGATTCTGTTGCTCCCGTGAATTCAATGGGTAGAGTAATTTTTGGTTATCTGAGCCTATCCATTGCTGTTGGATATTTCTCTGGTTAATATCAAAGCGCCCTATGGCCGCGATATCACATAGCGACTCAATTTTGTGCATGTTTCCTTGCTCGGTCAGCTCTTCTTCTTCATAACCAGTAAACAAAAATATGGTCAAATCAGAGTGTTGCCTGATTTGCTCCATTAACCACCAGAGGTTTTCTGATTGATGTAGCGGCTCGCCGCCAAGAAAAGTGACGCCTTGAATCTCTGTCTCAGACAGGATCTGTTGTAGTAATGCAGTTCTGTGCACTTTTTCTTTAAACGAAAACGACCACATGTCGGTATTCCAGCATCCTGGGCAGGCCAATCGGCAGCCCTGTAGCCAAACAACAAAACGCTGACCAGGGCCATAGATATGTGACAATGGCTCCACATGAGCCAGATTAAAATATTCGCCGTAATTTACCGCCATCATTCAAACCGTCCGCACCAAAACCAACTGGATTTGATTTCCTTTGAGCGTTTCTTTGACTGAGTAGCCCTGTGCTTTGGCTTTTTCAATCGCCTTTCGTTTCGTTGCTTCTACCCGAGCTTTACGCTCTTCTTCTAGGCGGATACGTTCTTGCTCGGCAACTTTTTCTAGGTGCTGCTCGTAATATTTTAAATAACAAGATGAAAGTTCATGCAGGAAGTTACGAACAGGTTTGTAGTGACTATTGTTTAAATTTTCCACTCGCCCGTTCATCTCACTTGAGTCGTGGCGTAAAAGCCACTTTCCATTTTCTTGCCGGAAATGTTGTCTCCCATAATAGTCTGAACGGTTGGTCAGAATATCACCGATAACCAAGCCGCCACTATGGTGGGTTTGCGCGATATTCTGTTGATTAATTTTAACCGGCTCTGCTCCAATCGACTCCAAAGCCTGAAATAAAATCTCCTCCATGACAAAAGGGGTTGTGGTTTTAATCACTGCACTCATCGGTTATCTCCGCTTTACTTCAAGCTTATTGCGCTGGACTAAAGTCTGTCGCTGGTGATACTCATCTGTCTTTTTGACACTGCTAACATTACTCTCCAGATCCAACAAATCATCTAGGGCTTCGAGGCAACTTTCGCCTTTAAAGCCACTGGTTTTGGCTGTAATAGCCCCCTCTTCATCAATGAGCAGGGTGATCTTCTGTTCAGGCATGTTCACTCTCCTTGTGACACACAATTTCAGCGTTTAAACGTTGAGCGTCTAACTTAGCTTGATCAATCTGGTGGTACTCAAAGACCACTAGATACCGTTTCTGTTGGTGTTCGCGCAGTTCTGTACCATTGGTTGGTAGCTCATCAGATGGCCATTGAAATTCACTGTCTCCTGATTTACTCTCGGAAAGTCCTAGTTGTTTGGCAAAGGCATCGGTTGCTTGTTTAGATTTATACACAAACGATGAGCCATGCTCATCGAGCGCTTTTTTTGAATGGCCTTGTTCCGCTTTGATATTATCTAAAGCCTTTGTCGCCGCCTGAATCTCACGTTCGACTTTGTTAAGGCCCTGTTCATAAGTCGCTATGCAGCGCTCAAAGTTTTTATAGTGCTTTCTCCAAATCTTATCTTTAATCGATGCTTTCCAATGGTTTGCCTGATCAAGCGTCATATTACGAATCGACAGACGTTTGGCTTCGCGCCAACCTTGTTGGGCTGCTTGGTGGATTTTTTCCCTGTCTGCTTGTGCTTGATTGATCGCTTGCTGATTTGCTTGCTTTGTTTCCTGATCCGCATTTTTGGGGCTTGGCTCGGGGAGTGCGGGCAGTGTATCTGGCATAAACTGTTCGAGCGTTAAACCACCTATCTGAACCGAATCCAGTTGTTGGTCAGTCAATTTCTCTGTTTCGGATACCCAGTTCGAGTGAAATTCTTCGGTAACGCGGCCGCGGGCTTCTGACTCATTGTCTTTCAACTGTTTAAGCTCAGCAGTTTTCTCGTTCAACTGGTCAGTGTTATTATCAACATCTTGCTGAAGATTGGATCGCTGTTGCTCCCAGCGCTGATTTTGTTCGGCCATATCCATATTCCGGGCGGTATCAGTCCCTCGCTTACGAATATTCAATGCTAAGGTTGTTAGACGTTGACGATATTCTGTCCGCTCTGCTGGTGTCGCGGTAATGACAGACCAAGCCTTAAGGGTGTCGATTTCTCGATTCAGCCCTTTGGTAGATTGCCCTTGTCCTAGTAAGAAACCCTTGATGAAACCTTTCAATTTATCTGAGATGCGGGCTTGCTGTTGATCAATGTTTGACTGTTCATTGAGTAAATCATCCAGTCGCTTCTGCCAGTCTCTTTCGGTATTTTCCCATAACTTATACAAGTTATCTGGCTTTGCCTCATTCGGACAGTAGGGTGGATGTATCAGCACGTTGTAGTGAATTGCATGGGCTAATTGCTCATATTTCCACGCTGTAAATTCTGATGCGAGTGCATTGGCATCGTCATTCAAAAAGCTATCTATGCTTTGGGTATGGATAGCATCAAGTTCGATTTCACGATTATCCTCAACGATGCATTCGAACTCGGGGTGTGCGGCAAAGCGCAATCGCTGTTGAGAGGCAAACTCACCGATTGCCGTTTCATCTTGATACTGCCAGGCGGCGTCTTCAAATGCCTGATCGTAAGCTTGCTCGAGCTTTTCGCTTTGAGTTACTGATAACTTTAGGCACCAGTTGGTAACGGCAAAGTCGGTTTCATCGGGCAAAAGCCAGTGGCCATCGCTTGACAACAACAGGGATGGAAGAGGCTTGTCGGTCAACGCAACACCATGGCGTGCCAACGTTGCTATTTGATTTGACTGGCTATCCAATAGTAAGCGCCAGTTATCGCCATCAGCGCCAAACCCAGAGTGAGTCGCGGCACGCAACTGATCCAGCGTATCGCTCAGACAATCTTTTAATGTTCCACCCAAGTGATGAGAGTGGTTTGTCAAAACCGCTCCATCAGGATGTTGAACACTGGATTTAGGTTGGTTTTGATGCAGATATTCTTCGCTGCTGGATTGCCAAAACAACTTACAGAAACTACGAAAACTGTCCTCGATTTGCGGCAACTCCAGTTGAATACCCCAGGCATATTCACTTTTCGTCACCAAAGGCGAATGCGACATTAACAGAAGGCCTTGCGCGTCGGTGGTGGCGTGATCGACTAGTATCAATGCCCCTTGTTGTTGAACGCCAGTGCGAATGAGGCAGCGGCCGGATAGGGCATCAATTGCTGCTTTGTTCATCGCTTTGGCACCTAATAACAGGTAAACACGAATGCCTTTGTCTGCTTGCGCTTTAATAGACTGAATCAGAGACTCTTCTTTCAGCTGTTCACTGGCAATCAAGACGGTTTGGCGCGAGTTTGATACTAAAGCGTTTAAATGGCCGGAATCATGCTGAGGTAAACTTTCACTGATATCAGCATCGGAATACTGCTTTTTGAACAAAGCGGGTAGCTGCTCGTGGTGATAGGTCGTCGTGAAGTGTTCATGACGAGGTGCGATCCGTGTCATTAGAGAGCCTCCGCTGCGATGTTTTTTCTCATACTGTGTACATGACTAATCTGATGTTGGAGATATTGAGGGAGTTCAGTGATTTCTTTCGGGGTGAAAGTTGGGGAGCCATCAACGTAGAAAGTCGAGTCAATATCACGAATAAAATCCAATCCGCTGCTGCATTCCCAACACCAAGTCTGCTTGCTACCAATCAAAATCCAGTACCTCCCGTGGTTGTCACTTTCCTTACGCAAGGTTTCGTGAGACCAATTAGTAGGCAGTTTTGCTATTTTTCCATGCGGCTTGTCTAGGGTCAGGAGCAAGCCGTCAGCGTGTATTAGGCAATCGGCAATGGACTTTAAGTTACGACTGTGACGTGGTGTATGAACATAGCGATCAGAGTAAATGACTTGATAGATAGGCCCCTCATTCGTCAATTTTTGCAGCAACATGTTGATGTCTAGCGTATCACCATTGACCAAACTGATTGGCATGCGTAACTTGCTGCTGCTAGATGGAGTCAAATCCGCCATGGTAGCAATATGCCAGTAAGCTTCTGGTTGAGTTTCTCTTTTTAGCTCAGATAACAAAGAGTGATGTTCTTTTAATGGCAACTCGAAATCATTCAAGGCCGTGTTATTCAGCCATTCAGATTGTTGTTTTCGGGCAGTTTCTGATGAGTGATATTGTTTACGGTAAAACTCTTGCAGCCAGAAGCGATGCCAATCTTCAGCATCGTTTTGATCAACAGGTTGAACCGGAATGTACTTGGCTTGGATAGAACGGAACACATCCATACTCGTGTTGAGGTCTGAATGATTAAAACGGCTAATCTGGAACTTCTCTACCGCGGAGGGATCGTGGTCAATTTGATTTAGCGGAGCCGTCAGACATTGTTTTTCTGGCTGCCACTGGCCATTAAACTCACTGGCAACAGCCATCATGACATCATTGATACGATCACCAAAATCATGTATTGAAAGTTCAAGAATTTCTGGCCGAGGGCTGGATTTGTGATGGCCATTTGGGGTTTGGAAATTCAACATATCCAACGAACCTTTCAAATTGACCGTGGATGTTGATATCCCCAGTTGCCAGATTAGCTCAATCTCTGCTGATTTTTCAGATGAACAAATCACTTCAGGCTCTAGTGAGGACAAGGGTAAGGTAATACTTTTCAATGCAGATCGGTTGCGATCGGCAAAGGACGCTTCAAGCACATTCAATCGCAAAGGCTCATCTACTCGGAATTCTGACCGTTCGGCATCAACCCCTTTCTTCCAGCTTACCTTACTAGGCTCAAAAAATGCGGTATCCCTTTGCATCATAACTGGGCGAGTTCCTAGCAACCGGTCGTTGTTTGTGTACCAGATATGATATAGGCCACGTTCTTTAGTCTCGAACAGACCAGTATCAATGACGCGTTGACCCATTTCAGTGATTCCTGACGGATCCCATAATGCTTCTTTTTTGAGATAGGCTTTCATTCGAGGGGGCATATCTGTTGGGTTATGCAAAATAGCCTTTAATAAGGTCTGAAGGTCAAGCCGCTCACGCAGGAAAGTGACTTTGGCAATCACGGGATAGCGTTTAAGACTGACGGTTCTGCTGAGTGTTAATGCCAGTGAGCCTGTATTGCCGTCGAGGTTTTTAACAGATGCCGTGCGACGGTTAGCCCCTTTCTCCGACTGATTCTGGCGGGAGTGTTTGTTTCTTGATTGATTCTTCATCGACGAGACTTCCGTTTCTTGTCAGCATTTTTGCTAGAGTGACTTTGGGTGCTTGGCGCGATAACATGACAGGATTTAGCGAGATTATTTAACTCCGGCGTTCGCGAACGCTGAGAGAAATATTCATGGTGGCCTACAATCACAAGCTGGTAACGGGCGCGGGTAATGGAAACATTAAGACGATTCGGTGAGTCCATAAAGCCATCACGATGTGTGTTCACCATTGATAGAAAGACCACATCCGCTTCTTGGCCCTGAAAATAATCCACCGTGGCCAGCTTTATCGATATGCCCTTGACGTTAAATCTTGCGTATCGTTTGGCGTTACCTGGCAATTTTTGCAAAGCTTCCCTTAAACCTCTTTCTTGGCCTTTGTAGAAAGTTAGAATCGCCACATCGAAGGCCTCACCTTTTTTGTTTTTACTTTTATTTTCCGCCCAAGCACAGAAATCCTGCAGCTCGTTTATCAGGCCTTGTATTTCTTGCTTGTTACTGTTGCCCTGCAAAGTGGTTCCACGGACATCCAGCCAGATATTACGGGAATGGTACTTCTGATAGTTCCATGCTCGATCTGATCGCGTTTTACCGCCATCATCCAGTACACCTTTTGGATAAAATTGCTGTCGAGGGAATGCCGAAATATCCGGATGCATACGGTGTTGAAAGGTTAGTGTCGTATAACGTTGACGTTTCTCAGCAGAAGCAAAGCCCTGGTTCAATGTCGTTGGCTCATCGTGTTTGCGTTTTACCAGTCCATCCCCAGAAAGTGCCTCCAAAATGGATGGAAAAGCGATGTTTTTAAGTACGTGGATCCGGCCATCAGCCGATACAGACTTTGGAAACAGGCGTTCTAGCGTATCGCGTAGATAACCCGTTTTCCTGTTTCGATTGGCGGATAACCGCAGCCAATACTCTCGCTCCAGACGCCAGCACACCTCTTCAGACCATTTGGTGCTATCGAGACGCTCGAATAACTCGTTATGGATTATCTTGGTGTCAGTATAATCTGTTGTTTTAACCTTGAACCGCTTGGTCGAAGTCCCTAACCGCCGATGCTGCGCTGCCTGCGATGTACGACTCCAATCCGGATGCAGGATCAACATATCATTCGGAACCCAGTGAGACAGAGCTCCCAAACAGCTTTCTTCGACAAAATACACATTGTAGTGATAAAGCAGTTCAGGGCTTTGTTGAACCTGACGTAAGCCAAAACAGTACAGGTTACCGTCACGACAGGCGTTGTCCATTATGACCTGTAACTTGTCCATACCGTTAGCCATGGATTGTATTGAAGCGCGTGTTCGAATTTCTGCAGCCAAAGCGTTGGCGACATCACGTGTTACAGGTACCAGCATTGGCTGGGAGTAGGGAGCGTCGTGATCTCCACGTAGTTCTTCTAATAAAAAACACGCTTGCTGAACTGCAGCAGCAAGGTTCTGACTTGGAGCTTTGCCTTTTGGCGGGACGAGCATCAGATTATCGAGATTGGCAACGATTTGCTCTCGGTCGGTAAAAGGCGATAACTGGCGCACGTCACCTACCAATACCCAGCGTTTGGCAAAGCGTGCAGGAACAAGAAACTCTTGAAAGGTGGTTTTACTGCATTCATCGATGATCATCACATCAAACGGTGGTTCACCGTTCTCCAGAGAGATATCGCGATCGTTGAAAAGTCTTAAAATGCCGATGGTGGTACCGCAGACCAGATTGGAAGAGTCCACCATTAACTGCTTACTCAGTTGTTGACAGCCCTGAACTTGTTGAAGTTCATTCAGCAGGTTATCGAACTGGAACTCCTCAACGCCAATGGCGTTGTTTTCACCACCGATACGTAAGGGAAAGATTTTTGCAGAGAGTGCCGCATTTTCTTTGATACGTTCAAGAACATTGTTGATTGCAGCATGAGTCGAGGCTGATAACAGAATACGTTTGCCTTGTTGCACCAACTGCATGATTAACTCTAGAATTGTGGTGGTTTTCCCTGTCCCTGGAGGGCCATCAAGAATAGTGAAATCTCTGTTTGCCAGGGCCTTGAGAACAAACTCTCGCTGGCGATCACAGCCATCAAAATTTGGATCTGTGAGTACCGTCCAACTTGATTCTGGGAGCTGAGCTGCGGTTACCTCTGGCCAACGCGTTTGCTCGCGTGTCTGCAACATCTGGATCAGCGGCCAATGACCTGCAGAGGGTCGGTTCATCAACTGTTTGATTGCATCTTTCTGACGCATCAACTGACTCGTATCCACGCTCACTCGGATCTCGCAGGACTTCCCTTGTTTAGATGGGTATTCACTAAGCCAGTTTCGCTTACTTTTGATATTTCTAGCCAGGAGTATTTGACGTTCATCAGGGCGAGCTTTGAGGACACGAAAGCCATCGTCAAACTTACGCTGCGTCGAATCCAGTATCTTGATGTTCTGGTTATCTCCAAAGAAGTAATCTAGATCGGATTTTCCAGTGTCGTCGCCGCTGTTTTTTTCAATCAGCTGAATCCATTTTTCTTCGACTGGGGCTTTTTCCAGTTGCCACTTTAGTGGGGGAAATGCATTGCAGGTAAGTGAGCCTGAATCCTTTAGTACTTCATTGGTATGACTTTCTAGGATCAGGCTTTTCTCTTTTTGCTTAACTTCTATCCGCAGCTCCCAGTGATCATTTTGCAAAGGGTACCCATGAAACTGAAAATGACCACAACTAAGCTCAGCAAGCCGCTTGTCAGTCACATCTTCTATCTTATGTCCATCCAGTTGTGGAGGAGACTCAGAAAAGAGCAACCAGCCATTGTTTTCTACTTTGGCTTGCCACTGTTTCAGGCCAGATTCATCCAATCCTTTCCGCAACGAGAAAGAGGTGTCTTGACCCTTAATAGAAAGCTTGCTGTCCGCTTTAACATGCCCTTGTAGCATGAGTTGATTATTAATCTGATGGGTGACTTTGCACTCTTGACCGTCAATATGAACCGAATCCAACTGATTCAGTGGCACTGCTAAAGGCCGTAGTTCGAGGTGGTAACCGCTCCATGAAATTGGTTCATCATCTAACTCAAGATCAGGCAAATATAGTTGATAATCCAGGTCATTATAACCGCCATTGGGTATGTCAGTCTTTCGCCGGCCTTTACCTTTCCCTTGCCAAATGGGGTCGTCTTCATCAGGGAAAAAATCTGTGTCAGGGAGCTCACCATCAACCGACAGGATCTGGTAATAGTGTTCCTTACCAGCGACAACCTCAATCTCACATATCGGTATGAGTTGCCAGATACGTTTGTCCGGTCGAAGCAGGTAGCGCTTATTGGCGACGGGTTTCCATTCGCAACTGACTTCTTTGTTCTTTAGCGCCTCAATACTGTTGTCGAGATAATGTCGAAAAGGCATAAGCACTTTCTGAGTCTGATCCGCCAAAGTTTGCGAATCAACGCCATTGCCCGCAAGGGCAGTAAAAAACGGATTTTCCATATTTTACACTCAATCAATGAAAGGATTTTCACCCTCTTGTTTCAGACGAGGTTTTTTGCTGGATGTTTTCTCCATAGCCTCCGGCTCCGCGCTGCTTGCAGGGACAGCTCGACCTTTTGCCCACGCACGTGTTTGGTGGATCATCTCTTCCATGGTTTGTGACAGAGGCGTCGTTAACTCAATAGCACGGCTAATGTCTTCTTTATTGAGTGGGTGGCCATCATCAAAGGCGATAAACATCGCTTCTTTAATTGCTTCTTCGAGCTCTGCGCCGGTAAAACCTTTACTCTCTGTGGCAAGTTGGTTCAGCTCTTCATCCGTAAAGTCATCACGTCTATTTCGTCGTTGTAGATGAATCGAGATAATGTCTTTTCTGTCAGCATGCACTGGCAGATCAACAAAAAAGATTTCATCAACCCGGCCTTTTCTCAGAAGCTCTGGAGGGAGTTGTGCTATATGGTTTGCCGTCGCCACGACAAAAACAGGTTTTTCTTTTTCCTGCATCCACGTAAGAAAGGTACCCAATACGCGAGATGTCGTTCCACCGTCGGTTGATCCGGAGCTTTGCATTCCCGACATGCCTTTTTCAATCTCATCTACCCATAGAATGCTGGGTGACAGAGCTTCGGCCATATGTAGCGCCGAGCGAATATTTTCTTCAGACTGCCCGACTATCCCACCGTATATTTTCCCCATATCGAGTCGCAGCAGTGGGAGCTGCCATGCATTGGCAACCGCTTTAGCCGCTAGGCTTTTGCCCGTTCCAGGCAGACCGAGAAGCAGAACACCTCTAGGTGTTTCTAGCCCAAATTCTCTTGCGTGTTCGCTAAACGCCTGTTGGCGACGACCTAGCCAAGCCTTGAGATTATTGAGGCCACCAATATCGTTCAGTGTGGCTTTAGGGTGAAAATACTCCAAGTGACCACTTTTTCGGATGACTTGTTCTTTCTCTTTGACGATAAATGGAATTTCAGATTCTGTCAGGCGCTGAAACTGACAAGCGGCTTTGGAAAAGGCTAGCTGCGCTTCACTGGTCGATAAGCCCAGTGCAGATTCAAGAAGGTTCGGTGTAGGGTTATAATCACGCTCATCAATGTCGTAGCGCTGTTTAGCCTGCTCAAGAATTTTGTGTAGATCGCCTGTATCCGGTAGTGGCATTTCGAGGATCTGAGTTTCTTTATCTAATTCTGGCGGCAGCAACGCTATTGGTTGTGACAGTACTATGGAGCAGCCAGAGATTTCCCGCCCCGCAACGGCAACGGCAAAAGCTCGCAGCCTGCCAATAAGTCTGTGATTATCAGATGTTAAAAATGGGTGAAAATCTTCAAGTAGCAAAATGAAGCCTTTCCGCTCGACCTCTTGGCTGTGCTCTAACAGCCAGTTAAGAACTTCATGGGGCTCTTCATGATCATCTATCTCATTCAATTCGCCGTTATGAAAATGCTGAAGGCCAGATTGACTGTTCCAGATATACAGTTCACGTTCAAGCTCTTCAGCAACACGATTGCAAGAGGCTCTGATCCTGAGCGTCTCATGACTGATGATTTGGTTTATAGCGGCTGAAGACTCGATATTCGTTTTCAGATGATCGTGAAAATCCAGTTTGCCATTTTGGGTAGTGTCCATTCTGTCAATTGCCTGTAAAAAATTCCATTTAATCAACTTATTAAAATGACGTATCGCATTTAAGAGATCAAGCTTTTAGAGTGAATCTAACGCCTATTAGTGAACCTGACACGCAATAAGAAATCCATTTGCTAACATATTCCGACAAGTTGCAACGTAACCGCAGTTTTGGTCTGCAAACTTTTGGCCATACTACATATGATTTTTAAAACAAAATTACGGCAATAGATTACAGTCACATACAAAGCAATGAGATGTACGCGCGTCTCTTTTTGAATGACTTTTATGAGCGAGTGCAATACTCAGCTCAAGGCATTTGAGGCGGGAAAGTATTTTTTGCCCATTGGCGAATTACATTTTTACACTATTCGCAATGTAAATATTCGTGATTACACTCAAGTGCAAGTAGAATAATCGGTTTTAGCTGAATTCTAGCCCTTCAGTTCGGAGCCCCTTGCTAATTATTAGCTTCACCATGCAATTTAGCCAAGCTAAATCACATTAGCTTTTATAGGAAAGTTGCGTATATGGGCGATTGCGATCACTCGATTTACGCAACAAAGCAGTAGTAATGGTTAAGTCGCTGAATCGGCGTAGGTCAGCTCGTTTGCCTTATTTGCTTCCACTCGGCTATCGTTTCCCCATCAATCCAAAAGGTCAGAGAGCCTGAGTTGATTCGTGCTTTGTTGTACCGCTTCCAGTTGGTTGTTTTGCAACGAGGTTTAGGCATGACGCTACGTCGATTAATCGGTGTAGCCGATCAGATCATAGCTACCTGATTTGGTTCCGTCGATTTGAGCAGCAAAGCCCATTCTAGTTGACCACTACACATCGAACTACGCAACATAACCGATACGTGTCTCGCATGTCGGTGAAATCACTAATTTTATCAACACTTTTTTTTACGTTGTGACACGAAGATAAATGCTAGTAAAGGTGTGATTATTTTATTCCTAATTTTTAATAGAAGAAGTAATAGATAAAACTGCCCTGTAGGTTGTAATGAACAAAACTTCTGTTTCCTTAGCTAATAGTCAAATTTCCGGGCTACCTTATGGGCCTTTATCAAAGGTAGAGGTAACTCATGAACTAGGACAGTTTTTAGAGGTAATGGCCAAATGTGCCAAACGCAGGGAACTTAACCTAGCTTCATTCCTGCATTGGATCAAACCAGCAGTAATTCACAGGCAATACAAGTTCTTAAAGCTATCAAGTGACATTGGATTTACGGGATACGTTATATGGGCTTGGGTTGATGATTTAACGCTGTCTCATTATATGACTCAGACTAGATTCTCACTTAAACCAATGAATTGGAATGAGGGAAGTAACCTGATTATTGTTGACTGGTTCGTCGAAAAAAATAGATCAAGTCAGTTGAAAGAGCTTTATAAGCATGTTGTTTCCTCAACAAAAATAAGTAGAGATGAAATCAATGTTTGTATTCGAGATGAAAAAGGAAATGTCATCAAAACGAATAAACGGAGTATATATGGCTACTGAACTCCTAAAAACACATAAGTGTGTTGGAAAAGACAATACTCCTTATGTTGACAAATATTTGCCTAAAGAATCCTTTGTTTTATTTGATACCTACAAACTAAAAGACTGTGAAGTCGTTTGGATCAATAAAGATCTCATTAAAGAGTATGAAATCGAACTTGATGAAGGCTCGATTAAAAATGAGTTACTCGAGAATTTTAGTTACGTTTCTAAGGGATATGCCAAGAAAACAAGAATTATTACTAACGACAAAAAGCAGTTTATGGCAGATCAATACGGTTCTCGACATGAAATATGCAATGGTGGTAGCGCAAGGTGTGGATTAAATGGCCATTTTCAAATCAAAGGGATTGGGCGTAACCCGTTAGTAGCCGCAAATATGTCTGAAAGCCATTCACACGGTAAGTTATTTATCGATGAAGCGATCAGTGAAGCAATTTGGGGCGAAATCTGCAACAAGCACCTGCCTTACGGATCTATAAGAACACTCGCCATAATCAAAACGAACGTAAAGCATAAGTTTGGATACTTAAATGACACAGCTAACAAGCATTGCGCCTTAGCGATCAGGGAAGTATCTGTACGCCCTGCCCATTTTGAGCGTTGCACCTTCTTTTGGCCAGAGGAAAGATACCGTTACCTTCGTGATAATGATGCCAATCGCATAAGAAAGGCGGCGCCCTATCTCTCTAATTTGATGTTAGGTGAAAACCATAATACTTCCCTTGGTGATGCCCTCAATACAATGATTGATCGACTCGCTTGCCAGATTGCAGCATCGAGAGTGAAAGGCATCCCACACGGATCTTTAACGAGCTCAAATATCTCGGTTGATGGTCGGTTCTTAGATTTTGGCACCATAACAGCGGTGCCTGATTTCGGTAACTATGTACTCGCAAATGGTGTCGGGGCCGTATGGGATGACCATGAGCTCATAGAGTCCTGGTTAGTTAACTTTATTGACACGCTTAACCACTACTCGCAAGGCGAACTGACACCAAATCAAATAAGAGAATATTCATCAGATTTTTCGAGGTTACTTGATGAATATGAGAACAAGTTTCTGTTATTTGAGTTAAGTATTGAGGATCACTCACAATCGAATATTGATAAAGCGAGCCTTTTAAAAGAGCGCCTAAAACACGAAGAGCGAAGGTTTATTACTCGCTTTAATGACGAAGACTTTCGTCAGGATGTACTCGCTGAAGCAAAAGCCCTCGGTTTAGATGTTAAGTCTGTAGGATTTCCTTTGCGAAGGGTCAAATATTCATCCTTTACCATGCTTCAGGGGCATTTGCATACAAATTATGACTATCAATCTGTTAGTCAGCTTATTAACGATTATTTATCATAAGTGAGATGAACATGATTGATGTTATAGAAGTAATATTAATTTCTACGTCTTTATTGTCGTTTGTAACAACACTAGTTTTGTTCGTTTGCTATAAGTTCAGAAAGTCAAAGTCCACAAATAGAGATGACCCAAAAGTTTCGGTATTTTTGCCTTTTTATAACGAAAAGGAACAGCATTTAATCTGTGCATTGAACAAGTTAAATGAACAAGACTATTCAAGCCGAATTCAGGTTATTGTTATTGATGATGGCTCGACAAATAATGTAATTACTGGAGTTAAAGAGTGGATATCTAACACTAAAGCTAATCACGACTTTCAGATTGTTGAAAGAGCGGTCAACGGTGGGAGGAAAGGCTTTGCTTTAGATCATGTCTTGGAACTTGGAGTCGCTACTGGGGAGGTGTATGTCGTTGTAGATAGCGATACCTATATTGAGCCCAACGGTATCTATGAACTGGTTACCAAACTTTGGTCTGATGATAAATATGCTGCTGTTTGTGGCTATATTACGCCGGAAAATCATAAAGACAGTTTTATAGGTAAATTGCAACATTATGAACATATTAGCTTTTATGGCGCGATAAGAGCCGCACAAGACAAACTCGGCTGTGTTCCAGTATTAGCAGGCGCATTTGTCGCGCACCGAGCTTCAGCAGTGGAAAAACTAGGAGGCTGGAGCGAGTGGTTAGTCGAAGACATCGCATGGTGTTGGAAGGCAATATCAAATGGCTATCGAACAGGTTACGCTCCTAAAGCAAAGGCAACTACGCAGTGCCCAACTGATGCTAAGGGTTTGTTTAATCAACGTCGGCGTTGGGCTCGTGGGCGAGTAGAAGCTTATATGGAAGCTTGGAAGACACATTGGATAGCGGGTTTGTGTGCATCTCCTTGGTTTCTATTGACTGCAGCACAATACATATTTCCTTCTAGCATCATTTTATTTGGATTTATGATTGTAATGGGTATTTGGATTCCAATAGTGTTCGGGGTTGCCAATATAATGATCTACTTTTTACTCGTGAAGTCTTATATCAGAGATTTTGATTTGTATGGTGACTTATCAAATAGGCAGGTGTTCAAAGCGCCAATATATTCAGCCTTGCTGGAGTCTATAACGTGGCTACCGAACTTACTTGGATATTCCGATGAAATTCTAGGTAAGAAAAAAGGCTGGCTAACAAGATAGTTTTTATGAGCGCAGTACTCTTTTACTGTAATTTAAATATAAGGAAATAATTTATGTATAATTTAAGTGTTGATGAAATTTCAATGGTTTATGGTGGCGGTGACGGTAGCGTAGGGACGATTGTAGGCAATATCGGCTGTGGGATAGCAGGGGCAGCAGTTGGGGCAGTGACAAAAAGTTGGCAGGCAGGGACTGCCGCCGGTATTTTATGTTCTCAAATGGTCAGTAATAGCGCTAATGCCAGTCAAAGTGGGCATAATGGAGGAGCTTATCACGGGCATGCCGGAGGTATGGACGGATCTTCAACAGGGTTTGGCCGATAGATAAAACGTCTATTACAACATGGATATAAAATATCCTTCACGCCAAATATTAAGGTGTGGAGGATAGGAGTAAATATAATGAGACAATGTCCTTCATGTAAACAGAATGTCAACCTATTTAGATTGTTATTTGGTTTAAAGTTAGATAAAAAATTCAAATGCTCCAACTGTGGTTTTAGCTTAAGTATTTCAAAATGGTTTAATCTATACTTTATGCTTCCTCCATTTATTGTTTGGCTATTAAATGTCTACACCGAACTAGGTTGGGTTTCTGTAATCATTCTATCTTTTGTATTGTCTATGGTTTTCGTGTATTTCGCATTAGCTTTATCTATTATCCCTACGTGCAATTATGAGGGAAATGATGAGTAGTGATTGGTATCTATATAACAATAGAATTAAAAGTGGACTTTATATTAACTGGGCTTTGATGAATTCTTGTAATTATAAGTGCAATTATTGCCATTCAGATTTAAATGGAGGAACTATTAAGGCTCCTAGTTATAAAGTTGTAATAGATTTCGTTAAGCATCTGTTTGATAATATAGAATACGGTAATGGTAGGCCATGTTTTGAATTTGGAGGAGGTGAAGTAACTCTTCTAGGTTACTTTAGCGATTTGCTAAAATATATTTCTCGTAAAAATGGTGAAGTCACGATTGTGTCCAATGGCTCAAAAAAACTGTCTTGGTGGCAAAACAATGCTAAGTATTTATCTGGAGTGAGCCTTAGTTATCATATTAACGACATCAAGAGTGAATCCCATTTTATTGAGGTATCTAAAGTCCTCGAGGCTTCTAAATCCACTCGTTTTCACGTTAATGTCATGATGGTTCCTGAACGTTTCGATGACTGTTTAGCGTTTGCAAACAAACTTAAACAAGAAGTACGTTGCTCTATTGCTCTTCAACCTCTTTTTGAAGGCTTTGGCCACGGTGGCATTACGCAGAAATATCCGTACACCCGTGAACAAGAACGGATAATGAAAGACTTTCGTGGTCGACCAGAGCTTAAAACACTCCCACCGTCAATGGCTGAACTGGAAGTGAATTATGCTGATGGTACAGCTGAGAATTTGTCCACTTTTGATTTAATCGCTAACGATCAAACAAATTTTATCGGTTGGGATTGTTACGCTGGTATTGATAGTTTAGTTGTTACATTCAGCGGTGATATTTATCGCTCTTGGTGTATGCAGGATGGCCCGATTGGCTCCATCTATGACGAAAACATTGAGCTTCCCACCCACCCTACAAAATGCAGAACCAAGATCTGTCAATGTGGTGTCGACTTATCGGCCAAAAAAGTAAACACCAGGTTGGTGTCAAATAAGCAACAAAGAATTGCAGTGACGCAACTCTAGTTCTGTTTGTTTAGGGAAAGGATCACTCGTGGTAGTAAGAGCCAAGCATCTATATCGGCCAGAATATTTTGAGGCGCAGAAATCAGACCATCAAGGATCTATTTTGATTGATGCATCATTGAATCAGTACCTATTCGTAGGTGCATCTGTGTTCGTTTTGATGACTATTATCTTTTTCGTTGTTTTTGCCGAGTACACCCGTAGAGATACTCTAAACGGTGTGGTTAGTCCGACAGGGGGCATTGTCAAAGTGCAGGCAAATGATGAAGGCTATGCCGAAAAAGTCTTTGTAAGTGAAGGTCAGACAATACTCGCTGGTGAACCGTTGTATGAGATAAAAACTGAGCGATATGATGAGTTTGGTCAAGGTGTTAAACAGCGAATTGTCTCCACAATTGATAATCAAATTATTTTGTTAAATGAACGCCGAAATAAAGAAGTAGAGAAATCGCAACACCAGCTAGAGGTCATTGATGATGACCTGGTACGTTTGTCTGAAGAGGTGGGCATACTTAATGTGGTAGTTGATTTATCTGAACAGGAGCTAACTCTTGCTCAAAGTTTGGTTGATAAACAGCAAGTGTTGGTTAATAAGCAGTTCATCTCCACTATTGAACTTCAAAGGCAAAAGCTTGAGCTAATAACACTAGAAGCTAAGGTGCAAACCCAGCGGCTAAGTTTACAACGGTTGGTGAGAGAACAAGCTAAGCTAGAAGAAACGAAAGACACGCTCCAGCTAGAGCTCGACATTACCCTGCAAGAAATTGATCGCCAGCTTCAGCAAATTGCTCAAAACAAAATTGAGTACTTTTACCAAACGGATACCCAGGTAGTATCGCCGATTAACGGTGTGGTTGCGTCAATTTTCGTTAAGGAAGGTCATTCAGTTAACACAGGTCAACCGCTTCTTGTTGTTATCCCAGAGGGAGAAAAGCCAGTTGTTGTTGAGTTGTACGCACCGAGTCGCAGCATAGGTTTTATTCAAGAAGGCCAAGATGTCCGCTTACGGTTCGATGCGTTCCCTTATGAAAAGTTTGGCGTACAACAAGGTGTTATCTCATCAATATCAAAATCTGCTGTCACCGCTGAGATGCTGCCCAATAGCCCATTGATACAAAGCCAGCTTTCGCGCACTCATGGTGGCGTTGGCTTGTACCAAGTGAGAGTAAAACTCGATAAGCCGACTATTACGGTTTATGGGGAAGAGCAAATGTTTGTGCCAGGAATGACATTGACCGCAGATATTGAACTGGACACACGTAAGGTTTACGAGTGGCTGTTAGAGCCTTTGTATACCATCAAGGGACGAATGTAATCATGCATGCAGAAGGGTTGATAGACTGGGGGTGGGGAAAGAAGCTCCCTTTAATCCGACAAACAGAAAAGGCTGAATGCGGTATTGCATGCCTCGCGATGGTTGCTGATTGGCATGGTTACAAAACTGATTTGCGATCGCTAAGAGCAAAATGCGGTATTACCCAGCATGGGATGTCATTTGCACGGCTCATTGAGTGCGGTGCACTTCTTAAGCTTTCAGGTCGCGCAGTACGTTTAGATCTACATGAATTGGAGCAATTAGCAACACCTTGCATTTTGCATTGGAATCTCAATCATTTCGTTGTGTTAAAAAAAGTGAGTGGCAAGAAAATTGAAATTCACGATCCAGCCAACGGTGCATTGACACTGAGTCATGATGAGGTCAATAAGCATTTCACAGGCATCGCGCTTGAACTAACACCGACCCACGACTTTGAGGAAAAAGTTGAAAGCAAAGCGGTTCAGCTATCAACTCTAATTGGTAAAACCGTTGGCCTTAAAGGAGCACTAGGTCGAATCTTTGTGTTCGCATTGGTTTTAGAGGTGTTAGCGCTTACTTTGCCGATCTTTAACCAGATTGTGATCGATGAAGTGTTGGTTGGGTATGACAAAAATCTTCTTGTACTTGTCATTGGATCCATACTTATGGTTACCGCGACGCAAACCTTAATCGGCCTTGCTCAGCAATGGGCGACCATCAAGCTGTCCGTGAATTTCAACATGCAGTGGGCGGCAAATGTTTTCCATCATTTGTTTCGATTACCTATAGATTGGTTTGAAAAAAGGGATATCGGGAGCATTAGTGCTAAATTCTCAGCTGTGGATGTCATTCAACAAACGTTAACGACGAGCGCTATTCAAGCCCTACTCGATTTAGTTTTAGTGGTTGGTACTCTGTCGGTTATGTTGGTTTACAGTCCTCAGCTCTCATTCATAGCGATTGCTGCGGCGCTAGGCTACATCGCTCTCAGGTTTGCGTGGTTTGGTGCTTTTAAGCGCGCCGAAGAAAATACTTGGGAAGCCAGTACGCAAGAAGAAAGCTACTTCATAGAGACAGTTCGCGGTGTATTGAGCTTAAGAGTTAACGGGACGCTGCCATGGCGTGAGTCGTCTTGGCGGAACCTCAATATTAATCGCAGAAACGCTCAGCTACACGAGCAAAAGCTTGGGATGATCTACAACACAATGAATGTGACGATTGTTAGTCTTGTTTCCTCGACGGTTCTCTGGTTCGGTGCAAATTTAGTACTGGATGGACTATTTACAATCGGCATGCTTATGGCTTTTCTTTCATATCAAGGTCGGTTTTCTGCCAGTATTAGTTCATTAATCGATAAGTATTTCGAATTTAAGATGTTATCTGTGTACAACGAACGTTTAGCGGATATCGTTTTAACTGAGAAAGAAACGGAAAGTGTTCCTGATGCCCTAGGGTTGCCCGTTGTAACCAATAATCCAAGCAATACTGTTATCGAGTTTGACAATGTTTTCTTCTCCTACGGAAAAGATCAGCCTCCAATTCTTAACGGCGCAAGTTTTAGTGTAAAAAGGGATGAGGTTGTTGCGTTAGTTGGGCCGTCTGGTTGTGGTAAGTCAACAATTTCTAAACTGTTATTAGGTATCTATTCAGTTACATCGGGCAGCATTAACTACTTTGGTAATAAATCGACAGCCTCCAAATCTCTTAGAACTCAAGTTGGTGCAGTTTTGCAAGAAGACCAGCTGTTTAGTGGTTCAATAATCGAAAATATTACGTTCTTCGCTAGTGATCTAGACGAAGATTGGCTAGTTGAGTGCGCACGTAGGGCGGGTGTCCATGATGATATCGAACGATTAAACATGGGCTATCACACGCTGGTTGGGGAGATGGGTTCTAGCCTCTCAGGCGGCCAAAAACAAAGAATTCTCATTGCACGAGCATTGTATAAAAAGCCTAAGTTTCTAGTGTTGGACGAAGCGACAAGTAGCTTAGATATCTATACGGAGTCGTTTGTTTGCCAGATGTTTAAAGAAATCAATACGCCTATTTTGATGATTGCGCACCGTCCAGAGACTATAGCATCAGCTGATCGAGTATTGCTTATGGATAGTGGTCTAGTTCAGGAAATCCCAAATAATTTTAAGCAGGAAGCTCAAGATGTATAACCACGAAAGAATACTCTGTCCAGATAATCATTCTGAATTATCTGACGTTGAATTGATGGAACAATATAGTAAATACTTTGGTTCGGAAAATTGGGTAACATTTTCTGGTTGCCCTTCGATTACTCTGACTAAAGTCGGCTCAAATGACTTCGATGCTTTACCAAACGGGAATGAGGTGATCGCTATCGATTCAGGCTGTTACATTGAATCATCCCACTTTCCTGCCTTTCCTTCTGGTGTCACCAAGCTGACAAGTGTTTCAGTTAAAGACAAACCTTTTGGAAAAATAGTCATTGGCAAAGGGTGTGTGCTCCAAGGTACTGCCATCTGTGCTTACGACAAAGTTTCAATAGGAAACAATGTGATTTTTGGCCCAAATACCGTGATTATGGATTGCAGCGGCCATGCGCTTACAAAGCGAGGCCATCCGGATGAACTTGACAATATTAAAGCTGAGCCAGTCATCATTGGCAATGACGTTTGGATCGGTTACGGATGTATTGTTCTTCCTGGAGTGCGCATTGGAGAAGGTGCAGTTATTGGGGCAGGTAGCGTCGTTACGAAAGATATTCCTGCTAACTGTATGGCTGCTGGCAACCCATGCACCGTCAAAAAGATAGAATTAAACTAACTGAAAACGGAGTTCAAAAAATGAGATTTCTTTGTCTCACACTAGTATCACTAGCCGTGTTGTCTGGTTGTAAAAGTATTCCAGTTATTTTCATGCCCGAACATAATGTATCGGTCACAGGAAAAACCCTTAACTTTGACGGTCCAATATCTGGCGATAGCGTTTTGGAAGCATTAAGAGTTGTGCGAAACTCTGGTGCAGAGATTGAAAAGCTTAGAATCACTAGCCCTGGCGGTGATGTGCTTTCAGGCATCGAACTTGGGTATTTTGTCAAAGAAAATAACCTAGACATAGAAGTTGATACGCTTTGTTTTTCTGCATGTGCAAATTATGTTATTCCAGCTGCCAAAACGGTCTTGATTAAGAATGGTTCTCTTATTGGTTGGCATGGAGGCCCAAGGCAGTCAGATGAGATTTGGAAAGCGATGGCCCCTTCTGGTGATAAAGAAGGCTTAATGAAGTTTGTAGCACGACTGCGTGAAAAAGAAGATGCATTTTTTAAGTACATTGATGTTGACCCAGACATCACAGTCTATGGTCAAACCAGTTCAAAAAAATGTCAATTAATAAAGGAAACGCATGGGTGGTACTACTCAACACGCGACTTGGCAAAAATGGGCGTTCCTAACGTGGTTATAAATGGTGAGCTAGCTTCTTCGATAGAGTATCAAGGAGAGACAATTTCTGCTTGTTTGATGCCAAATTTCAAAGATATATGAAATGTAAAAACTCTGTGATTAACACTTGTTTAAAGTGGACCGACTTACAACGCGATCCGAACTACCAGTCGGGACGCAGAGTAAAGTAACTCCAACTACTAGCGAGGTAAATTCTGCGACCTTAATATGAATCTATGATCTACTGTTGGTTTAAAGCTGGTCTTCGACATCAGTTTTGGACACACCAATTAAGAACTTTCCATACTTGAGCTATTTGATGTGGTGCTAAATTAGCAAAGTTCCCGAAGTGGTTCTGTCAAAGAGTTTTCTGAAATACCTCAACACTGAACCTTGGGCAAGTCCGCCCAGCGCGTAGTGTACTGCGGCGTTAAAAACTGACGCCGCATTTGCCATTTCTGCTCAATCCCTTGGGCGCCTAAAAACACCGTGTTCTGCCCATAGCGCTGATTTAAACCATCAAATAAAGACATCAGTGGCGCATTGTTTGGGGTAGGGTTAAACAAATCGGCTTGCTCTTGGCGCCCATCAAGCAAATCCAACAACCCAACGCCCACTTTATAAAAACGCACACCCTCAGAGAATAACTGGTTAGCGAACTCCGATACGACCTTAGAAATTTGCGTCACATCTGCAGTTGGGTAGGGGAAACGATGGATCATGCGTTTACTGTAGGGTGTATCATCAAATGGTGAACTAGAAGCAAAACAGACCAATACCTTACACAGAGAACCTTGTCGCCTTGCCTTGCGTGATGCAATTCCGGCATGCTGACAAAGCGCTTCACGTAACGCGACGTCATCAATGATCCGCTCACCAAAACTGCGCGTTGAGAAAATCTGCTTTTTATCTGCTCTTGCTTCATCCCATTGCTTGCATACCTGGCCGTTAAGCTCTCGCACCGTTCGCTCTAACTCCACATTAAACACCTTTCGCGCTAAAGGGGCAGGGTAGTTGGCCAACTGCAATGCTGTCGTTATACCAAGGTGCTTTAAATGTAATGTAAGCTTTTTACCAATTCCCCAAACATCATTAACAGAGAGCTGTGCTAACACCTTTTCTCGTTCGTCTTTGCTGTCCAGTACACATACACCGTCATAACCGGCAATTTTTTTAGCAGCATGGTTAGCGATTTTAGCCAGCGTCAATGTTGGCCCCACGCCGACACAAACGGGTAATCGACATTCTCGCCAAACCGCTTTACGCAATAACATCCCGTGTTCACGCAAACAAGAGATCGCAGGAGCGCAGCGATGAAACGACAAAAAAGATTCATCAATCGAGTAGACATGCTGCTCTGGTGCAAAGCGCCCAATGACCTCCATCATTTTTGAAGAGAGATCCGCATAAAGCTCATAATTAGAAGATAATGCCACCACACCACGCTGCTCGCAGAGAGATTTCATTTGAAAGTAGGGTTTGAACTTCTCGACACCGGCCTCTTTTGCCTGGCGGTTAGCCGCCACGATACAACCATCATTATTAGATAACACGATTAACGGCTTACCACGCCATTCAGGTCGAAAGACTTGCTCTGCACTGCAATAGAACGCATTGGCATCGACTAGGGCGAACATCACTCTTGCCTTAATAAGTGGCTTGCTCGGTGGCAACGAATAGAACGAATCACCACACCCTCAACCGAAAAGGTATCGCAATCTTGCACCAGAACCGGCGCATGAATCGGATTAGCTGAAAGTAACTGGCGATGCTTTATATCAAGCAGTTTGCAGACAAACTCACCGTTTAAGTTCGCCACGATGACATCCATATTATTGAGTGCCACATGGCGATCTACGATCAAGATATCACCATCAAAAATACCGACACCTTGCATCGAGTCACCACTGGCACGCCCTAGAAAAGTCGCACTTGGATGCTCGATCAATAACTCATCGAGATCGAGAGATAGCTGGCGGTACTCAGCAGCAGGGGATTCAAAACCGGTGATACCGGCACTGGCAGAAATAGGAATAACGTTCATAAATAGTGCTGTTTATATATACAGTGTTATTTTGGTTTAAAATAGGCAGTTTGACAATAGCAGCCAGTTCGATTGTGCTTTTAGTAGGCAAAGGGGAAGTCTAGCCAAACTAATTCACTGTGAAATGACAATGTTCAACTCACAATACCTGACCTTTCCCCCAAAGTGAGGGGTTGAACATGCTTTCTAAATTCTTTGAATTTGACTTATATTTCCTCATGCTAGCACTTTAGCTAAGTGTTCAAGTTTTCCAACCCACTACCGGTCGACCGATTTCGGTTACAGCACCGAATGAGAGCAGGGTGGGTGATGTGACGTATATTTGGACGGGAAATCGTTGGATGTATTTAGCAGTTGTTATCGACCTTTTTGCCCGAAAATTGGTTGGTCAATGCCTTTATCACCTGATACTCGACTAACAAGCAAAGCCCTTTTGATGGCGTATGAGGCTTGTGGTAAGCCTAAAGGCGTCATGTTCCATAGCGATCAATACAGTCACTATACCAACCGTAAAAACCGTCAATTACTGTGGCGTTTCAAATAAAACAGAGTTTATCTCGCAGAGAAAATTGTTGGGGTAATGATAATGCACCGATGGAGCGTTTCTTTAGAAGTCTGAAAACAGGATGGGTGCCAACAGTGGGTTATCGTAGTTTCGTTGAGGCTCAACAAGATACATTATTGGATATTACAGCCAACTCAGGCTACATAAGTATAACGGTGGTCTAACTGCCAATGAATCAGAACGATTATATTGGGAAAATTCTAAAACTGTGGTCAATTTTAGTTTACCACTATAATTAGGAAATCCACGCATAAAACATGCCTGCTCGCATGGGGCGCAAGGCATTTTTATACAATTAGTCGAATTAAGGACAGTAACGATGAATCGAGTCATGTTTATTATTGGTGTTATGTCCAGTTTGATCTCATGCAAAGTATTAGCAGAAGAGATAAAACTGACTGGTAACACTGTTGAGGCGGCATCAATAAATAACCTTAAGTTCAAAGTCGATGCTTTTGTCGTAGAAAAAAATGATAAAGGCGTAGCCACCTCAATGAATCAGGGGAAGTTTGAATTTGATAGAGGTTATGATGATGGCTTCATTGGTCCTGCGGGTATATTCCAGACTGACAGTATTGTCACGTGCTCTCAACCGTTGGTAAAAATTACGTCTCTTGCGGATTTCAACAAGTTTCCTGATGATCTCGACCCTTTTCCTATCTATGGTATTACGACGTATAACAGTCAACCTTTGCAAGACATAAAGGATGGGATAACTCGCGCAGGTTTTCGTCTCTACAAAGGTAAGTCTGTCATGGATTTTTCAGGCTTAGTTAAGTTAACTGCTGAGAGTAATTCAGCGGTACTGTCCGCAATAGAGACTCAGTTTGGTCAGCCGTCGTTTGTACTGAAACGTGATAATGGATGGCGAGTGCTCTATCTAGGCGATAACGTAAACGCACAAGCACTACAATTGGCATACGAGAACGCTTTAAATCCAGAGAAAAAGGCGAATTATCTTAATATGACACCATCGACGGTGTTGTATGGCGTGATGCTTGATGCCTCATTCAATAGTGATCTCACACTTAATATTGAGGGGGACGTCTTGGAGTTTTTCGTTAATCAGGGTGACGGTTTTATGGTGTTTACTAAGTACGAGGATACAGGAACGTTTATCCAACGTTTTAACGCGGAACTGGAAAAATGTGATTCTAAAGCCGATTAATAGGCTGTTTGGAATGGATTTACTGTTGTAAAGGTAGGGTATAACCACCAAGCTCAAATAGATGATTGAGCTTGGTGGTTGGATTGATTAATGTTTTTTGTTCACACCGTTACGAATGATATCTTTACCGTTGTCGTAAACGTGTTGGGAAACCCAGCGACCAAGTAGAAGTTGATGTTTGTCGCCTAGTACCGCAACAAATGGTCGGCCATCGGTATTGCTGGTAGCAAGAGCAACGCCAGTTACGCCGTCAAGGCCTAGTGCGCCGCTCTCTATCAAATGAAGAAACGCTTCTAGCTCTTCTAGGGTTTCGATAATGTGGTTATCAATGTTCATTGTATTCCATCTCTTCGGATTGTAGATACATAATGGTCGCGTACTCTAACGAAGTTATTAAGATAAACCAATACCTCTCCCTCAATAACCTTATCACGCAAACAATTTTATACTCAACTCACTCTTTTAGGGCAAGTATCTCGATGTTACTTGGGCATAATCTTGCGGATAAATAACGCTAAATGATTTATGTACTTTGTGCACTATCGTAAAGATGATGCTCTCAGAACACATGCAATTGGTTAACGTTATTGCGTATTGTATTGGTATGATGCGGTTTATGGCTGTGCCAAATAAGGCAATTGTGACCTTTAAGGTTTTTGTTATATCCCCCTTTGCGTTTTGAAAATAATGATGAAAAAAATACTAATTACGGGTTTTGAGCCTTTTGGTGGTGAGTCAATTAACCCTGCACTAGAAGCAGTGAATAAACTGGCGAACGCAAAGATTGATGGTGGCGAGATCGTTGTATGTGAAGTCCCGGTAACACGTTATGAATCTTTAGATACCATCATTACTGCAATTGAGATACACCAACCAGACTATGTGATTACCATCGGCCAAGCCGCAGGTCGTGCTGGCATCACACCTGAGCGTGTTGCAATCAACGTGGATGATTTCCGAATTCCGGATAACGGCGGAAACCAACCCATTGATGAACCCGTCGTCATGGATGGACCTGATGCTTATTTCTCGACGTTGCCAATAAAAGTAATCACGCGAACGTTGCAAGAGCAAGGGATCCCGTGTCAGGTATCAAACACAGCAGGTACGTTTGTTTGTAACCACGTTTTTTACGGCATTCAGCATTACTTACGTGATAAAAATATTGGCCATGGCTTTGTGCATATCCCATTGTTGCCCGAACAAGATACGACGGGAAATCAGCCAACTATGTCTTTAGATGTGATTGTTGAAGGTTTGCGTTTGGTTGCTCAGGCTACGTTAAAGAATGAAAAAGACCTTGCCATCATGGCAGGGCAAATTTGCTAATCATTGCTTGCCATAACATAAGATTACACCGAGTGAGAGCTCGGTGTTTTTGCTTTGGCTATTGCTAGCCTGAAATATGAAGATACGCTTGGGCTGTTTCCTATTCTCATTGCCATCGTGGCGTTTTTTACCTGTGTGATTCACACCAGTGTGTGTTTGTCTGGTGTGAAAAGTGTGGATGCATTGGGTTACTATGAGCAATATCAACAAACGAAAGCAAGTGCTCTACGAAAAGGCTTAGATCCTGGTAAGAAAAAGCGTTGAAGCAAACGACATTCTCCGTATACTTCCGCAGAGTATTAATGCGCAAGCGTGTCGGAGAAAAGCATGTCAAATCGAGTTCCTACCAACATACTGACGGGATTTCTAGGCGTTGGTAAAACGACCACTATTCTCAATTTACTGAAAAATAAACCAGAGAATGAAAATTGGGCGGTATTGGTCAACGAGTTTGGTGAAATCGGTATTGATGGTGCCTTGATGACAGACCAAGGTGCGTTGATCAAAGAAGTGCCAGGAGGCTGTATGTGTTGCACTGCAGGTGTGCCGATGTCAGTTGGTATTACTGCATTGCTACGTCAAAAACCAGATCGCCTGCTTATTGAACCAACAGGTTTAGGTCACCCAAAACAGGTGGTTGCAACACTGACTTCAGAACAATACCTTCCTTATGTTGATCTAAAAGCTACGATCGCGCTGGTGGACCCACGCAACTTGAGTAATGAAAAGTACTTATCAAACCAAAATTTTGTTGATCAGCTAGACAGTTCCGATGTGGTGATCGGCAGTAAAGTTGACTTGTGTTCTAGTCATGATATTGACGTGTTTAACGATTGGATCATCGAACAATCTCCGGCAAAAGTGTTCAGCAAATTGATTCACGATGGTGACTTGCCAATAGAAGTGTTGGATATTGAACGTGTACAAGGTAGTGCGTCTTCGCATATTGAATCCCATCATCATGAACATGCAGAGCAAGAACCACAGTTCCAGTTGCCGCCGGGTAAAGCGTTCATCCGTAAGGAAAATAAAGGCCAAGGTTACTTTAGTTGTGGTTGGTTGGTTGGTGCGGAGTACCAATTCGATTTTGACCAACTGTTCTTAATGCTTTCTGATTTGACTGCTGAACGTGTCAAAGCGGTGGTTAATACAGACCAAGGCTGCTATGCATTCAACGTTGCCAATGGGGTAGTATCAGTGAATCAGATTAGCCTTGAAGGTTTTGAATCTCGATTAGAGGTCATTGACTCACAACTTATGCCTTGGGAACAATTAGAAGGTATCTTGTTAAAGCTGTGCGGTATCAAATAGCCGAAGCCCCGAGTCACTGCTCGGGATTTAGTCCGGCATCTCATGCTCTCTAAACGTGATGAATGACGAGGGGAGAGCGCTTAATAGAGAGACTTTGGTGTTGCTCTCTTGTCGTCCCAATAGTTTTTGCGCTAACAGATGAAAAAGTGAGATAAATCACTTAAATTCAGTTATAGTGCACGGCTAAAATTTTTAACGCTATTTAAGTGGTTTGTTTAAGGAATACGCTCAATGTCATTTTCATCTCAAGGTTTTGCGCCAGAAGTGGTTAAAGCACTGGCAGAATGCGGTTATGAGAAGTTAACGCCAATTCAACAGAAGGCGATTCCAATGGCTCGCAAAGGCCATGATATCTTCGCTACCGCACAAACAGGTACAGGTAAAACCGCAGCCTTTTCTTTACCAATGATCCAACAATTGTTGGATAGTGGTCGTAGTGCTTCTCGCAAAACCGCGCGTGCACTTATCTTGGCACCAACTCGTGAACTAGCGGAACAAATCGCTGACAATATTAAGGCGTACACCCAATACACCAATCTCTCTGTCGCGGCTATCTTTGGTGGTCGTAAGATGTCTTCTCAGGTTACCGCATTAGAAAATGGCGTTGATATTTTGGTAGCAACACCTGGACGTTTGGAAGAACACATTGAACAGGGTAACGTGTCAGTTGCTCAGCTAGAATTCCTAGTTTTTGATGAAGCAGATCGTATTTTGGATATGGGTTTCATCCACGCTGTTCGTAAGATCATGCTAGATGTGGATACAGATCCACAAATCATGATGTTCTCTGCAACAACCTCTAGCCAACTTAACCTTTTGGCAAAAGATATTCTGCGTAAGCCAAAGCGTATCGAAGTAGAGCGTGCAAACACCACTGCACACACGGTTGCACACGTTCTTTACCCAGTGGATCAAGAGCGTAAAACCGAATTACTTTCTGAACTGATTGGACGTAAAAACTGGCAACAAGTGTTGGTTTTTGTGAACTACAAAGAAACGGCGAACGACGTAGTAAAAGAGCTTAAGCTAGATGGAATCAAGGCAGTAGTGTGCCATGGTGACCGCGCGCAAAGTGCTCGTCGTCGTGCGCTAGAAGAATTTAAAACAGGCAAAGTACGCGTGATGGTGGCAACAGATGTTGCTGCTCGTGGTCTGGATATTGAAAGCTTACCTCACGTAGTAAACTACGACATGCCATTCCTAGCGGAAGATTACGTTCACCGCATTGGGCGTACTGGTCGTGCTGGCAAACAAGGTCATGCGGTCTCTTTCGTTAACCGAGAAGAAGAGCTAACGGTAGTTCAGGTTGAAAACCTGATCCAACAGCGTATTCGTCGCATTGAGCTTGCAGGCTATGAGCCTAAACAGCGTGAGTCATACATTGACAAGTTGAATTCAAAACCTGCGTTTAAGAATCGCCAAGGCCGCCGCAATAATCCAAACCAGTCGGCGACAGACCAAGGCTCAGCAGAGCGTCGTTTAGCGATGGTGAAACGACTTAAAGCACGTCGCGACGTTAAATAAAGTTTATTTACAATGCCCCTCAAGTTGAGGGGCATTTTTTTTTGGTTGTGAATCGTTCAGGTTGCAGTTTAGTGATGCCATCAGGGTAGGCCGTCAGCGTATTGCGCCAACCAATGACTCAACTAGACTGTTAGTGATAACTATGTCATTAACAAAGAGCGTCCTCAGTATAGGAGTGCCGCTATGAAACGATCAACCCTCATGAAATACGCAGTGTGTCTGTGTTATGCACTCACTTTTTCAGTTTACGCAAATTCGCCATTTTCAAATATTGATATTAATGAGACCAATTTGGTCGATAAGCCTTATTTCCAAATTAGTGCTGATTTTTCGTCTGACTTTGTTCGTCCCGATGGCTCTCAAGGTTACTTTACGGTTCCTATTACAGCGTTAGTGCCTAGGGGAAAGTGTAATAACACGGCCATAATCGATGTCGTTAATAGCGTACTATTTGAATTCCCTATTACTCCCCTTGGCTATACACCACTTAACTTTGCTCAATTGTTCCTAGGGGAAGACATAATCTCTGGTAGAAGCACTGGCCAGAGTTTTACTTATTTCGGTATCCAGTGGAATAAAAATGTTATTGACCATATTTCAAACGGTTATATGGAGCGAGGCACAGATGGATATATCGTCTTGCAAGCGTTTTCTGAAGCGATTCGCAAAGGAAAACTTACCAAGCACCTTCCCTCAATACGTGCTTGTAAAATCCATCAGACCATCGGCTTTGGTTGGTCTCAAACTGGGAAATTACTTGCGGATATGTTAACCATGGAGCTCAATGGCAAACCGTCGGATCCTATCTTTGATGGCCTGTTTTTGGGCGTTGCCGGAGGCATTTGTCGATCACTTCAAGACGCCGACTTTCCTTGGCTTTACCGAGATTGTACGGAACCACCGAAGAAGCATGTCCCGACTGTAGCATTTAACACTCAAAGTGAGATTGAACTCTCTTTAGGCCGCGGGGCATTAAGGCAGCCTTCCGAGTCCCTTACTATTTATGATTATGCTGGTCTCGCTCACATTGACGCCAATTTTTTACCATTTGATATTTTATTTGGTGGTTTAGGGCTTGATTTTAAGCAAAACCCTATTTCTGTCGTTCCTGCTGTCAGAGCGTCATTTTGGAACCTGTATTTACAGGTTAAACATGGGGTGACACCAGCCAAGAGCCGACTTATGCACTCATCTCCTGTGCACGCTGCACCAGTGTCATTTTTGGATTTAAGAAATGATGCTACGGCGATGAGTTGGAGCGGTGGGGATATCTATACAGCGGATGAAAATGGTGATGGAAGCGCAGACAGAGGTATTCGTTTACCTCATATGTCCACGACCTTCGAACAGAGTTTATTGACTAGTGTGGGAGGGCCGCTAGGAAAGTATGGAGGAATCGATTTCACCTATGCGGGAGGTGGCGGAATATTCTTTGCTAATGGAGGGACGTTTGAGCCATTTTCATCTGAAGAACTTGCCCAGCGCTACCCTAGCAAAGAGGATTATGTGAACAAGGTTCGCAGTGCCGTAATCTATTTAGTTCTCAATCGATATCTTTTAGCTGAGGATGGCGTACAACTCGTGGAAGAGGCTGAGTCACTATCTATGTCACATTGGGACTGAGGCGGTTTTCATAAAATATCTACGCCTCTTACAAATGAGAGGCGTATTCCTAACGCTACTTCTGACGGTCATTGATTGCCGTGAAAAGCATTCGCTTTATCTGGTAAGCCGACAACAAAGTGTGGACTAGCCATGCCATCTCTGCAGCGTTGGTTACAGGGGCTCTAGTTTAGCGGGTCATACCTATAAAGTTCGGTTCACCTCGATAGATAATTCGGTCATTGCCTCGGTGAATGCCAAACGTGACAACGGTCGGCGGGTTATCTTCCTCAATGCTGTTTTTATCCCAGTTATATTTGAGCCAAGGTAAATTGTTCCCAGCGATGCTTAAATCAAGATGGAAACGAACTTGCTCCCGTGCAGAATCAATTTGATTGGCGACAATGCCATAAGTTCGGCCTGCTAGCATAGTGCCACTGCCGGTGAGAAGGGTGTTGTCCGCTGAGGAGTTTGACCAAATTGGTGTACGGGTATAATGCTCACCATTGACCGTTGTCGCATTATCATTGAAGTGAGTAACAAACCGACCATTTTTCCAAACCTCAACGTCAAGCGGTACACGGATCGTCATCCCTTGGTTACCACCAACATCTTTAAAATTGAGTCGACCAAAGCGCGCATCAGGTTGTTTATCGAACACGTGTTGACCATCAAAAAAATGGATCGTATCAACGACATTAGTCTCGTCGTACGTTAAACCAATTTTACTTACAGACACGTTATTCGCATGGTTAAACGGGCCATCTGGATATTGCCCATCGGTTTCGTCTTTCTCCCAACAAGGGCTATTCAAGCATGTTGCGCTCGATGCGGCTTTGGCAACGGTAAACGTTCCAATGCTTGCGTTACCGACCTTATTCCATTCCCCTTGAGTTGAACGAGGTGGGATAAAGCGGTCGCTATAACTGCTTAACTCTCCCAAGTTAAAGTGTTCACGTAAATGAGGTGCAAAATGAATGTAATTGAGGATATTTTGTTTTTTTGCGTTCAGAGCCACGACATCATAAGAAATCTTTTCTAATGGTTGATTCATATAGACAAAATCTTGATTGGTAGGGTAAGTCCAGTCGACATTGTGTGCTTTAAAGTATTTCGCATAAAAACGACCAATATCTCGGTAACCCTCGTTAACGGTCAATCCCAAATATTGACCACTTAGATTTGTTTTAACACGCAAGCTACCGACTTCTTCCCAATAGAGTTGGGAAAAAGTGTATGCGTTGTCAGTAGTATCAGTGTGTGATTTTACCAACCCTTGCGTGCTTTTTAGCAATCTACTCTGACCCGCAGCGGTCTGAATGGGGGTTTCCTGTTGGCTAGAAAGCACAATGCTCGCAGCAGGCGCATCCTCCAGCATAAAGTTACGGGTGACCTCTGCATTGCAGTAGCGGTGAGTGTCGACAGGGCCTGCCAGTGATCCTCCGGATTGCCAGATAATCGGTTTAACGGTGACAGAAAACTCTTCGCCAGCCGCAATAAAGCCCTCTCCGGAATCAGCAGTACCAGCAGTAAGGGGATGCGAGCCATCACAAATCGCTAAAGTCCATGGGCGTGATTTCACATCAAACGTACCTGTCACTTTTACCACGCCTTCATCCGGACACTCTTGATACCCTTCACAAGTAAAAGTGTCGGACAGTGTCACATTGAACAAGCCAGACTCATTGGTGATCAGACCATGGCTTGATTCGCCATCAGTAAAATCCGCGGAGTATGTGAAATGACCGTTCTGACCATTGGCTGGTTTTATGACTTTGTTGGTCACTGTTGGCACGCCATCATAGTTTGTCGCGATTATTTGCTCTCCGGTTGCTGAGCAAGCTAAAAGACGCGTATTGACGATTTGTGATTTACCTGCAATGACAGTGATCTCATCAACTGATGTGCTACGATCTTTAGAATACGCCTCAAACATGAACGGTTTAAACATGAACCTGACGGTTTGGGTTTTCTCAAGATCATCCGTCATGGTGAAGGTTAGGGTGTAGGTCGCCCCAAGTTCCAGTTGTTTAATATTTTTGGGAATAACTTCCAGCAATAGCGTCCCCTCGTTAGTTGAAAGGTAACTGTCGCCATCTTGTTCTCCTTCTAAAACTTTTAGCGTAAATAGACGAGGGTGAGATAGGGCGGCGGTTACTTTCGCACTCGCGGGTTTCCCGTTGTTGGTGGTGGTAACGGTAAATTGTGGCAGCGTGTCTCCGCACATCAATGCCATGTCGTCATGTGGGGAAACGACAAGCTCAAAATCGTCTTCTGATGGCGGCTTTATTTCACAAACGGGTACATCTATCTCTGGGCAGGCATTCGAAGCGTAAGTACAATTCGGTTCATCAATGCCGCAGTAACGAGTGATGGCACTATCAATGCTATAGGCCGTGATGTCACCGCAGACAACGCCAGTGCCATTGACAGTAGCCTGTTGAAATACATTGACAGCGACTTTATTCGCATATAGGAAACTTGAGTCTAAACTTACACTGCCCCCTTCAGAAGCCATAAAACCAAAGACTTCTGTATTTTGAAGTTCGATGTTTTGCTTGGTCAATATGTTGCCAACGATTACGTTAGACGCTGATTCAGAATAGAAGGATACACCGTCGGACTTAACATTTCCACAAACAGCAGTATTATGCAATAGAGTATTATGCAGTGAGGTAACATCACCATTAATTATATTGCCTTCTCCATCTACGGTTATTGCACCACCAGACGTTACTGAGCCACCAACCAATGTGTTTGTAATAGAGAGGTGGGAGAGCGCATTCAAAGATCCCTCGATGTAATTTTGCTCTCCTAAAATTTCAATGCCAGAACCTCCTGATGTTACATCGCCGTATATGGTAACATCATGCATTTCAACCTGTTTTTGTGCGGTGACAGAGCCGTCAATAATATTGTCAACACCTGTAATATTTACAAACCCATCTGTTGTTTTAATAGAACCTACAACTGTTATATTGGTGAGAGAAATGTCTCGTGGGGAATCCATACTTCCATATATGGACGATCTTGACTGTTCATCATTGCGGAAGAAAATACCTCCTGCAGTAGGCGATTCTGTCGCGATTGAGACAGAAGAAGATTCGCTACCGACGGTATTGTTACCTTCAAATGTGACTTTTGATGACGCTTTTAATAGAGATTTTTCATCGACAGAATTGATTATAGAATCGCCATTTTTCAATGTAATGCTTGCTGGGCAATAGTAAATAACACCATGCATTGTATCTTCGTAAATAGACATATTCTTTGATTCGCAAAACTCGACACTATCCCAAGCAGTGATCGTTGCCAAATCATAAACTTTTGCCCCAACGGCGAATGGCAAAACGGCGAGCAATGCCATGAAAGTGTGTAATAGCTTCATTAAGAATCCTAATTCTGATTGTTCTTAATGGCGGCAAGCGTGTGAAATATGAACAAGGCGAGGGTTTTTATTATTGTGTTGCAGCCCACGCTGTCGACTTGATTGTTATTCATTTTAGTTCTCAAGTCATAATCTTAAAGCATTAGAGCTCAAGTGTGATCTTAGTTCAATAGTTTCTGATGGATCTGCGTCGCACTTATGGTCTATTTATCTGGCTATAAGTAGTTCTAAAGTATGTGTTTTTGGAGTCGGCACGGAGTGTACCGACTTTTGCCCAATTTAGAAAGTGTTAAGCGGCATGATCAATCAGCGGCGCCATTTGGTACAACTCTTCCAAAATGGCCTTGGTTTGCTTTGAGTACACAAGGTGCTCACTATCTCCAACGAGCTGAATCGTTTTTACCTTCCCGGATACTAAGCAGAGACGAATAGTTCTAAGCATCATTTGCAAGTCGAGAGCAGGGGCTCCATCTAGGTTACTTTTGACCAGTAACGAGGCAAGATCGATGGTAATGATTGCACTGTCACAGTGATCAAGGTAGTTGGCTATCTGCTGCTTTAAATGATTGCGGTGACGAAAAGTAAACTCACGATCGGTTACCCAGTCACATCCTTGATCTTCTGCATATTCCAACGTTGACTGCTTGGTGTGTTGTGTACTGACGCCTGCGAAAAACAGGCGAACATTTTGATATCGTGATAGGGCAAAGTGATAAGCAGAACCAAGGCAAGGCTCAAGCGTTGGCTTAAGGTTCATTTTGTGCCCGATATTGATGATGCCAATCTCATCTTGGTCAGATACCACAATCGGTAGCATAGAGAGAATAGCTTCGGTACAGTTGGACAATATGACAGGGATGGAATGGCGCGAGAGTGAAAGACTCAGCGCTTCTTGGAAGTATCCTTGCTCGATCTGCTTATGGGAAAAGTGGCCTAGGTTAGCCGCGCAATTTTGATCATGCTGTTGGTATAGCCAGTCACTAGCATTTTCTAGGCTCTGGTCCGCTAATTCAAACGCGTTATTAGTCATCGGTGTTATGCGTTCACATACCGTCATAAATGAAAAAGGGTAGTGGTGAATCTGTTTTTTTTCTCGATGAAGTTTGTAGCGTTTGAAAAAGCTCAACATGATGAATTACCTTTCTGGTGGCAACGCCCTTGCTGCCTGCAACACATGTAAAATAATACGTTGTTTGTCTTTTTCGACTCGGTGAGCCGGGGCCATCACTGAGACCGCTCCAATCAATTTACTTCCTTTCATGACTGGTGCGCTGATGCCTGAAACCCCCGGGTCGATTTCTGATGTACTAACCGCGTATCCGTTTTTTCTTATGATGTTGAGCTCCTGCTCCCAATCGCTGAGGCGATGATCTTGGCCAAAATGGCGTAAAATTTTCTCACAACGGCTTTGAGGCATGAAAGCCAACATCACTTTAGATGAGGCACCACGAAGCAATGGTTGACTTTGTCCTTGGACATAGCTGCATCGAAGCGCCTGCATACTCTCTTTTTGTCTGACACAAAGTGCACGATAACCTGATGGCACCATATAGGCTGCCATTTCACCGGTCTGCTGAACTAATCGAGCCAAAATGGTTTCGACCATATCTAGGCCATGTTGCGCAGTTTCGTAGCTGTGCATCAATAGTAAAGCCGCCGGGCCGACGACAAAGGTTTTATCGTGTACGCTTTCCTCTATCAGGTTCCACTCTTTTAGTAGTTTTAAGTGCCGATAAAGACTACTAAGAGGCACGTTCAGTTGTTCACTGAGCGTTTTTGCTGAGACTGGGAATGAGCTAACCGCAACTTGCATTAGCAACTGCAGCGCCTTTTCATTTACCTGATTAGCGTTGGCTTTGTTTATCGTCATGAGAGTGTTGTAACGTGATAATGAGTATGCAACAACTATAATTCTTAGTTGCTGAGAAAAGGAAAATAATTAAATCAGGATATTCTCATAAAATGAGAAAGTGGGAAATGAAAACGAATCCCTAGAAACGAACCGCACTCGTTTGCTTAATCAGAGGTGTTATCGTGCGGTTAGTCTAGGTAGCAAACGGTTGAAAATGAGAAAAACAAGAAACGAATCAAGCGATCTCATTGTTTGATTCGATATCTGGCGTCAGCCATGTTCAGTTTATTGGGATGTAATGTAGCCTTTATAAGCCCCTGTATCCTTGTCATATTTAAACTCTAAAAAGTTACGAATACTAGATAACCCATCTTCTTGATAGTGAGAAACATAGAGGAGCTGACTCAGGTTTTCTTTCGCGATCAACTCCAGTGTATTTTTCACTAAAATACGGCCTAAGTAATCTAAACCTTGGTATGGCTCATCCAGAATCAGTAGGGTAGGTTGCTTGACGATTGCACGAGCGATTAAAAGTAGGCGTTGTTGCCCATATTCCAATTGTTTAAATGGCGTTTTGTCGTATTGAGTCATATGTAAAATCGCTAGCCATTCTTTAGCTATATTGATCTCTTTCTTACTCGGTTTCGAGTACAAGCCGATTGAGTCATAGAAACCAGAAAGAATGACTTCTAGCGCAGTGCAATTTACTCGATATTGTAAATGCAAAGCAGAAGAGACCATGCCGATGTGCTGCTTTATCTCCCAAATGCTTTCACCGCTGCCACGCTTTTTACCAAAAATGTGAATGTTGTTGCTGTAGCACTGCGGGTGATCACCAAATATTAGACCCAGTAAGGTACTCTTTCCGCAGCCATTTGGTCCTTTTACTTGCCAGTGTTTGCCTTTGTCGATACGCCAGTTGAGATCGGTAAAAATGGTTTTATCGATATACTCGACTTTGCCGTTCTCCAGTTTGAATAGTGGGTTATCAAAATGCGTTGAGTGCTGGTGGTGACGGATCAGGCTTATCATCTCTTCACTCTGTTTTTCAGACTGAGATTTAATTTGAGCAATAATTGGGTGCTTATCCCAACTTGCTTTGTCCATCGTGCTGTCGAGTTTGCCGTTGTTGAATAGCGCAATGCGATCTATCCAAACAGGCATGTCTGTTTCTCGAGAGAAGGTGATCAGCATCTGCACTGATTTGGACAGAGATTCTAGGTAGGCAGCCAATGAAGCACGGTGCGCGATATCTAAACCAGCAAAGGGATTGTCTAATAGTACGAGGTTGGGTTTGGTGGCGAGTGCCCTTGCCAGCATTAATCGTCGTGTTTCACCTGTTGATAGCACGCGAAATCCACTTGACTTAAGGTGTACAAGGTCAAGTTCATCGAGCAGTTGGAGAGCCAATGCCTCATCCTGACAGACATCAAAAACGAGCTGGTATACGCTGCTACCTTGGTCAATTCTATCTAAAAAATCAGAGTCATCTTTTTCAATTTCTTGTTCGAGCAAGCGTTGCTGCTCTGATAACGAAACCTGTGCTACACGGAAACCCTTGATAGCGAGTACGCCAGATTCGGGTTTGATTTCGCCACAGATTAAATCACCGAGTAAAGAGCCGATGTCTCCCTCTGAGCTGAATATGCCCCAAGAGTGTCCAGTGTCGATGAGCCAGGATTCGATCGAGAGCGCAGAGGCACTCCCTTTTGCTGCAAGTTGCTGAAAATGAATAGGCATTGTGTATCTTCCATGATTTATATACGCCTAGTTATAACAATGATTACCAAACAACTTCAACTAACAAGGGCATTCTTGGGCTTTGTCGGAGTGTGCGTCACAACGCGTCAATAAGAAAAAGCCATAAAGTTATCACGGACGCTTTTTAAGCGTAATTAAGGTAGGGCGAAATGCGCTGATGTAAGGCTAACTGATAAGCTATAACTTTGCCTTATAAATCATTCTTGTGCTATTACTTGAGATGTAAGATAAAAAAGGGATGTAAACCGACTTCTCATACTCGCTAGATATGATACTGAGAGGTAAGGGCTAATGGAAGAAAGGACATGATAGTTTTCGTATGAGCCATTTATAGAATTTAGTCAACCGCTTCAGGTCATAGGTATATCGTTTTTCACTTAATTCAAATTATTGTTTTGTAAGGAAAATGAATGCACTGGATGCTCGATAATCAATACCCCTATAGCGCAAGTTTCTGGCGTAATGCCTCTGTATTTCGTAAGAGCAAAATAGTATGTCAGCCACTTTTATTCTTTGTGATGGCGACAGAAATACTACTCAGTCCGCCTGCGATAGCAACGGAATCGACAGTGTCAGATCCCATGTTGTTTGTTGACACTAAACAGTTGACTGTTCGTGGGCACTTTCAATTTGGTGTGAACGCAGTGGCTGAGCGTAACCTCTTTTGGGACCTTGCAGAGTTGGCAGCTGGAAACACGGAATACAATGCAAACGAAAAATGGTTAGAAGTTTATACTGAGCCCGGCATCAGTTTTGAGCGACGTTTCGCATCAGAATCCGCTTGGTTCGGAAAGATCTCGGCAGTCGGGTCTTATACCGCAGGAACGGACGCGTTCGATGCAAGCAACACAGGTAAAGTCACTCCAGAGGAGCTCTACCTCGGTTATCGGACCAACTTTTCTAGTGATTGGAATTTAGAGGTTTCGCTTGGGCCTAGAATACTCAAACTTGGGACGGGAATGTTGATAGCCAACGGCGGCTCCGATGGTTTTGAGCGTGGCGCATTGAAGTTTGGTCCGCGAGAAGCATGGGAAAAAGCCGCTATTGCAAAGTTGACCGGAAGAGGCATCACAACAACGGCCTTCTACATGGCTCCAAATGAACTACCTTCCAATGACACTAAAAACTTACTCAATGGGTTAGACTTGCGTTGGGATGGAGAACAAGGTGAGTATGCTGGACTTAGCTATATTCATGTTCTTAAATCTGACGCGGCTTATCCCAAGGCTGCACCAGGCGGCAACGGAGCTCCCATAATTATTCCTAACGCGCGCGCTAAACTGAACGCGCTTAATTTCTATGGGAAAATGGATGGTTTCGACGGTGCGTTGAGCAACTTAAGTTTAGCGCTAGACCTCGCCTATGAGTGGAACGACCGCATTGACCTTCGTGCTTGGGGGGGGCGTATCAAGTCCGAATACACGTTATCGGACGACTCGTGGCAACCTACTTTAGGCTACTCTTATCAGATCTTCTCGGGTGATGACCCAAACACCACTCGTATTGAACGCTTCGACCCACTTTATTACGATGGCTCACCAAGCACTTGGGCTACAGGTTCAAAGTCCGCAATGGTGTTTATCAACTCGAACGTAATGTCACATAACCTGAGCTTTAGAATCATGCCAACAATGCGAGATACTGTTACATTGCGTTATGCACATGTACGTGCGGCTGTACTTCGAAGTCCGTTACAGTTTGGACAAGCCACCAGGTTAGATTTTTCTGATGGGCTATCAACCGTGGTATCTGGCGTTACAAATGCGCACCTATCGGATGATTTTTTTATTGAATACAATCGTATTGTTACCCCTAACATTTATCTAACCGCAGGATTAAGCATCTCAATTCCTGGTGAGGGCATAAAAAGTGCCGCAGGAGGATATGCCCCAAATTGGAAAGGAGGATTCATTAATGTCGTCTTCAACTACTAAAGCTGCGACCACCCTCGCAGCATTGGCCGCTACTTTTTCCCCATTCATCTCAGCGAGTGGGGAGGGGGCGCCTGTTCTGAGCGCTAGCGAATCCAACCCTGTCAAGCTTGGTTGGATGCAGGGATTTCCAGTCCCTGATGATAAGCTCATTATGCAGCCAGAGTCAGACTTTTTCAGTTTTCCAAAGATGCGCTGGACTGTTTGTCATATTCGTGAATTGATGCCGACGAAAGAAGTCAGTCGCGGAATAGGCGCGCCGGTTCCAATGACCTATGCTCTGGATAGCGCTATCGATGAGGTGAAGTTCAAACCATTAGGTAGCGAAAAAACAATGAGTTGGAAAGATTCGTTATCGGCTAATTATACTGATGGTATGCTCATTCTTCACAAGGGTAAGATTGTATACGAGACCTATTCTGGCTGTCTTAACGATATGGGAAAGCACGCCGCGATGTCGATGACCAAGTCCCTCACTGGTCTGCTTGCTGAAATTCTTGTTGTCGAAGGAAAATTGGATCCTAATGCGAAAGTCGAGACGATTGTCCCAGACCTCAAAGGGAGTGCGTTTGCTAGTGCCACGGTAAGGCAAGTCATGGATATGACTACTTCGCTCAAGTACAGTGAGGACTATGCTGATCCAAACGCAGATATCTGGGTTTATTCAAAGGCTGCGAGCCCGTTGCCAAAAGCAAAAGATTATGATGGCCCTAACGGTTACTTTGAGTATCTGAAAACGGTTAAAAAGGACACTATTAGTCATGGTGAGGCTTTCGGCTACAAAACCGTTAATTCGGACACTTTAGGTTGGATCATATCCAAAGTCACTGGAAAGGATATGGCGACCTTACTGTCAGAGCGGATCTGGTTAAAAATGGGTGCAGAGCAAGATGGGTACATGACGGTGGATGCCAAGGGTGTTCCTTTCGCGGGTGGTGGTCTTAGTGCTGGTCTACGTGACCTAGGACGAATTGGTCTATTGATGTTGAACGGTGGAGAAATCAATGGCCAACAGCTGTTCCCCAAAAAGGTGGTAACAAACATACAGGCCGGTGGAGATAAAAAAGCGTTTGCAAAGGCTGGGTACAAAACACTTGAAGGCGGCAGTTATCGCAGTATGTGGTGGGTTATGCACAACGAGCATGGTGCTTTCGCTGCTCGTGGTGTTCATGGGCAGACAATATACGTCGATCCGACCGCTGAAATGGTTATTGTACGATTCTCATCTTTTCCTTCGGCCGCAAACTCAAAGATAGATCCAACGTCATTGCCAGCGTATCAAGCTGTTGCTAGTTATCTTATGAAGAAGTAACTCAGTGATATTTTAAGTCGCTCAGAAATGAAAAAGCCCGCCGACTCATTAGCGGGCTTTTTTACATCGCAAACGACAGGGACAAATTATCGGTACATTTGTCGCAGTAAGGGCTTATGTTTGTCTGATGGGCAACTTATTCTTTGCTTCCTAACTTACTTAAGTAAACACGGCGGAGAATCATTTAAATATCGGGAACTGGCGCATATGGCAGACAGGGTCACAATGCGATACGGATTAAGCGAGCTTTTGCTTTGATAAGATAAGAGTCAATGAAGCCATCATGGACTCTTATATTGATTTTAGAGATGTGGCTAATGAACGCTTAAATCATGCGACAGCAAAGCGAAAATGATGAATGACTTAATGCTCAGGTGTTTCAATTACTCTCATTGCAATGCTTAGCGCGTTATCAATATCGCTACTGTCTTCAAGTTTTCCTGAGCTCGCTGGGGCCAGAACTTGTGCGTATAACGTCAGTTGCTTGTTAAATGGCAAGTTAAGTTGATCGTATAGGTTCTGACGAATTTTAGCGTGTTCATCTGGCGCGGTCTTAGTGAGATCCATCAATGTGTCATATACAAGTATGGTGGTCCTATCCATATTTATCCCTTTTGTTGTAGAGGTTCCTAAAGGGTATAGTCGGAAGTGTGTCATTTTTATATGACTTGGATCTCACAAAATAGAGTGGAATCTAATAAATGCAATCAGATCGTAATTGAACGTTCGCGATGATGAAAAGTGAGCAAGAAAATGACCAAGGCGTTGTGCATGCCATTTAGTGCTTTGTTGAAGAGAGAGCAGATAGCACTGGCTAAACGAGTGTTGCGTTTAATCGCTTCACGACGCGTTTTGGTGAGCAAAGAGAAGCGAACTTCCTTTGGATAGTCATGGGAGTTTTGTAGAAAAACAGGGGTGGCAATACGTGTGTAGTACACGCCAGAAGCCAATTTTATCAAATACATATGTATCACCTATCTGTGTTAGGTGACTTTTCTATGCTTCAGATACGAAAAAAGCCTTTGATAATCAAAGGCTTTTTTCTAAGAATAAGTGGCGGAGAGATAGGGATTTGAAAGCTACCTCGCGCACAAGAAATCAAAAATTATCGTTAAATATCAATTACTAAATATGGTGCCACTTGCAAAGGTTGAACAATTGGTTCGTCCAATTGACTATAGCCTCCGCAGTAGGGTTTGCCAACTTTAGTATTAAAAAAACAAAAAATACGTGGAGGTAACCTGAAAAAACTTCACACTGAACTAGTTCGATTTTGTTGGTATCGATTTTGTTGGTATCGTAACTCAAAATTGCCCCAAAGTTTGTTAGCACACAGTGGCTTTTTCCGTCTCTAATTCCTAGTTCGGAGTAGATTTACTAATGCGCCATCCATGATGCTCGCAGAAGAAATTACTTCAGTGAAATCCGTAGGTAGTTTCATGGTTTACTCAACTATTTCGAAAAATTTATCATTCGCCACAACGCTACAATTCTTAACTCCCTCGATTTCGCAGCTATCAGCAATGCTTAGAGTGTTTACAACCTGCCCCATATAAACGTCGCGTTTTGCGTATGCTGAATCTTTTACGAGCTGGTTTAAATTATTTTGCCATCGATACAACATATTTACGTCGTAATTTTCTAACATGCTTGGCTCGAGTTTAAATATTATAAGATTTCGATTTGGAATGTCTTCCCATCCCTCTTGCCCACTCTCGGTAGGCTTTATTTGGGGCTTGAATGTAGGCTGTAGAATATTTTCTAACTTGATTAATTCCTCATGGATGTCTCTAAGATGCAGGTTTTCTCCAAAGTCATCTTTTCGATAAGCCATAAGAACTAAGCAATTTTTCCCATAGTTTGGCCAATTGAAAATTTCATGTAAGTCACCATTGGCAAGAGTTAAGTGCTCAAGGAACTTATAGCGTATGATTAGTTTTTTATAGAGTATGTATGGATCTGACTCACCCAATGGGCAGTGGCAATTTACAGCAAGCCAATATAGAACATGGTCTGGTAGCATTGAACGAACGATATTTGAATAGAACTTCTCTTCGTTTTTTACACTAGACCTGAATATCGACTGATTTAACGACTCTTCAGAGCTATGCTCTACAGCAATAAACTTCAATACTTGGTAAAGCAATCGGAAGTATCTACAATAGAGAGAATTGCCATGTAGTTCTGCAAACTCTTTTTTAAGTGACCGATTGCCTTGGGTGAGGTCTTCGGTACTAAGCATATCGAGTGCAGAGTTATGCTGCTCAAGCAACGAGTAAAATGTGCTATCAAATCGCTCTCGCTTTGCTGTCGTTTGTGCTTCTTCGAGTTGCAATTTGAGTGTATCTGCCTGCGTTTTCTGAGCTAATGTCGAATCTGAAAGCTCTTTCCGAGTCAACGCTAACTCTTCCAATGAAAGTGCATGTGACTTATTTTGTTGATGTAGCGTGTAAAGAAGAGCAAGGTATGACATCAGCGCCACAATGGGGGCACCGACATTATTGAAAAAAGCAGCTACTTTACCCCACGAGCCATTACTAATGACCTGCGATTGTTCGGTAAATGTAGTGTATCCAAAAACTGCTATACAAAACAAAATAGTGACACCTAAGAACGCAAGCAATAGGTAGTTGAAAGAGGAACGCTTCATCGGAAAACTCGAGACTTTATTGACCGACATATAGTGATCAGGAAAGCTCTTTGTTAAATCATTGATTGCTAGTTCTAGTTCATCTCTAGTTGCTCTTGTTATGGTGCGGCTATACTCCTCTTTAGCGGTAGAATATGCTTCAAAACTAACCTTGGCTTCATAACCCGCTTGGCATGGTTCAATTATGATGTTACAGCTTCTGTTTATGCCCATTAACTTTCTTTGCTCATTATATTCAGATAGTTATGAAATGAATCATAAACTATCGAATGATTTATGAAAACAAGCTAATGTCAGCATGTTAATATGCATTTGGGTTTATATAAATTCTCATAATCTTGACGCAGGTGATTAACCTCTTACTCGATACACCTAAGTTAAACTAGCTTTCTCAACTTTGCCCAAGCTTCGCTTATCTGGAGTTGGCGATTTCGATCTGCAACTCTAACTCGAAATTGTCCAAAACCTTCTTACGATTCCAGGTTTTCAGATTAGGATTGGGACAAAAGCGAGTTAGATTTGTCCTAATTGATAAAATATCCCCACAACATCATTTTTGAGTAATGGCAACAGAATCACCCCCGACATTTCGCAGTAGGTTGCCAGAAGTTATATGGCTCAAAAAAGTATTGGAAAGAGCGGCGTGGTCACCACAAACGTTCACTCTCAGAAACAGCGATGTATCGAGTCAAACAGTTTTAGCTAGGTATGTTGCTTTAACCCGCAATTAAGAAAGTTGATTAAGAATTATTCCTGTTAACGCAAGCCATACCTAGAAATGGGTAGCTTTGTGTTGACTGTTATCAAAAAAGTGGTCGCTTAATCTCCTTGTGTTTTAACTCTTAAATCGCTCTCACAAATTCAAACTCCCGTTAGAAATTGTATTTCTATATTTGAATATTCACATATACGCTCATTTGAATATGTATATATGGAGATCTATATAATGAACAGTAACGGTGAGTTCAACATATCTCGGCGTAATTTTTTAAAAGGCTCGGGGGCTGCTGCAACGTTAAGTCTTTTCTCGGTTAACCCAGTTGTTCACGCGATGGACAAAGCTGGCTACAAAGTCAGTGTTGAGGTTAACTCAGGAACGTGGGAATCAACGGTTTGTAACGGTTGTACGTCTTTCTGTGCGAAACAGGTTTACGTTCAAAACGGTCGAGCAATCCATATTCGTGGTAACGAGCACTCGAAAATTCATGGCACAGCAGGCTGTTCGCGTCAGTACCTAGCACTGCAAGAGCTGTACGATCCTGACCGCATCAAGAAACCAATGATTCGTACCAACCCGATGAAAGGGCGTGGTATCGATCCTATGTTCCGAGAAGTGAGCTGGGATGAAGCAATGGATCTGTTCGCTGAGAAGATCATGGCACTTCGTGAGAAGAACGAAACGCATAAGTACGTGACGTTGCGTGGCCGTTACTCCATGTTCAGTGATGTTCTGATGAAGAACATGACCAAAATCATCGGCTCATCAAACGCAATTAGCCACAGTGCTCTATGCGCTGAAGCGGACAAGTTTGGTAGTTACTTTACCGAAGGTAACTGGGGTTACCGTCAATGGGATATTAAGAACACCAAATACATCTTGTCGTTTGGCGTAGACCCACTATCAGCCAACCGTCAGGTTTCTTACCACAACCAGCACTGGGGCAATATGCTAGACAACGCGAAGGTGACAATTGTTGACCCTCGCTTCTCTGCATCAGCGGCGAAAGCACACAGCTGGCTACCGATTATGCCTGGTCAAGATGGTGCATTGGCGCTAGCACTTGCGCATGAAATCCTTGTGAAAGGCGTGTGGCATCGTGAATTTGTCGGTGACTTCACTGATGGTCAAAACCGCTTTAAAGCAGGTGAAACCGTTGATGAAAGCTTGTTTGCAGACAACCATGCATACGGTCTTGTTAAGTGGTGGAACCTAGAGCTTAAAGACCGCACGCCGGAGTGGGCTGAGTCGTTATGTAGCATCTCCGCAAAACAGATTCGTCAAATCGCGAAAGAGCTTGGTGAAAACGCACCAAACATCCAGATCTGGCGTTCACGCGGTTCACAAATGCAGACTCGCGGTGCATACACTGCATTGGCGATGAATGCGCTTAATGGTTTGTTAGGTGCGGTAGATAACGTCGGCGGTACGATGGACTGGGGTTCAACCGTGTCTGTGATTAACCCATCAACGTCTGATTACCAAGATGAGATTGCGAACAACGGCCTGAAGAAAGAGAAGATTGACCGTCGTGGCCGTCTTGAATTCCCGAACTTGAAGAAAGGTAAGAGTGGTGGTGGTGTTTCTACAGGTGCTGTCGCAACAAGTATCCTTGAGGCAGACCCATACTTGCCAGAAGTGGTATTGAGCTACTTCAACAACTTCAACTTCTCCGCTCCGGGTAACGAGATGTGGGATGAAGCGTTGAAGAAGATTCCATTTATGACCCACGTTACTACGCATGTGAGTGAGCTAACTTGGTTCTCTGATCTGGTTCTGCCTGCGCCTCACTTTATGTTTGAGCGTTGGGGTCTTCAGAAGTCTTCATCTAACCGCCACGCATCTCTAGCGCTAAGCAAACCAATCATCCAAAACATTGCGGAAGTCGAAGATGAAGCAGGTCTACCTTGGCTAATGGCAAAAGCGTTTGCTCGTAAAGGCTTTAATCAGCCGATGCGCTACCTATTGGATAATTTCAGAGATCCAGAAACAGGTAAAGCCCCGCAGAACCATAAAGAGTTTGGCGTTTACATGGCGAAAACCATGACGCAAAACATCTGGGATCCAGCGAAATACCAGTCGGGTACTAAGTTCAGCGGTTGGGAAGAATTCATCAAGATCGGCGTATGGAACTCAGATGAGATGCCATATCAAAAACGCTGGAGCAAGATGAAAACCAAGACCAAGAAGTTCGAGTTCTACAGTGAAACTCTGCACTATTCACTGAAAAAACACGCTGAGAAACACAGCGTTGGTATTGATGATGTGATGGCAGCGTGTGATTACGAAGCGCGTGGCGAACAGGCGTGGATTCCACACTACGAAGAGCCAATCCGTTACGGTGATGAAGAAGATTTCCCATTCTTATTCGTTGACCACAAGCTGCGTCTAAGCCGTGAAGGTCGCTCTGCAAACTGCAGTTGGTACTCGTCTAACTTTGATATCGATCCTGGTGAGATCCCAGATTACGACACGGTGAAGATCAACCCGATTGACGCAAAACGCCTTGGCATTAAAGAGCACGATGAAGTTCGTCTAACCACGGTTCAAGGTTCTATCACCTGTCGCGTTAGCCTGTTTGAGGGTATTCGCCCTAACACAGTGTCAAAAGCGTTTGGTCGTGGTCACTGGGCTTACGGTAAACATGCCTCGAAGAAGTTTGGTCTTATCCCTAAAGGTGGCTCAAACAACGAAATCATGCCGCAAGCATTCGAGCGTTTATCAGGTTCATCTGCCTTCTATGGTCAGATTGGCGTCAAAGTAGAAAAAGTATAAGAGGTGAGCCATGCGTTACGGAATGGTAATTGATACCCAAAAATGTGTCGGATGTGCAGGTTGTATCTTTGCATGTAAGACGGAAAACAACACTGAGCCAGACAAAAACTGGTGTGACAAGATCGTCACCACGACGGGTCAGTACCCGAACGTAAAATTCGAATACACATCCACCATGTGTAACCACTGTTCAGATGCGCCTTGTATTGCAAACTGTCCAAAAGGCGCGCTGTACAAGGATGAAAACGACCTAACATTGTTTGATTCTGAAAAATGTATCGGCTGTAAATCGTGCATGTCTCACTGTCCTTACAACGTGATTCATTTTAATGAAGAAGCGACAGGTAAGGCGTGGGACAACAACCAACCATTGTTGCCACAAGGTCTATTCTCAGCGGCTGCGATGCGTGAAACCACGGGCGAGACGTACTCTCCATTTGGTAATCCAGAAACAGAGAGCGTTTACCCACTGCGTCGCCCTAAAGGCACGATTGAGAAATGTACGTTCTGTGCGCACCGCGTAAAAGCAGGCGTAAATCCTGCGTGTGTGGATGCGTGTCCGTCTGGTGCTCGCGTGGTTGGTGATTTAGATGATGCTAACAGCGAAGTAAGTCAACTGATCAAAAAGTACAACGCGAAGCCGCTTAATCCTGAGTTAAACATTGGTGAGAAAGTCTTCTACATCCGTGATTACATCCCAATCACTATGGTTGAAGAAGATGAATCAAAAGATGCAATCGTGTTTGATTCTTCATTGTGTATTGGCTGTAAGAAGTGTGAAGCTGAGTGCCGTAACAGCAACCAGCTTGCAGACAACGTCGCTTACCTGAAGATGACTACCGAGATCATTGACGGCGAAGAGCATCACTTTCGCAATTCATGTCAGCACTGTGAGCATGCTAAGTGTTTAGAGAACTGTCCGTCTGGCGCAATCTCACGCCGTTCAGGTGGTCAGGTTGTGATTGATGAAGAGAAGTGTATCGGCTGTGGTACTTGTGCAATGGCGTGTCCTTACGACATTCCTCAGTACAACGACAAAACAGCAACCATGAACAAGTGTCATGGCTGTAGTCATCTAACTGAAGCCGGTCTGCGCCCTGCGTGTGTTGAGGGTTGCCCTCAGAAAGCGCTGTCGTTTGGTTCTCGCACGGATATGCAAGACCGCATCGAGAACAAAGCGAGCGAAGACAAGCTATTTGCTTACGGCCTACAAGAAGTGAATAGCAATGTTGGTGAGCTTGGTTTGATCACAATTGCTAGCAAATCTGAAGCTGGTAAACACCTACTGATTGAAGACCCAAGCAGCACAACCTCAACCCTTCGTGATTTGGCGAAAGTTGGCGCAGGAGCTGGCGTGGTTGGCTCAATTGCAGTCGCTGCTGGTCACCGTGCGCACTTGGCGAAAAAAGCCAAAGAGAACGACTCTCAGCACAGCGATGCAGAATAAGGATACGCGTAATGAAAAACAAAGAACTGCTTGATGACAACACCGTCCTTGCCTTTAACTCATGGCAGCGCTGGTTCCACATTCATCTGATCCACTTTGTGGTGCTGTTTATCCTAACGGGTTTGCCAATTCTCTCTTCGAGCTTCTCGTTCTTAGGTGAATTCTACCAATGGGTTTATGGCTTGTTAACAGGTAAAGAAACGACGTATTCGGATGGTATTGTGTTCGCGCAGATGCTACACCGTGGAATCTCGTTCCTGTTTATGGCGACCATCGTACCATTCGTGATTGTAATGCTTAAAGACATCAAGAACTGGCATGTATTCCCAGAAAAAGATGGCTCAATTGCTGAGGGCATCAAGCAATTAAACGTGGCTTACATTGACGGGAAACACGGTAAGTTTGGTAAGTTCAACATGGGTCAAAAGTTAATGGCTTGGACCATGATTGCCGCAGTTTCTGCACTCGTGATCAGCGGTGTCATGCTAATGGGCAACTTCCTAGTCGAATGGGCTCGCTTACTGCACGTGGTAGCTTTCGCAGGCATGATTGTCGCATTAGTGTTCCACATTCACTTCGCAACCCTGCCAGTGAACCGCAAAGCGTTCTGGGCGATGTTCCGTGATGGTAAGTTACCTATGGAAGAGGTGAAGAAACACCATCCGCTTTGGTATGAAAAGCTAAAAAAATAGCGTTAATATGCTAATAAAAGCCCCATCGTTTGGGGCTTTTTACTTTATGGGTGATAACTCAATCTCAGAGTCATCAGATACCCAGATACTACCTGGCGCTTCTAACGCTAGGGACTCAGCAAGCTTAAGGACACAAGCTACACCCTTTAATCCCTTTGGAAGGGCTATAAGAGCCAAGATCGAACAAAACTTATTGCCCTCCTAGGTTATCCACGCTGACACGATACGGTCGAAACTTAAAGATCAAAAATGAGATTTAGGTGCCGGCTTTTCGCCTAGATATATCCCACAAGAAGCACTGAGCGTAAGGTGCATGAGTAGAGAAGCAGTGCTCAATTCCAAGATACGGCAACAGCACCTAATCCTTTGGTAAAAAGGGCAGACTTAGTTGGTTTGATGAATAACTTTCTTGATCGTCCCTATTTTAACCTTTATTCACATATGCTTGCGGCTTATGACTCAGATCAAGTATTGCTAAAGTTAGAAACAAAATTATTGCGGACAAAGACAATCGATCATATCGTTAATCGACGATTAACTATTTGAAGGTGTGCATTATGAAAGAAATTAGAATCTACGATCCATCCATGTGTTGTTCTAGTGGTGTTTGCGGTACGGACCTAGATCAGAATCTTGTTAACTTTTCTGCTGACTTTAGTTTCTTACAAGACAATAAAGCCGACATTCAACGTTTCAATCTTGCTCAAGAGCCAATGGCATTTGTAGAAAGCGAAGCCGTCGCTGCTTTCCTTGAGATTGTGGGAGAGAAAGGACTACCAATTACATTAATTGACGGCAATGTTGCGCTTACGCATCGATACCCAACGCGTGAAGAACTTTTTGCATGGGCTCAAATTTCAATTCAAGAACCAAAAATCACTAAAATCTCCAGTTGCTGCGCATCAAGCGGATGCTGCTAAGGAATAGACATGATCAATTACCTAACTGAAGTACCACGTTACCTATTCTTTACTGGTAAAGGTGGCGTGGGTAAAACATCTCACGCATGTGCTTCTGCCCTTGCCCTCGCTGAATCAGGTAAACGAGTCCTAATCGTCAGCACAGACCCAGCATCAAACGTTGGTCAAGTGTTTGACACTAAAATTGGTGAAACCATCACCGCAATAAACCATGTTGAAAACTTATTCGGATTGGAGATTGATCCGCAAGCCGCCGCACAAAATTACCGTGAGCGCATTGTCGGGCCGATTCGAGGCAAACTTCCAGAACCTGTGGTTAAAAGCATCGAAGAGCAACTGTCTGGTGCATGTACAACTGAAGTCGCAGCATTTGATGAGTTTACAGGACTATTAACAGATGAATCTCTATCGGGTGACTTCGACCATATCGTGTTTGATACCGCGCCAACGGGCCATACGATTCGCCTGTTGCAATTGCCAGGCGCATGGAACGAATTTCTAGAGCATGGTCAGGGAGATGCATCGTGCTTGGGCCCGCTAGCTGGCCTTGAAAAGCAACGAATTAAATACGCGAACGCGATTGACGTTCTATCAAACGAAAACAAAACACGCTTGATTTTGGTGGCTCGAGCTCAGTCGGCAACCTTAAAAGAAGCCGCGAAAACTCACCTTGAGCTTTCGAACCTCGGCTTGAAGGGACAACATTTAGTACTAAATGGCTTGTTCCCTGTAGAACAAAGCGGTGATGATGAGCTAGCACATGCCATCATTGAGCGCGAACAAAAAGTGATTCAAGATCTACCTGAGTCATTGGCTAAACTACCACTTGCTCAAGTGCCGCTACTATCAAGTAACGTACTGGGATTAGATAGCCTACGAGCTCTCATTGATACTGAGCGCAAGGCAACTAATACAACCAATACTACGGCCATTAACGTTGATCAATATGATTCGTTATCGGTGATGATTGAAGAATTGGCGGAGCAAAAACATGGGCTTGTGATGTTGATGGGCAAAGGCGGCGTAGGCAAAACCACCATGGCTGCAGCGATTGCCAGTAAGTTAGCTGAAAAAGGCTTTGACGTTCACCTTACGACATCCGATCCTGCAGCGCATTTGCAATATACCCTGAACAGTGACGACACCAAGTTTACGGTAAGCAAAATTGACCCTGCAGCCGAGACTGCTCGCTATCGTGACACGATTCTAAACGAAAAAGGCGCATCACTGGATGAAGATGGTCGTAAACTGCTCGAGGAAGACTTGCGTTCTCCATGCACTGAAGAAATTGCAGTTTTTCAAGCATTCTCAGAAGTGATCAAACAAGCCGATAAAAAGTTCGTCATTATGGATACCGCGCCAACAGGCCATACCCTGCTATTGCTTGATGCAACAGGAGCATACCACAAAGAGATGACACGTCAGAACCAAAGCGTGGAAACCCCCTTGGTTATGCTACAAAACCCAAATCTAACCAAGGTGATCATCACGACACTAGCAGAACCAACACCAGTCCAAGAGGCGTACGATCTTCAGCAAGATTTGCAACGTGCGAACATTAATCCTTGGGGTTGGATTGTCAACAATTCACTAGTACAAGATGGTATTAAAGCTGAACTTCTTAGAGAGCGAGCGGCAAGCCAGCAACCGTTGATCGACAAAGTTATCAAAGAATACAGCTCACGTACTGCTGTGGTTGCTATGCAGAAGAAAGAGCCTGTTGGCGTATCTGCTTTGAATTCACTTTCAGATAGTTAAATCGAGTCAGGTTTAGCGATAAATTGCGTGGTTGATTGATTCAGCCACGCTTTCTTGCTCACCATTCTGTCTTGAACTAGACGTGACCTCAGTGAAATTTGAGGTATTAAGTTGCTTTCTACTAATATAGAAGAGCGCTGTTGACGCATCATTCTAAATCGGTTTTGTCCAAAAACGCGTTATGGGATAATTTTTCGTTATGGATAATTTTTTAGTTACAAAGTGCCAAAAGTGTGAGCTCTAACTTGGATGAGTCAACAAACCTAATCGTTTGAAATAGAAGAACTGCTCCTTCTCCCGTACTGGAGGGATTGAGCTTTATTAGCTATATGGCTAACATTTACTTTAACTTGAAAAAACATAGCTATATAGCTAATGATGGAGTTCGATTATGAGCACGCGCTATGAAATCGGCAAGCAAGTGAGGCAGGGAAGAAAAGCAAAGCACTTAACTCAGGTGCAACTTGCCAAAATCACGCGCATTAATAAGACAACGATATCTGAAATAGAGAACGGTCGGTTTACAGGGTCGTATGACATTTTTGAGCGATTGCTAGATTCGCTAGGTTTACAGTTCTCAGTTATACCTAAAACTCATTCCCTTCCTGACTGGGATGAGATTGAGAATATTTTCAAAGAGGATGATTAACAGCACTTTCATTCTAGAAAAGATGAGGTGTACCCTCTACTGATTGTTTAATCACCTCACTTATCAATTACTCTTTTTCCTTTACGACATCCCGAAGCTGCTCTCGCAGCGTCTCAACTTCTTTCTTCAATTCAGCGACATAAGTTTGAAGCTCTTTTTTTTCTGCATTCACAGCATGATCGGTGCGTTTGAGGTTATTGCTTTCTATGCAGGGTCTAGAGGCTAGTCTTAGTGTCTATCGCAATAAGCTTCATTTATAGCGCATAAGTTCGCCATATCCTTCATTAAATCGATTGGAAATTGATGGTCACTAGTTCGATTCAAAGCTGCTTGCTCAAATGTGTAACGCGGATGAGGGTGATTAGTCGTTTCGAAGTACTGCCATATGGCTTTTGCCCTTTCATATCCAAACGTTCCTTGTGCGGCCCTTCTAGCTAATCGAATGTGGCGGTTGTAGATTTTGTCGTAAGAATTATCCATATTTGGGGTCCTTCAGTTTAATTTGGAGTTTTAGTTAAAACGGCGTTTCTTCATCGTCAATTTCTGCCGAGTTATCCAGTTGAGGCTCAATATCCTACATCGTAAATAAAGATTTCATGAGTTCTTGTTTTTCCGCCTTTAAATCAGCGATGCTAACTGCTTGTATTTCTGCTTCTTTTAGTGCCGCAGCAAGCTGACTTCTCAATTCATGATTATCCTGTTCGATCTCATGCATTTTCTCTTGAACAGTAACGTTCTGGCTCTCAAGTGATTCAATGGTGGTCATTGCATCTGCCATTTCGAGTTCAATAAGCTTTTCACGCTCAGATATAGCATCAAAAGACACTTTAATTTTCTTATCAGCAACGTCTGTTGCCATATCATTAGCCCGCTCTATCGTTGCCATTAGCTGCTTTGAAAAAGACGCTACGAGGCAATTATGCAACTCCTTGAGCTCTTCAGGAATCACTTGGGTGGTATGCGATTCTGGTAACTGTTGAGATTGCAGATACTGATTCCAAATCTTCATCAATCTATTCGCATCACCTTTATTACCAACGGCTTTTCTTAGTGAAAAGCCAGTGATACGTTGCTGACGTTCTGTAAGTTTCTGACCCGCTTGAATTATTTCATCGTCTGACACCGCTGGTGTGCGCCCTAGTTTTTGATTGCTCATTTGCCACCCCACTTATCGCTAAAGAAAGAAAAGAAAGAAAAGAAAGTAATGGGCTTAGAATGTTCTGAACTAGTCATAAGTCACCTCATTATTAGAATCATCAAGGTTTGTGCTTTCAATCGCGTCAATAACACTCTGAATGATGGGCTTGATATCTAAGTCCATTTCATTGTCCAGTCGCTGTGTTAATTGGTTGAAGTAGTCATTCGCTTTTTGCTGTTGACCCCTTTGCTGGTATTGGACTGCTATGTAGGCCTGACGAATGATAGCTGTGAGCTCATCTCTCAAGTTACCGGAAATCTTTTCAGCGATATTCCTGAGCCGAATCGCCTCAAAACGCAACTCTCTGTTGCTTCGTTTGAGTTGCTCGAGTTCTTCTTGTTGCTGAGATTTTTGCCATTCGAAAATGGATTCGTTTTCTGTCATTTCAGACGTGAGTTGTTCTCTCTGAGACACAAGCCGCACTATCTTATTTTCCTCATCAGTTGCGGTTTGCTCTAACAGAAGCCGTTCTTTTTTCAGCTCTTCAACTAGTCTTGACTCATAGTTATAATCGCGACCTGATTTCGCCAAAGGTGCTTGTCTAGCCATTTGTTTGTACTCGAGTGTCTCACGCTCTTCTTCGCTGCTTACTTCTGCATGTAAGCCTTTGGGGTTTAGAAAATGGTGATTAATATGTTCGTAAAACATCCGTTGCAAGCGCTCACCGTGAATCGCTGACTGCTCTCGAGTCAAAGTGCAATTTTCAGGCAATAACTCCTCAAGGTCTTCCAACTTTTCTGATTCTTCGAATTTCCCTTGCTTCTCGAGCTCTTTTTTTTGTTCAATGAGCGACCGGTTTTTGCTATCAATGAATTGATTCACGACCTCTATTTGTGTTTTTAACAAGTCCCAATTTCCAAAGACTGACTCTTGTCCAGACAAAAAATAGTGGCAGTGTGCTCCCGTCAACTCGTTCTTTAGCCTTTCATCAACATGAACCACTAGAGCGTGAATGGGGTAATTGGGGAAAAAGTGCTTTAGACAGCCCTTTGTATACTCAAGCCACTCTTCTGGCGTAATGATGTTGTCATCCACCTTCCAGCGGTGTGGTATTTTAAAAATCCCTTCTTGCAGGTAAGTTGAATTGACATTCGGCTTTGCGTTTACGAGTTGGTTATGTAGCCGCGCAAACTTTCTTACTGTTTTCATTTTTTGTTGATGCCGAGCCATAGGCGGAGTGAGGCTCTCTAAATGACTAATCGGCGTCTCTGGTACTTTTTCGTTGTGCCCCTGGAGATAAATCTTCTCTAAGAGATAAGCCGCATGCTCATTGCCACTTTTCTGTTCAGTGTCACACATCTTTTTTACTTTATGGCGTAGTTGACGGCGCTGGTCTTTCAATCTACTTTCATTTTTAAGTTTGGCACTAGGGATGATGCCATCGAAAATAGTCTGCCGCTCTTCTAGCGAGTAGTCGTCCAGATGCTTAGTCATGCCATTAGCCCAAATTAAATTGCCACTAGACAAAGACTCGTCCCACTCGAGCTTTTTGCTATTGTCTTTGTGGAGTATTCTGAGTGAGTGGCGCAACGTTTTAAGCAATTTTGCGGTTCCTGCGCGAGTCGTGTTGATGTTGAAATGACGATAAAATAATCGGATGGTTTTCATGCCATACCTCCTTTGTGGGTATGGGCCATTCTCAGGGTCAAGGGAGTTCCCTTGCCAACCGCTCTCGTTTCATCTTTTGCGGAGCAGAAAGTGAAACGATGGCTTAGTTGGTTAACTGTCCGGTTTTGGTTTCGCCAAGTGTTTTTTTGGCGGCACACTACGAGAGAGTGGATACAATTGGAATTGTATTGACGCATACGCTACGAGTCCCCTGTTAACATTGAATTAACGAGTGCTGTGAGCGCAGGCTTTTTCTTACACATAGAAAGCACTTCAAGCATTTTTGCCATGTCTTCTGCATCAATAGAGCCTGAGTGTAGATTCGATTCTTTATTCGAATTGATAGCGATTCCTTCAATCGACGAGTTGTCATTGCCAGAGCCAAACACATCATCGAAACCGCGACTCAACACAGCTGCATTATCAGAGGCGTCTTCTTGTACCCACTTGGCATAATGCTTACGCATAGTTTCAACACTTTTGTGCCCCATCTGACGTGCAACATAGTTAGCGTTTAAGCCCTGAGTGAGCGCTTGACTTGCGTATGTGTGCCTAAGTTGCCCTGGGCCACGATGCGGAATATCTAAAATACGTAAAGCCGGTGTTAGAAAGGATTTCGCAAATTGACTACCGTCGCTAAAGGAACGATTGGTTTTTGAGTTAAAGAAAACAAACGAGACTGACTCTTTTCGCTTGGTTTTATTGTCGATTTGCAGCACATCAATGGTTCTGGGCTTCAATTTACTCGTGCGTTGATATAACGATTTAAGTATCGATAACGCATGTTCGTTTAACTCTACACTTCTAACTGAGCCGGGAGTTTTGGGGACGCGATAGTTGCCTTTGAACACTGCACGTTTCACTTGCAGTTTCTTATTAGTAAAATCGATAGAATCCCAATCTACAGCAAGCAATTCGGAAATTCTCAGTCCTGTTTGCGTTCCGGTTGCAACAAGTGCCCTGCCAATAAAACAGAGGGGGTCATAGTGAAATATCTTACTTATTTCGTCTTTAGTGAAGGGATGGCACTCAGTTAGTGTTGTTTTCAAGTTTTCGATGTTGAGCATCGGATTGCGATGAATGGCGTCGTTCTCTATCGCTGCGCTGAATACTTCCCTTAGCACAGTTAGGTGCTCATTAATCGTTTTGTTAGTCCAGATCTTGTGCTGAGTTTTTAACCAACGTCGAATATCTGCTTTCTTTATGTTTTTAATTTTTTTGCTGCCAAAAGCACGATTCAGGTTATTGACGCGCGATGTTGTTGAACGAATCGTCGTTGGTGCATGTGTAAACTGAATGTCTTCTAAATACTCTTTTGAATATTCCTTAAATGTATTCATAACTGAACCCCATATCCGAAACCTGTGCATAAAACAGGCTTGTTATTTGGGTTTATCATATCAACGAGGATTACAGCGTCAAATATAAGTACTCATATATCAATGGCTTATAATTAGTGGCTGCTAATAATTTCTGAGTAAGGGCCTGTTTTTTATAGAAAACAAAAATCACAAAAAAAGCGGAATTTTTTTAATTTTTTTAAGAGGGTCGGTGTTGACCCTCTTATGGAGGGGGAGGGATTACTTCATCCAGTTGCGAGCATATAGCAACCAGTAATTATCTCCAGCGGTAGATGTTTCACGACGCAACTCTAAAAGTGGCTCGTAGTAGTCATCACGATAGAAGTTTTCATATTGCTCAGAGATATGCTCTATGACAAGCTCATTGCCACTTTCGCATACCTGGCAATCGCCATTAAACAAAATCGCTTTGTTAAGCGCTCGATGTAGATGCAAAGCGAATAGTGACTCTAACCAGAGCGCCTTAAGATTGGGCCTTAACCTTAATTGCCGCATTGCAACAAAGTGAGTATTCTTCAGACCGCCGAGCTCTGACTCAAGAAAATTACCGTCAAAATCGATGGACAACCCGTTAAATTCGCTATGTTTTCTGAGATGTCTAGAAAACTTAAGCCTGTTCAAATTGACTTCATTACTCAGAAGTACATCGAGTAAAAAGTGGCAATCACTTGTTTGCATACAAAGCTGGATGGTCTGTTCATAGTTATCATCTTCATGAGATTTCTCTATAAACACTTTCGCGACACAGCGAGCGAGTAGTGTGGTAAGCACATGCGCATAATATTCGCCGTCATCAGCAAGCGAATCAATTAACTGCTCAAAGGAAATCGGCAACGTAACGACATAGTGTAGATACCAATCGTCGCTATACTGAGTAACACTGAGGTCGCGATAAGTAAGGTTAACTAAGTTCATGAGTCACTCCAATTTCAATAGAGAATAGGTTCACATGCTTAGCCAAGTTGGCTAAATCAATGTCCTTGCCATATCGACCAAAAGTCATATTCTGATGACGGTGACCCACTATTTGCGCAACAACATGCTCCGCCGCGCCCGCTTGTTTAAGTTCGTCAATAAAAGTATGTCGTAGCCCATATAGAGTTGGTCTGTGTCTAGGCTTCCATCCAATGCTTGTCAGTAGTTTTCCAAACTGAGTTGTAAGTTGTTTACTCCAGTTGTTATCGGGTCCAAGCGGCATAAAATCAAACAACTGCTCTTTACCAAGAGCTTTTCGTGCTTTGACATATTTTTCAAACCTACCATCGAGCACGGCTCGATGAAGAGGAACCAAGCGATAAGAGTGTGCGTTTTTAACGTGTTGCGAGCCTAATTCTTCTGAAATGGATAGATACGGTATTTCACAATCGAAGTGCACTTGAGCTATTAACAGCTGACATATTTCTGCCGGGCGTGCGCCGTGACGCAGAATTAATTCGAAAGCGATATGTAATTGCTCATCGGAAACTCTGTAATGCTTGTGTTGAGTAACATAACTAATTTCTTCTTGAGCCCATCGCCTTCTATCTTCACTGGCCTTGCCTGAACTTTTGGGTAGCTTTACGCCGATGAATGGATTGTGAACCAAATATTCTTTAGCTACACACCAGTTCATGAACTGCTTAATCGCAGCAAAATAATCTCGATTTGTTTTCTGGCTGCGCCCTTGGTTCAGCAACTTATCGCGATAATCCATCACAACGGAAGATCGAACTTCAGTTATTTGAGTAACGCCGGCAGTTTCAATGAAATGTTGGCTTCGTTGCTGGAGCTGTGAAATCGATAAATGGGTAATACCATCAAGCTTTTTAGATGCAATAAACTGCTCTAACAGTGATTCTAACGATAAGGAAGTAGGAGATAATGAGCGAGGAGAACCATTTAATGGTTGAGAGGTATTATTGCTGAATTGCCCCCTAACATCGATGATCACATCATCGAGAATGGGCTTAAAATCCTTAAAGTGAACCGCAGAAGGAAGTGCGTGGATGGTAGGGTGTAACTTTGCGATTAATGCGGCATTGCGTGAGACAGCAATAGCGCGTTCTTTTGTACACAAAGATATTTTTACGTCAAAGGGGAAGTCCTTGCTTCTTAAGTATTTCGGGAAGCATAGACGTGTGTAGTAGATGCCTGACAGCGATTTGAATAAGTACATTGTCTCAGTCAATCCTATGTTGATTGAGCAAGTGCACCTAGATACAAAAAAGCCGTTGATAATCAACGGCTTTTTTGTTTTGAATGTGGCGGAGAGATAGGGATTTGAACCCTAGGTACGCTATTAACGTACGCCGGTTTTCAAGACCGGTGCTTTCAACCACTCAGCCATCTCTCCGTTGTGTGGCGTATGATAGGGGGTGTTTGGGACGTTGTAAAGTACTGATTTGTACAAAAAGTTTCGTTTGCTTGTTTTATGTGCATTTTAAAGGGGTGGAAGTGATAAAACTACGTAAGCTAACAAGCAAAATACGCAATATGGTAGAATTTATACTTTATATCGCGCATGTTTAATAAAATGGCGTTTTATTGAAATCTTATTGAAAATAAAGAAACTAAAAGCTTTGGGGATACAGCTGTACGCCCGAAAGTATTTGCAACATAGTGTGAACTCATTCAAAATTCACTGGTATAGCCAGTTGTGCGAGTTTATCTAAGGGGTCTTATGAAGGTCACAAATCTATTTAAAGACAAAGTTGGTGCGATCTCTACACATCAATCAGAGTTTATGAATTGGATGTCTCCAACGCTACGCGATTACTGGAGTGACTTTTTGGGTAAGGCACAAAGTAGCTTCTTATTTTCAAAGGTTCGAGATCACCAACAGCCAGCAGTGAACGAAGAAGTTATTCCGCAACCTGAGCCAATCGTACTAAAACCAGAAGCTCAAGTGCTTTTTGATGAGTTGAGCGATAAAGTGGGCGAGGTGATTCACGTTGGTGACTGGGTAAGTGTTTCTCAAGAACGTATTAATCAATTTGGCACAGTTACTGAAGATATGCAATGGATTCATACTGATCCGGAGCGAGCTTCTACAGAATCCCCATTTAAAACGACAATTGCACATGGCTTCTTAACGCTAGCACTATTGCCAAAATTGACAGATTCTGTTGATCCAGATAAACCACTGTTTCCGACAGCAAAGCTTGTTGTTAATCTAGGTTTGAACCAAGTCCGTTTCCCGTACCCAGTCAAAGCGGGCAACAATGTCCGAGCATCAAGTACACTGACCAAGATTACGCCGATCAAAAAGGGCTTAGAGATCGAGCGTGAAATTAAAGTAGAAATCGAAGGCGTTCGCCGCCCTGGTGCGGTAGTGGTATCTGTGATTCAGTTGCATTTCTAATAGTTAAACCTTTCGAAAAGCAAGATTCAAACAAAAAAGAGAGCCGAATTTGGCTAATGCCAGTCAGTTAAGCTGACTGGCTTTCTTTTTATTGGGGTATTTCTTTGCCTTTGCTTTTATTGCTCTCGGATATATCCGATCTTCTCGTTTAATGGGCAAGAC
>NZ_LIXM01000026.1 GCF_002608565.1 Vibrio sp. PID17_43
GCATCATCGGTATGACAACGTTCGGTGAATCTGCACCGGCAGAGCAACTGTTCGAAATGTTTGGTTTCACGGTAGAAAACGTAGTGAACACAGCAAAAGAGCTGCTAGCGTAAGCTTAAGTAGATATAAGAAAAACCGAGTGTTCATGCTCGGTTTTTTTATGTCTCAAATAGAGAAAACTATTCAGTTAATGCGTTCCAACCTTCAATCAGGTACTATCTGTGACACGAAATTTTAGTGGAGTGAAGGACGAATGCTAAAGGTTGCGATCAATGGATTTGGGCGTATCGGTCGTAATGTACTGCGGGCAGTATATGAAAGCGGTAAGCATCAACAGATCAAAGTCGTTGCGGTCAACGAATTGGCTCAGCCAGAAGCGATGGCTCACCTCCTCCAATATGACACCAGTCATGGCCGTTTCTGCAAGAAAGTCTCTCACGACCAAGAACACCTCTATATTCATCACGGCTCTTATCATCAAAGTACGGGCGAATTTGATACTATTCGCATTCTCCACCTTTCTGAAATCGAACTATTGCCATGGCGTGATCTAGAAGTTGATATTGTACTCGATTGTACCGGTGTTTATGGTTCTCAAGCGGATGGTTTAGAGCATATTGCCGCTGGAGCGGAAAAGGTTCTATTTTCCCACCCTGGTGCAAACGACCTGGATAACACCATTATTTATGGGGTGAATCATGAAACCTTACGAGGGGAACACAAGGTCGTCTCTAACGGGTCATGTACCACCAATTGCATCGTGCCGATTATTAAAGTCTTAGATGAAGCGTTTGGCATTGAATCTGGTACCATTACTACCATCCACTCTGCAATGAACGATCAGCAAGTCATAGATGCTTATCACTCTGATTTACGCCGTACTCGTGCCGCAAGCCAATCAATTATTCCGGTAGATACAAAATTGCATAAAGGCATTGAAAGAATCTTCCCGAAATTTTCCAACAAATTTGAAGCCATTTCGGTGCGCGTACCTACCGTTAACGTTACTGCGATGGATTTAAGTGTCACAATTAGTACAAATGTGAAAGTTAATGACGTAAATCAAACCATTGTTAACGCATCTCAGTGTACATTACACGACATTGTTGACTATACTGAATCGCCGCTCGTTTCTATTGACTTTAACCACGATCCCCATAGTGCAATTGTCGATGGAACACAGACCCGAGTAAGTAATGGGCATCTAGTAAAAATGCTCGTTTGGTGTGATAACGAATGGGGCTTTGCTAATCGAATGCTGGATACTGCGTTAGCAATGCAGGCTTCCTCTCAAGGAGAGTCTTGAGCGTTGAAAGCCCTGGAGAAATTTTTTTATTTTTACCCTTGAAATAAATCAGAGGTATCTCCATATCAGTAACCAGTTTAAAGAATTAACAGGCTTGGCAGGGTTGCTGAGTTGTCAAAAACTTTATTAATTTAATATTTGAGAGGACACATCATGTCTGTAATCAAGATGACTGACCTGGATCTTGCAGGTAAACGCGTATTCATCCGTGCTGACCTAAACGTACCAGTAAAAGACGGTAAAGTAACTTCAGATGCACGTATCATTGCATCTCTACCAACTATCAAAATGTGTCTAGAAGCTGGCGCAAAAGTAATGGTTACTTCTCACCTAGGTCGTCCAACTGAAGGCGAATATGCAGAAGAGTTCTCTCTAGCTCCTGTAGTGAACTACCTAAACGATGCTCTTGATTGTGAAGTTAAGCTAGCGAAAGATTACCTAAATGGTCTAGAACTAAACGCTGGCGAGCTTGTTGTTCTTGAAAACGTTCGCTTTAACAAAGGCGAGAAGAAAAACGAAGAAGAGCTATCTAAAGCATACGCAGCGCTATGTGATATCTTCGTAATGGATGCATTCGGTACTGCTCACCGTGCACAAGCGTCAACACACGGTGTAGGTATGCACGCTCCAGTAGCATGTGCTGGTCCTCTACTAGCTGCTGAACTAGAAGCACTAGGTAAAGCAATGAGCAACCCAGAGCGTCCACTCGTTGCTATCGTTGGTGGCTCTAAAGTTTCTACTAAACTGACTGTTCTTGAGTCTCTATCAAAAATCGCTGACCAATTAGTTGTTGGTGGTGGCATCGCGAACACATTCATCGCAGCTGAAGGCCACAACGTAGGTAAGTCTCTATACGAAGCAGACCTAGTTGAGACAGCTCAAAAACTAATGAAAGAGTGTGCGATTCCAGTAGCAACTGACGTTGCATGTGCAAAAGCATTTGATGAGAACGCAGAAGCTGAAATCAAAAACGTTGCTGACGTGCAAGACGACGACATGATCTTCGACCTAGGCCCTGATTCAACTGCGGCTCTAGCTGAAATCATCGGCAACGCAAAAACTATCCTTTGGAATGGTCCTGTAGGCGTATTCGAATTCAAAAACTTCGAAGCAGGCACTCGCGGCATTTCTGAAGCAATCGCTAAGTCTGCAGCATTCTCTGTGGCGGGCGGTGGTGACACGCTAGCTGCTATCGACCAGTTCGGTATTAAAGCTGACGTTTCTTACATCTCTACTGGCGGTGGTGCATTCCTTGAGTTTGTTGAAGGTAAAGTACTTCCTGCAGTTGCGATGCTAGAAGAGCGCGCTAAAGCGTAAGAATTAATGAGAGCGGGGGGGATACTCCCGCTTTCTTGTTTGCTGCAAGCAGGAAGGAACTCTGCTAGAATACCTCCAGTTGTGAGCAAACGTTTGCAAGAATTTAAACTTAATTGTTTTATTTTTAAAACGACAGAAAAATAGGATCAAATCCATGTCTAAGATCTTCGATTTCGTAAAACCAGGTGTTATTTCTGGTGATGATGTACAGAAAGTTTTTGAAGTAGCGAAAGAAAACAAATTCGCACTTCCAGCGGTAAACGTTGTTAACACTGACTCTATCAACGGTGTTCTTGAAGCAGCAGCTAAAGTTAAAGCGCCAGTTGTCGTTCAGTTCTCTAACGGTGGTGCAGGTTTCTTCGCAGGTAAAGGCGTTAAACTTGAAGGTCAAGGTGCACAAATCCTTGGTGCTGTAGCTGGTGCGAAATACGTTCACGCAGTAGCTGAAGCTTACGGTGTTCCAGTTATCCTTCACACTGACCACGCAGCTAAGAAACTTCTTCCTTGGATCGACGGTCTACTAGACGCTGGCGAAGCTTTCTTTGCTGAAACTGGTAAGCCACTATTCTCTTCTCACATGATTGACCTTTCAGAAGAGTCTCTAGAAGAGAACATCGAAATTTCAGCTAAATACCTAGAGCGTATGGCTAAGATGGGTATGACACTAGAAATCGAACTAGGTTGTACTGGTGGTGAAGAAGACGGCGTTGATAACTCTCACATGGATGCATCTGAGCTATACACTTCTCCAGAAGACGTTGCTTACGCATACGAGAAACTAAGCGCAGTTTCACACCGTTTCACTATCGCAGCATCTTTTGGTAACGTACACGGCGTTTACAAGCCAGGTAACGTTGTTCTAACTCCAACTATCCTACGTGACTCTCAAGCATACTGTGCAGAGAAGTTCGGTATCGCACCAAATGCTCTAAACTTCGTATTCCACGGTGGTTCTGGTTCTACAGAAGCAGAAATCCAAGAGTCTATCGGCTACGGTGTTATCAAAATGAACATCGATACTGATACACAGTGGGCAACGTGGGATGGTATCCGTACATACGAAGCGGAAAACCACGACTACCTACAAGGTCAAATTGGTAACCCAACTGGCGAAGATGCACCAAACAAGAAGTACTACGATCCACGCGTATGGCTACGTGCAGGTCAAGCTTCAATGGTTGCTCGTCTAGAGAAAGCATTCTCTGACCTAAACGCAGTAGACGTACTATAATTTCTTTGAAATAGTACTCGCAAAATTACCCAAACCCGCTCTTATGAGCGGGTTTTTTTATGTCTATTTGGTGCTTATGAGAATGTTTCGCTGAACTTTCACACAAGACGCTCAATCATTCACCACACTAGGACTGATGGAGATGGTGTTGAATATCTTATATGCATAGTCGCAATTTTTGAAACATAAGATGTTTAACGCGAGGTGGACTGGAACAATAGAAAGACTGTGGTGAAATGTAACTTCATTGCGTAATCTGTAACAGGCTAGTATCAATTAACGCAGAGTAAGTGGCTGTTTTGCATATCTTTGCGAAACTTTAACTTTGCAAAAAGTCAGAATTGGGATATTGTGCCAAAATTCTGACACTGTTCAGTAAAGCAATAAGGATGTTATTCACAATAAGAACACATAAGTATTGTGGTTAATATTTAAACAGCAATTAGACTGATATCTCTTTATTTTTGAGGATACGAATTATGGCAGGCGAATCGATGGGTATCGATACCTCTTTGACTGATGGGCTAAATGAAGCGCAGACGTGGTTAAGCAACAACTCAGATCTTCTGATTCAATATGGCGTTAATATTATCTCAGCTGTACTGATTCTATTTATTGGTAATTTTATCGTGAAGATGATTGCTAATAGTGTAGCGAAGGTGCTTGAGAAGAAGAGCATGGATAAAGCGGTTGTCGAGTTTATCCACGGTATTGTTCGTTACCTACTATTAGTGATTGTTTTGATCGCAGCGCTGAGCCGAATTGGCGTGCAAACGGCTTCAGTGGTCGCGGTAATCGGTGCGGCAGGCTTAGCCATTGGTCTTGCTCTACAGGGTTCACTGTCTAACTTTGCAGCTGGCGTTCTTATTGTTGCTTTCCGCCCATTTAAATCAGGTGATTACGTTGAAGTCGGCGGTGTGGCGGGTAGTGTAGAAGCGATCCAAATTTTCCAAACTGTGCTAAAAACACCAGACAACAAAATGGTTGTTGTGCCTAACTCTGGCGTGATTGGCTCACCAATTACGAACTACTCTCGTCATGCAACGCGCCGCGTCGATCTTGTTATCGGCGTTTCTTACAAAGCGGATTTGAAGCAAACAAAGCAAGTGATTCGTGAGGCATTAGAAAAAGACTCTCGCATTCTGAAAGATCCAGAAATGACGATCGGTGTACTCGCACTCGCAGACTCTTCAGTTAATTTCGTGGTTCGCCCATGGTGTAATACGGAAGATTACTGGAATGTTTACTTCGACTCGACTCAAGCGATCAAAGAAGCGCTGGATGAAGCTGGTATCGAGATTCCATTTCCGCAAATGGATATTCATTTCAACAAAGTCGATGCTTAATCAATAAGATTGAGAACACCAAAAAGCGAGGCATTGGCCTCGCTTTTTTATATCTCGCAAAGAGCGTAATGGCCTGCCTGCTGAAGCGATGATGCTGTTGTTTATCAAGGCAGTTTTGATCGGGCTGCAGAGCACCTATTTGTGTCTCAATCTGCGATTTCTCAGCGTATTAAACAGCTTGAAAAGCACCTTGCTCAGCCGGTATTGATTCGAGATCTGCATAAAACATTTTTGACTGAGCATTTTAACATCCACCTAGACAGCGTAATTCACCATAATATCAGCAGCTCAGAAGCTTTTCTAAAAATGGCCTTGGCTGGTATTGCCTATTGTTTGATCCCTCGTTTACAGATTACGGATGAGATTGAAAGAGTGGCGCTTATTGATATTACCCCAGGCTTTTTGATGCCGTATCAGATTTGCTGGCACCATTGGCAGTTGGAGGCAGGTGTATTGCAACAAATGTTGCAAGCGATCATTCATTATGCTCAGCAGCATTTACCACAATAAGTTATCAAGTTAAGCGCGGTTTAGATTGGTATCACGTTGGAGTAACACCGTCAAAGTTGTGTTAGAAGTGGGGTGAAGTGCTTGGAAAATCAACAAAATTACCTATGATGAGTTCATCTCAATATAGATGGATTTGTCGAATGAAACTATTTTCATGTTTGCTAGCTTCTACACTGAGCCTTACTAGTGTATCAGTATTCGCTAATGTCCCTGAGTTTGCTCACCTGAGCACGACTGGTTATGGCGAGGTTGTGGCTACTCCTGATATGGCCACTTTTTCAGTAAAAGTGGTGGATACCACAATGACTGCGGAGCAAGCGAAGTTATCCGTTGATGACAAGGTGGATGCATTTTTAAAAAGTCTTGCTGACGCAGGTCTATCGAAAGAGCACATCATTAGCTCAAACCTTTATTTGGCACCTCAGTATCATTACCCCAAATCAGGTAAAGCGGAGTTGGTAGGTTATCGTGCATCACGCAGTATTGATGTGACAGTTAATGACCTTGCAAAACTCAATCAATACTTGGATATGGCGTTAAAAGCGGGCATTAATCAAGTGGATAATATTCAGCTTAAGGTAAGTAATCAGCTTGAGTATCAGCAAAAAGCGCGCATGGCGGCAATCAAAGATGCTCAAGACAAAGCGGCATCTTTAGCAACAGGCTTTGATAAAAAATTAGGCGATGTTTGGCAAATCAATTACAACCAGATGCACGCTCGCCCGGTTTTAATGCGTTCAATAGCGATGGATGCAAAACAAAGCGCGAATAGCTACCAAGATTCGACGTTGGTGATTCGTGATCAAGTTGATGTGGTTTACAAGCTGAAATAACGATTAAGCAATACGACGAATAGAAATAGAAAAGGCAGGGATTTCCCTGCCTTTGTCATATCTGGTTGTACTTAGTGAAGAATACGAGCACGAATTGTGCCTTCAATACCTTTTAACTTCACTAGTGCTTCTTCTGCTCGGTGGGTCTCAACATCAATCACCACATAGCCGATTTCTACTGCCGTTTGTAGGTACTGACCCGCAATGTTGATGCCTTCTTCTGCAAAAATGGTGTTAATTTGCGTCAGAATACCAGGGCGGTTTTTGTGGATGTGTAGTAGACGTGAACACTCACGATGCTCAGGCAAGGATACTTCAGGGAAGTTCACACTAGATAGCGTTGAACCATTGTCTGAGTATTTTGCTAGCTTGCCCGCCACTTCAACACCGATGTTCTCTTGTGCTTCTTGGGTAGAACCGCCGACATGTGGTGTTAGGATGACGTTGTCGAATTTTTGTAGTGGAGATTCGAACGCATCAGCATTGGTTTTTGGTTCTACAGGGAATACATCAACCGCAGCACCCGCAATATGACCTGATTCTAGGCTGTGGCATAGGGCAGGGATGTCTACCACTGTCCCACGCGCGGCGTTGATAAAGATCGCACCCGGCTTCATACGAGCGAACTCTTCTTCACCCATCATGTTTTTGGTTTCTGGTGTTTCAGGAACATGCAGAGAAATGACATCACACTTGTTTAGTAGCTCACTCATCGTGAACACTTGCGTTGCGTTACCTAGCGACAGTTTGTTTTCAATATCATAGTAGTAAACGCGCATTCCCAGGTTTTCTGCAATGATACCCAACTGAGTACCAATGTGACCGTAACCGATGATGCCAAGACGTTTTCCACGCGCTTCGTAAGAGCTGTCTGCGCTCTTCTTCCAAATGCCGCGGTGTGCTAATGCGTTTTTTTCTGGAATGCCACGAAGAAGCAGTAGGATTTGACCGAGCACCAACTCAGCAACACTGCGCGTGTTTGAGAACGGCGCGTTAAAGACAGGCACACCACGTTGTGCTGCGGCGTTTAGGTCAACTTGGTTAGTACCAATACAAAAACAGCCAATTGCAACAAGCTTATTTGCTGCATTGATCACATCTTCTGATAGGTTAGTTCGGGAGCGAATACCGATGAAGTGAACGTCCTTTACTGCTTCGATCAGTTCTTCTTCAGGGAGTGAACCTTTGTGATATTCAATGTTGCTGTAGCCTGCTGCTTGAAGAACTTCAACTGAAGAAGGGTGCAGCCCCTCAAGTAAGAGGATTTTAATCTTTTCTTTTTCCAGTGAAACTTTGGCCATTATTATCGTCCTTAAAATGGAAAGATGGGCTAATGTGGCGCACATAAAGCAAAACTATTAAAAGAGTGGGTCATTAATAGTTTTGTTGAAAGGCAAACGTTTTCTCGTGCGCATTCTGCTCAATAAAGTAACAAAAAAAAATTGCTTTGGGTAAGAAAATTACGGAATAAGGTAGGCGTTTGTTAGAAAAAGAGATGAAAAAACGGCGCCTTATGGCACCGTTTGTAATGAAATAACAGAAAAATCAGAACAACGTATGTTTTATTCTTCTATTTTTGCACCTTCCGGAGTACCAGTGATCACAACGTCAGCACCGCGATGAGCGAAGAGACCAACCGTTACCACACCAGCGATACCGTTGATTTTGTCTTCCATGTCTTTTGGATTGGTTATTCGCATGTTGTACACATCTAGGATCATGTTACCGTTGTCCGTCACTACACCTTCACGGTATGCAGGATCACCGCCTAGTTTCACCAACTCGCGAGCAACGTAAGAGCGCGCCATTGGAATAACTTCTACAGGAAGTGGGAACTGACCAAGTACGTCAACCGCTTTTGTGCCGTCAACGATACATACGAATTTGTCTGAGATAGCGGCCACGATTTTTTCACGAGTCAGTGCTGCACCGCCACCTTTGATCATTTCGCGAGCTGCGTTGATTTCATCTGCACCATCAACGTAGACATCAAGTCTTGCTACGTCGTTACACTCGTATACTTCAATACCGAGTTCTTTTAGACGTTCAGTAGAGGCAACAGAACTAGACACTGCGCCTTTGATATCGTCTTTGATACTGCCTAGGGCATCGATGAAGTGATTCACGGTAGAACCAGTACCTACACCAATAATGCTGCCTTTTTCAACATATTTAAGTGCAGCCCAACCAGCCGCTTTCTTCATTTCATCTTGAGTCATGCCAATCTCCTGAATAGGTATTCGTTAACGTTTGCGGCGTGATTATAACGGGTAAGTGTTACTTTTCCCATTGCCAGATTTTGCTTGGAGTCACGATCTTAGGCAACGGGATATCCCAACTTTCTGTAGGGAGGCGATCGACATGTTGGCAGTCGTGTGCAATGCCGATTGGCGCGGCGCCTTCCCCGGTACTGAACCAGCTAGCAAGTGTTCGGTCGTAGTAGCCACCGCCCATACCTAAGCGGTGACCAATACTGTCAAACCCGACTAAAGGGGTGCAGATTAGGTCGAGTTCGCGAATAGGCTTGAGATAACGAATATCGAGTTTGGGCTCTAAAATCCCGTATTGGTTATAAACCAACTGGTCGTCATGTAAGTACTGCAAAAACAGTAAATGGCCTTTGGCAAAAGGATGAATGACAGGTAAGTAAATGGATTTACCTTGCTGCCATAGCCATTCAATGAGTGGCTTGGTATCCAGTTCTCCATCGGCGGAGAGGTAGAGAGCAATATGCTGCGCAGTTTGGATCTCTGGTAGGTGAACAAACTGGGTAACGAGATCGAATCCAGCTTGAAACTGGGTATCACTGCATAATGCGTTGCGTTTTTCGCGGATAAGTTTACGAAATTCTTGTCGAGATAGAGCTGACATGGAAGGTTACCCCAGGGTGCCGTTGAGGATTGTGGCCCTTGAACCAGCTAGTTCAAGGCGGATCAGCAATGATAACCGTAGGCTTCTCGGTGCATGCCAAGCTTGCTCAATAGCTATCAAGTACTAACCCTTTGGTATTGCTTATCGGCTCGGGGACTTAAATCCTGCTGACAAACACCCCAGGGTAAATTTGGTATCTACTGCTGTCCCTGCTTTACTTTGTTTAGTGCGCTTTCTAGCGACGCGCTGAGCTTTTCCATTCGCTCAGTGATTTCCTGTTGCTGCCCGGTAGACTCGTATGATTTAGTATGCAACTCATAACTAATATTCAACGCAGCAAAGGTTAATAGCTGTACTTCATTGGTTACCTTAGTACGCTCGCTCATCTCTTTCAATCGTCGATCGAGATCTTTTGCCGCTGTAACCAGTGACTCTTCTTGCCCAGGAGGACAATTCACTCGTGTCATTTTGCCAAGAATTTCAACGTCGACCGCTTGATTGCTCATGATGAATAAACTCTATATTCGCGCTATCTAAGGTGTTGTTACGTACAACTACCGAGGGAGAAACTATAGGAAAACCGCAATTAAGATTCAAGCATTTCCCATCACAGAACGAAAAATGGTGAAGTGATCACACAGGAAATGGACAAATTGAGCAATTCCTATCCAAAATTGAATTTGATAGCCGTTTCAGCCGACTAGGCTTGATGGTAGGATATATCAAAAGATGATTATGAAGCATGAGCCCAGATATGAGTGAAATCACCCTTCCAGAATACCAATCTATTGCTGCTGAATTGAAATCCGCTAACCTTGCTGTAACGCCTGCTGAATTGCATGGCCTGCTTGTTGGTATGCTAAGTGGTGGATTGGCAACGAATGACCAAACCTGGCAACCCATTCTTTTTGATTACACCAACGATGGTATGGGCTGGCCGACAACTGCGCTCGTTTTCGCACAGAATGTGTTTAAAGTGACGGCCAGTGAATTAACGGGCTCTTCAATGGAGCTGTCTTTGTTGCTTCCGGAAGATCCTAGTGAAGATGGCTTGTTTGCTTTGGCTGATGGCTTGTCTGATTTCGTTAACCATTTCATTTCAGGTCTAGGCTTAGCGGGTATTACGCTAAATAAAGCGTCTGATGATGTGAAAGAGGCGTTGGCTGATCTAGAAGAGATCGCCAAGCTAGGAATTGATGAAGATGATGATCTTGGTGAGCAAGCCCAACTGCTAGAACACGTTATCGAACATGTAAAAGCGTGCGTGCTAACAATTCACGCCGAGTTTGGTGTTCGCCCTGAAAGCAATGACAGCAAGCCAACGATCCACTAATTGCACGGTTTTCAATAATCGAATTATTTCTAGAGGTTAGCATGAGGCAATATGATGTTGTAATTGCTGGTGGTGCCATGGCCGGAGCCACGCTTGCGTTAGCGATTGACTATTTATCTAAAGGCGAATTGAAGATCGCAGTGGTTGAACCTTTTAAAGCTCAGTCAGATGCACACCCAGGCTTTGACTCGCGTTCGATTGCGTTATCCTATGGTACGGTCAATATTTTGCGTCGTTTTCAGCTATGGTCTGCGATTAAGCCTTTTGCGACTCCTATTGAACATATTCATGTTTCCGATCGTTCTCATGCCGGAATGACAGACATCAGCAAACAAGACGTCGGTGTTGAGGCGCTCGGCTACGTAGTGGAACTAGCTGATGTCGGTCGAGCTTACCAAGCGCTGCTGGAGAAGAGTGAATCGATAACCCTGTTTTGTCCGGATGGTGTTACTCATATTGAGCGAGAGCACGATCAAGCCCGCATTGAACTAAGTAGCGGAGAGACGCTAGAAGCTAAATTGCTGGTGGCCGCTGATGGTGCAGTGTCTCAATGTTGCCAGCAAATTGGTTTGGTGCTGTCTGAACACGATTTTGACCAAGTCGCGGTGATTGCGAATATTGTTACGCAAGAGGCGCCTCAAGGGCGTGCATTTGAACGTTTTACTGAAAACGGTCCTGTTGCTCTTTTACCTATGAGTGACAACCGCATGTCGTTAGTTTGGTGTCTCCGCCCTGAAGAAGCAAAAGCGGTGATGAACTTTTCTGATGCAAAGTTCCTTGAGCGATTACAACATGAATTTGGCTGGCGTTTAGGTGCGATGCAGAAAGTGGGACAACGTGCGAGTTACCCATTGCTATTACGTCATCGCAAACAAAATATTTCTCATCGTTTTGCGATTGTGGGTAATGCGGCACAAACGCTTCACCCAATTGCCGGGCAGGGCTTTAACCTTGGTATTAGAGACGTGGCATCACTGGCGGAAGAAATCGTCAAGCAGAGTGATGATGTTGGGTGCTATCAAGGGTTGATGCGTTTTAGTCAACGTCGTGAAGATGACCGCCGTGAGACCATCTGGCTGACGAGTTCGTTGGTACACATATTTTCAAACGATTTACCTGCGATGAAAATTGGACGTAACCTCGCGCTAGCAGCGATGGATAACTTTTCTATTTTTAAGCAGCCACTATTACGCCATACGCTTGGTTTAGTGAAGCGATGAGTGACAGCAACGAATTAGGTAACAATAAGCAATGATGCAAAGTGTAGATATCGCCATTATTGGCGGTGGTATGGTTGGGTTAGCGCTGGCCACGGCTTTTAAGGACAGTGATCTGCGTGTGGCTGTGATTGAAGGTGCAGTACCTGACGATACGCTAAACGAACTGCCAGATGTTCGCGTTTCTGCGTTAAGCCGTTCGAGTGAAATTATTTTGCGTAATCTAGGTGCATGGGAGGGCATTGAACAACGTCGTTCCGTCCCTTATTACGCGATGGAAGTGTGGGAGCAAGACAGTTTCGCGAAGATCGACTTTGACGCACAAAGTATGGCGCAGCCAGATCTAGGTCATATCGTTGAAAATCGGGTGATTCAACTTGCCCTGTTAGAGCAAGTGGAAAAGTTGGATAATGTGACGCTATTCATGCCAGCACGCTGCGCCACACTAGCGGTTGGTGAGCAAGAAAGCTGGCTAACGCTCGATAATGGCCAAGCGATGACCGCAAAGCTGGTGGTGGGAGCGGATGGCGCGAATTCTTGGTTGCGTAATCAAATGGACATTCCGCTGACCCTTTGGGATTACGGTCACAGTGCGCTAGTTGCAAACGTGAAAACGGCTGATGCTCATAATAGTGTCGCACGTCAGATTTTTACTCCCCAAGGCCCACTGGCTTTTCTGCCTATGTCTGATCCACACATGAGCTCCATTGTGTGGTCGACGGATCCGAGCCGCGCCGAACAACTGCTAGCAATGAGTGAGCATGACTTCAATAAAGCGCTGACGAGTGAGTTTGATGCTCGCTTAGGTTTGTGCGAAGTGGTGGGGGAGCGTGCCGCGTACCCACTCAAAATGCGTTATGCACGTGACTTTGTGGTTGAACGAGTCGCCTTGGTTGGTGATGCCGCCCATACTATCCACCCGTTAGCTGGGCAAGGTGTGAACTTAGGTTTGCTTGACGCCGCAAGCTTAGCGCAAGAAGTGCTAGCCTTGTGGAAACAAGGTCAAGATATCGGAACGAAGCGTAATTTGCGTGGTTACGAACGCTGGCGTAAAACGGAAGCGGCGAAGATGATCGCGGCAATGCAAGGTTTCCGTGATTTGTTTAGTGGCGAGAACCCAGCCAAGAAGCTAGTGCGTGGTATTGGTTTGAGCTTAGCGGGACAATTGCCAGGTGCGAAAGACGAAATCATGAAGCGAGCATTGGGCTTGAAAGGCAATCTGCCGGATCTTGCTCGTCGGTGAACGCTTGCTGAGTTTCATTATGTGAAAGACGCAAAAAAGGCTGGTTAATCCAGCCTTTTTTATTACATCGATGTTTCGCTAAGCCAAGTTAAGCATACGCACATCGGAGTTTCATGATTTCTTGGTTAATCTCTTTTACTGCTTGAAAGTGGCGTTTTTCAGCTTTCTCCGGCAACATCAACTTTCCGTTATCAAACTCGAACTTACCGACTCCGTAAATATAGATTCTGCCTTTAAAAAGACGACTTATGTGTTTAGCAATCATACCGGGTGTATAGCGCTTAAACAGTCTCATATTTACTTTTCCTTATCTCTTACCTAGCGCGCTTATTCTACGTTTTACATCCAAAAATTATTGTGACAGCAATAGTATTCGGCATAGGCTGGGTGTGTGATTTAAGAGATTTGTGCAGCATTAGACAAATTGACAGAGCCACCGCTCAAATAGCGTGAGGATTACCCCAAAAAAATGTGATGGGAGGAACCTGCTCTGCAGCTATGTCTGTATACGTGGTGTATTTAGCCTTGGTTTTGTTACAAGATTAAGAATAGAAGGAAAAATATTGGTTGCAAAATTTTGTGGTGAAATGAACATCTAGTGCATTGGGCCAGTGGCTTTCATGCAGAGAGATAAAGGGATAGAAAAAGGGTAAGTAAAAAAATGCCCGCTTCGGCGGGCGAATAGTCACAGATGCATTACACAAAAGTGGACGATTGGCTTCATAAACGCAGTCATTAAACTCAGTATGTCCACTTTATGTTGGTTAAGCAGTTGTTGAAAACTTAACCAACAAATTCAGCATATACGAGTTTTTACTGTGTGACTATTTATGTTTTTAAAATGACTAAAAATACCATGATATGATCGAGTTGATATGAGTGAGATCACACAGGGATGAGAATGCTGGGTATGATTACATTGAGAACCTGAGTTTAGCGGCAGATATCAGCGAGGGTGGGGTGACACAACGTAATAAGATCATTGATGGACAATGCTAATCCAGCCATTCGATCGCCACTGCTGATGGTGATTTCTTTTTCTTCCAACAAACTTGGGTCGAACACAATAGGCATGTCGCGCTTTAGTCGTAACGGGGTGACGGTGCCAATCATGTATCCGGTGATTGCTTGTACGTCAGCTTGGTCAACACAGGTCATGCGACGGCATTGCAGCAGTGCACGAACTTTTCTAGGATCAATGCTACGATCGCCAGGCGCACAGGCGAGCGCATATTGATTGCCCATATCACGCAACAAGATCGTTTTGACCATTTGTGAAGGACGGATGCCACGTTGTTGCGCGGCATCCTCAATTGTCGTAGCGGGTCTTTGGTGAGGAAGAAGGCGGAACGCTATGTTCTGATCTGCCAAAAACTGCATCAAAGGAGTATGGAAGGTATTATTCATCTTCAAGGCTGTACGGCAGTGCCGCGATTTCCCATTCGCATTCTGGTTGAGCAATCAAGCGTAGGCGAGTGCCATCGTCTAGATTATTCGGCAATACAATCAAACCCATCGCTTGGTTGTCGCAAAATTGGTAATGCGCGAGCAATGCACCCACTGATCGCCAGTTTTCACCCACGCTACGTTCCAATTCAATCGCGCCTTCACCCAGTGCGTCTGCGGTTGCACCTTTCACTATGTACATTGCACGTTTATTGGTACCACGATACTTTGCTCGAGCGACGGTCTCTTGACCGGTGTAGCAGCCTTTGGTGAAGCTGATCCCACCAAGTGCTTGCAGGTTCAGAGCTTGTGGAATGTGTTCGTTTTGCGCTTCGGTTGCTACGAATGGCAACGCCGATTCAATATCAAAGCGAGTCCAAAGTTCATGAGTGGTCAGTGTGGCTTGGCTGTTTGTAACCAACGCTTGCGCTGTTTCTGCTGTCACGACAAGTAGCCAACGGTTTTCTGTCACTTTAACGGCTGTACCTCCTTGGATGACACACACATCACCAGCACCCTCAGTTATGCTAGAGACAAATGCGTCAGCATTCTCACCCGCAACACCAAGAATGATGTCGCTCGATTCCTCGATGATGACTTTGGAGAATACGGCGTACTTTTTGATCTCTTTCAGTTCGACTTCAATGGCTGATTTGGGTTGGATCATGCCGTAGCCATCGTGGTGATGGAATAAACGGAAGACGCTCCATACTTTACCTTTCGCATCACAGTGTGCACCTAGCGTAGATTGGTCTTTTTCAAGAGAAACCACATCACAGGTTACTTGGCCTTGTAGGTACGACTTTTTATCCTCCCCGACGATGGTGATCATGCTCAAATTATCGAGAAGTGAGATAGACAGCTCGGGCAAAGCGTCTTGCGTTGATAGCGGTAGTGGTGAAAAGCGAGTTTGCCATTCCATGATTACAATGCCTTTATAAAATATTTTTAACTATGTTAATCGCACAAAGCGAGTTTGTCAGCTTTCGCTAGCGTATTGTGACCCCGGTACTAGTGACACCGCTTTTCCCTTGTTACACTCCGCTATAAGAACAAGACATCTATGAAGGAATACTGAATGTACACTGCGGAAGAAAAGGCGCGTATTAAATGGGCTTGTCGTCGAGGCATGCTTGAGCTTGACGTGGTGATTATGCCGTTTTTCGAAGAGTGTTTTGACACTCTAACAGAACAAGAGCAGCGTGATTTTGTCTCTTTACTAGAATGTGACGATCCGGATTTGTTCACATGGGTGATGGGACATGGTCGTAGCGAAAACTTAGGCCACGCTTCAATGGTTGATAAAATTGTCGCGCACAACCTCAGTAAAGTTCGTTAATCTCACGATTTATACCTCTTTAATCGCCCAAGTCTCTAACCAGCTTCTTCTCCATGGTTTAATTTGGGCGGTTATCTGCACTGATATCCCATTTATCTTATCGACCTATCTGTTATTAATGATCGCCAAATGCCAAAATCAAGGTACCTTTGTGCAGCCCTCTGCTCAAGGGCATTGGTATTTTCACCGCGATGGCGTGGTAAGAAACGCTTTTCAAACTTCTTTGTTGTCCAAAGTAGATACCTCCGCTGCAAGTTTTAAAGTCTCTTTTGAGTTAGAGTCCGGAGAGTGGGGAACGATTTGGCGAGATAGTTGCGCTGATGAGCAATACCGACAGCTTTGTTTGATATTACGTCAATGGAAAATGGGAGCTGATGCTCCCATTTGATGTTTTTATTTGTTTGGCGTCAGAATCGTTGGCCCACTATTTTCCAGCTGATTTGGGTAATCCAAGGTGTAGTGCAGGCCTCGGCTCTCTTTGCGCTGCATCGCACAGCGTACCATCAGTTCTGCTACTTGCAGTAGATTACGAAGCTCCAGCAAGTTGTTCGAAACGCGGAAGTGACTATAGTACTCGTGTGTTTCTTGCTGCAACATTTGAATGCGGCGCAGTGCGCGTTCCAGACGCTTATCGGTACGTACGATGCCCATGTAATCCCACATAAATAGACGTAATTCATGCCAGTTATGCTGAATGATGACTTCTTCGTCACTGTTCGTCACTTGGCTTTCATCCCAGCAAGGCACTTGCGGTGCGAGCTCTACGTCGTGGTGGTGCTTAAGAATATCTTTTGCTGCCGACCAGGCATAAACCACACACTCCAGTAACGAGTTCGATGCCATACGGTTCGCGCCGTGCAAGCCGGTGTAGCTCACCTCGCCAATGGCATACAGATTTTTCAGGTCGGTATTGCCGTTTTGATCCACCATGACGCCGCCACAGGTGTAGTGCGCTGCTGGTACAATCGGGATCGGCTCTTTGGTCATATCAATGCCCAAATCCATCAAGCGAGAGTAGATCGTAGGGAAGTGTTTGGTAATAAAGTCAGCTGGTTTGTGACTGATGTCTAAGTACATGCAGTCTGCGCCTAGGCGTTTCATCTCGAAGTCGATCGCACGGGCAACCACATCACGTGGTGCGAGTTCTTTACGTTCATCGAAATCTGGCATAAAACGTGAGCCGTCAGGGCGACGTAGGTATGCGCCTTCACCACGCAGAGCTTCTGTCAGTAGGAAATTACGCGCTTCAGGGTGGAATAAACAGGTTGGATGGAACTGATTGAATTCCATGTTCGCAACGCGACAGCCTGCACGCCACGCGATCGCAATACCATCGCCCGATGACACATCTGGGTTAGAGGTGTATTGGTAAACTTTGGAAGCGCCGCCCGTTGCGAGCACAACAAATTTTGCACGAACGGTTTCAACTTGCTCTTTGTTGCGATTCCAAATGTAAGCACCAATGACTTTGCTCTTATCACCACCGACTTTATCTTCGGTGATAAGGTCGAGTGCGTTGTGGCGCTCAAGAACATGAATGTTAGGGTGGTTGTGGGCGTTATCTTGCAGAGAGGTTTGCATTGCCATGCCTGTTGCATCGGCAGCGTGCAAAATACGGCGACGGCTATGGCCCCCTTCACGAGTTAGGTGATAGCGAGGCTTATCATCAGAATCGTCTTCTTCACGATCAAATGGTACACCGCCATCAATTAACCACTGCACACACTCTTTTGAGTTTTCGGCGATGAACTTGACGGTCTCTTCGTCACAGATGCCATCTCCAGCAATTTGTGTGTCTTCAACATGAGATTCAATGGTGTCGGACTCATCAAATACGGCTGCGATACCACCTTGCGCGTAATAGGTAGCCCCTTCGCTGCGTGGTCCCTTGCTGAGTACCATCACCTTACAGTGGTTGGCGACGCGTAAAGCCAACGACAAGCCCGCAGCGCCACTCCCTACCACTAATACGTCACATTCATGTTCACGATTTGTGTTCATATAACTTTTATAATCCCAAGCTAAGGTAACAAGGCTACCTTGTGTATATTTTGCACACCATGTGCGTTCCATTAACGCGACGTTCGTCGCTTAGGGCTAAGTTGGGAGACTGTTCTAAATCATCGTTTTTCTGGTGGCTTTAGCCACTCTATTTTATTGCACGTCAAAGACATACAAATTTGTCTGAGTGTTATTTGAATCTCGATGTTCGGATAGCCATTAGCCATGCAAGTGAAAAGTAATAGTTTGCCATTGCCATTGCTTTTCTAGTGTCTACCCAGCACAATCTGGGAGAGAGAGCATCTATTATACCCATTTCCCCTTAAGTATGCTCGCTTGTCACTATTAGACTTAGGTCAGACAAGGAGCGGGATTTGGTTGGTGGCATCACACTGTGAAAAAACAATGAGAAAAAATTGCGAAAGTGTGGAACTTTCTTATTCACGTAGCAGTCACAATAGTGCTCAAGTAAGCAGTGGTGTCAATACTACGTTTTGCATAATTAGTACCCATATCTGAGAAGAGTAGGGGCATAACAGATAGGAGTATCGGCTCGAATGAACGAGCAGCTGACCGATCAAGTATTGATTGAGCGAGTTCAGAATGGTGATAAGCAAGCATTCAACCTGCTGGTAATAAAGTATCAGAACAAGGTATGTAATCTTATTTCCAGATACGTAAGTAATCCTGGTGATGTTCCAGATGTAGCACAAGAAGCGTTTATCAAGGCTTACCGAGCTATCCCTAGTTTTCGTGGGGAGAGTGCGTTTTATACGTGGCTGTATCGCATTGCTGTGAATACTGCGAAAAATCACATCGTCGCTCAAGGGCGCAGACCACCAGCAAGCGATGTTGATGCTGAAGAAGCTGAATTTTACGAAACAGGTAATGCACTTAAAGAAATTTCGAACCCTGAGAACCTAACGTTGTCCAAAGAATTACAACGGGTAGTGTTCAGTGCTATCGAAGCCTTACCTGAAGATTTGAAGACAGCAATGACATTACGAGAGCTTGATGGCTTAAGTTATGAAGAAATTGCTGAAGTAATGGATTGTCCGGTGGGAACAGTACGATCACGTATCTTCCGTGCTCGTGAGGCGGTGGAAAAGAAAATCAAACCTCTTTTACAACGCTAGTACAAGTGATAACTATGGTGAAAACAATGGCTGACAAAGAAAAACTTTCAGCACTCATGGATGGAGAATTGGTTGATAAGGCTTTGATTCAAGAATTAGAGCAAGACCAAGAAAGTCGTGATGCTTGGCAGAACTATCATCTTATCGGTGATGTGATGCGAGGTGACGCGCCCGCAAAACCAGAGTGGAATATTGCTGAAAGCGTGGCGTTAGCGTTAGAAGGTGAACCTGTACATCGTGCTATTGATTCGCGCAGTGCGAATGTGATTTCAATCAGTGACACACTAAAAGAGTCGCAACCGGAACCACAGAAAGCCAAACGCCAGTTACCAGAATGGTTGACTCAGTTTGGGCAAGTTGCCGTTGCTGCATGTGTGTCATTGGCAGTGATTTTAGGTGTGCAACAATACGGTGGTAGTGACCCAATGTCACCACAAGCGGAGCAACTTCCAGTGCTTCAAACTGTGCCATTTGCAGGCAGTGCTGAGCCAGTGAGTTTGACGCGTGAATCCGTAGAGCGTTCTGTTGGTGAAGCCAATATGCAAGAGCAGCGTAAACGCGTACATGCTATGCTTCGTGATTACGAGCTGCAGCTAAGAATTAACAGTGATGCATCTCAGCAAGATGAACATCTGACACCGGATATTGAATGAATAAATTTCTGATCAGCGCTTGCGCTCTGTTCAGTCTGATGTCTTCGCATGCCTTTGCTGGTGATAAGCCAGCGGAGGCGTTGTTGCATCAAATGAGCGAGGCGAGTCAAAACCTAAGCTACGAACTCTCTTATATCCTCATCAAAAAGAACAGCATTGAACCCTTGTTGTATCGCCACGCGACTCATGGTCAAGACCAATACGCCCATCTTGTGTATCTGAGCGGCCCTGTGCGTGAGGTGATTCGTCGTGGCTCTGAAGTGAGTTATGTCGAAACGGGCGCGGAACCTTTTACCATCGAGTCCGGCAAGATGGTCGCACCAACGATGCCAATGCTGAACACCAATATTGATGAGTTGAATCTTTACTACGATTACGTGCAAGTAGGCCGTGCGCGCGAAGCTGGCGTGCCGACTCAAGTATTACGGATCGTACCAAAAGACGGTTTGCGCTATTCCTACGTGCTTTGGATTGATGAAAAGAGCAAACTGCCTCTGCGCGCGGATCTTGTTGACCGCGATGGCGAGATGTTGGAGCAATACCGTACCATTTCCTACACGGTGAACCCTAAAATAGCAGAGCTGATGAGTGGGCTCCAAGATGTACAGCTTCCAGCCGTGTTGACAATGCCGAAAGGCGACAATGGAACCAGTAACTGGAATGTGGGCTGGACGCCAGCAGGTTTTCATCCCAACGAGCTAAATCGCTACCGTATGGCGGTGACCGATCAAATGGTAGAGAGCCAACTGTATTCTGATGGCTTATTCAGCTTCTCCGTGTATGTAGCAAACAAAGATGAACACTCGTTAAAAGGCCAGTTGGTTCGCCAAGGGCGCAGGACGTTACATAGCTTCATCAATGGCAACTATGAAATTTCAGTGGTGGGCGATATTCCACCCGCAACGGCTCAACGTATCGCACAATCGGTTACCTTTGATGTAGCAAAGAGTGAAGTACAATGATGACCGCATTAGCAACCGTGACAGGAGTTCAACGTCACGGTCAGCAATACGACGTTGACCTCAGCTGCGAGCAACAGACCAGTTGCAGCAGCTGTTCATCGCAAAAAAGCTGCGGAACAGGTGTGGTGACCAAAGCGATCGGCAACAAAACCTTGTCATGGCACCTGCGTACTGAAAAGTCTGTCAAAGTTGGTCAGGTGGTAGAAATCGGCTTTCCTGAATCGAGTTTGATCAAGTCAGCGATGGCGGTGTATCTTTTTCCTCTATTTGGGTTAATGATTGGTGCGCTTATTGGCCATGCTGCCTTTGCTCCGCTCACGGGAGGAGGTGAAGGGGTCATCATTATCACTTCAGTCTTGTTTGCCGCAGGTGGTATGTTTGTGGCGAAATGCGTTTCTCGTCCTTTAGAGGATGCGTCAAAACAACAAGTCACACTCATTCGAGTGCTTGGTGAGCCGATCCAATAGCTTGAGCCCCTCATTTTTGAGTCATTCAGGTATATACTTTAAAACAGGTGCGCCCGTTCACGAAATTGGGTAGAATCTGCCAACTTGATTGAAATGCCGTCAGCTGACGGCTTTCTTACTGTCCTTATTTGTAAAGAGTTAGTCACCCTAAATCTATGAAGCACATTCGTAACTTTTCGATTATCGCCCACATCGACCATGGTAAGTCGACCCTATCAGACCGTCTCATCCAAGTATGTGGAGGATTGAGCGATCGTGAAATGGCCGCACAGGTTCTGGATTCTATGGATCTTGAACGTGAGCGTGGTATCACCATTAAATCTCAGAGTGTGACGCTAAACTACACTGCTAAAAACGGTGAAACGTATCAGCTGAACTTCATCGATACTCCGGGACACGTTGACTTTGCGTACGAAGTATCACGCTCTCTAGCCGCTTGTGAAGGTGCGTTACTCGTGGTTGACGCCGGTCAGGGTGTAGAAGCTCAAACGCTCGCTAACTGTTACACCGCAATCGAAATGGATTTAGAGGTTGTGCCAATCCTTAACAAGATTGATCTACCAGCTGCGGATCCTGAGCGTGTAGCGGAAGAAATTGAAGAAATCGTTGGTATTGATGCGATGGAAGCAACCCGCTGTTCTGCGAAGACAGGCCTCGGTGTTGATGACGTACTTGAAAATATCGTATCAGCGATCCCTGCACCAGAAGGTGATCCAGATGCGCCACTGCAAGCGCTGATCATTGACTCATGGTTCGATAACTACCTTGGCGTTGTTTCTTTGGTTCGTATTAAAAACGGCTCTCTGAAGAAAAACGAAAAGATCAAAGTGATGAGCACTGGTCAAACTTGGGGTGTAGACCGTCTAGGTATCTTCACACCTAAGCAAGTAGATACCGATGTTCTAAATACTGGTGAAGTAGGCTGGGTAGTTTGTGGTATCAAAGACATCCTTGGTGCACCAGTTGGTGATACGCTGACACTAGCGAAAAACGGTAGCGATAAGCCACTACCCGGCTTTAAGAAAGTAAAACCTCAGGTATACGCGGGTTTGTTCCCAGTATCATCTGATGATTACGAAAACTTCCGTGACGCACTAGGCAAGCTAAGCTTAAATGACGCATCACTATTCTATGAGCCAGAAAACTCGGCTGCACTTGGTTTTGGTTTCCGTTGCGGCTTCCTTGGCATGCTGCACATGGAAATTATCCAAGAGCGTCTTGAGCGTGAATACGATCTTGATCTTATTACGACAGCACCGACCGTAGTTTACGAAGTTGAACAAACAAACGGTGACACCTTGTACGTAGATAGCCCAGCGAAGCTACCTGCAGTGAATGATATTGAACACATTCGTGAGCCTATCGCACGTTGTAATATTCTTGTACCAGCGGACTACCTAGGTAATGTTATTACCCTCTGTGTAGAGAAACGTGGTATGCAAGTCGATATGGTTTACCATGGTAACCAAGTTGCAGTGACGTATGATATTCCGATGGCAGAAGTGGTACTGGACTTCTTTGACCGTCTTAAGTCAACGTCTCGTGGTTACGCATCATTGGATTACAACTTCCAACGCTTTGAAGAATCAAACATGGTTCGTGTAGACGTTCTATTGAACGGTGATAAAGTGGATGCCCTGGCGATCATCACTCACAAAGATCAAGCACAAAGCCGTGGTCGTTTGTTGGTAGAGAAGATGAAAGAATTCATCCCTCGTCAGATGTTCGATATCGCAATCCAAGCGGCAATCGGTAACCACATCATCGCGCGCTCTACCGTAAAACAGCTGCGTAAGAACGTAATTGCGAAATGTTACGGTGGTGACGTGAGCCGTAAGAAGAAACTTCTGAAGAAACAGAAAGAAGGTAAGAAACGTATGAAGCAGATCGGTAACGTAGAGCTGCCTCAAGAAGCGTTCCTAGCGATTCTTCACGTGGGTAAAGACTAGAGTTGAACTTTATCTCACTCTTGTCTGTCATAAGACGTAGATAACAACATAAGTGAAAGGGTTTCGGCTCTTTCACTTTCGTATTTTTTAGATAAGGGAATTTAATGGCGAATACATTTTCACTGATCCTTGTTATCGTAACTTTGGTAACAGGCGTCGTTTGGCTACTGGAAAAGTTGGTGTTTGCGAAAAAGCGTCAGGCGAAAGTGGCAGAGATCCAAGCACAGACAGCAAATGGTCTGGATGCGGTGACGCTACAGAAAGTAGAAAGCCAACCTTGGTGGATAGAGAACAGCGTGTCTATCTTCCCAGTGATTGCATTCGTTTTAGTATTGCGTTCTTTTATCTATGAACCGTTCCAAATTCCCTCAGGGTCAATGATGCCAACCCTACTCGTAGGTGACTTCATTCTGGTGGAAAAATACGCGTATGGATTGAAAGATCCCGTATGGCGTACTCAACTAGTGGAAACGGGTAAGCCTGAGCGTGGCGATATCGTGGTATTCAAATACCCACCTCAACCCAACATTGATTATATCAAGCGCGTTGTTGGTCTACCGGGCGATACGGTTCGTTACTCAGAGGGTAAAGACCTGTGTATCAAAGCAAAAGGCGAGTCGGTTTGTAAGCCGGTGAAATTGAGTAATGTAGAAGAAAGCCCATTTATTCAAAATGGCATTCCTCTGATTCAAATGAACGAAAAGTTGGGTGATGTATCCCATCAAGTTTTGGTTAACCCACTGTCTCGAGACCGAGTACAGAGCTACCAGCCACGCCCTGGAGTGAATGAGTGGGTTGTACCGCAAGGTCAGTACTTTGTGATGGGTGATAACCGTGACAACAGTGCTGACAGCCGTTACTGGGGCTTTGTACCAGAAGCAAACTTAGTCGGAAAAGCGGTTGCTATCTGGATAAGCTTTGAGTTTGAGCGCGGTGCAGACAGCGTTCTACCTTCATGGATTCCAACCGGTGTGCGTTTTAACCGCATCGGCGGTATTCACTAACCATTTAATATCGAGAGAGTATGAATTCTCCAATTGATAAACTAGAGAGAAAGCTTGGCTACCAGTTTAATGATGCTGAGCTTATCAACCTGGCGCTGACTCACCGCAGCGCCAACAGCAAGCACAACGAACGTCTTGAGTTTCTGGGCGATTCAATTTTAAGTTTTGTCATCGCTGATGATCTGTACCATCGTTTCCCAAAAGTAAACGAAGGTGACATGAGCCGCATGCGCGCCACTTTGGTTCGCGGACATACATTGGCTGAGCTGGGTCGTGAATTCGGTCTAGGAGATTACTTAAAATTAGGTCCAGGTGAATTGAAGAGTGGTGGTTTCCGCCGAGACTCTATTCTAGCCGATGCGGTAGAAGCCATTATTGGTGCGATTTACCTTGATAGTGATCTTGAAGTTGTGCGTGGTATTGTACTGAGTTGGTACAACAGTCGTCTTGAGGCGATTAAGCCAGGCGTATCACAGAAAGATCCAAAAACTCGCCTACAAGAGTTCCTGCAAGGCAGAAGAAAACCACTGCCAGCTTACACAGTGACTAATATTAAAGGTGAAGCGCACAACCAAGAGTTCACGGTTGAGTGTGAAGTAGCAGGTGTGGATAAGCCTGTCATTGGTAAAGGCACCAGCCGCCGCAAGGCAGAACAAGCGGCTGCAGAAACAGCACTTGAGCAATTAACGAATGGCTGATAACGAATTCGATATCGATGCATATTTTGCATCACCTGGTGAGCAAAGTTCACCAGAGAACCAACATTGTGGCTTCATTGCTATTGTTGGCCGCCCTAACGTAGGTAAATCGACACTTCTGAATAAAATCTTGGGTCAGAAAATTTCGATCACGTCACGTAAGCCGCAAACAACACGTCACCGTATTATGGGCGTGGATACGGACGGTGATTACCAAGCGATTTACGTTGATACACCAGGACTTCACATTGAAGAAAAGCGTGCGATCAACCGTTTAATGAACCGTGCGGCAAACTCGTCTTTGAGTGATGTGAACTTGGTGTTTTTCTTAGTTGATGGTACGCATTGGACCAAAGACGACGAGATGGTACTGAATAAGCTTCAAAAATCGAACTTCCCAGTTGTCCTGTGTGTAAACAAAGTCGATAACGTGCAAGATCGTAACGAAGTGATGATGCACATGGCTGACATGTCTAAGAAAATGGACTTTGTTGACGTTGTGCCAATCTCTGCGAAGCAAGGTAAGAATATCGATGTGCTGCGCAAGCATGTGCGTGATCACTTACCAAAAGCGACGCATCACTTCCCTGAAGAGTATGTGACAGACCGCTCTCAGCGTTTCATGGCGTCTGAAATTGTTCGCGAAAAGCTGATGCGTTTTACCGGTGATGAACTGCCATACTCGGTAACGGTTGAAATCGAACGCTTCGATTACAACCCTGAAACCGACGGCTTCCACATCAATGCCTTGATTCTTGTTGAGCGCAGTGGCCAGAAGAAGATGGTGATTGGTAAAGGTGGCGAGAAGATCAAGACCATTGGTCGCGAAGCGCGTCTAGATATGGAAGAGCTGTTTGGTCGTAAGGTATACCTAGAGACTTGGGTAAAAGTGAAATCTGGTTGGGCAGACGACGAACGTGCACTGCGCTCACTAGGCTACATCGACGACCTATAAGCTTGGCTGCGAAGATACTTCGCTCCAACATCGATTAACATTCAATATCGATTAAAATAAGGAGCCTTTGGCTCCTTATTTTTTATTACCGACTTAGGCACACTGATTGAAATGAGCAACCAGTCTTCAGAAGGCTTTCAACGCTGCTTTGTATTGCATCGACGCCCTTACAGTGAATCGAGCTTAATCCTTGATGTATTCAGTGAGGAGTATGGGCGGGTCACGTTAATGGCAAAAGGTGCACGCAGTAAACGCTCCAATCTAAAAGGAGCGCTGCAGCCTTTCACGCCTTTGTTACTCAAATGGTCTGGCAAAGGCTCAATGAAAACTTTGCGTCAAGCAGAGCCCATTAGCCTTGGTTTACCTCTGAGTGGAATCCATCTTTATTCTGCAATGTATGTGAATGAGTTGATCGGTCGCGTACTGATGGCAGAAGTACCAATGCCCGCTCTATTTCATGACTATCTACATGCATTAACAGAGCTTGCTCAGTGTGATAACCCAGAGCCGGGATTGCGTCGTTTTGAACTAGCACTTCTATCTGCGATGGGTTATGGGGTCGACTTTTTGCACTGCGCCGGTACAGGTGAGCCTGTTGATCCTGATATGACCTATCGTTATCGTGAGCAAAAGGGATTCATCGCTTCGGTAAGGCGCGATAACCTGACTTTTTTAGGCAACGAATTGATAGCGATTAGTGAACGGCGTTTCGTCACTAAAGAGCAATTAAAAGCGGCGAAACGCTTTACACGACTAGCATTAAAGCCGTATCTTGGCGGCAAACCTTTAAAAAGTCGCGAATTATTTATTCAGACCAGAGCACGGAGTAATGGAAAATGAGCTCAATCTACTTAGGCGTTAATATCGATCATATTGCTACTCTTCGTAATGCACGTGGTACGAAATACCCAGATCCTGTACACGCAGCAGAGATTGCAGAGCGCGCAGGTGCGGACGGCATTACGATTCACTTGCGTGAAGATCGCCGCCATATCAATGATCGTGATGTGCGTATCCTAAGAGAAACCATTCAGACTCGTATGAACTTAGAAATGGCGGTGACGGATGAGATGGTTGAGATTGCACTTCAAACTCAACCTGAGTTTGTTTGCCTGGTACCTGAAAAGCGTGAAGAATTGACGACAGAAGGCGGTCTGGATGTGGTTGGTCAACTTGAAAAAGTGAAAGCGGCCACCCAAAAACTGACCGAAGCAGGCATCAAAGTGTCGCTGTTCATTGATGCTGACCGTCAGCAAATCGATGCTGCAAAAGCATGTGGTGCACCATACATTGAACTTCACACAGGTCACTACGCAGACGCGGCAACAGAAGTAGACCAGCAAGACGAACTAAAGAAAATCGCAGCAGGCGCAAGCTACGCTGACAACCTAGGCATCATTGTTAATGCAGGCCATGGTCTGACTTACCACAACGTTGCACCTATTGCGGCTCTGCCAGAAATTTACGAGCTAAATATCGGTCACTCGATCATTGGTCGTGCAGTATTCGATGGTCTAGAAAAATCTGTGGCCGAAATGAAAGCCATCATGGTTGCCGCGCGCAAATAATCAGATTTCAGCATGGCAATTTTAGGATTAGGCACTGACATCGCTGAGATTGAGCGCATCGAGAAGGCGCTTGCTCGAACTGGTGAGCCGTTTGCAAAACGCGTCCTTACACAAGAGGAAATGGCAAAGTTTGCTGAACTGAAGCAAAAAGGACGTTACCTTGCGAAGCGTTTTGCAGTAAAGGAAGCGGCATCAAAAGCTCTGGGAACGGGCATTGCCAAAGGTGTGACCTTCCATGATTTTACTGTCTCCAATGATGAGTTTGGTAAGCCAGTGTTGACTTTATCTGGTGTTGCAAAGCAAATCACAGAGTCGATGGGCGTCAATCATGTTCATCTGTCGATTTCTGATGAGCGTCATTACGCGGTCGCGACGGTGATTTTTGAATCCTAACTTGTCTGATTGCGGATTAAAAACCGAATACGAAAAAGCCAGAGTCGATGCTCTGGCTTTTTTATTGCGTTGATTTATGAAGCTATTCTCTACTGTTCAAGATAGAGCTTCGCCGTTGTGGTGACTTTAATCATCTCATCTTGTAGCTCGAACATTTCCGGCTCGATGTCTTCGATGTCAGCACCTGAGCACAGCGCTTGCTCTAACGTTGCACACAATGACTTCAACCTTGGTACGCCGCAGTAAGAGCTGCTGCCGTGAAGTTTATGCACCACATGGATAAGATCATCACGCGAGAAATCTTCTTGTACTAATGCTTGATCGACCACTTCTTCCACCTCAGGAATAAAATCAATCAACATACGCAGCATGTCTTTGGCTAAGTCTTCTTTGTTGGCACTTTGCTTCAATGCCGCTTGCCAGTCGATGATGACGTCTTGTTGTGGTTTTTCTATCGCTGGTGGTGCTGTCTCTACAACAGGCTCTACATAAGATGGCGCAATCTTGTCGACACTTTCAGTACAAGTATTTGGGTTCCAGTGAACCAAAACCTGCTGCAACACATGCTCTTCAATGGGTTTGGTCAGGTAGTCGTCCATGCCAGCAGCCAGAAGTCGGTCACGCTCGCCCGCCATAGCGTGAGCGGTCACCGCAATTACTGGGGTATCTTTGTTAAGATCTAGCTCTTTGATGTGCTGACAAGCGGTCACTCCGTCCATCAATGGCATTTGGATGTCCATAAAGATCAGATCGTATTTCTTCTCGGTCGCGAGGTTCACTGCTTGCTGACCATTGCTGCACGCTGTCACCGTTTCGACACGCTCTTTTAGTAACGCAGCGATCAGTTTTAAGTTGGCCGGATTGTCATCAACAGCGAGTACCGTTAGTGGCAATCGCTCGCTTTCTAACGCCTCAATGGGTGTTACCTCAGGTTGAGGTGCTTCAGTGTGCTCAGAGATGAGGCTTTGCAATAGCTTACGGCGCGACAATGGTTTAGTTAGACATTGAATTTGGAGCGTATTCATGACTTGATCGGCCAGTGCAAGCTCGGTACTTGGCGTTCCCATTATCACACTCGGAGCCATACGTTTGGCTTGCTCAATCCAAGCGGTCACCGACTCTTCGTCATAAGTTTGGTTGGCTGCAAGGTTAAGCAATACGTAGTCGTAGTGTTCGTCATTTTCCGGAAGTGATGAACGATAAGTGACTATCATGCCTTCTTGGTTCAAGAGTTGCTGTGTCACGGATGCAGCTTGCATGTTGGGTTCGACTAATAGCAGTTGCTTACCAGTGAGCAATTCTACGTCAATCAGATCGCTCATCGGCATTTCAGTCGAGCTGAGACGCAGCGTAAACCAGAAGGTTGAACCTTGGTGCAGACGACTGGTAAGGCTGATTTCGCCCTCCATTTGACTGACCAGTTTTTGCGTGATGACCAAGCCAAGGCCAGTTCCACCATAGCGACGAGAAATACTCGCATCTGCTTGGCTAAAGGCTTGGAATAACTGCGCTTGTTGACGCTCTGAAATACCAATTCCCGTATCACGCACCATAAATTGTAGCTCGACAGAGTCAGCAGATTGAGAGCGCATCTCGACGCTGATATCGATGTTGCCACGCTCAGTAAATTTGATCGAGTTGCCGACCAAGTTGGTTAAGATTTGTTGGATGCGTAGTGGGTCACCGACTAGACCCTGTGGGAGCTTCGGATCGACTTTTAACGTGATTTCCAGACCTTTTTCATGCGCGCTAGTCGCTTGTAAGCTGATGACTTCCTCTAGGCTTTCTCGGAAGTTAAATGGGATGTTTTCTAGTGCCAGTTTACCTGCTTCCAGTTTTGAGAAGTCAAGAATGTCATTGATGATATTCAGCAGGTTGTTGGCGGATTTTTCAATTGTTTGTAGATAATCCGTTTGACTGTTTGACAACTGGGTCTTCAACATTTGTCGAGTAAAGCCGATCACACCATTGAGAGGTGTACGCAGTTCGTGAGACATATTGGCTAAGAATTCAGATTTTACGCGAGCAGCTTCTTGTGCTCGTTTCTTCGCGATATCCAATTCGACGTTCTGAATTTCGAGCTGTTCTAACGTTTCACGTAAATCGGAAGTTGCTTGGTCTATACTGTGTTGCATCTCCACGTGGTACTCAGACAGCGAGACCGCCATGGCGTTGATGCCGTTCTTCAGTTGATCCAATTCGCCATGCATTTTTCCTTCAATACGCACATCTAGGTGGCCGCGGCGAATTCTATCCACGACGTTCTTCATATGAGTGATCGGCTGAGTGACGTCGTGCATTAGGCGAGAGGCAAATATACTGGCTAAGCTAATGCCAAGAACCAGTACGAGGAAAGCAGAGAAAACTTCTTGGTATTGCTGTAAGCGAAGTGTTGAGAGGTCCATTTCCACCGCAATGTAGCCAATAGCTTTGGAAGCTTGGCCCTCGTTAGAGAGAGCGGATAAGTAACGACCTTCTGACAAAATGGGGACGCGAAGGATAAGGGCGTTATCAAATATTTCTGAATTACCCAGTTGAGGAATGGGCTGATCTTTTGGAAACGTCAGAGCTTCAAAATCGGGATGAAAGTTAGAGGTAACAAACAGTTCATGCTGTTCATCAAATACGGCAATACTGCGTACCAACTTTGAGTTTTTGCGGTGCGTATAACTAATCAGTCGGCGAACAGCTTCTCGACTTTCAGAAAGTAAGTGGGCTTCACTGGCAATGGCAAGCGGTTCGATAATGCTGTTACCGGTGGTGATCACTTGTGTCTCGAGGTCTTGGTAGCGATTAAATGAGAAAAAACCGCTCAGTAATAAACCAATAATGAGTGTGGGCGCGAGAGTGAGTGTAATTACGCGTGCTCGTAAGCCATATCTGGTCATGTTATCTGATTACATCGGGGGCTGGATATGGGAAAATAACGCATCATTGCTCAAGTATCATAATTAACTTGAGTATAAGTGGCGTCACCGAATAAACGGTAAGCATAATCAAGTCACTCGAATCACACAACGGCTGCAATCAAGAATAGTGAAGCCGTAGAGCAATTAGACACAAATCAGGCACAGAGCATGGCACGTATCTTTCAACCTAAAAAGAAAACGCAACTAAATACTCGTCACCAAGCGGTGCAGGTGGAGCGTTTGGATCACCACGGCGCAGGCATTGCTTACCTTAAAAATAAGCCCTTATTCATTAATGGCGCTCTACCGGGTGAGGAAGTGGTTACCCAATTGGTGGAAGAGAAGAGCAAATTTGCACGCGGTCAGTTGATTCAAGTTATTCAACCGAGTGAAGCGCGTGTCGAGCCATTCTGTCCGCACTACCATGAATGCGGTGGATGTGACTTACAGCATCTTAATTATGACCAACAATTGACACATAAACAGCAGACGCTCCGCCAGCTAATGCGAAAATTCGCGGGTAGCGATATTGAGCTCGATGCGCCGATATTGGGTGAATCGCTCGGCTATCGTCGCCGTGCGCGAGTCAGTCTATTTGTAGACAAGAAAACGCGCCAATTGCATTTTGGTTTCCGTAAGAAGCAAAGCAAGCAAATCGCGCAAGTGACAGACTGCCCAGTGCTAGCGCCTGAGTTGAATGTACTATTGCCAGAAATCTACTCGACGTTAAAAGCGTTTAGGAAACCAGAGCAGCTAGGTCACGTAGAGTTGGTGCTAGGCGACAATGGCCCATGTATTACATTGCGCCATCTAAGCAAGCTGACTGAAAAAGAAACCAACACGCTGGTGGAATTGGCGAAGTGTCATCATGCAGCGCTCTATCTGATGCCAGAAAGGGATCAGCTTGATTTGATTGAAGGTGAAGCACCTTTCTATCAAGAAGCTGGTGTCACCGTGCCATTTACGCCAAATAACTTTATTCAAGTGAACCAAGCGGTGAACCAAAAAATGGTGGCGCAAGCGTTGGAGTGGTTAGACCCACAAAGTGACGAGCGAGTGTTAGATTTGTTTTGCGGTCTAGGAAACTTCAGCCTACCAATTGCCAAGCGAGCGAAGCACGTCGTGGGGGTTGAGGGTGTCGCTGAGATGGTGGCAAAGGCAGCAAATAATGCCTCCTTGAACCAAATCAATAACGCACAATTTTATCACGCTAACCTTGAGGAAGATTTTGAGGGGCAAGTTTGGGCGGCAGAACAGTTCGACAAAGTGCTGCTTGATCCCGCAAGAGCTGGTGCGAGTGGGATCATCGATCAAGTTTCTGCACTTGGCGCACAGCGTGTAGTTTATGTTTCTTGCAATCCTGCTACCCTTGCAAGGGATAGTCAGAGCTTACTAGAACAAGGCTATCAATTAACCAAATTGGGTATGCTGGACATGTTCCCTCATACTAGCCATTTAGAGTCGATGGCACTATTTGAAAAGTCTTAACCTTTAAGACGTTGGCCACTTACTTGTGGTGAGTGGTCAAAAAGCCTGCGCATAACGCGGGGCACTAGAACTAACCTGGATGGTGATAGTCAAACCACACAAATATAATAATTAGGATGATGAGATGGTTGCGGTAAGAAGCGCGCATTTAAACCAAGACGAACAGTTTGAACTTGATAACTGGGTGGCTAGCCTAGGGCAAGAGAAGAACACAGCAAAACGCTTAGCTGAAGTGTATCGAGACTGCCAAACGATTTTGGTCGATCACGAACAGGCTGAGCTATTGTTGTGGCGTGGACGAGAGATGATCGAGATCTTGATCACCTTGTCGATGGATAAAGCGACGTTAATCGCTGCCCAACTGTTTCCTTTGGTCTCTAGTGGTGCTTTTGACAGAGAAGCACTGGAAGAGAAATACAGCAAAGAAATCATTAAATTGATTGATGGTGTCGAGGAAATGGCAGCCATCGGACAACTTAATGTGACCATGGACGGCGGTGCGGCGTCGTCTCAAGTGGATAACGTTCGTCGTATGCTGTTAGCGATGGTCGACGATTTTCGCTGCGTGGTCATCAAGCTGGCTGAGCGTATCTGCAACCTGATTGAAGTCAAACAAGCGCCAGATGAGGTGCGATGTGCAGCCGCAAAAGAGTGTGCCAACATCTATGCGCCACTTGCTAACCGTCTTGGTATTGGTCAGCTGAAATGGGAAATAGAAGATTACGCATTTCGTTACCAACAACCTGAAACCTATAAGCAAATCGCTAAGCAGCTTTCTGAGCGCCGTATTGTACGTGAACAGTACATTAAAGACTTTGTTGATGACCTCACTCAAGAAATGAACACTTTTGGCATCAACGCTGAAGTCAGTGGTCGTCCAAAGCATATTTACAGTATCTGGCGAAAAATGCAGAAGAAAAGTCTGGCATTTGATGAATTGTTTGACGTACGTGCAGTACGTATCATCGCCGACAAACTTCAAGACTGTTATGCCGCACTTGGTGTGGTTCACACCAAATACAAGCACTTGCCAAATGAGTTTGACGACTATGTCGCCAACCCAAAACCAAATGGTTACCAATCAATTCACACCGTCATCCTTGGTCCGGAAGGTAAGACAATAGAGATCCAGATCCGAACCAAGCAAATGCATGAAGAGTCGGAGCTGGGTGTCGCTGCGCACTGGAAATACAAAGAAGGTGCAAGTACTCGCAGCGGCTACGACGAGAAGATTACATGGTTACGTAAGCTACTGGATTGGCAAGAAGAGATGTCCGATTCTGGCGAAATGCTGGATGAGCTACGCAGTCAGGTATTCGATGACCGCGTGTATGCCTTTACCCCGCGTGGCGATGTTGTCGACCTGCCAATGGGCGCGACGCCACTTGATTTCGCCTACCACATTCACTCAGAAGTGGGCCACCGTTGTATCGGCGCCAAAGTTGCGGGGCGAATCGTACCATTTACCCACAAACTGCAAATGGGCGATCAGGTAGAAATCATCACTCAGAAAGAACCGAATCCATCACGTGATTGGTTAAACCCTTCTTTAGGTTTCGTCACCTCAGGCCGCGCGCGTGCGAAAATCAATGCATGGTTCCGTAAGCAAAGCCGTGAGAAGAACCTAGAAGCCGGCCGTGAAATTCTTGAACATGAGTTAGCAAAAATTGGTGCAACGCTCAAAGATGCAGAGCACTACGCGGTTAAGCGCTTTAACGTCAACAGTGCGGATGAGCTTTACGTTGGCATTGGTAGTGGTGATTTGCGAATTAACCAAATTGTTAACCATATTAATGCATTAGTTAATAAGCCAACAGCCGAAGAAGAAGACAAACAAGCGCTCGAAAAGCTGCAAGAAGCAGAGGGTAAAGCACCCGCACAAAGCCGACCACAAAAAGATGCCGTGGTTGTCGAGGGGGTCGATAACCTGATGACGCACCTTGCGCGTTGCTGTCAGCCAATCCCAGGTGATGAAATCGCAGGGTACATCACCCAAGGTCGAGGTATTTCGGTTCACCGCAGTGACTGTGAACAGCTTGATGAGCTTCGCCATCATGCACCAGAACGTATCATCGATACCGTATGGGGTGGCGGCTATGTTGGCTCATACATCCTGACCGTTCGCGTTGAAGCGATGGAACGTGGCGGTCTACTAAAAGACATCACCACACTGTTTGCCAACGAAAAAATCAAAGTCACCAGCATGAAGAGCCGCGTCGATTACCGTACGCAAATGTCGATCATGGACTTTGATCTTGAAGTCACCAACCTTGAAGTGTTCTCTCGCGTATCGAAACGCGTTGAGCAGATTAAGGATGTCATGTCGGTAAAACGCCTCGGCTAAAATTCTCGTCATACTTGAAGCTGATAGCGTTGTTGCCTGCGCTCACTCCGGAGTGCCGGCCCAGGCTCATCACATAGGCAAGCTATGCTCAGGAGTCTCGCTCGCTTGCCGCCTAGCTACAGCTTCAATTATTTAGAGAATTGATCAACATATAACAAAGGTGAGTGGTTTTGACTGCTCACCTTTTTCTTTAGATAGAAAGGGTTAAAGGAACAGAAAAATGAGTCATCCAATTGAACAGTTAGAACAAATCATGGCGAAGCTGCGTGACCCAGAAAGTGGCTGTCCTTGGGATTTAAAGCAGACATTTGACACTATCGTTCCTCACACTATCGAAGAAACCTATGAAGTCGTTGATGCGATTCAAAACCGCGATTGGTCAAACCTAAAAGAAGAGCTCGGAGACTTGTTGTATCAAGTGATTTTTTATAGTCAGTTGGCCAAGGAGCAGGCGTTGTTTGATTTTTCTGATGTGGTGGAGACGGTGAATGAAAAACTGACTCGTCGCCATCCTCATGTTTTTTCTGAAGTGGAATTTGATTCCGAAGAAGAAATTCATGCCAATTGGGAAGCGGAAAAAGCCAAAGAAAAAGCACAAGTAGGCAAATCGGAAGAAAGTATTCTAGACTCAATACCAAACTCTCTGCCTGCGCTTTCTCGTGCTACAAAGATTCAAAAGAAATGCGCTAAATATGGTTTCGATTGGGATTCACTTGGCCCGGTAGTAGAGAAGGTTCAAGAAGAAATTGAAGAGGTCATGGAAGAGGTACTTCAAATCACACCAGATGCAACTAAGGTAGAGCTTGAGCTGGGGGATTTATTGTTTGCAACGGTAAATCTTTCACGTCACTTGGGGCAAGATCCTGAAGTGGCACTGTCTAAAGCGAATTTGAAGTTTTCAAGACGTTTTAAAGGCGTAGAGGCGAAGGTCGCGCAAAAGGGAAAAACGCTAACGGACTTTAGTTTGAATGAACTGGAATCGATGTGGGATGAAGTAAAACGAGAAGAGTGAAGCCAAAATGGCATGAGCACTCGACTTTGATTTGAAGCAAAAAATAAAAAATTGCGGTGTGATAGATTTCACGTTGTGGCGTTAGGGAGCTTCTGGTATATTTACGTCCCGTCCAGAAGCACTCCATTTCCCTCATTCAACCAATTTCAGGTTAAACATGACGACAAATTACATTTTTGTTACTGGCGGGGTTGTATCCTCTCTAGGTAAAGGTATTGCAGCAGCATCTCTTGCGGCTATTCTTGAAGCTCGTGGTCTTAAAGTGACGATGATGAAGCTTGACCCTTACATCAACGTTGACCCAGGCACAATGAGCCCAACTCAACACGGTGAAGTGTTTGTTACAGAAGATGGCGCGGAGACTGACCTTGACCTTGGTCACTACGAGCGTTTCATTCGCACTAAGATGACTAAGCGTAACAACTTCACTGCTGGTCGTGTTTACGCAGACGTTCTACGTAAAGAGCGTCGTGGTGACTACCTAGGTGCTACCATTCAGGTAATTCCTCATATCACTAATGCTATCAAAGATCGCGTAATCGCAGGTTCTGAAGGCCATGATGTTGCTATCGTTGAGGTAGGCGGCACGGTAGGTGATATCGAGTCACTGCCATTTATGGAAGCAATTCGTCAGCTAGCAGTAGAACTTGGTCGCGAGCGCGCAATGTTCATGCACCTAACTCTAGTTCCTTACCTAGCAGCTGCTGGCGAAGTGAAAACTAAGCCAACTCAGCACTCTGTTAAAGAGCTGCTATCTATCGGTATCCAACCAGATATTCTAGTTTGTCGCTCAGATCGTATGATCCCAGCAAACGAACGTAAGAAGATTGCTCTTTTCTGTAATGTTCAAGAAAAAGCAGTTATCTCAATGAAAGACGTAGATTCTATCTACAAGATCCCTCAACTAATCAAAGCTCAAGGTCTAGACGATCTTGTTTGTGCTCGTTTTGGCATTAATGCTCCAGAAGCAAACCTGTCTGAGTGGGAACAAGTAATCTACGAAGAAGCGAACCCAACAGGTGAAGTTACGATTGGTATGGTTGGTAAGTACATTGAACTGCCAGATGCATACAAATCAGTAAACGAAGCCCTAAAACACGCAGGTCTTAAGAACCGTCTGAGCGTTAAGATTCAGTATGTAGACTCTCAAGATGTTGAGAACAAAGGTGTCGAGATCCTTGAAGGTCTAGACGCAATCCTTGTTCCTGGTGGTTTCGGTGACCGTGGTATCGAAGGTAAGATTCGTGCAGCGCAATACGCTCGTGAAAACAATGTTCCTTACCTAGGTATCTGTCTAGGCATGCAAGTCGCACTGATCGAATACGCGCGTAACGTAGCGGGTATGGAAGGTGCGCATTCAACAGAATTTAACAAAGAAACTAAGTACCCTGTGGTAGGCTTGATCACAGAATGGGTTGATGGCGAAGGTAAAGTTGAAGAACGTACCGAGAAGTCTGACCTAGGTGGTACGATGCGTCTTGGCTCACAACTTTGTCACCTAGAAAAAGGCACAAAAGCACGTGAGCTTTACGGCAACGCGACTATTTATGAGCGTCACCGTCACCGTTATGAAGTGAACAACAATCTTCGTCCGCAAATCGAAAAAGCAGGCTTAAAAGTATCAGGTCTATCTGCAGACAAGAAACTGGTAGAAGTGATTGAGAACCCAGCTCACCCATGGTTTGTAGCGGCTCAATTCCACCCTGAGTTCACATCTACACCACGTGATGGTCACCCACTGTTCGCTGGTTTCGTGAAAGCGGCTGGTGAATACCAACGCGGCGAATTTGAGAAGTAAGTAAGGAATACAGGCAGTAACGTAAGCTGTGTTGCTGCCTTTAATTTTGACATTATATATTCAACGAGAAGGAAACATTCAATGTCTAAGATCGTTAAAGTTCTAGGTCGTGAAATCATCGATTCACGTGGTAACCCAACAGTAGAAGCTGAAGTACACCTAGAAGGCGGTTTCGTAGGTATGGCTGCTGCTCCATCTGGCGCATCTACTGGTTCTCGCGAAGCTCTTGAGCTACGTGACGGTGACAAAGCCCGTTTCCTAGGTAAAGGTGTTCTTAAAGCTGTTGAAGCGGTAAACGGCGCAATCGCTGAAGCTCTAGTTGGCAAAGACGCGAAAGACCAAGCTGCAATCGACGCAGTAATGATCGAACTAGACGGCACTGAAAATAAATCTAAGTTCGGTGCGAACGCTATCCTAGCGGTTTCTCTAGCAAACGCTAAAGCTGCAGCAGCAGCTAAAGGCATGCCTCTATACGAGCACATCGCTGAGCTAAACGGTACTGCAGGTCAGTTCTCAATGCCTCTACCAATGATGAACATCATCAACGGTGGTGAGCACGCAGACAACAACGTTGACATCCAAGAGTTCATGATCCAACCAGTTGGTGCTAAGACTCTTAAAGAAGGTCTACGTATCGGTGCTGAAGTGTTCCACAACCTAGCTAAAGTTCTTAAGTCTAAAGGCTACAGCACTGCAGTTGGTGACGAAGGTGGTTTCGCTCCTAACCTTAAGTCTAACGCTGAAGCACTAGAAGTTATCGCAGAAGCTGTTGCAGCTGCTGGTTACGAACTAGGTAAAGACGTTACTCTTGCTATGGACTGTGCAGCATCTGAGTTCTTCGACAAAGAAGCTGGCATCTACAACATGAAAGGCGAAGGTAAAACTTTCACTTCTGAAGAGTTCAACCACTACCTAGCTGAGCTAGCTAACCAATTCCCAATCGTTTCTATCGAAGACGGTCTAGACGAGTCTGATTGGGATGGCTTCAAGCACCAAACTGAACTACTAGGTGACAAGCTTCAACTAGTAGGTGACGACCTATTCGTTACTAACACTAAGATCCTTGCTGAAGGTATCGAGAAAGGCGTAGCTAACTCTATCCTTATCAAGTTCAACCAAATCGGTTCTCTAACAGAGACTCTAGCTGCAATCAAGATGGCTAAAGATGCAGGTTACACAGCAGTAATCTCTCACCGTTCTGGCGAAACTGAAGATGCAACTATCGCTGATCTAGCGGTAGGTACAGCTGCAGGTCAAATCAAGACTGGTTCTATGAGCCGTTCTGACCGCGTTGCTAAGTACAACCAACTAATCCGTATCGAGGAAGCTCTAGGTGAGCGCGCTCCTTTCAACGGTCTTAAAGAAGTTAAAGGTCAAGCTTAATTCTTAATTGAATTAATGGCTTAGCTTAAAGTTTTGAAACGCTCCACTTCGGTGGGGCGTTTTTTTTATCTGATATAATGGCGCGGGCTTCGCCCTTTTGGAACACTTTTCTTCGAGAGTCGAGAACGGACTTCAAAGGAGTATCGCGAACTTTTATTTGTCATTTCTTTGAATGCCGAAGAAGAGGGTAGAGAATCTCTTTGTTTCATTTTGCGGCTTTTTTTCCTGTAAGGAGCGTGTGAGTATCTTCATCTCCCCTAGAGGCTACCTCGCATTTATGCTATATATGTCCTCTTATCTAATCCCTTCCGGTACAGAATGTTAGCAGCGATATGCGAATCTTTGTTATAGCCCTTACGTTACTGTTTGGCTGGCTTCAATACACTCTATGGTTTGGTAAAAATGGAGTGTCGGACTACTACACAGTGAAAGATGAAATTGAAGTTCAGCAACAAGTGAACAGCAAGCTGCAAGCTCGTAATAATGAGATGTTCGCAGAAATTGATGACTTACGACAAGGTCTTGATGCGATTGAAGAGCGAGCGCGTCATGAGCTTGGCCTAGTCAAAGAAGGGGAAACTTTCTACCGCATTATTGGTGAGGAAAATCAGTAAAATGTTAGATTCAGCGCCATCTCATGTTGCAATCGTGCCTGCAGCCGGTGTCGGTAGTCGAATGAAAGCAGACCGCCCTAAGCAGTATCTGATGATTGACGGTAAAGCCGTCTTGGAGCATACGGTCGAGAAACTCCTTTCTCATCCTAAAATTGCTAAGGTTGTGGTTGCGGTGACAGATGGTGATCCTTATTACCCAGAATTATCGATTGCCCAACATCCCGACGTTATTCGAATTGCGGGTGGCAAAGAAAGGGCAGACTCGGTGCTATCGGGGCTAAACTATGTAAGTACCCAACTTGAAAGTGAGTGGGTATTGGTTCACGATGCGGCAAGACCTTGTGTGTCGATAACTGATATTGACCGTTTGATTGACGTTTGCCGTTCTCACCAAATCGGCGGTATTCTAGCGTCACCAGTGAGAGATACCATGAAGCGTGCAAATTCAACGCAAGATATTGATCATACGGTAGACAGAGAGGCATTATGGCACGCACTAACGCCACAAATGTTTAAAACTCAGCAACTGACTCAAGCGCTGGCCGACGCATTGCAGCAAGGCGTCACGATTACCGATGAAGCTTCTGCTCTTGAGTGGCGAGGTGAAACACCGGCCTTAGTTCAAGGTAATGCGAGCAATATAAAAATTACTCAGCCAGAAGATCTTGCTTTAGCGGAGTTTTATCTACGCCGTGAACGCGGCTAGAAAAGAAAGGATAGAAAATGATTCGAATTGGTCACGGTTTTGATGTGCACAAGTTTGGTGGAGAAGGCCCGGTTATCATCGGTGGTGTTGCCATACCTTATGAGCAAGGCTTGATTGCACACTCAGATGGTGATGTCGCTTTGCACGCATTAAGCGACGCTTTACTTGGTGCTATCGCTGCAGGCGATATTGGCCGCCACTTTCCTGATACGGATGATAAATGGAAAGGGGCGGATAGCCGTGAACTGTTGAAAGACGTGTATCGTCTTGTAAAAGAACAAGGCTACCGACTTGGTAATGCGGACATTACTATCATGGCGCAAGCGCCAAAGATGGCGCCTTATATTGATGCCATGTGTGCGGCAATTGCCGAAGACCTGGAAACCAACATTAGCAACATTAACGTAAAAGCGACCACGACAGAACGTCTCGGTTTTACTGGACGCAAAGAAGGCATTGCAACGGAAGCAGTGGTACTTTTGTTTAAGCAATAACTAGCAATTTGCTCCTCTAAGCTGTGATATCAGCGGAAAAACATCATGTCAGACATTTTATCTTCATTGGCTTTCTTAACCGGTAAGCCAGTTGCATCAGCAAAAATTAAAGCGCAACCAGAGCATTTTCAGGTTCGCGAAGATCTCGGTTTTGCTTTTACGGGGGAAGGCGAGCACTTGATGGTGCGTATCCGTAAAACCGGAGAGAACACCAGTTTCGTCGCGAATGAATTGGCGAAAGCTTGTGGCGTTAAATCAAAAGACGTCAGTTGGGCAGGGCTCAAAGATCGCCACGCGGTGACCGAACAGTGGTTAAGCGTACACTTACCAAAGGGTGAGACGCCAGACTTCACGGAGTTTTTGGCGCAGTACCCAAGTATTGAGATTCTAGCGACAGACCGACACAACAAAAAGCTGCGTCCTGGTGATTTAGTAGGTAACGAGTTTGCGGTTACTTTGTCCGATGTGAGCGATGTGGCTGATGTTGAACAGCGTCTTGAAAAAGTGAAGCAAGTGGGCGTGCCGAACTATTTTGGCAGTCAACGTTTTGGTAACGATGGTAATAACCTCGTCGAAGCTCGTCGTTGGGGCCGTGAAAACGTCCGTACCCGCAACCAAAATAAACGTAGTATGTACTTATCTGCTGCGCGTTCGTGGATTTTTAATCGTATCGTTTCAGCGCGTCTAGAAAAAGGGTTATTTGATCAGTTTATCGAAGGTGATATTGCACAGACAGAAACCGGCATTCAAGTTGTCGATGCAAGTAACCTTGTTGAGCTTCAAGCGCAATTCGAGCAGGGGGGAGTGAGCATTACAGCAGCACTGGCTGGCGATAATGATCTACCAACTCAAGCGCAAGCACAAGCTTTAGAACAGCCATTTTTGGATGATGAGCCCGATTTGATGAAGTTGATTTGTGGCAATCGCATGCGTCATGATCGCCGTGATATCGCTTTAAAACCAAAAGACTTGGCTTGGACCGTTGATGGCAATAACATCACATTGACCTTCTCACTGGATGCGGGCTCTTTTGCGACATCTATTGTTCGTGAGTTGGTTATCGAGGAAAAAGTAGAAAGAGAATACTAATGGAAGTGGATTCACTAAACGCAAAGCCCTTAAGAATTCTACTGAGTAACGATGATGGCGTTCATGCTCAGGGAATTCACGCTCTCGCGAAAGAGCTTAAAGCGATTGCACAAGTGACCATTGTTGCCCCAGATCGTAATCGTTCTGGAGCATCTAATTCACTGACGCTTGAGCAGCCGCTGCGAGTGACAGAGATCGCGCCAGATACTTTTTCTGTGCAGGGGACGCCGACAGACTGCGTGCACTTTGCATTGAATGAATTGATGAAAGGCGACCTACCAGATTTGTTGTTAACTGGTATTAATCATGGTGCTAACCTCGGTGACGATGTGTTGTACTCAGGGACAGTTGCAGCGGCAATGGAAGGGCACTTCCTTGGCGTTCAGTCGGTCGCCTTTTCTTTGGTCGGTAAACAAAATTTTGACTCTGCAGCAAAAATAGCGCGAAAACTGGTTGAGCAACATTTGGCGTTCCCCATTCCAACCAACCGCTTATTAAACGTGAACGTACCTGATCTGCCGCTAGACAAGCTGGGCGAGATTGAAGTAACTCGGCTAGGTGCTCGCCATCACGCTGAGAATATGATTAAGCAGAAAGATCCGCGTGGTAATGATATTTATTGGCTAGGTCCTCCTGGTAAAGAGCAAGATGCCGGAGAAGGCACAGATTTTTATGCCATTGAACATGGCCGTGTCTCAATCACACCATTGCAAGTTGATCTCACGGCTCATGAGTCACTACGCGCGATGGCCAGTTGGTTAAAGGAAGAGAAGTAATGAGTAACCCACATGCTGACAGGTTGATAGCGTTTCTTATCGCCAGTGGCATCAGTGATCAACGTGTATTAGATGTAATCTATCGTTTACCACGGGAAAGTTTTGTGTCGCAAGCGATGATGCATCAAGCCTACGATAACAATGCGTTGCCGATTGGTCAGGGGCAAACCATTTCTCAACCTTACATCGTTGCTAAAATGACAGAGCTGTTAGATCTAAAGTCAGACAGTAATGTACTAGAAATCGGTACGGGTTCTGGTTATCAAACCGCAGTGCTTGCTCAAATCGTTGATCATGTTTATTCCGTTGAACGCATTAAATCTCTGCAATGGGGCGCTAAACGTCGTCTGAAGCAACTTGATATTTATAATGTATCGACCAAACATGGTGATGGCTGGCTTGGATGGGAAGCAAAAGGCCCATTTGATGCGATTATTGTTACAGCGGCGGCGGAGGCGATCCCTCAAGCGCTTCTAACGCAGCTAAAAGATGGTGGCAAGATGGTCATTCCTGTCGGTGAAGATGAACAACAGTTATTAAAAATAGAGCGAAAAGGCGAACAGTACCTATCAACCGTGGTTGAGATGGTTAGGTTTGTGCCATTAGTTGCTGGTGATTTGGCTTAAGGGTTGAAGACTAGGTGAATAGGTTGTTATGTCGTTTTGGTATTAGCTGTCTGTTAGCTGTGGGACTGGTGGGTTGTGCGGCTCATATTCCTGCGCCTGTTTCCAGCCTAAATAAGGACTATTCTAGCGTTGACCGAGGCAGCTATAGAGGTAGTTATTATGAAGTAAAGAATGGTGATACACTTTATTTTATAGCCTATGTCACAGATAAAGATGTAAATGATCTAGTTCGTTACAATGAACTGGCTGCACCCTATACCATTTTCCCAGGACAAAGGTTAAAACTTTGGGCTCCAAAATATGTCGCCCCCAAATTTGGCCATAAAGTAGAACCTGTTGTGGTTCCAGTAGTTGCAAAGACACCTACGCCAGTGACGAAACCATCAACAGTCTCAAAACCGCAAAAATCAAGTAAAAACTCTAATCAAAAGCCAATCAATACTTCCACTCAGGTTGCAAAAAAAACGCCGCCTAAGAAGGTTGAACAATCAAAACCAAAGGAGTATGTTGGTACAAAAGTTAACCAAAATATCAAGCCAAAGCCGCCAGTAACCACTGCGAAGAATGACAAAGTATCTAAGTGGTTGTGGCCAACAAAAGGGAGAGTAATTAAGAATTTTTCGGCGGGTGAACAGGGAAATAAAGGCATCGATATCGCAGGGCAGCGAGGTCAGTCAATTGTTTCAACCGCCCCAGGCACTGTGGTTTATTCTGGTAATGCGCTAAGAGGTTATGGCAATCTTATTATAGTGAAGCATAACGATAATTATTTAAGCGCATACGCACATAACGATAGGCTGCTGGTTTCTGAAGGACAGAGTGTCAAGAGTGGACAAAAAATTGCGACCATGGGTAGCTCAGGTGCTAAGTCCGTTAAATTGCACTTTGAAATTCGTTATCAAGGTAAATCCGTCAATCCAAAGCGTTATTTGCCTTAAAACTTTGAAAGACAACTTGCGACATCATTTAGCGACATATTGAGTTGTTATGTCTTGCTAACTCGCCAGGGGGAGGCGTTATGAGTATCAGCAACACAGTAACCAAAGTTGATGAGTTTGAATATAACAATGCATCAGAAGAGTGCGTTGATAAAGAACTTGAAAAAGCATCATCCAATAAAACCAAAACCGTTGCTCGTGAGGAATTAGATGCGAGCAGCAAGAGCTTAGATGCCACACAGCTGTATCTGGGCGAAATTGGTTTCTCTCCACTACTCACTGCAGAAGAAGAAGTGCTTTATGCACGCCGCGCACTTCGTGGTGATGAGGCCGCTCGTAAGCGTATGATTGAAAGTAATTTGCGCTTGGTTGTCAAAATTTCTCGCCGATACAGTAATCGTGGTTTAGCCCTTCTTGATCTTATTGAAGAGGGGAACCTAGGGCTGATCCGTGCAGTAGAGAAGTTTGACCCAGAGCGAGGTTTTCGTTTCTCAACGTATGCGACGTGGTGGATTCGCCAAACGATTGAGCGCGCGTTGATGAACCAAACTCGTACCATCCGCTTGCCAATCCATGTCGTGAAAGAGCTGAACATTTATCTGCGTACTGCGCGTGAACTTTCTCAAAAGCTCGATCATGAACCAACAGCTGAAGAGATCGCGTCTCAGTTAGATATCCCAGTTGAAGACGTGAGTAAGATGCTACGTCTTAATGAGCGTATTAGCTCTGTCGATACACCGATAGGTGGAGATGGTGAAAAAGCACTACTGGATATTATTCCGGACGCAAACAATTCCGATCCTGAGGTATCAACTCAAGATGACGATATCAAGTCATCGTTGATTCACTGGTTAGAAGAGCTAAACCCTAAGCAGAAAGAAGTGCTTGCACGACGTTTTGGTTTGCTTGGTTATGAGCCATCAACGCTAGAAGAGGTGGGGCGTGAAATTGGTTTGACTCGTGAACGCGTTCGTCAGATTCAAGTTGAAGGTTTACGTCGCTTACGTGAGATCTTGATTAAACAGGGTCTGAACATGGAAAACTTGTTCAACGTAGAAGACGACTAGTTCTGATTTTATAAGAAAAACAAAAAGGTTATGGTGACCCCATAGCCTTTTTGCGTTTTTTCATCTAAGAGATAAGTATTGGAGCTAGAGCATCTTCTTCAAGCGGTAAAGCTCTTCTAATGCCTGACGAGGGGTCAGGTCATCTGGATCAATATTAGACAATGCTTGTTCCACATCGCTTGGTTCAGGAATAAGGCTAAGCTGGTTCGCTACATCCACCGTAGTGGGGCGAGGACCATCACTTCCTTGACCTAATTGCTCAAGCTGAGAGAGCTTCATACGTGCATTTTTGATCACAGATTTTGGTACGCCGGCCAACCCTGCTACTGCTAAACCGTAGGATTTACTTGCCGCGCCTTCTTGAACGGCGTGCATAAACGCAATGCTGTCACCATGTTCAACCGCATCAAGGTGAACGTTAGCAAGGTTCGGCAATTGGTTTGGTAGTTCTGTCAGTTCGAAGTAGTGCGTAGCAAATAGCGTCATCGCACCAATTTGTGTTGCCAGCCATTCGGCGCTTGCCCATGCTAAAGAAAGGCCATCGTAAGTACTGGTGCCGCGTCCGATTTCATCCATCAGCACCAAACTGTTCTTCGTTGCATTGTGCAGAATGTTCGCAGTCTCGGTCATTTCGACCATGAAGGTTGAACGACCCGAGGCGAGATCGTCAGAGGCACCGATACGGGTGAAGATGCGGTCCAATGACCCAATATGAGCCGATTCTGCCGGTACGTAAGAGCCGATGTGGGCCATCAGCGCAATTAATGCCGTTTGGCGCATGTAGGTCGACTTACCGCCCATGTTTGGGCCGGTGATGATCAGCATCTTACGGTTTGAACTGAGCTCAATTGGGTTAGCAATAAATGGTTCGCTGGTGACTTGCTCAACCACTGGATGACGACCTGCTTGGATACGAATACCTGCTTCTTTATCCAACGATGGTCGGCAGTAATCCAGAGTATCTGCACGCTCAGCTAAGTTTTGTAGGACATCCAATTGAGAAATCGCTGAGGCAAGGTTTTGCATTTTCTCAAGGTTTGGCATCAATAAATCAAACAGTTCTTCCCACAGTTTTTTCTCTACCGCGAGCGCTTTCGACTTTGAATTCAGTACCTTGTCTTCGTGCTCTTTTAGCTCAGGAATGATGTAACGTTCCGCATTTTTTAGTGTTTGGCGACGCACATAATGCGGTGGTACAAGGTGACTTTGACCACGGCTCACCTGAATGAAGAAACCGTGTACGGCGTTGTAGCCAACTTTTAGTGTATCGATACCGTGACGCTCACGCTCATCAGCTTCTAACTTCTCTAGATATTCAGTGGCACCATCTGCCAGTTTGCGCCACTCATCAAGCTCAGTATCATAACCTTCTGCGATTACGCCGCCATCACGAATCACCACTGGTGGGTTTTCTTTGATCGCGCGTTCTAGCAAATCACATACATCATCCATTGGTGCAGCAAACTGAGCCAGCTTCGTGAGGTATGGATGAGCGAGAGAGGAAGTGACTGATTCCAGTTCTGGTAATTGTTGCATCGCATGACGCAGGCGAGCCATATCGCGTGGGCGTGCCGATCGAAGTGCCAAACGAGCCAGGATACGCTCGATATCGCCGATCTGTTTAAAGATGGGTTGAATGTCGGTGAACAGGCTTTGATCCTTGATTTCACCAATGGCATCTAGGCGATGGTTTAATGTATCAACGCAGCGCATTGGCTGGTGTAACCAACGTTTTAGCATACGGCTGCCCATCGGAGTGGAGCAGTGATCCAGTATCTCCGCCAATGTGTTGTCGGTGCCGCCAGAAAGGTTTTGTGTCAGTTCTAGGTTACGACGCGTTGCCGCATCCAAGATAACGGAATGGTCTTGACGATCATAAGTGAGCGAGCGAATGTGTGGTAGGGCAGTACGTTGAGTGTCTTTTACGTATTGGATCAAACAGCCTGCAGCGCACAGACCTAGCGTTGCGTGTTCTACACCAAAGCCAACGAGATCGCTAGTGCCGAATTGTTGATTGAGTTGTTGTTTAGCAGTATCCAGCTCAAATTCCCACACAGGGCGACGGCGATTGCCATTGCGGCTTGACATCAAATGGACAGATTCAAAGTCTTCTGGGAATAGTAACTCGCGTGGCGCAGTCCGTTGTAGTTCTGCGGCCATCGCCTCTTCAGTTTCTGGTTCAACCAACTGGAAACGTCCTGAAGTTACATCCAAAGTCGCATAACCAAACTTACCGTTGTGGGAGTATATGGCGGCAATTAGGTTATCAATACGCTCAGACAGTAACGCTTCATCGGTCACTGTCCCCGGTGTAACAATACGCACCACTTTGCGCTCGACCGGACCTTTACTGGTAGCCGGGTCGCCAATTTGCTCACAGATTGCGACAGACTCACCAAGCTGAACGAGTTTGGCTAAATAACCTTCTACAGCATGGTATGGAACGCCAGCCATCGGGATTGGCTCTCCTGCTGATGCACCGCGTTTAGTCAACGAAATATCAAGCAGTTGGGATGCGAGTTTGGCATCATCGTAGAAGAGTTCGTAGAAGTCGCCCATGCGGTAGAACAGCAAAATTTCTGGGTTCTCAGCTTTGAGCTTGAGGTATTGCTGCATCATCGGAGTGTGTTTTTGTTCAGCTTTCACAGGTAAGATCTTTAGTTTATTTCCGTAGCGACTTAGGATACGTGAATCCCGATCAAGTAAAAAGAGACAAAGGGCATTTTTGACCATGGAACAAACATCAAAATTGAGTGCTGATTTAGGAGCACTATTAGCGAAGCATGGGCATATGATGACAACGGCGGAATCCTGTACGGGAGGTGGTGTCGCTACCGCTATCACTGACATTGCAGGCAGCTCTGCTTGGTTGGATCGCGCGTTTGTCACCTACAGTAACGAAGCAAAAATGGAGATGCTTGGGGTGCAAGCCACCACGTTAGAATCCTATGGTGCCGTCAGCGAACCGGTTGTGATTGAAATGGTGCAAGGCGCATTGAAACACTCCAACGCCACCATCGGTGTGTCGATCAGTGGCATTGCTGGGCCTAGCGGTGGTAGCCAAGAAAAACCGGTTGGTACGGTCTGTTTCGCGTTTGCAGATACCCAAGATTGGTTGCAGGTTGAGACGATGCATTTTGCTGGCGATCGTGCCGAGGTGCGTGAGCAGGCGGTGATTCATGCACTTACTCAATTGCAGCAACATTTAATCTGAAATTTCTTCGAACAGCGTTAGCCCAGATTTGATAAGGGCTAGAGCAAGTCGCTCTATTGAGCAGACCAATTTTTTTTTATACAGGTATAGACACTGTATGAATCAACAGTATAATAACTTTCATTGCTGAGCAGTTTTCCTGCTTATGAAAAATGAATTATTATTCGTCGCCCAAAGAAGATGAATAAATCGGAGAAAGTAATGGACGAGAACAAACAAAAGGCGCTCGCCGCTGCGCTAGGTCAAATTGAAAAGCAATTCGGTAAAGGCTCTATCATGCGCCTTGGTGATAACCGCGCAATGGACGTAGAAACCATCTCAACAGGTTCTCTTTCTCTTGATATCGCTTTGGGTGCTGGTGGCTTACCTATGGGCCGTATCGTAGAAATCTACGGTCCAGAATCTTCAGGTAAAACAACGCTAACACTAGAGCTTATCGCAGCAGCACAGCGTGAAGGTAAAACATGTGCGTTTATCGATGCTGAGCATGCACTAGACCCGGTATACGCGAAGAAACTGGGTGTTGATATCGATGCGCTATTGGTTTCTCAGCCAGATACGGGTGAGCAAGCGTTAGAGATCTGTGATGCACTTGCACGTTCTGGCGCGATTGATGTCATGGTTATCGACTCAGTTGCAGCATTAACACCTAAAGCAGAAATCGAAGGCGAAATGGGCGATAGCCACATGGGCTTGCAGGCGCGTATGCTTTCTCAAGCAATGCGTAAACTAACAGGTAACCTAAAGCAGTCTAACTGTATGTGTATCTTCATCAACCAAATTCGTATGAAGATTGGTGTGATGTTCGGTAACCCTGAGACTACAACGGGTGGTAACGCGCTTAAGTTCTACGCTTCTGTTCGTCTAGATATTCGCCGTACTGGTGCAATCAAAGAGGGCGATGAGGTTGTAGGTAACGAAACGCGCATCAAAGTCGTTAAGAACAAGATTGCAGCACCGTTTAAAGAAGCAAATACACAAATCATGTACGGTCAAGGTTTCAACCGTGAAGGTGAACTGATTGACCTAGGCGTGAAGCACAAACTAGTTGAAAAAGCAGGTGCTTGGTACAGCTACAATGGTGACAAGATTGGTCAAGGTAAAGCGAACGCTTGTAACTATCTACGCGAAAACCCAGAAGTGGGTAAGACCATCGATATTAAGCTTCGTGAAATGCTATTATCACCAGCTTTGCTAGAAGCGCCAGAGTCTAGCGAGAAGCCTGAGCAAGAAGAAGAGTTTTAATCTTCTGATTAAATAAATCAAAACAAGGCCCTGCTATGCGGGGCTTTGTTGTATTTGCTGAAATCAAAACCAAATAAAACAAAGAGCTGAGCAATACCAATCACAGCAATTCAGAAAGCAGAACTAGCGTCATAATAAGCTAGGGTGAAGCGTAATATATTACGATTGGTATCGAGATAGTACAGCAATAACACGTTTAGGATCATTATGTACCAAAAGCGTCAAGCGCCAACGTTGTCGAGTAAAGAAGCGGCCATACAGTTGTTAAGCCGTCGTGATCACGGGCAATACGAGCTTTACCAAAAACTTGCTTTGAAAGGTTACGAAGAAGCGGACATCGAAGCTGCTATTAATTTTTGCCTCGACCACCACTATTTGGACGATTTGCGTTATGCCAAAAGCCAGATCCGACAGCATGTATACAAAGGGTATGGGGAACGTCGTATTCGTCAAGAGCTCAATCAAAAACGTATTGCGGAATCCATTATCGATATGGCGATGACCGAAGAGCCACAAGACTGGTTTGAACGAGCAAGAATGGCGGCGGAAAAGAAATTCAAAGGAGTCAAAGCCAAAGACCAAAAAGAGTACGCTAAACAGGTGCGATTTATGCAATATCGTGGCTATAACTTTGACCAAATAAGTTATGCGCTAAGCTTTGATTATGAAGATTAGCGGTGAATCCCACACCCTGATTTTTGTTTTGCTTCAAATTTTTTCTTCTCCCCCCTCTTTTCCGCAAGAAAACTAGTCGTAGCTGATTGCATGATCTACAATACTGCAAAATTCTAACTCGACTATTTTCAGGAAGAGCTGCATGTACATGAGCACTGATGAGGTTCGTAACGCGTTCCTCAAGTTCTTTGAAAGCAAAGGACACCAAATCGTAGAAAGTTCATCGTTAGTTCCACATAACGACCCAACACTGCTGTTCACAAACGCAGGTATGAACCAATTTAAAGATTGCTTCTTAGGCTTGGAAAAACGCGCCTACACTCGAGCAACTACGGCTCAACGTTGTGTACGTGCTGGTGGTAAACACAATGACCTGGAAAACGTTGGTTTCACCGCTCGTCACCACACGTTCTTTGAAATGCTAGGCAACTTTAGCTTTGGTGACTATTTCAAAGAAGATGCAATCGCATTTGCTTGGGAATTCTTAACAGAAACGCTAAAGCTACCAGCAGACCGCCTGCTTGTTACTGTCTATGAGACAGATGACGAAGCATTTGAAATCTGGAACAAGCAAGTGGGTATTCCTGCCGATCGTATTATTCGCATTGGCGACAAAAAAGGTGGTAAGCCATACGAGTCAGATAACTTCTGGCAAATGGGTGATACTGGTCCTTGTGGTCCATGTACCGAGATTTTCTACGATCACGGTGAGCACATCTGGGGTGGCCGTCCTGGTACACCTGAAGAAGATGGTGACCGTTTCATCGAGATCTGGAACAACGTATTCATGCAGTTCAACCGTCATGCAGACGGCACAATGGAACCGCTTCCAAAACCATCGGTAGATACGGGTATGGGTATCGAGCGCATCTCTGCGATCATGCAAGGTGTTCACTCAAACTACGAAATCGATGTATTCCAAGCGTTGATCAAAGCAGCGGCTGAAACGATCGGTTACGAAGACCTATCGAACCAATCGCTACGCGTTATCGCTGACCACATCCGTTCATGTTCATTCCTGATCGTGGATGGCGTTATGCCTTCAAATGAAGGCCGTGGTTATGTTCTACGCCGCATCATTCGTCGTGCCGTTCGTCACGGTAACAAGCTGGGCGCACAAGGTGCATTCTTCCACAAACTGGTTGGTGTACTAGCAGACATCATGGGTACTGCGGGCGAAGAGCTGAAGCGTCAACAAGCAGTGGTTGAAAAAGTACTGCGTATCGAAGAAGAAAATTTCGGTCGCACACTTGAGCGCGGTATGGCGATTCTAAACGAAGCATTAGATAACCTAGACGGTAAAGTGCTAGACGGCGAGACAGTATTCAAGCTCTACGATACTTATGGATTCCCAGCTGACTTAACCAACGATGTGGCTCGTGAGCGTGAGTTCGCGATCGACGAAGAAGGTTTCGAGAAAGCAATGGAAGAGCAGCGTCAACGTGCGCGTGAAGCAGGTAACTTCGGTACTGACTACAACGCAGCAATCAAAGTTGATACGCAAACAGAATTCTGCGGCTACACAGGTACGAAAGGCTCTAGTTCAGTCGCGGCAATGTTCGTTGAAGGCAACGAAGTAGATGCACTGTCTGCTGGCGACAAAGCGATCATCGTACTTGGTGAAACACCATTCTACGCTGAGTCAGGCGGTCAATGTGGTGACGCTGGTGAAATCCGAACGGAATCTGGTGTATTCCGTGTTGATGATACTCAGAAACTAGGTAACGCAATCGCACACCACGGTGTCATGGTAGAAGGCGTTCTAGCAAAAGGTGACGAAGTTGCAACCATCGTTGACGCAGAGCGTCGCGCCGCTATCTCTCTAAACCACTCAGCGACGCACTTGCTACATGCAGCACTTCGCCAATTGCTTGGTGAGCACGTTACGCAGAAGGGCTCGCTAGTGAAAGCTGATGGCCTGCGTTTCGACTTCTCACATCTAGAAGCAGTAACGGCCGCTGAACTGAAAGAAGTTGAGCGTCTAGTGAACGCACAAATTCGTCGTAACCACGCGATTGAAACCAACGTGATGGACATTGAGTCTGCGAAGAAGAAAGGCGCAATGGCACTGTTTGGTGAGAAGTACGATGACGAAGTTCGCGTACTATCTATGGGCGATTTCTCTACTGAGCTTTGTGGTGGTATCCACGCTTCTAACACCGGTGATATTGGTCTATTCAAGATCACTTCAGAAGGCGGTATCGCGGCTGGCATTCGTCGTATCGAAGCGGTAACGGGTGAAGGTGCGCTAGACGCAATCGAAGCTCAAGCGGCTAAGTACGAAGAGAAACTGGCTGAATCAGCACAGAAAGCGAAATCTCTAGAGAAAGAAATCCAGAAACTGAAAGACAAGATGGCTGCTGCAGAAAGTGCAAACATCATGGGTAAGGTTCAGGACATTAATGGTACAAAAGTACTGATTGCTGCGCTAGAAGGCGCGGATAACAAGAATCTACGTACTATGGTTGATGACATCAAAAACCAAGTAGGCAGCGGCGTTATCCTTCTTGCTAACGTGAATGATGACAAAATTGGCCTAATTGCAGGTGTGACGAAAGACCTTATCGGCAAAGTAAAAGCGGGTGACCTCGTTAAGATGGTTGCTGAGCAAGTTGGCGGTAAAGGCGGTGGTCGTCCAGACATGGCTCAAGCTGGTGGTACAGACGTTGCTGCGCTGCCTGAAGCAATTCAGTCTGTACAACCTTGGCTAGAAGAACGCCTATAATTATTTATAAAATGAATTACGCTCAATCAATGTTCTTTGATTGGGCGTAATTTTTTTATGGCAACCAAGTGGTTTAATTGACCGTATTTTGACCAAGTTATTTGAGCGACTTGGTTTTGTTGTAACTACCGCTTATATAATTTTCAACGAATAAAATACAAGTGGTCCTAATGAAACTTTGGTCTTGGGAAGGTGAAGACTGGTGAAAAAGCCCCTTATCGTGCAAAAGTTTGGTGGAACCTCGGTAGGCTCAATTGAGAGAATATATCAGGTAGCTGAACACATCATTAAGGCGAAAAATGATGGTAATCAAGTTGTCGTTGTTGTGTCTGCGATGTCAGGCGAGACAAACCGACTAATGGATCTCGCTAAACAAGTTGATAGCGTTCCAACGGCTCGAGAACTTGATGTTTTGCTCTCTGCTGGTGAGCAAGTGTCGATGGCACTACTGGCAATGACACTTAATAAATTGGGTTATGCCGCGCGCTCACTTACCGGAACACAAGCGAACATTGTGACGGATAATCAACACAATGACGCGACGATTAAACACATTGATACTACTACGATTATGGGTTTTTTAGAGCAAGATCAAATCGTTATCGTGGCAGGTTTTCAAGGTGTGAACGAAAATGGGGATATCACCACATTAGGTCGAGGTGGCTCTGATACGAGTGCAGTGACATTAGCTGGTGCGTTAAACGCAGACGAGTGTCAGATTTTTACCGACGTTGATGGCATTTATACTTGTGACCCGCGTGTAGTAAAAAATGCTCGCAAGATCGACGTGATCGATTTTCCTTCAATGGAAGCGATGGCGAGTCGAGGTGCGAAAGTGTTGCATTTACCTTCTGTGCAATATGCATGGAAGCATAATGTTCCGCTACGCGTGCTTTCAACATTCGATTTGAATGAAGGCAGCTTGGTTAAAGGAGACTTAGGCAATCAAGCCGTCTCGGGTATTGCTATTCAACGAGATCTTGCCATTATTGAAGTGGATAAAGAACATTTATCGAGTGCTACAAAGCAATGTCAGATGTTGGGTATCGACATTTGGATTGTGATCGAGGAAACAGAAAGAACAGGTATCATGATAAAACAAGATGCATGTGCCAAGTTGGAACTGGTGTTCAGCGATAAAATCCGTAATAGTGAAGAAGTAAGTCTATTGACCGCAGTAGGGCTCGAAGCCAGTGGAATGGTGGAGCATGCTGTTAGTTTGTTGGCAGGAAAGGATATTTCAACCCATTTCTGTTCAACCGATGCTCTCTCAATGATGCTAGTCTTACTCCCTGAGAGTATTGATGTGGCAGCAAACATTCTTCATGAAGCTTACGTTACATCCAGCGAAGTATTGAGCATTCAGCAAAAACATGCCTTTTTAGGCTAATTTTCGGCAACAAGATAGTTTACGAAAATATAACTTTTGTTGGATAATAGCTTTGTAGCAAGAAAATTTAGAGATTACTCAAGGAGCAAAGAATGCTAATTTTGACTCGCCGTGTAGGCGAAACACTTATGATTGGTGATGAAGTGACTGTGACTGTACTAGGTGTTAAAGGTAACCAAGTACGTATCGGCGTTAACGCTCCGAAAGAGGTTTCTGTTCACCGTGAAGAAATCTACATGCGCATTCAAGCTGAAAAAGGCAATGGCAACGTTGCTTCAGGCAACTACTAAGTCGCTCCTGTTTACAGAACTTAGTTTGAATGGAAAAGGCTAGCCTACGGGCTAGCCTTTTTAGTTTGTGCCATATATCTAAGTGACTGAACGCGAAATCAACCATCGCGAGCGAACTGGATATAAATGTATTTTTTTAAGAGAGTAGTCTCTTTTTTTCATCATAATAGAGTGGTAAAGTTCATTTAACGATCGCTTTGATTAAATCCGCACCGCTTAAACGTTTTTTGCGTTTTTTTTTAAAGAAAGTGTTTGACATATTTTCGGTAAAACGTAATATGTGCCTCCGCAAGACGGTGAGGTGGCCGAGAGGCTGAAGGCGCTCCCCTGCTAAGGGAGTATACGGTTTATCCCGTATCGAGGGTTCGAATCCCTCCTTCACCGCCATTCTTGCAACGTTGAGAAATCAACAAAAAGTGCGTCCTTAGCTCAGCTGGATAGAGTACCTGGCTACGAACCAGGCGGTCGGAGGTTCGAATCCTCCAGGACGCGCCATATCTCCTCGGAGATATAACAATGAAAACGGTGAGGTGGCCGAGAGGCTGAAGGCGCTCCCCTGCTAAGGGAGTATACGGTTTATCCCGTATCGAGGGTTCGAATCCCTCCTTCACCGCCATTCATTGACTGGCCGATTGGCCTTTTTTTTGTTTCGTAAGAAATAAAATGTGACTTGTTTCACAGCTTCTTTAGCAAGAAGAACTGCGCGTCCTTAGCTCAGCTGGATAGAGTACCTGGCTACGAACCAGGCGGTCGGAGGTTCGAATCCTCCAGGACGCGCCACTATTTAATAATTCGTTTGATAAACGGGTTATACACAGTAAAATATATATTATTGCGCGTCCTTAGCTCAGCTGGATAGAGTACCTGGCTACGAACCAGGCGGTCGGAGGTTCGAATCCTCCAGGACGCGCCACTCTTTAGGGTTTGATTTGATACAAATCGAAGTCCTGATATTGAACCTTGTTGATCAACAGGCTTAATATCGAAAACTGCGCGTCCTTAGCTCAGCTGGATAGAGTACCTGGCTACGAACCAGGCGGTCGGAGGTTCGAATCCTCCAGGACGCGCCACTCTTTAGGATTTGATTTGATACGAATCGAAATCCTGATATTGAACCTCGTTGATCAACAGGCTTGATATCGAAAACTGCGCGTCCTTAGCTCAGCTGGATAGAGTACCTGGCTACGAACCAGGCGGTCGGAGGTTCGAATCCTCCAGGACGCGCCACTCTTTAGGGTTTGATTTGAT
>NZ_LIXM01000027.1 GCF_002608565.1 Vibrio sp. PID17_43
GGTTAATTGCAAAATAAAAGGCTCTAAGTTTTGGGAACTTAGAGCCTTTATAAGCCATCTGTAGGATCGTTCAACCGATCATTTATCTCTTAACTGATCGGCATTAGCCGAATTTGGCTCTCTTTTTTATGCATTTTTTATTGCTCAAAGTTTTTTACAGGCGTGTAGCCGTAATCAGCAATCGCTTTTTGGCCTTCTTTAGACTTCAGGAATCTCATAAAGTTTTTGCCTACTTTGTCTAGGCCGTCAACTTTGTAGAGGATCAAAAAGGGACGAGCCAACTTATATTTGTGAGCGGCGATATTGTTTGGTGTTGGGGCAATACCTTCGAACTGAATTGCTTTCACAGAACGATCTATGGAACCGACCGAGATAAAGCCAATGGCATGAGGGTTGTGATTCACAATGGTTTTCACCATGCTGTTACTGTTTACGACGAGGCTGTTCGGATTGATGTCAGAGACCAAACGGTCGTTTACGATTTTGGTCAATCCTAGCAGGCTTTCAAAGCTATAACGTGACCCAGATGATCCTTCACGCGTAACGACCGCGATCGGTTGGTCAGTGCCGCCGACTTGTTTCCAGTTATTCACTTTACCCTTATATATGTCAAACAGTTGTTGTTCAGAAAGATTGTCAACAGAGTTGGTACGGTTAACAACAACGGCAAGACCGTCGAAAGCAATAGGGAATACATTTAAGTCTTCTCCTTTTTCACTCTCAGTTAAATAACGTGAACTCATGCCAAGTTCTACTACACCTTTGTTCACCATTGTGATGCCTGCACTTGAACCAATGCCCTGTACGGCGATGTAATCATTAGGGTGCGTTTTATTATATTTTTCAGCCAGCACATCCATTACACGAGCAACAGAAGTAGAACCTGAGATGCTCACTTCTTTTGCCATTGCAGAAGGAAGAGAGAGTACCATGGCGAATAACGTCGCCATAGAAAGACGTAACATAATGAACTCCACTTACGGTAGATAGCAGCGATCATCATATTTCGTTGAAGTTACATTTTTGTGAATGCGCTCGAATAACTGCACGAGGTGGTTGATTATCAAAACGATGGCAGGGCATGGGGGAGTTCGATTGTCATATGGTCAGTAGGTAAAGCGGTGACTTGGTCGCTATTTCAGCAATTTTGGACATGTTAATCTAAGGAGTGGTGGGGAAGTGTCTCTTTGGGTAATTCTGCCGCGCCAAGGCACTTGGGTGTATACTAAGAACAATGAATGGGGAGTAAACTCATGTCCGTATCTCAAATGGCGACAAGCCGTCTGTACAAGTTGATTGAGTCTCTATGTTCTAAGCGAAATGTAAATTTGCCCGTAGAGTTAGGAAAATGCTTATACGAACCCGTAGAGAACGGTGTAGAGCTATATCTTGCCCATTTTTTGTTAGATTCTCAACATATCGACTACACGTCACCAATAGCGAAAATTACCTTTAATGTAAATGCTCAGGGGTGGTGTTTTTACGTCCCCCAATATCAAGGTGAAGAACTTCACTGGACACCATACCCACACTTACCTTACAGCCACTCGCTTGAGGTACTTATAAGGGAATTGGAAAGCGATCCTCAAGCTTACTTTTGGGCAGATAACTAACCTATTTCATGATTTGGCCGCGAAACGCTTTAGGGGTCATGCTATAGATGGATTTGAACGCGGTACTAAAATGGGCCGCACTCTTAAACCCCGACTCAAAAGCAATTTGAGTAATCGAATTTTTGGACGTACGCAGTTGGGTTGCAGCATGGTTAATACGCTTCACTTTTAAAATATGTGAAAAGGAAAGGTTCTCTGCTGCGAGTCTACGTTTTAGTGTCGCGATAGACATGCTCATATGGGTTGCTAGAGTTTCTAACGTAATATCTTTTTCAATATTGTCTTCAATGTACTTAATCGCTTTTTGAGAGGTGGTTAGAGTGCTGGCGTCATCAATAATTGAGAGAATCTTAGGCTGAATCTCTGCCATTAACGAGAGCAATGCCATTGCAATATGTGCTTGTGCATACTGTGACGCTTGTTGGTCAGCGAGTTCGATTAACGTGTCCTTGAGTTTACTAATGCGCTTGTTTGATTGAGCTGAAAAGGCATAAAAACGACGTTCATCTGCTTCTATCTGGATGCTTGGATGAGCGGTTTTAAATTGAGTAAATAGATGAATATCAAACACCAAGGCGATTGCACGAAAAGGACCTGGTTTGGCGTAAGCATCTTTTAAATCTGAAGAGTTGTATAAAATAAAGTCGCCAGTAGTGAGTTCGAATTGTTCGCCACTTGGTTGATTGATGGTTAGTGAACCTTCTTCAACAATATATAAGCCGTGGTTAGTAGCGGAATAGCGCTCACTTTTTCGTGCCGTGAAGTGATTAAAGTGAATGATCTCAATGTTCAGCATAGTTATTCTTATTTTTGATTATAAAAAAGGCGCTCATATGAGCGCCTTCACCTTAATCGGTATTATTCACTAACAGGTTCTTCTGTTTGTGTTGATGCTACATCAGCAAATACCCGGGTCGGCTTGGCCACTAAACTGCGGTTCTCTTGGTTTACGTCAGCCAAAACGATTTCCAATGTGTCACCCAGTTTGTATACCACCTCTTTATCAATAGAGATGGTGCCGTTGTCGCCGTTGCACTCGATCCTTTCTTTATTATCAAGGATCAGACTACCCGGAATAAAGGCTGCAGCGCCATTTTCGAGAAGTCGAACACGTGCGCCTGCTCGATTAATATCAAAAATCTCACCTGTGAAACAAGTTTGCTTTGTAGGCTCCTCGGCTAATGTGCGAGCGTATAGCCAATCAGACACGTTTCGTTCGGCAATTTTGTGGTGTTTGCGATGTATAGCAAGCTCTTCACCAACTTGGTCATCCGGTGTTTGAATTGGATCTTTGCCAAGAATGACCGCTTTAAGCATGCGGTGGTTGATCATATCGCCGTACTTACGAATAGGTGAAGTCCACGTTGCGTAAATATCTAAGCCCATAGCGTAGTGAGGCAGAGGTTGATTTTCAACTTCACTGTACGTTTGGAATTTACGAATGCGGTTATCGAGATAGGCAGTTTCTTGCTCACCTAACCAACGACGCAATGCCGCAAAACCCTCTAATGTAGAGATCGATTCAACTGTGAATTGCGTTGCACCTGATTGAGTCACTAGCTCTACAACTTCTTCAAGTTTTTCCGCTTTAATGCCTGCATGAGTGTTAAACACGCCAGTTTCGAAGTTGTCACGAAGGGTGCGTCCGGCACAGATGTTTGCTGTGATCATCGATTCTTCAACGAGGCGGTTTGCACAACGACGCATGTCTGCATGAATAGCAACAACGTCGTTATCTTCGCTAAGTTCGAAACGGTAGTCTGGGCGATCTGGGAACACAACCGCGTTTTTCTCACGCCAATCTGCACGAGCAAGAGAGAAATCGTATAGATCACGAACAATCACCGCGATTTCTTCACTTGGTTGCCATGCATCACAATGGCCACTCTCCAGCCAATCTGAAACGTTGTTGTATGCAAGACGCGAGTGTGATTTGATGTTTGCCGCGAAGAATTTGATATCGTCGCCAATTATACCCTCTTTGCTAACCGTTACGGTGCAGCAGACAGCTGGGCGAATCTCACCCTCAATCAATGAACATAGGTTATCAGCAAGATCGCGAGGTAGCATTGGTATGTTACGACCTGGCAGGTAGATAGTGTAACCGCGTTCACGCGCTACTTTATCCATCTCATCTTCAGGGGTGATGTATGCAGTCGGATCGGCGATAGCGATCGTTAGCTCGAAATCACCAGATTCGGTCTTCTTCGCGTATAGTGCATCGTCCATATCTTTGGTTGATTCACCATCGATAGTGACAAAAGGAACATGAGTCATGTCAACGCGCTCTAGGTCAGCGTCGTCTTTTAGTTCCCAGTTCTCAATGCCTGCTGGCTCAGAATTTGGTAGGTCATTTTGTGCAAGTGTCACCCACCATGGTGCAATCTTGTCGTTCGCGTCAGTAATCTTTTCTGAAATTTCAACGAAGAAACCGTTATCATCTTTTAGCGGATGACGGATTAGGTGAGCGACAACCCAATCACCTTCAGCGAAGTTATCCGGCTTTAGGCCTTTCTTTAGCTTTGCTTTTAGGGATAGTTTTTTCAGCTGCGGATGATCTGGAGTGACATTAAGTTTGCCTTTGAACATTTTTACTCGGCCGATAAAGCGAGTAACAGACTGTTCTAGCAGTTCTTGTGGTTCTGCAACTTCACGGTCTTTTTCCGTACGGATGATAGCGACCACTTTGTCACCGTGCATGCACTTTTTCATGTATGCAGGTGGGATGAAGAAGCTGGTTTTGCTGTCCACTTCCAGAAAGCCAAAGCCTTTATCTGTCGCTTTGACTGAACCTTCTTTTTTAGGCAGGTTTTCTTGGATTTGCTGCTTAAGCTGAGCTAATAGCGGGTTATCTTGAAACATCTATAAATTCTATCTAATTGTATTTTAACTAATTTATCGCTCTCTCCAAAATCCCCCCAAAAATTCTTCCCCAACAAAATGAGAGTGAATCTATGTAGGTTTTTGGTCGCTGCAACAAATTTACAGAAAGTGTGACTGCGTCACATGTTACTTGGCATACGTAGAATTGTATAGTGATCATTGCGGTCATTATTGAGCCGAACCACTATCCCTTCGTTTATTCGTATCCTTGTAGGGTAAAAGTAACGACGTTACTGGGCCAGCTTTAGCAATGAGTAACGTATGCGCATTATCGTTGAGTATGTGTGATTCCTCTCCCTTATCAAGCACCTTTAGCTCAGTCTGATATCCGCGAACTCAAGGTGCATATGGTGCTTCGAGCATCAGTGGCGATTCACTGGACGTAAAAGAGTCTCACAACATTGGGCGGCAGGAAAGATACCAGCCTACAGATCTAGCCTCAATAAGAGCACTTTGGGAAGGTTTGTTTAAACTGCAAACCATCTTTGAAGGCTATGAACTCCCGATATCTCTTGAGCACTGACTTTTGATCAAGAGACAGACGTTAGGAGGGTTTTGTTTCGATGAATTAACGGTGTTGGATTTTTTTTGTTTGCCAAGAAATGCTTTAACTACAATTTAAAGTAATAGGTCTAATTAGCGAAATCGTATGGATATGATGCTTGTTTGGCGCTTCAGTGCTCTTATTCCTGTCACTACGTCGTTCTTTCATTCGTGAATTCCTACCAATAACGGCGACAGTTAAGATTCTGAAGCGCAAGCTAACAGTCGAAATGACATCGGAGGGTAATATGGAACGTTACGATTACATTATTATTGGTGGAGGTTCAGCAGGTTGTGTGCTGGCTTCACGCCTTACTGAGGATGAAACTATCTCAGTATGTCTGCTGGAGGCAGGTGGCAAAGATGACAGTGCCATTATCCACACACCAGTGGGTATAGTGGTCATGACGCCGACTAAAATTAATAATTGGGCATTTGAAACTGTGCCACAGCCGGGTCTTAATGGCCGTAAAGGGTATCAGCCTAGAGGGAAAACTTTAGGTGGCTCAAGCTCAATTAACGCGATGATGTATGCTCGAGGTCATAAGTACGATTATGATCTTTGGGCAAGCTTAGGTAACGAAGGGTGGAGCTTTGATGAGTGTTTGCCTTACTTTAAAAAGGCGGAAAACAATGAAGAGTTGAAAGATGAGTTTCATGGTCAAGGTGGACCATTGAATGTCGCTAACCTGCGCTCACCTAGTCCGATGGTTGATCGCTATCTTGATGCCTGTGAAGAGGTCGGCATTCCGCGTAATCCAGATGTGAACGGCGCCGAGCAATTCGGTGCCATGAGGACCCAAGTTACCCAATTAAATGGTGAGCGTTGTAGCGCAGCAAAAGCTTACCTTACCCCGAATCTTGATCGCCCTAATCTAACTGTTGTGACCAAAGCCACCACGCATAAAGTGCTGACAGAAGGTAAGCGGGCGGTGGGTGTGGAGTATGGCTCAAAAGGCAAGGTGTTTCGCATCTATTGCAAACATGAAGTGATATTATCTGCAGGTGCGTTTGGGTCTCCGCAGATTCTGCAGCTTTCTGGTATTGGCGATAAGGCCGATCTAGAACCACACGGCATTGAGCAGGTACACCAGCTTTCAGGTGTAGGCAAGAACTTACAAGACCACATCGACCTAATACATAGCTATAAAACCTCAGCCAAGCATGAGACGTTTGGTATTTCACTGCAAATGCTCAACGATATCTGCGAGGCGTTACCCGAGTGGAAGATGGAGCGCAAAGGCAAACTGAGTAGTAACATTGCTGAAGGGATTGGCTTTTTCCGCTCTGGAGAAGGGGTAGATGTACCCGACCTGGAGTTTGTCTTTTTGGTGGGTGTGGCTGACGATCATGCAAGAAAGGTTCATACTAGTCATGGGTTTAGCTGCCATGTGACGCTGCTAAGACCCAAGAGTCGTGGCACAGTTACCATCCAAAGTAGCGATCCATATGAGGCTCCATTGATTGATCCCAACTTTTTCAGTCACCCTGATGACATGCCGTTAATGATCAAAGGGTGGAAAAAGCAGTATCAGATGTTAAATAGCTCAGCCTTTGATGATGTGCGTGGTGACAACTTCTACCCTGTTGACCCTAATGATGATAAGGCGATTGAGCAAGACATCCGTAACCGAGCCGATACTCAGTATCACCCGGTCGGTACTTGTAAAATGGGGTTAATAGAGGATGAGCAAGCGGTAGTCGATAATCAAGGCCGAGTGTATGGTATCGAGCAACTGCGTGTAATTGACGCTTCTATCATGCCAACCTTGGTTGGTGCAAATACCAATGCCCCAACCATCATGATGGCAGAGAAGATCGTTGAGCAAATCAAAGAAAGACACGCAGGCACTGTGAATAATTTGAACCTTCGAATTGGTTTACCTGTACATCAAAACGGGAATCTACCGGAAAGGGATTTTCCCTAGTTTCTGGTCTGGGTCACTTTTTGAGCTATTGTGTAAGCATTTATGACTGCAGTATACTGGTCGGAGCACTGCTTGGCGGTAACCTTCAATTATCGAGAAAAAGGACCTTACTATGAGTGAACTCTCTTCCCAATTCGAAGCGGCAGCCGAAGCCGTAAAAACGTTGAAGCAACGGCCTGATGATGAAACGTTGTTGTCACTCTACGCCTACTACAAACAAGGCTGCACTGGCGATGTACAGGGCAGGCGGCCTGGTCTGTTCGACTTTAAAGGCGGCGCCAAGTATGCTGCGTGGGAGCGCTTGCGTGGCATGGAATCAGATAAGGCTAAACAGGCATACGTCGACCTTGTCGAGCGTTTGGCCAACACCTGATCGAGAAGATGCAGATCCCCGGATCGGGCCTCTAATTTATTCTTCGCCGGGTTGCAGCCGTAAATCGCACAGACATGTCTGATTGACTGACAGGTATAGCTCAAGGCAACACCACCGGATCCCGAACCGTTTTAGGGTGCCCTTTCCAATTTGTTCAGCTTTACATATTAAAGGGATTAAAACCAAGTCAATGTGAACGTTATGATTCACACAGCGTAAGAGCAGGTCTCCCATTTTCTAAACCAGAGGGACTTTTGATGTTTAGTAAAATCCAATATTTCGCTGCTTTAGTCACTGTTCCTTGGCAAAGTCGCGAAGGCAATGCTCACGATTTCAGTTTCGATACCATCGCTGGTGATGCGTTGTCACTAGCCGATTACGAGGGCAGAGTAGTGCTGGTGGTCAATACAGCCTCAGAGTGCGGTTTTACCCCGCAGTACAAGCAATTGCAGAGTTTGTGGGAAACCTATCGTGATCAGGGGTTAGTGATCGTCGGGGTGCCGTGCAACGATTTTGGTGGTCAGGAAAAAGCCTCCAATGCCAGTATCAATAGTTTCTGTGAATTTAACTTCGGGGTGACGTTCCCACTAGCCGCAAAAACAAAGGTGAAAGGCAGAGATCAGCACCCATTCTATACCTGGGCCGGACAACAGGTCGGTTTCCTGGGTAAACCACGCTGGAACTTTCACAAATTCCTAGTGAATAAAGACGGCCAACTGGTTGACTGGTTTTCGTCGACAACCAAACCCGATGCCCGGAAACTGGTGAGAGCGATTGAGCGTGAGCTAGCCAAATAGTTCAATAACTGGGCGGTCTTATCCACCGCGAGTGTAATATGGTCGGCTATACCCGGCCAGACTTCCTTTTCACGCCCTTTCCAAAGCCCTTTTGATCAGGGGGCGTAAGGCTGTCTTCTTTGATGACACAGTGAAGTCCGAATCTCGGGTTTGTTCTGCTCTCAAGAGTGCCCTGTTGATGGCAGAAGCGGGTTTTCTTGCAAGTTACTGTCCGGCAATATTTTTAAAACAACCTGCTCCTTGATCATTTCATCTGGTCCAGCATTGCTTGGTACATATCATAGACTTGTGCAGCTTTTTGGCGTTTGTGTGTCCTAGTTAACACAAAGTGGTCGTACCAGTTTGCTATACTTAAATGGCACAGAGAAATAATGTTGCCAAGCGTTATTGGCAGAGTTAAAGAAATATTGCGGAGGCTGCTCAAGGAATGAATATGAACTACTTTATCACCGGAGCCAGCGGATTTATTGGCTTAAACCTCTTACAACGACTGACCAAACGGCCAGGAACCTTTTACCTTTTGGTTCGCAATGACGATAGCCGGATTAAGATCCTGAATGCGGCAAAACAGTTTGGGTTCCCAACGGATCACTTGGTGTTTGTTCAAGGCGATTTAACCCAACCGAAGCTGGGAATCGCGCCCCAGTGGATCGATCAACTCAGTAATTCAGTGACACATTTCTTCCATCTTGCCGCGGTTTATTCGTTCGAAGCCGACAGTGACACTATCGACAAAGTCAACATCGACGGAACCCGTCATGCGCTTCAGCTAGCCGAAAAACTGGGTGCAGGCTGTTTTCACCATGTCAGCTCAATTGCCGTCGCTGGCCAGTATCGTGGTTGGTTCCATGAAGATATGTTCGATCAAGCTCATCCCGAGGGTCATAGCTACCTGACCAGTAAACTGGCCTCCGAGGCGCTGGTGCGTGAACAGAGCGCATTGCCATGGAGAATTTATCGGCCAGGGGTGGTGATCGGAGACTCGAAAACTGGTGCGGCCATGCGTATCGATGGGCCTTATTATTTCTTCAAGTTAATTCAGAAAATGCGCGATTCCTTGCCGCAGTGGATGCCTATGCTAGGGCTTGAAGGGGGGCGCCTGAATCTGGTGCCGGTCGATTTTGTCACCGACGCCATGGATCATATTTCCCATAAGCCGGAGTTGAACGGCCAGTGCTTTCATCTGACCGATCCTGAGCCATTCCGTGCCGGCGAGATAGTGAATATCTTCGCCCGCGCAGGACATGCGCCTCGGATGGCGATGCGGATTGACCTGCGTCTGTTGGAACTACTGCCCGAGACGCTACGTAAAGAGCTAGGCAATCAGCCTCTGTTAAAGCGACTGGGACAATCCCTGTGTCAGGAGTTCGGGATCCCGCCAGCGGTGGCCTCGTTCTTTACCACGCCAACGCTGTTTGACTGCCGTAATACTCAACGAGCCCTAGAAGGTACGGACATTAGCTGTCCAAGGCTTGAGGATTACGCCCCAGCGATCTGGGATTACTGGGAGCGAAACCTGGACCCTGACCTGCATCTGGCGCGTAGTCTCAAAGCGCGGCTGAAGGGTAAAACGGTGATGATCACGGGCGCCTCATCAGGCATAGGTAAAGCCGTGGCCCTTAAGCTAGCGAAGGCAGGGGGACAGATGTTGCTAGTGGCGCGTAACCCCGAACGATTGCAGGAGACGGTTCGAGAAGTCGAAGAGCTAGGTGGCAATGCGGCGGCATATTATTGCGACATTGCCGACCTTGAAGCCGTGGATGTCATGCTACAATTGGTTGAACAGCAGTTCGGTAAGGTCGATGTGTTGATCAATAACGCCGGTCATTCGATCCGCCGTCCTGTGATCAACTCGCTAAACCGTTTCCACGATTATGAGCGCTTGATGCAGATAAACTATTTCGGCGCACTGAGGCTTATAAACGGTTTTCTGCCAGGCATGATCGCCAATAACGGTGGCCACATTATCAATATTTCGTCGATTTCAGTGCTGACCAATCCGCCACGCTTTGCTGCTTATGCTGCGTCTAAAGCTGCGTTGGAAAGCTTTACCCGCTGTGCGGCTCCAGAGCTGATTGACTACAACGTGCACATGACGACGATCCATATGCCCTTGGTCGACACGCCGATGCTGGAACCGGTGGAAACCTATCGGTCGGTCTCAACCCTCAGCCCTGAAGAAGCAGCAGAGATGGTTGCCAAAGCTGTTATCGATCGGCCGAAGCGCGTCGCTACCCGGCTGGGGATGTTCGGTGCCTTGGTTCACGGGCTATTCCCGAAACTGGGTGAGCTGATCATGAACACTTATTTTCATATGTACCCAGACAAGCTGGATGAAAAGTACCGACCGGATCTGCCCGAAGCTCAGGCTGCCCATGAAAATCAGCAGCAGATACAGCGGGAGATCCAGGCCCTGTCCAGTTTTATCCGGGATATTCATCTGTAAGCCTGTGCTAGATTAAGCAGCAGGATAATCAGTAGACAGAAAATAGACAACCAAGGAGTGGGAATGAAACGAATCGAATTGGTTCATGCCTACGCGGCCCCCCTAGATGAGGTGATCCGGTTTTTTAGCGAAACCGACCTGATCGAAGAGAAATATTCAAAGCTCGGAGCACGATATACCCGGGTCCGGGAGTTGGTAGAAACTGATGATGGGTTTAGGACTCGCACCGAACGCGAAGTGCCGGCCCAGGTGCCATCGGTACTGAAAGCGGTGCTTGGCGCTTCGAATCAGATCCGCCAACAGGAGCAGTGGCACTGGTTGGACGACGACACCATCTCCTGTGATCTGGTGGTGGAGATCGTCGGCGTGCCGGTGACGGTACAAGGTGAAATGCGACTGATCGCCTTTGATGACAATCAGCGCTGTGAAAACCACGTCACCATCTCGGTATCATCGTCGCTGCCGTTTGTTGGCAGCACACTGCGGGATTTTGTTGCCAAGGATATCAAGCGTCTGGCCGAGGCTGAATATGAACATATTCAGCAGCAGGTTGCAGTCAGCGCCGCGTAGCCAGGTATATACCCACGTTAACATAACTAGTGCATGGAGGCCGCGTGAAAACCAAATCTAGGATCCTTGAGGTAAGTCGATGTCTGTTCAATCAGCATGGGGTTGAGCCCATTTCCAGCCTACAGATCGCAACTGAGCTTGGGATCAGCCCTGGTAACCTATATTACCACTTTCGCGGCAAGGACGAGATCCTCGCGGTGTTGGTTAGCGAATGTGACCAGCTATTTGCCGACGATAGTCAGGCGTTTTTACGAGAGGTTGAAAGCCTGGAGCACTATTGGGCATTTTTGCACCGCCTGATGGAGCACTTCTTGCGTTACCAGTTTATCTTCAGGAGTCTGGATCACCTGCATTGTGATTCGCCGGCCCTTGGCCGGCGGATCCGTGCCCTGGTTCGTCGATTGAAGGGACTGATCATGACCATGCTGGAGCGTCTGGCCAGTCTAGGCGTTTTACATGTCGATCAAGCCGAGCAGGCTATTCTGGCTGACAATCTGTTGTTGGTTGGTCTGCACTGGGCGCATTACCAGATTCTGCAGGATCCTGGCCTCAACGAGTCGGCACTGCTGCGCAAAGGCGTGATTCGCATGCTGACTCTAGTTTCTCCCTACATCGCGCCTGAGCATGGGGCGGCACTAGTTCAGCATCAGCGCTGGGCTGAGCAACTCATGGGTTAGGCAAAATTATTATCATCGAGAGTCGAACTCCCGTTCGCTGAGCCTCCGATACTAGAGTGCTTTTTTGGAAGCGGGATATTCGCCTTTTATCACGTCGTGTTGCCATAGAAACTGGGCAATGCTGTTAATCGCTTCTCCCGCTTCCCGGATCTGACTAAATAACGGATAAACATGGGGCATACCGTTCCCCACGATTAGCTCGACCGGGTGTTTGGCCTGAGTCAGTTTGTCAGCCAGACGAGTTGAGTCATCCAGCAGGACCTCCTCAGAGCCCACCACGATCAGCGTGGGAGGGAGTTTCATGTAGTCGGCGTAAATGGGAGAAACCAAGGGATCCCGGGGCGGAGCACCGTTGAGATAGGTATTGCGCATCAGCAGTAGAGAGGGCAGATCGAAAAACGGGTCGTCATTACGTTTTTCATAGGCGCTGTTTCCTGTCATCTCCATATCTGACACTGGCGAGAGTAGCACAGCAGCGGCGGGTAGTGGCAGCTTATCCTGCTGGACCCGCAGCAAGGTGCCGAGTACTAGGTTGCCGCCAGCGGAATCGCCCATCAGGACGATCTGGCGGCTGTCGTAGCCCTCTTTCAGCAGCGCGCGGTAGACCATGTAGCAGTCATCGTGGGCAGCGGGATACGTATGCTCCGGCGCCAGACGGTAATCAACCATCAGGCCGCGGGCAGAGATCTTCTGGCACACCCGACCGATGAAGCTGCTGTGGGTATTCGGACTGACAAAACAGAAGCCGCCGCCATGGAAATAGAGCAGCAACATGTTGCCGTCGGATGCTGGCATGTCAACCCATTCACAGGGAATATCAGCCCAACGGCACGGGGAACGCTTGATTTGTTTGGGGGCGTTGATGAGCGCGCCATACTGGTCGATGTTGGTGATTAGTTCTCGCATCTCATGTACATCGTTGCAGCGAGCTATGCGTTGGCGCATAACGCGCTCAAGCACTTTGTTAAATGCCCGACTTGTCCAATGTGCCATGTTTACCTCCATGAACTGAGTAGGGGAACCCGTGCAGTCTTTCAATCTTCTCAATAGTATAGATGAACAGATCTGACCTTTAGTCTTACTCCTTCGCTGGCTCGGTTTTTCTGCTTACCCTGCGGTGTTGCCGAGGAAGAGGGGATACCTTGAACTGTTTCAGTTCGGCAAGCAGCATCTCGACCTCGTATGCTAGGTTTTGTGAATGATCGTCGGCCAAGGGGTTGAACAGTCCGCCATTCACCGCAGACATCGCGGTATCCATCACGTCCTGCTCGAGGGACGCCAGTGCCTCTTCCAGGTAGTCGGGAATTTTCTCGACATGGGGCAAGTTAGACGGGCAACTGACCAGTCCGAAATGCAGGTGGTCATCGTAACCGAACATGGTGATGTTAATAGTCTGGCCTGGGATCAGCAGAGACAGCGGATAGCATTCCTGCACTTCGGCGCCGAAGAAATAGCGCCGCTGCACTGGTCCTGGCACATTGGAGATGATCAGGTTAGTGGCTGGCGGTACCACGTGGTTGATATTCAGTTTGCCGCCTAACAATGCCAGCCCGTTGACCAGAATCGAATAATTGGTATACCCCCCGGGTGACACCTCCTGCGCCTGGTGCTTCACATTGTGGGTCGACTGTTGGATCGCTGCCAAGCGCCTAGTCGGCGTATCTAGGGCATGACCCAGTTCAACCAAGCCAACCGCGAACTTGTTGCCACCTTTTTTGATCGCACCCTCTTCCCGCAGGTCAATCGGCATCAGCGCAACGAGGGGCTTCTCAAGACACAAACGGTGATCCTGCAGGTGGCGGTTCAACGCAATATCACACACGCATAGCATCACGTCGTTCAGTGATGCGCCGGTGAGGCGGCTGATTTGGCGAAACTGGCTGATAGGTAGCCGGCCCAGGCCAACCGCACGCGATTTGTGATGCTTCTGGTTGAATGGGGTCTTGGGTGCGGTAAAGGGGATTTTTAGATTGGGTCGTTTGCCGCAAAATAGCTTCGATAGCATACCTGTGCTCAGGCTGATCAAGCCCAGTGATGCACTGAGTTGACGTCTCAGTTCACCGACCGAGCCAAACAACTGGGTGATTAGCTGCTGACTTTCTTCCTGCTGACGCTTGTGCGATTTTCCCAGATCCTGCTGCCAGAATGGCGTACCCGGCTCAGTAGGGTCCTGTGATGTGCAGAAATCAAAAAGTTTGCCGACTTTCATACCATCGGCAATGGCGTGGTGCACCTTGAGGCAGATCACCACCTGGTTGTTCTCTAGGCCACCAATCACCCACATTTCCCACAATGGTCGGAAGCGATCCAGTTGATGACTGTGGATCCTTCCCACCAGATCCAGAAGTTGTTCACGGCTACCTGGTTGAGGCAGCATCGATAAATGAACATGTTGGGTGATATCCACGTTCGGGACTTCCTGCCAGTTTGGCCATTCGGTCAACGACAGGTTCAAGCGCCAGTTGAACGGTGATTTGACCTCGGTATAAGAGAGCAGCTGGCTGTACAAGTCACATGCGAATTCTGCGCTCTCGGTATCTGTTGGTGGCTGCAGATGGACTAATCCAGTGACATGCATCGGTGTGTCACCAGATTCAAACAATACAAACGCAAGATCGATAAGAGAGAGTTGATTCATAGACACCTGCCGCCCCAGATTATTATTCAAATGAAAAAGGGTGGGGGCTGCCCCCCCACCTGTTTACCAGCAAGTTGCTGACTATTTTTTCGCTTGCTGTTCCAACATTGCTTCCACGATGGTGGTTAGCTTTTCGATTTTTTCATCTAACCGATCAAGTTTGCTCCGGTCGATACCGCTAACGCGATACATTACGTCGTTCATCTGGTCTTCAAGATGATCGGCGGTTTTATCGCGAGTTAGATCGATCTTGTCTTTCGCAGCCTGTTCTACTTCTTTGCCACGCTCTACCAGTTCGTCAAACATGCGGTTGGTTTTCTGGTTAATAGACTGGGCTTCTTCGACACTGCGGCTATACATGCCCAGCCCGGCTAGCCAGATGTTGCGTGTCATAGACTCACCGCTTTCAATGATTTGAGTGGCGGTTTGGTCAACTGTGCTCAATTTGCTCATGATGTCCTCCCAATGAACTGGTGTGTCGGGTTATTCCGCTTTTTCGGTTGTTGCCGTTTTTGGCTTATGTTCCGGTGAATGAGTGGCTTTTTCCTTGCTAACCGGAGCTTTTCGCCTTGCTACACCTGAGGTTGTGCGCGGCTTAGCCTTGGTGGTTTTAACAGCCGGTATGGCAGGTGACGCTTTAACTGCAGTATCTGCAGCGCTAAGCGCAGCAGGCGAGCTTTCTTCCGGATTCTGGCTCTGTTTGAGCAACAGTTCGACTTGTTCGGTCAGTCTGTCAAGCTTGTCATCAACTTGGTTCAGCTTGTCGCTGTCGACACCGGTAAGTTTCTGCACCATTTGATGCAGTCGCTCTTCCATTGCCACGGCGGCTCGGCTGTGGCTGGTATATGCACGCTCTTTCTGCTGTTTTTCGATGGCGCGTCCGCGCTCGAGCAGGTCTTCGAATACCGAGCGGCCGCGGCCTGAGATCTCGTTGACCTCCTCGGCACTCTTGGCATAGGCGCCGAGTCCGGCTAGCCAGATATTATACATCATAGTTTCGCGCATGCTTTCGATGCTTTTTTCATCGTCGGCTGCGCTGCGTGAGAAGATCCCCATCTTTCCCTCCTTAAAATGAATAAGACTGAATTCTCATTCCAGTTTCATGATAGGTAGAGAAGTTAGAGTCAGCTTTCTAATAGCTAGTCAGCGCACAATAAAATCGAAAAAATCTTGATGGGATTTGTGCTGGATCAATTTTTCATGGGGGCTAGCCGAGCAGTTCGTCTAGGCGCAGGGAAATATGTTGTTCGATGGAGTATGCAAACAGGCTGGCGGCAAAGCCGAGGCGGATATTTAAGCTCAGTTTACCGGAGGTTGGTAACAACCACCCACGGGCAGAATGGTGCTGAAAGTGCAGGTGTTCTTCGTCCCAGTGCCAGAGCAGGCCAAATTCCTGCTCCAGTTCATTGGCTACTTGTTCGGCAACATTTCTAGCCTGGATGTGTGACAATTCGTGATTACGTTCGATAAAAATCACCATAGTTAATCAGACCGCCTCTTACCTTCTTGGTTTCGATAAATCACTGTTAACTATTCATAGCGCAAAGCATGGTAAAGATCCAGCGAGCTGCTTTTCAGATAGGGCAAAACCTGAAGAAGATCCCAATGTTAAAGACACTCTCTAGGTATGAAGAAAAATAGGGATACCTGAGATTTTCTTGCAAGATAGCCAAGTTGTTTCTAGAAAGATGTATGGAATCCACTCGCTTTGCCAAATTAAATTTAGCAGAGTGAAACTAAATCTGAGGGTTCCAATATGTTGACTAGTAACGTTATCGCTATTGACTTAACAATCAAGCCTGTCATATCAGCATTCATGGTGAGCTGCTATCCAATAAGCCTCGAAGTCACAAGAAAATGAAAGAGTTTCTCGGCAAAGCCAAGCCCTCTAATGTCGCTATGGAAGGGGGGGGGCTGATATTATTTGGATTGGCAGCGCATTCTGCACAATTGCCAGCGGCGTTGCTGCGTGACTTGAAGACAAGTTTAAAATGGATACCATTAATGTACTGAGTTGTTCGATCGCCATAGAAATGGGGGGAATATTGCTGGCATCTCAAGGTTGCAATGATTAATGCGCCACCTAACCCAGAGAATTGTTTGCAGCGTTCGGGTCGTAGTGGTGAAACAAAGTCTGTTGCGTTAACCTTGTGTAAAAATGATCCGCATGGTGAACATATCTTCTGTTATACGCGATGGGCATTTGAAACATCTTTTCTTAACTTACCAATGGAACTGCACGCACGATACTCATTGCGAGCTATTATTACTACTTATAGCACGCAATTTCGATGTGAATTCTATATGAAATAGTCACGTGTTGCGGTGTGCTTTTTTCTTTAAAATGGGTGGAGAGGTGGAAAATTATGCATATTATACCGTTTATGAAATAAATTGTGATGTAATTCAATTTTTTCTGGCTTTTTTTATGCATTTAGGGAATAATCCGCCTCCCTTAGTCGTCCCTAATGGCTTATCGCGGTTGAGTACTGTGCTAATTCCTATCTGAATGGATTTAGTATCTGGAAGAATCAGTATCGAATTAGAAGAGCATATGGGACTGTTTTTTTGTTAAATTAAGTAGGATCCCAATGCAAGATTCTGTTATTCAGTTCAGTGATTTGTCACTGAATGATTCTATCCTTTCTGCTCTAGACGGAATGGGTTTCGTGTCACCAACTCCAATTCAGGCTGCGGCAATCCCTCACCTATTGGAAGGTGCTGACGCGCTGGGCAAGGCACAAACGGGTACAGGTAAAACGGCAGCGTTCTCTCTGCCTCTGCTAAACAAGCTAGATCTTAATCAACGTAAACCACAAGCTATCGTACTTGCTCCAACTCGTGAGCTAGCGATTCAGGTTGCGGCTGAAATGAAAAACCTTGGTAAAAACATCCAAGGTCTTAAAGTTCTAGAGATTTACGGTGGTGCTTCTATCGTAGATCAAATGCGTGCACTGAAAAACGGTGCTCACGTTATTGTTGGTACACCTGGCCGTGTTCAAGACCTTATCAACCGTGAACGTCTACACCTAGACGAAGTACACACATTCGTACTAGATGAAGCAGACGAAATGCTAAACATGGGTTTCGTTGACGACGTAACGAATATCATGGAACACGCTCCATCTTCTGCACAACGTGTATTGTTCTCTGCAACAATGCCGCCAATGCTGAAAAACATTGTAGAGCGTTTCCTACGTGATCCTATCACTGTTGACGTAGCAGGTAAGAACCACACTGTAGACAAAGTTCAACAGCAGTTCTGGGTAGTAAAAGGTGTAGAGAAAGATGAAGCAATGTCTCGTCTTCTTGAAACTGAAGAAACTGACGCGTCAATCGTATTCGTACGTACACGTCAAGATACCGAGCGCCTAGCTGATTGGCTATCTGCACGTGGCTTTAAAGCTGCGGCTCTGCACGGTGATATTCCTCAGTCTCTACGTGAGCGTACTGTTGATCACATCAAACAAGGTGTTATCGACATCCTAGTTGCAACTGACGTTGTTGCACGTGGTCTTGACGTTCCACGTATTACACACGTATTTAACTACGACATCCCATTCGATGTTGAGTCTTACATCCACCGTATCGGTCGTACAGGTCGTGCTGGACGTAAAGGTAAAGCTATCCTTCTCGTTCGTACTAACCAAATCCGTATGCTTCGCACTATCGAGCGTGTAACTAAGTCATCTATGGAAGAAATCCAACTTCCTCTACGTGACCAAGTTGCAGAAGCTCGTCTAAGCAAGCTAGCGGCTGAGCTAGAAGCTGAGAAAGAGCACAAAGCACTCGATAAGTTTGCTGAACTTGTAGAGAAACTACAAACTTCTCTAGAAATTGACCCAGCAATGCTAGCGGCTATGCTGCTTAAGCGTCAGCAAGGTAAACGTCCTCTATTCTATATTGGTGAAGACCCAATGGTAGAAGCGATTGAGCGTGATAAGCAACGTCGTAAAGATCGTCGTGAAGGCGGTCGTGAAGGTGGTCGTGAAGGTGGTCGCAGCTTTAATACTCAAGATTGGGATACTTACCAACTACAAGTTGGCCGTGAGCAAGGTGTTCAAGTTAAAGACATCGTTGGTGCTCTAGCGAACGAACTAGGTCTTGGTAAAGGTTCTATCGGTGCAATCAAGCTAGCACAAGGTCACACTTTTGTTCAGCTACCAAAAGCAATGACATCTGATGCGGCAACTAAGCTAAGTAAGCTACGTATCCGTCAACAAGATGTTGGTGCTGTAGTATGTGATTTCGATGACTTCCGTGAGTCTCGTGGTGGTCGCCGTGACGGTGGTCGTCGCGATGGCGGTCGTCGTGAAGGTGGCTTCCGTGGCAATCGTGATGGTAACCGCGAAGGTGGTGCGCGTCGTGAAGGTGGTGGCTACCGTGGTAACCGTGATGGTAACCGCGATGGCAACCGCGAGGGTAACCGCGAAGGTGGTGAACGTCGTTTCGATCGTAACCGTGGTGGCGATCACCGTGGTGCGCACCGTGGCGAACGTGGTCACAGCCGTCCTCGTCGTACACAAGACGCATAATTGATTTCGCGCTTTCGCGAATTGAACTGATAAAAAAGCCGAGCGAAATGCTCGGCTTTTTCTATGCGCTTAAAATATTACGTTGTTTGTTATCGTGTTCATTCACCCAAGTAATCACTTCATTCAAGGGTAGGGCAGGGCTGAATAGGTAGCCTTGGATGATGTCGCAGCCTTTGCTACGAAGAAAGTGCAATGTATCCATATCCTGAACACCTTCTGCTACCACGGAATACCCTAGGCCATGAGCTAATGCGATGGTATTTTCTACGATTGAACGTGAGCCAGTTGTCCGGCTAGCTGAGTTTAGAAACGAGCGATCGATCTTAATTTGATCAACGGGAAGATCTCTCAGTAACGAGAGCGATGAATAGCCGGTTCCAAAATCATCCAGACTAATTTTGATGCCTAATGATTTGATCTTATCAATCAACGGAGTGAGTTCCGACAGGCGATCAATTGCCATTGTTTCTGTAATTTCTAAATTGATTAGGGAAGAAAATGCAGGGTTGTCGGAGAGCAGTTTGTCTAGACGGGAGAACAGCAAGTTTGAGGAGAGGTCTTTGGCCGATAAGTTAATATGCACAGGTAACTGAATGTCATATTTGAAAAGTTCATTTAGGTCTTTCTCAACCTGACCGATGACCCACATGGTAATGTAGTTGACTTGGTTACTGCGCTCAGCAATAGGAATGAAATCGTCCGGCGAAAAAATGATATTCCCACTAGTATCTTTCCACCGAATCACGGCTTCAAATCCCACCACGAGATTTGAGTTCGCATCGATTAAAGGCTGGTAGTACAATTTGAACTCTTTTTTATCCAATGCGGATTGAATACGAGATGATATTTCAAGTTGGTATTTGGCGCCGACATTCATGTCTTCGTGATAAAAAGAGAACAGTTTCCCATCGTTTTTTGCACAATACATTGCGATGTCTGCTCGTTTTATCAGAGAGTCGCTTTTCTCTGAGTCGTTAGGAAAAGTACTGACACCAAAAACGGCGCTTGAAGAGAATTCAAACTCATCGATTGAAAACTTCTTGGACAGCGTTGCGTCGAGTTTTTCAATTAAGTTCGCAATCTCATGATGCACACTTAAGGCAGTGAGAATCACAAATTCGTCACCTCCCACTCTGAATATTTTGTCTTTTTTAGATAGAACGGATTGCAATCGCTGGCCAATTTGAACCAAAAGTTGATCACCGCAATTATGTCCCATCGCATCGTTAACTTGCTTGAAGTTGACCACATCAAACAAAATGACGGAAAACGCCTTAGTATCGTTTATGTTTTGGTCAATGATATCAAAACAATATTTCCGATTTGGTAGCCCAGTTAGGGTATCATGTGTGGCGTTACGCTTTTCTTTGTCAGCCAGCTTATGCAACTCATTGATAGATTCGTTGCTCCATTTGAGAACCAGAACTACGAATATACTGCCGCCGAAGAGACTTAAAGAAACGGCCATATCTAACAAAGAGACGAACTCTTTTTTAGTGATTGAATGTAGGTAAAGTGCGTAAGAGGCGATAAAACCAGTGATGAGCAGCAACAGCCATCCCCAACCAGAGACATCAGTTTTCGAGCATATACTTTTAGTTTTTATCCAGCCCCAACATAGTAAAAGCATCCCAATGGACACGAATATAAATGCAAAATCAGACACGTCTCTATTCCATTAGTTTTATTTATATAAAATTCATACAGTTGACATAAACAACTTAGCGCATACTTTTGGTTTTGAAAAGACTTATTAATACCACTTTTGTTGTAACAACTCTTTTTTTTCATCTTCAAATAAAATCCAAACTTGTTGTAGATCAACTAAACTTACTCAAGTCAGAGGTCTATGCTAAAAGATAGTTGAAAGATTAAAAAATTATTGAATAATAGGGCCGCAAACAAGAAGCACACAGCGCATCAGCGCAATCACAACCTCTGCTCCACAACAGGAAAACTATTTCATGTCTAATTCGTTTGTACTGGTGATCAACTCTGGTAGCTCATCACTAAAATTTGCAGTTATCGATTCAACTTCTGGCGATGCTGTGCTAAGTGGTTTAGGCGAATGCTTTGGTCTGTCAGACGCTCGTATGAGTTGGAAATTCAACGGTGAAAAAACAGAAATCGCAATCGAAGGCGACGATAGCCATCATAAAATTGCTATTGGTAAGCTGGTTGATTTAACCGAAGAATTTGGCCTAGCTAAAGACATCGTAGCGGTGGGTCACCGTATCGTTCACGGCGGTGAGAAATTCACAAAGACAGTTCGCATTACTGAAGAAGTTACAGCAGAAATTGAAAAACTTGCCGATCTTGCTCCACTACATAACCCTGCAGGTGCTATTGGTATTCGTGCTGCTATCGAAGCGTTTCCAACCCTTCCTCAGTTTGCTGTATTCGATACTGCCTTCCACCAAACGATGCCTCAGCGCGCATTCACAGGTGCAATTGCGAAAGAGCTATACACAGACTTCGGCATTCGTCGATACGGTTTCCACGGTACTAGTCACTACTTCGTAAGCCGTGAAGCTGCGAAGATGTTGAACAAACCCGTTGAAGAATCAAGCTTCATCTCGGTACACCTAGGTAACGGTGCTTCTGTTTGTGCAATTAATAAAGGTGAATCTGTAGATACGTCTATGGGCTTTACCCCACTGTCAGGTCTAATGATGGGGACACGTTGTGGTGACCTGGACCCAGGTATTATTGAGTTCCTACTGAAAAAAGGTTGGTCTCAAGAGAAAGTATTTGGTTCATTGAACAAAGCTTCAGGCTTCTTAGGTGTTTCTGGCCTAACAAGTGATGCTCGCGGTATTTTGGAAGCGATGGAAGAGGGGCACGAAGGCGCGACGCTAGCATTCCAAGTGTTTACATACCGTGTATCTAAATACATTGCTTCTTACCTTGCTGCCCTTGATTCATTCGATGGCATCATCTTCACTGGCGGCATCGGCGAGAACTCTCTGCCAATTCGTCGCGAAATTCTGAAAAACCTAAAATTGTTGGGTTTTGTTGAAGATGTGAAAGGTAACGAAGAAGCACGCTTTGGCAACGCAGGTGTTGTTGCTACATCTGAGTTACTTGGTGCGAAAGCACTGGTTATTCCTACCAATGAAGAGTGGGTTATCGCTCAACAGTCGGTAGAACTGCTGTAAAACGGCAAAAATTTTGGGAACTAAGTCAAAGCCCTTTCCGCTTGGAAAGGGCTTTTTTTCGTAAGTCATTATGCTCAACTCTGAACGCAAAGCGGCACTTGTGCTTGTCGCAACAACGATGATCGCCGCACTCGGCTGGATTTTTCCAAAGAAACGATTCAGGGGCTTCCACCTTTTGGATTTATTGGATTGCGATTTACCATCGCTTCAATCTGTTTACTGCCTTTGTGTATCAGGCCACTCCTTACTGCGAACGTGAAAGACGTGCTGTCAGCAAGTGGTGTCGGCTTACTGATTGGTAGTGCGGTGATGACCTGGATATATGCCATTTCGGTCAGTGATACTCTCGGTGAAGGGGCGTTCATCATGAGTTTGTCGATGTTGTTTGTTCCGATTGTTGCATGGGCGTAATTTCGTCAGCGTCCTCAAAGGATATTTTGGGTGTCGCTGCCCATCGCCGTTTGGGACTGTTCGTTTCGTTCTGTTTGGAGTCTCGGCCAACAGAGGTTGATTCCTCGATTTGGGTTTGGTTTGCGCTTAGTACATTGTTAGCCACCAGTTTGCGCGATGTGATGCAGACCATGGGACAAAAATTTGTGCAGGCAGGAAACGCCGCATTCATTATGATCCTAGAACCAGTTTGGACGGTGATGCTCAGTGTTTCTTGGTACGGTGAGGTGTTGACGGCAAAGAAGCTAGTCGGTTGTGCACTCATCTTATTTTCGCTGATTGTTTATCGGACAGGCGGTAAATTCAGTTTTAGTGTTGGCCGATAGAAGTGGCATTAGTGGGAGAGGTGGGTATCCTTAATTTAAGCACTTTGGTTTTTGAAATGCATTAGTACTCTGCAGTTCTTGGCAAGTGGCTTTACGAAGAAAAGCGAACCGAAGAAGGTCAATGCGGATTAGTAAGGCAATAGAGCATGGCAAATATTGAACATCAAGAAACGCTCGATTCTCTGGATAAACTCAGCGTATGTTTATATCGCCTAGGTATTAGTTTATTTGCGTTGACCTTGATTGCGCTTTCTATGGTTGTTTATGGTGCTTTTTTACAAGGTTACCAATGGACCATCACTGGTATTTGTGTTGCCGGTGCATTGTCCGCTGCCAATGTTCATATTTACAGTAAACGTGTACGAGTCGTGATCTGTTGGTCTTCGTGGATTGGGCTTGTTTTGTTGGCGAGTGATTTTGAACGGAGCCTCGTTTGGCTGGCATTAGGTTTTATCTTCGTGACGTTTTCTGGCATCGCCTTGAAAGAATCGTTCTGCTTTAAAGTTCCGGGATTAAAGCTCGTCCCAGTTTTACTCGCCATCGCAACATTTTCTATTTGGTATGAGTTATCCACTTTTGCCGCGCTCTCCTTGTTGATTGCTGGGGTGATCATGGGGTACCTGTCCATATTGAAGTGGCGAATGCCATTACACTTTGATATCGGTATTAAGGATAATTATGAGGTGTAGGAATCGCTGCGACGCCGCAAAGCCAACGACACTTTAGACGTTGGCTGGCGGTTAAGCTCTTCACTGATCATCCATCCGGCCTTCGCCAATAACTCCAAATCGACACCCGTTTCTATTCCTAAACCTTGACAGAGATAAAGTACATCTTCAGTCGCTACATTCCCAGAAGCACCATGAGCGTATGGGCAGCCACCAAGCCCAGCAACACTGCTATCAATAGTATCTATGCCCATGGTTAACGCTTGGTAGATATTTGCCAATGCTTGTCCCCACGTATCGTGGAAATGAACGGCCAACTGGTGAGTTGGAATGACGGCTTGCGCGGTTTCTAACATATGGGCAACGCCTTTTGGGGTGCCAGTTCCGATGGTATCCCCCAGTGACACCTGATAGCAGCCTAAGTCGATTAATGCTTTTGCCACTTTGGCGACTTGATTTGGGCGGGTAGGGCCATCATATGGGCAATCGATAACACATGAGAGGTATCCCCTCACAGGGATATTCTGCTTGGTCGCCATTTCCATGATAGGTTCGAATCGCTTCAGGCTTTCTGTAATGGAACAATTGATATTATGTTGGCAAAACCCTTCCGAGCAAGAGGTAAAAATCGCAACTTGGTTTGCACCCGCTTTTAATGCTTGCTCAAGACCTTTAAAGTTGGGAGTGAGTGCCGAATATATGACATTGCCACGGCGAGTAATCGCGTTCATTACTTCAAGTGAGTCCGCCATTTGAGGTACCCATTTTGGAGAAACAAACGCTCCCGCCTCAATGTGCGTCAAACCCGTATCAGATAGAAGGTTGATTAATCGGATTTTGGTATGGGTTGAAACTGGCTCTTCATTTTGCAATCCATCTCTGGCACCAACTTCTACGATATTTACTTTACGGGGCAGTATCATCGTGCATCCTTAGAGGGCTTCGTTACCCAGCTTGGAGTCTGTTTTTCTAGAAACGCTTGCAAGCCATCTTGCCCTTGGGGAGAAACGCGAACATCTGCGATCAATTGGCTGGTGTAGTGGATAAGGTCTGCGTCGATTGGGTTCTGGTGGCATTGATGACAGAGGGCTTTGGCTTTGCGCATGGCGTCGGGGCTATTCAGAAGCAGTGAGTCTATAAGCGTGTCAATGGTATCGTCAATCTTATCCAATTTATGTACTTCATGTATGATGCCGAACTTTTCAGCGTTTTGGGCACTGATCACCTCTGCGCTAAGAATGTAGCGACGTGCTTGCCGATTCCCCATCGCACGCATTACGTATGGTGCTATCGTTGCGGGGACCAAACCCAATTTCACTTCACTTAGACAAAACTGAGTATCGTCTGCGGCAATGGCGATATCACAGCAGCAAATTAACCCCAATGCCCCCCCGAATGCAGAGCCTTGAACGACGGCTACCGTTGGCTGGGGAAACGAATCGAGTGTGTGCATCAGCCTGGCAAGGTTCGTCGCATCATCGAGGTTTTGTTTTCGTGTACTGGTTGCCATAGACTTCATCCAATTAAGATCAGCACCGGACGAGAAGTGTTTTCCACTGCCACGCAAGACTAAGCAGCGAACATCGGTACGCAGAGCAAGGTAGTCGAGACGGTGGATCAGCAAGTCGATCATGCAGGCATCAAAGGCGTTGTGTTTATCGGTACGGTTGAGAGTCAATGTCGCAACACCATGTTTATCAACGTGCCAAAGTACATCATTTTGTCGGTTTGCATTTGGTGTGATGCTAGGTTGTAGCTCCTGCATAGCGTGTCCTTCCCATTTACATTCTGAATATACCAAATTCACTGTCAGGAATTGGCGCATTGAGCGTGGCTTTCAATGCTTGCGCCAGTACATGACGTGTCTCCTTAGGGTCAATAATGCCGTCATCCCATAATCGTGCACTGGCATAGTAGGGATGCCCCTGAGACTCATACAAGTCTAAGATAGATTCTCGAAATGTCCTTTCTTCTTGTTCAGGCCAAACTTCACCTTGGCGCTTTTTTACTTCTCTTCGAACTTTGGTGAGTACGCCTGCCGCTTGCTCTCCCCCCATCACCGAGATACGTGCATTTGGCCACATCCACATCATGGTGGGGTCATAGGCTCGTCCGCACATGCCATAATTTCCTGCACCATAGGAACCACCGATGATGACAGTAAATTTAGGTACTTCGGCACATGCCACCGCCATTACCAGCTTTGCACCGTGTTTAGCAATACCCTCCGCCTCGAGTTTTTTACCGACCATGAACCCGGTAATGTTTTGGAGAAACAGGAGGGGAATTTTACGTTTGGCACACAGTTCGATAAAGTGCGTTCCTTTTTGTGATGATTCTGAGAATAAGATGCCATTATTCGCCACAATCCCAATCAGGTGGCCATGAAGCCTCGCAAATCCGCACACTAATGTTTTTCCATATAGCGCTTTGAACTCGTCAAAGTCGGAGTCATCCACGATGCGCGCAATGATCTCTCTAACATCAAAAGTGAGACGAAGGTTCGCATTGACGATCCCGTACATCTCTTTGGCGTCGTAGCGAGGAGGTAAAATGGTTTTATTACAGACGACAGGGCTCGGTTGGTTGCTGTTTGAAATCGCTTCTCTAGCAAGTTGTAAAGCATGCTTGTCATTATCGGCGTAATAGTCGGCCACACCCGATTTACGGCAATGGACATCAGCACCGCCAAGCTCTTCTTCGCTTACCACCTCTCCAGTCGCCGCTTTGACCAGAGGTGGCCCAGCTAAAAAGATGGTGCCTTGTTGTTTCACCATAATCGATACGTCGGCCATGGCTGGCACATAGGCTCCGCCTGCGGTGCAAAGCCCCATCACGACGGCAACTTGCGGAATGCCTTTGGCGGACATTCTGGCCTGATTGAAGAAGATGCGTCCAAAATGGTCTCTATCAGGAAAAACCTCCGCTTGGTATGGGAGATTTGCCCCGCCTGAGTCGACCAAGTACACGCAAGGTAACTGGCAACGCTGTGCAATTTCTTGAGCACGTAAATGTTTTTTCACCGTGAGTGGATAATACGTCCCGCCCTTGACCGAAGGGTCGTTGGCAATCACCATACATTGAATGCCCTCGATGGTGCCAATGCCAGCAACCACGCCGGCGCAGGGGATCGATTCATCGTACACTTGCCATGCGGCGAATTGACCAATTTCTAGAAATTCACTGTCATCGTCGAGCAAGCACGCCAAACGTTCACGAACGGGCAATTTTCCTTTTAATCTTTGACGTTCGATCGCTTTGTTGCCGCCACCTTGTTTGATGATTTCGATGTTTGCATTGAGGTTTTTCACCAACTCAGTCATGACGATTTTGTTAGACTGAAACAACTCACTCGTTGGCTTGGTTTTACTTTTAATGATGGCCATGGAGATTTCCTTGTTGGAGGATTAACGAGACTCTTCAAACAGTTCACGACCAATCAGCATTCGACGTATTTCCGAGGTTCCGGCACCAATTTCGTACAACTTGGCGTCTCGCAGTAATCGTCCTGTCGCGTATTCGTTGACGTAACCATTGCCACCTAGCAATTGAATGGCGTCTAAAGCCATTTGCGTCGCCAATTCTGCGCTATATAGGATTACTCCAGCGGCATCCTTTCGAGTGCATTCGCCTCGGTCGCACGCCGCTGCAACGGTATAGACATACGCTTTCGCGGCATTCATGCGTGAGTACATGTCTGCGAGTTTGCCTTGCACCAATTGGAACTCACCAATGGATTTTCCAAACTGTTTTCGTTCGTGAACGTAGGGGATAACCTCATCCATACAGGCTTGCATAATGCCGAGTGGGCCTGCCGCGAGGACGACTCGTTCGTAATCGAGACCACTCATGAGAACTTTGATACCTTGATTGACGTCTCCAAGTACGTTTTCTTTCGGTACTCTGCAGTTTTTGAATATTAATTCACATGTGTTTGAACCACGCATGCCAAGCTTCTCGAGCTTTTGTGCATGACTAAAACCTGCAAAATTACGCTCAATAATAAACGCAGAGAGACCTCGTGACTTTGCACTTGGGTCCGTTTTAGCGTAAACGACGAAGGTATCGGCATCAGGCCCGTTAGTGATCCACATTTTAGTACCATTAAGCAGGAAATGATCGCCTTTGTCTTTTGCTCGCAATTGCATGCTGACCACATCAGAGCCGGAGTTCGGCTCACTCATCGCTAGTGCGCCAATATGAGTACCGTCAATCAGTTTTGGCAGGTACTTCTCGCGTTGGGTTTGAGTTCCGTTTCGGTAGATTTGGTTAACACAAAGGTTGGAGTGAGCGCCGTAACTCAACCCAACGGAGGCAGACGCGCGGCTGATCTCTTCCATTGCCACAACATGAGCGAGATAGCCCATTCCTGCGCCGCCGAACGCTTCACTTACCGTTACGCCAAGCAAGCCCATTTCTCCAAATAGAGGCCAAAGGTGATTAGGAAATTGATTGTAGTGGTCGATATTGGCAGCGATAGGGGCGATGTGCTCGGACGAAAAGGCATTCACGTGATCGCGGAGCATATCGATGGTTTCACCAAGCCCAAAACTTAATGGGGTGTAGCTTGTCTTCATAACGTTTCCCTGTTTTAAGTACGAAAGAGGTGAGAGTTACACTGCTTGCTTGGGCAAATTTAAGGGTCTGTTTTTTTGTCTTGTTATCGGTTTAGTGCCTGTTGACATCGTTCTTTAGCGGCGTTGAGTTCGGCCATGACAACACCAATATCGTCCAGTTGTTGCTGTAGATGCGCTTGTTTCTCATCGATGATGGTGAGCATTTTAATCAGTTGACTGTCTGTCTGTTGTGTGTCGTAAAGCTCAAATAATTCGCGAATTTCTGCAAGGGAAAAGCCTAAACGCTTACCACGTAAAATCAGTTTGAGACGCGTTTTATCTCGGCGCTGATAGACACGAATGTTGCCTTTGCGCTCTGGTTCAATTAGCCCTACATCCTCATAAAATCGGATACTCCGAGTCGTGATGTCGAACTCCTTCGCTAGGTCACTAATCTTGTATTTTTCCACCGGACACTTCCCCTAATTAAAAATGCAGTTGCTGCAAATTACGTCATGCTTGTTTAAGCGAAAGGCGCTTCCTTTACCTGAGTTTAAAATTTAATTGTTATAAAGTTGTTTGTTAACGTTGACGTAAATGTTAGTGCTATGCTTACGTAAACGTCAAGAAATCACAGTGCGAAAGTTCGTCGCTTTATAAGAGGCTGGAGCTACCATGCAAAATATGTGGAAGCCCGTGGTAGCAGGTGTGAGGGATGAGTTCGTGATCGGTGAATTATCGTCAATAAGGACGGCATCATGAGAAACGACATCTGGATTGTCAGCGCCAAGAGAACGCCAATTGGGCGATTTCAAGGTCAATTACGAAGCTACTCTGCGCCGCAGTTAGGTGCATTGGCGATTAAGGCAACTTTAAAAGCATGTGGTATTAAATCGGTGGATGAAGTCTACATGGGTTGTGTTTTAGCAGCGGGCTGTGGCCAAGCTCCCGCTAGGCAAGCGGCTTTGGGAGCCGGCTTACCACACACCACCGCCTGTACGACGATCAACAAAGTTTGTGGTTCAGGCATGAAGAGCGTCATGCTGGCAAGCGATCTGATTAAAGCGGGTTCGATCAATACTGCTATCGCTGGTGGTATGGAAAGTATGACCAATGCGCCATATTTACTCAAAGAAGCAAGGAATGGTATGCGTATGGGGCACAAATCGACGTATGACCATATGTTTCTTGATGGTTTGCAAGACGCTTATGAAGGGCATTTAATGGGCGTGTATGCTCAGCAGACGGCCGATCACTCTGAGTTCACGCGAGAGCAAATGGATGAATGGGCGATGATGTCTGCCAAACGTGCGCTAGATGCACAAGAGCAGCGTTTGTTTGATGATGAAATCTCTCCGATCGACGTAACTACACCAATTGCCTCTTTGACTCTGGATTACGATGAGCATCCACGCTCAATCAAACTCGAAAAAATCCCTAAGCTTAAGCCGGCTTTCGACTCTCTTGGGACCATCACGGCGGCGAATTCCAGCGCGATTTCAGATGGTGCGGCTGCGCTCGTACTTATGGATGAAGAAAGCGCCCGTCATAAAGGCTTAACGCCATTAGCAGTCATTAAGGGTTACTCGACACATGCAAGAAAGCCTTCAGAATTTACCCTTGCACCTGTATTTGCAATTGAGCAATTACTCTCACAGCTCGACTGGTCGGTGGATGAAGTGGATCTTTGGGAAATCAACGAAGCCTTTGCCGTGGTTACCCAAATTGCTGTTCGCCAGTTAAGCCTCGATCAAAACAAAGTCAACATCAAAGGGGGGAGCTGTGCACTTGGTCACCCCATTGGTGCCAGTGGTGCTCGAATCTTAGTCACACTCATTCACAGTCTGCGCCAGCTTCAAGCTTTGGGTGTTGAAGGGAATGCCAATAATAAGACGGTGATGCGAGGTGTAGCATCGTTGTGTATTGGTGGTGGAGAAGCAACCGCCATTGCTGTCGAAATACCGCTTGACTCTGATCAACGGAAATAGGAGCTCATGGCTTTTAGTCAACAGAAGTGGCTCAGGGTTACTTAGATTGGTGTCAGTATCATTACGTTAACAAAGGATTAGCTTATGACTCGTTTGGTTCCCTTATTCATAGATGGTGAATTTCGTGAATCTCAAACCGCAGATTGGATAGAAGTTAATAACCCAGCCACTAATGAGGTGATTGCTTACCTTCCATGTTCAACCGATGAAGAGATGCAAGCTGCAATTGAAAGCGCTAACAAGGCATTTTCTAGCTGGAAGAATGTCGCGGTGTCGGAACGCGCGAGGCTCATGCTTCGCTATCAACATTTGTTAAAAACGCACCATGATGAATTGGCGACACTCCTTTCACACGAAACGGGAAAAATCTTTGCTGATGCAAAAGGGGATGTATGGCGAGGAATTGAAGTGGTAGAGCAAGCCGCCAATATTGCTAGTCATATGATGGGGGAAACGGTTGAAAATGTGGCCACGGATATCGACAGTTATTCTTTGATTCAACCGCTGGGCGTGTGCTGTGGGATCACACCATTTAATTTCCCGGCAATGATTCCTTTATGGATGTTTCCAATTGCGATTGCCAGCGGGAACACATTTGTTCTCAAGCCATCCGAGCAAGTCCCTCTGACCTCAATTCGATTGGCCGAGCTGTTTGAAGAAGCGGGGGCGCCAAAAGGTGTGTTGCAGATCGTGCATGGCCGAAAAGAACAAGTCGATTTCTTATTGGCGAGCCAGACCATTCAAGCGGTGTCGTTTGTTGGTTCCGTGCCTGTCGCGAAATACATTTACACCAAAGCAACACAAAACTTCAAACGCGTCCAAGCTTTTGCAGGGGCGAAAAATCATATGGTGGTGATGCCAGATGCCAACAAAGGGCAGGTCGTGAGTAATCTTGTTGGATCATCGGTGGGTGCTGCTGGTCAACGTTGCATGGCGATATCAGTAGCGGTATTTGTTGGCAGTTCGAAAGGGTGGATAAGCGAACTCAAACAAGAGATGGCCAAAGTGCATCCAGGAGCTTGGGATGATGAAAGTGCGGCTTATGGCCCGCTTATCAGTGCGCAGGCGAAAGCACGTGTGCTGAGACTGATTGAAGAAGGAAAGCAACAAGGTGCGGTATGTGAACTCGATGGTAGCCAATGTGAAGTCGAAGGCTTCCCTGACGGTAATTGGGTTGGGCCAACCCTGTTTAGTGGTGTAACAACGGAGATGTCGATTTACACCCAAGAAATATTTGGTCCGGTACTGGTGTGTATTGAAGTGGATACCTTGCAAGAGGCGATAGCGCTGGTGAATCGTAACTCTTACGGCAACGGTACGTCGATTTTCACGGCGAATGGTGGGGCTGCAAGAAAATACCAACATGAGATTCAAGTTGGTCAGGTTGGCGTGAATGTGCCTATACCTGTTCCGCTGCCTTTCTTCTCATTTACGGGTTGGCGAGGCAGTTTTTATGGCGATCTTCATGCTTATGGTAAACAGGCGGTGCGCTTTTACACCGAGACCAAAACGGTGACTGCCCGTTGGTTTGATGACGATATTCCCACCGGTCCCAATCTCACCATCAATCTGCACTAACTAAGAGTAAGGTGCTCATATGGATTTTGAACTCAATGAAGAGCAACGGATGTTTGCTGATACGGCCGAACAGTTCGCAGCAGAACGGTTAGCACCGATGGCAGCAGAGTGGGATGAGAAGCAAATCTTCCCCAAAGACATATTGCGTGAAGCGGGTGAGTTGGGATTTCTCAGTCTGTATACGCCAGAAGAACAGGGAGGTTTGGGTTTAAGCCGATTAGACGCCTCCATTATCTTTGAACAACTCTCTATGGGGTGCACGTCAACCACGGCATTTATGACGATTCACAATATGGTCACCTGGATGGTAGCAAGCTTTGCAACCGAAGAGGTGAAGAACAAGTTCTGTCCAAAGCTTATTACCGGAGAATACCTAGGGTCTTATTGTTTGACCGAGCCAAATGCAGGATCCGATGCCGCTTCATTGACGACCTCAGCGACGAAGCAAGGTGACTGTTATGTGCTGAATGGCGGCAAGACCTTTATCTCCGGAGCAGGGGATACCGAAGTGTTAGTCGTGATGGCGAGGACAGGTGATGCTGGAGCCAAAGGTGTGTCTGCATTTGTGGTACCCGCTGATGCGCATGGTGTCAGTTACGGGCGAAAAGAGCCGAAAATGGGTTGGAACAGCCAACCGACACGCGCAGTGATGTTCGATAATGTGTCGATTCCGTCGAGTCACTTATTAGGTGAAGAAGGACAGGGGTTTGCCTTCGCTATGAAAGGGCTCGATGGTGGTCGCATCAACATAGCGACTTGCTCGATAGGCACCGCGCAGCAAGCGTTAAATCATGCGGCGCAGTACATGCAAGAACGTAAGCAGTTCGGCAAGCCTTTGGCTCAGTTCCAAGCCCTGCAGTTCAAGCTGGCAGACATGGTGACAGAGCTTGTGGCGGCAAGGCAATTGGTTCGCTATGCCGCCAGTAAGCTCGATCGAGGCGATCCCGATGCCACCACTTACTGTGCGATGGCAAAACGCTTTGCAACGGATGTCGGTTTTCAAGTCTGCGACCAAGCCTTACAACTCTATGGTGGATACGGTTACATCAAAGAATATCCAATGGAGCGTTACTTTCGCGACGTTCGTGTGCACCAAATCTTGGAAGGTACGAATGAGATCATGCGGTTAATCATTGCTCGCCGGTTTCTGGTCAACCAATCATCACTTATATGATTTTGCTCCGATCATTTTCACTGAGAAAGGATTCAGCGATATGTCATTAACAGAACAACAAGCGATTAACTACACCATCAGTAATCATGTGGCGGTGGTGACGATGAATAACCCCCCCGCAAATACTTGGACGTCAGATAGCCTAATTGCTCTAAAAGAGTTGGTGTTGGCACTGAATGAAGACAAAGACGTTTATGCACTCGTACTCACGGGTAGAGGTGATAAGTTTTTCTCTGCAGGAGCGGATCTTAAGCTGTTTGCCGATGGAGACAAAGCGGTCGCGTTAGACATGGCAAGAGTATTTGGAGAGGCGTTTGAGTGCTTGTCATCATTTCGAGGTGTCTCCATTGCAGCCATTAACGGCTATGCCATGGGCGGCGGGTTAGAAGTTGCCTTAGCGTGTGACATTCGCATTGCTGAAAAGCAAGCTGTTTTGGCGTTACCAGAAGCGAAAGTTGGGCTGCTCCCTTGTGCTGGTGGCACGCAAAACCTCACTGCATTAGTGGGTGAAGGTTGGGCGAAACGTATCATTCTATGTGGCGAACAAGTCGGAGCCGAGAAAGCGTACGAACTTGGGTTAGTAGAAGAAGTGGTCGAAACGGGTCAAGCGCTCAATAAATCCATTGAACTGGCAAAGTCGGTGGCAAGCCAATCACCTTCATCTGTCGCGGCTTGTAAAATTTTGATTCAGAACATGCGCTCTGCACCGCTTAAACACGGCCTCATCAAAGAGCGAGAGTTGTTCCTCAATTTATTTGACACCGAGGATCAAACTGAAGGGGTTCGCGCCTTTTTGGAAAAACGCAAACCAAACTGGAAAAACCAATAGGAGGCGGCATGACAGGGAAGGTAACCCTAACGGAAATGCAATGCATGGATGGTGTTCATCGTATCGGTATCGCAACCTTGGATAATGCTTCATCACTTAATGCACTGACCTACGACATGCTTTTCCAACTTAATCAGCAGTTGATCAAATGGCAAGACGATCCACATTTGGTGTGTGTCATCCTTAACGGTGCGGGTGGAAAAGCCTTTTGTGCCGGCGGCGATGTGCGAACCATGTATCACGTCATGCACAACGAGAGTAAAGAAGCGACGGCGGAATTTTGCACCAACTATTTCGCGCTTGAATACGAATGTGATTACCTGATCCACACGTATACAAAGCCGATCATTGGTTGGGGAGAAGGCATCGTCATGGGCGGCGGTATGGGGCTGTTTATGGGCACGAGCCATCGAGTGGTGACGCCAAAGTCTCGACTTGCTATGCCTGAAATCAATATTGGCTTGTATCCCGATGTTGGTGGGACGTGGTTTTTGAGCCAAATAGATCCCGAAGTTGGGTTGTTTCTCGGACTCACCGGAGCAATGGTTAATTCAAGTGACGCTGTCACGATTGGCTTGGCGGAATGGCTACTTTTGGAGGAGCAATACCCCGCGTTGTTGGAAGAATTACAGCAAGTGAAGTGGGGAACCGCCGGAGCGAAGGAGCTTGTCAGTGCCTTGCTACAATTGATGGAGGAGCAAGTGATTGACAGTAAACCGACGACCCAAATATGCCCTTATCTCTCTCAAATTAAAGAAGCGTGTAAAGGCAACGATCTTGAGCTGATTTCACAGCGGATATTAGCGCTAGAGTCTAGCAATCAATGGCTTGAAAATGCAAAGCAGACGTTCGCTGCAGGAAGCCCTATTACCGCTCATATCTGTTTTAGGCAAGTTAAAGACTACCACAGACTATTATTGGCTGATTGTTTTCGTTTGGAGCTCACTTTATCAGTACGAAGCGCATTGCTTGGTGAATTTGAAGAAGGAGTACGATCAAGGCTTATGGATAAAGATGGTGCGCCGAAATGGATGTTCAACAGCATTACTGACGTTGATGAAAGGGTCATCGATGGTTTGTTTACGTCGTTGTGGTCAGACGAAGAGCATCCGCTTGCACAGTTAGGAAAATAAGGAGAACAGCATGAGTACCATCGCATTTATTGGTCTAGGGAATATGGGAAGCCCAATGGCACAAAACTTACTGGCTTCAGGATTTAATGTGCAGGTGTTTGACTTGGATGTAAACGCCGCCAAACAGCTTGAACCTTTTGGTGCCATAGTTGCTCAGTCATTAGAAGAGGTCGTGGATGGCGCGAGCACCGTCATCACCATGTTGCCGACCGGCATTCATGTAAGATCGGTATATTTAGGAGACTTACATGGCGGAGTAGGAGTACTTAACCTCGTGTCAGAAAAAACCTTGTTGATTGACTGTTCAACGGTCGACCCAGATTCAGCACGTTTAGTCGCAAATGAGGCGGCGAATAAGCACTTGCTGTTTGTCGATTCACCAGTGTCTGGTGGGGTCGCTGGTGCAAATGCCGCAACGTTAACCTTTATTGTTGGTGGTACCGATGAGGCGTTCTCCAAAGCCAATGCGATATTGCGCTACATGGGCAAAAATGTGTTTCATGCTGGTAAAGCCGGTGATGGGCAGATGGCAAAAATCTGCAATAACTTGATGCTTGGCATCTTAATGTCAGGAACCTGTGAGGCGCTGAATCTTGGTATTGATCATGGGCTGGATCCTAAAGTGCTCTCTAATATCATGCTGCAGAGCTCGGGTCGAAATTGGGCGTTAGAGCTGTACAATCCGTGTCCAGGTGTGATGGACAATGCGCCAGCAAGTAATCAATACCAACCAGGCTTTATGAGTAAGTTGATGCTGAAAGACTTGGGGCTAGGTTTAGATGCGGCACTGCAAACGCACTCTTCAGTTCCGATGGGTTCGTTAGCGCGTAACCTCTACGCATTTCACAATGCCAGTGGGAATGCCGATCTTGATTTCTCTAGTTTGTTTGAATTTTATAAGCATCAGGAGGGTTAACAGCATATGGACTTAAAAAACAGCGTGATCGCGATTACCGGAGCGGGACAAGGGCTTGGGCAAATGATGGCCGTTAGCCTTGCACAAGCTGGGGCTGATATCGCGTTATTAGATGTGAATGAAACCGGGTTGCTTAACACGCAGGAGCAATGCCGAATGTTGAGTGCCAAAGCGCTGATATACCGATTGGATGTCACCAACGAATCAGAAGTTGAAGAAACCTTTAATGAGATCCTTCAAGATTTTGGAAAGCTTAACGGGTTGATAAATAATGCAGGTGTACTGCGTGATGGTTTATTGGTCAAAGCAAAAGATGGCGAGATCAGTAAGATGTCACTTGAGCAATTCAACCTCGTTATGAATGTGAATGTTACAGGTACATTCCTGTGTGGTAGAGAAGCCGCCGTTAAGATGATTGCGAGTAACTCTAAAGGTGTGATCATCAACATTTCCAGCGTTGCAAGGGCGGGTAACATTGGGCAGACCAATTATTCAGCGTCTAAAGCAGCGGTCGCAACCATGGCAACCACTTGGGCACGAGAGCTTGCTCGATACGGTATTCGGGCGGCAGCCATTGCACCTGGTGTGGTGAAGACGGCGATGGCGGCGCAAATGAAACCAGAGGCAATAGAGCGGCTACAAAACATGATTCCTGCTGGTAGAATGGGGGATGCGAGTGAGATTGCTCACGCCGTTAAGTACATTCTAGAAAATGACTATTTTACAGGGCGAGTATTAGAAGTGGATGGGGGAATGCGGATGTGAAGCCATCAATCTCACTAAAGCTTAATCCAGATTAAAGATCTCCCCCCTTATCGGCGGTAAGGTGCGCGTCGATTACTGGACGTAATGCGAATTTAGACAAGGAACAGCCATACTTTGTGTGGCTGTTCCTTTTTCGTTCCAGCAATAATGCAAAGATCAATTTAAGAGGACTCGCATTGAGCATTTTGTTTTCCGAAGCCCGCATTGGCAACATGACACTAAAGAACCGCTTTGTACGTAGTGCAACGTGGGAAAATATGGCGACAGAAGATGGCCATATGACCGACAAGCTGTACGACATTTATGAAGAGCTTGCCCAAGGTGAAGTGGGTCTGATTGTCACTGGTTACGCCAACATCGTTGAAGAAGAAAAGCCAAACGCAGGCATGATGGGGATCTACAATGATTCTTTCATCGATGAATACAAAAAGCTGACTGAGCTTGTCCATGATCACGACTCCAAAATCGTGATGCAAATTGCTTACGGTGGCACTAAAACCACTTACAACGTAGGTGAGCGTGTGATTTTTGCCCCGAGTGAAGTGCCAGAGCGCGGCACGAAAACCGAAGGCAAAGCGATGACCAAAGACGAGATCGACTACATCGTTAAGGCATTTGCACTGGCAAGTAAACGAGCACAAGATTCTGGCTTTGATGGTGTAGAAATCCACGCGGCGCACACGTATCTCATCAACCAATTCTTAAGCCCATATTACAACCGTCGTGAAGACCAATACGGTGGCAGCCTAGAGAATCGCATGCGTTTCCTAATGGAAATCTATGCAGAAACGCGTCAGTTAGTTGGTGATGAATTCCCCATTTTAGTGAAGCTTACGGCGACTGAATTCTTTGAAGGCGGCTTAACCTTCGATGAAACGCGCATCGTATGTAAGACGCTAGAAGAAGTGGGCGTGGATGCAATCATTGTATCGGGTAACATTCACGGCAACGCAAATACCATGGTTGGCGACTCGTTTGATGGCTACACGCTACAGCAAGAAGGTTACTTCCACGAATACAGCCAAGTGATCAGCCAAGATGTGAATGTGCCAGTGATTACGGTCGGTGGCTTAAACGATTTTAGCGCGATTGAAGACCTAGCTGAAAACACCAACATCCAGTTCTTTGCGCTTTCCCGTCCGTTGTTAGCGGAGCCACAACTGATCAAACGTTGGAAAGAAGGTAATCGCGCCGAAGTGGATTGTGAACGTTGTTCTAAGTGTCGTACAAAGCGCGGAAACTTCTGTGTGGTTTACAAGCGTAGAAAGTAACACCTAGTCGTTTATTGACTTTCTAACCGAATTTAATCAAGCCTCCTTCTATGTTTACGATAGTTGGAGGCTTTCTGTATGCGGATAAAACGCACCTACGATACGCTATAACGAGTGATTTCGATGATACACGGTATAGCTCTGTAGCAGCTAATAAATTGCATATGATTCACAACAAAGAGACAACCTATAGGTAGATAAGCTTCTAGGCTCATATTAGGTACATAAATAAAGAGGGATCGCTATGTTATTTATTACTAACCGCACGCCTAAACAGTCCGCAAGATCGAGGCGTGGAAGAAGCCTCAGCTTTGATTACAACAATGTCTCAGTCTCCCAAAATCTGTACTTCTGTGAACGAAACAGCAAAGACGACTATGTCGAAATCTTAAGCGATAGCTTCTTTGAAAGACTAAAAGCTTTGCCAAATGAAACACAACTTTTGTTTTATATCCATGGATTTAATAACAACATGGAAGGTGATGTTTTTGAAAATACAGAGAAGCTACAACAATTGATGGATAAGCAGTCTCCATCGCTCGTATATGTCATTCCTCTTATCTGGCCTTGTGATGACGATTGGACAGGAGCGATCATTGACGATTATTGGGACGATCAAGATGCAGCTGATTTTAGTGGTCCAGCTTTTGCTCGCTTATTAGGTAAGTTTGATACATGGCGTAGAGATGAGTTGCAGCAAAAGGAGCCCTGTTACAAACGCATCAATGTTTTAGCGCATTCGATGGGCAACCGAGTCATGAAAAATGCCTTACAGGAATGGGCGAGTAAATACGCTGCGGGCAATATGCCACAGCTATTTCGCAATGTCTTTATGATCGCGGCAGACGTGAAAAATGAAATCCTAGAGGAAGGCGAAGATGGTCGCTTCATCGTTGATTCTGGTCGTAATATCGTTGTTTATTTTGCTAACGATGATTTTGCAATGCCGGCATCGAAAGTTGCCAATGTGAAAAATAGAACGTTGTCTCGCCGAATGGGGATGACTGGGCCAGAAGACATGTCGAAGTTGCCGAGTAAAGTGTATGAAGTGGACTGTGATGACTTTAATAATCAGTTTGATATTAAAGGGCACACCTATTTTATGGAAAACGACAAAGGTAAAGTGAGTCCTATCATCAAGCATATGGCGGATGCAATTAAAACAGGTCGAGTCACACCTAAAGATCGAAGCACAATTTTGAAATAACGGTTCCGTTACTTAAGCCTGAGTTGAACAATTCGATTCAGGCTTTTCTATTCTTAGTCAAATGCTTCGAACCACCCTTACACACTCAGCTACTATGGATAGAGGTAACACTGGTTAACATGAGCCACTAAGGTGGGTTGTCTGCGCTGAGACCGAAACAGGAGAACACCATGAACACGATGCAAATCGACACGGAAGAGAACAAACGGAGCGCGATTGCGTTCTACGAGATGGCCTATCGAGGGAATCCGAGAAAAGCCGTTGAACTGTTTGTTGGTGATGAATATATTCAGCACAACCCTTTAGTCGGTAATGGTACATTACCATTTATTGAATATTTCGAACGCATGCAAAACGAGTATCCAAATAAAGATATTACCTTTGTTCGTGCCGTTTCCGAAGGAAATTTAGTTGCGCTACATACTCATCAGACATGGCCAGATAATGTGGAATACGTAACGATGGATTTCTTTCGCTTTGATCTTAATGGAAAAATTGTCGAGCACTGGGACGCGCTACAAGAAATCCCCAAAGAGACGCTAAACGGTAATACGATGTATTAAACCTGATAATTTCATTGTGTTTTCTTTGATATTGGGTAAATAGGTAGAATTAATCGATAATACTGTTCTGAGTAACATAATGAATCGTAAAACATCAATATGTGCTAGTATTTAAATTAATATTAATGGCTTCGTTAGAGTAGGTTCTCATGAGGAAGTTCATAGCAGAAAATTTTGATTTAATATTGCTCCTGTCTTTTACTTTTCTCTTAGGAATTGTCATTGGCTTTTCAATCCAGTCTAGGAATGATGGTTTGTTTGTTGATTTCGAAGTCGGGGAAAGCCGATTCACAATTGGCAAAAATAATAAAAACTTACTTATCCTAGACTTGGGGTCGTTAAGTAGTTCGTCTGCAAAACAAATATCTTCCGAGATAGAGAAGTTGCCGGCGACGGAGAACCCACTGAGTTTAGAAATGAGGATCATGGTAAGAGAAGCCAAAGGCCCTTTTGAGCCGATTGAAAGTACCGTCACGTTAAGGTTAACTGATAGTCCTTTTGGTGATGGTGGTGTGGTTTGTCCTGATTCACCCATATTAAACCATGCGGTTCTTGCTGCGCCTCCGGAACAATATCAAACAAAGGAATTGCGAGCATTTAAAGCGTTTTCGCATAAACTAATTTGTACAGAAGACAATGTCAGTGATATGTGGGTAAGCAGGAAATTTGTTGAATCATGGCTAGGTGAAGATGTAAGTAAAGATACTATAGTTGTTACCGCATACTTAATTCCATCGAGTCTATAAAGGAACATGACATGAGAATTATTATTCTATTTGGACTGTTATTTTCATCCTCGATATATGCTGATTGTATATATAATGGGACCTCCTATCCTACAGGAACCGTAATAGGAGGACTTGTTTGTAAAGAAGACGGAACGTGGGGGAAGAAAGAAGACGATTGAAAAATTACCGTGCTCAAAAGGAATGATATCGATGCCGAAAGCGTAAACCCGTCAATGGTATTCACTAGGATCGATCTGGTACTTCAATTAGCACGGGTTATATATCGGCTATGTACCCAACCCACGATATCCATTTCGTCATTAACCGTGTCTAAAACATCCACTCGACGCCATACGTTATGATGTTCCAAAACCGATAGACGTGTTCCTTTTGGAAGAGGGGACACATCTTCAAATTTTTCGTACTCGGTGCCAGGGCCAAGACGAATGTTGAGAGCCGTTGTGGTTTTGAACATTTCCTCTTCATCGTCACTATTACGCCCATCGAGCAAACTCTGAAAGGTGGACATCGGAAATGCAGGACCAGGATCGTTTTTCCTTGTCGGCGCGATATCTTTATGCCCAATGATTTCCTCTAATTCATAGTGACGAACTAACGTAAGCGAGACGTCTCGCGCCACTTCCAATTGTTGTTCTGTATAAACATGCCAGCCTGAACCGTTTGAATCTACCAATACTTCGTTATCTGGAACTGGGCGACCCCAGGTTGTACGCCAGTTACCAGCCGAGCCTTGAAGTAAACCAGGATTATCAAGTTCAATACCAATCGAATGGCTATTGAGACCTTTGACTCCTTTCCACTGACTCCTTCCGGCATGCCACGCTTTTCGGTTGAATGCGACCAGTTGTGTAATCGCACCATCACGGCCGATAACAAGATGAGCGGATGCTTTCGCTAAGGGATTGGTTAACCAGCTGATCGAACTTTCTGCGCTTGAGCCTGCGGTATAGTGCATGACTAAATATCGAGGTTGAATGGCACCGCTACTTTGATTCGGACTTCTTTTGAAAGGAACTTGTGAGTCGTCAGTTCTGAAAAGTTTGTGCGCTTTTATTTTCATTTGATGCCTCCTAAATTGGATAGGCAGTCGAGAGAATTGCGATTGCTTCGCGGTGGGGATACGGGATACCGAGCTTTATCCATCGCCGCCTCAGTTATGTCTAAAGTTCATACAAACTATAGCCGTAAGATGCTTCTGCTGCGTAATTCTAAAGGACAAAAGTCCTGTGGGGCTTGTGTCCGAGTGCTAAGTCGATTGATGCCACCCAAATACGGATAAAACCACACTCATTGCACCAGTCAGATGCTCTGCTGTGCTGGTTGATAATTATAAAAAAATTAGCAATATAAATTCTTATACATTTTTATTGCATAAAAAATCTTTCTTGATAGTATAAGCGGAAAGTGACAATTAATGCAGTATGTCAGCATGAGTATTCAAGTTAAAAGCATCAATAAATCTTACGGAAATACACAAGTCCTTCACGATGTCAGTTTTAATTGTGAAAGTGGTGAAACGCTTGTGTTACTTGGCCCAAGTGGGGCAGGGAAAAGTTCTCTGTTGCGCGTCCTTAACCTGCTTGAAGGGGCGGATAACGGCCAGTTAAACATTGCGAGTGATGCATTCGATTTCTCAATTGAGATTAAAGAGAAGCAAGGCCTTGAGCTTCGTCGTAAAGTCGGCATGGTATTTCAACAGTACAACCTGTGGCCGCACCTGACCGTGATAGAGAACCTGATTGAGGCTCCAGTGAAGGTCGCTGGTATGAATAAAGACGAAGCAAAGCAACAGGCGATGCAAGTGCTTGCAACCCTTCACTTGGCGGATAAAGCAGACGCCTGGCCGATGCAACTCTCTGGCGGACAGCAGCAACGTGTAGCCATTGCACGAGCGCTAATGATGAAGCCAGAAGTGTTGCTTTTTGATGAGCCTACCGCAGCACTAGACCCTGAGATTACCAATCAAGTCGTTAAAATTATAAAAGATTTGAGCGAAACGGGTATTACTCAAGTCGTGGTCACACACGAAGTGGATTTCGCCAAGAAAATCGCCAGCCATGTTCTATACCTAGAAAAAGGACATATTGTAGAGCACGGCACGCACGACGCATTTATTCATCCGCAAACCACACAGTTTGCTGATTATCTAAAACACTAAAACAACATTAAGTTAAGAGCAGTCAAACACGGCTGTCATTGCGAGTGTCAGCCCAAGACGTACACACGGAGTATTGCAATGAAAAAGATTCTACTAGCTTCACTAATTGGCCTTATCTCTGCGAACGCAGCAGCACAAGAAGAGATCAAATTCGCGATGGAAGCGACGTACGCGCCATTCGAATACATGGATGAAAACAACCAGATTCAAGGTTTCGATGTCGATCTGGCGAACGCACTATGTAAAGAAATGGAAGCAAAATGTAGCTTTCATAACCAAGCTTTTGACAGCCTGATCCCTGCATTAAAATTCAAACGCTATGATGCAGCCATCTCTGCAATGGACATTACTGAAGCGCGTCTTGAGCAAGTGAACTTTTCGAATGCGTATTACGAAAACTCAGCAGCGTTTGTTTCTATTCAAGATGAAATCGCGGACCAAAAAGCGCTAGAAGGTAAACGTGTTGGTGTCCAAAATGGCTCCACGCACCAGAGCTACCTCATTGATCAAATGCCGGGTGTGACTGCGGTGCCTTATTCAAGCTACCAAGATGCATTCATCGATATGAAGAACGGTCGTATTGATTCTGTCTTTGGTGACACTGCGGTAGTAGCTGAGTGGTTCAAGAAAGAAGACAACCTCGCGTACGTAGGTGAGCACGTAACAAACCCTAAATACTTTGGTAACGGCTTTGGTATCGCAGTGAATAAAGGTAATGACGAGCTAGTGAATAAGCTAAACACCGCATTGAAAACGGTGAAAGCGAACGGCCAATACGACGTCATCTATAATAAGTACTTCGGTAAATAATATGGCACTAACGGGTTACTCTTTAACGCTTGTTCAAGCTAGTTGGATGACTGTCCAGCTTGCATTCACAAGCCTTTTCGTCGGTTTGATTCTGGCAGTGGTGTTCGCCAGTGGTGAAATGTCTCGTCGCGTATTTGTGAAATGGCCAACAACGGCGTTTGTAACGATTGTACGCGGCTTGCCAGAAATCCTTGTCGTGTTGTTCATCTATTTTGGTTCGACGCAGGTTTTATTTCTGATCACCGGAGACTTTATTGAGGTTAGCCCGTTCTTGTCTGGTGTTGTGGCGCTGTCGTTAATCTTCGCTTCGTACGCTTCTCAAACCTTACGTGGCGCGTTAAAAGCGGTCAGTAGAGGGCAGAGAGAAGCCGCAAGTGCACTTGGCATCAGCCAATTTCATGCATTCGTGCGTATTGTTTTGCCCCAAGCGGTAAGACACGCATTACCAGGCTTAACTAACCAATGGTTGGTTTTGCTAAAAGACACGGCGTTAGTATCACTTATCGGTGTGACCGATTTGCTGAAACAAGCTCAGCTTACCTCAGCAGCGACGCATGAAGCATTTACATGGTACGCGACAGCTGCTGCAATTTACTTAGGCATTACTTTGATGACGCAACGGGCTGTGAAGTTGATTGATAAGAAGTTTTCAATCCAAGGTATGAGCATGGGGCAGGAGGTGACGGCATGAACGAACAGCACGTTTGGCAAATGCTCGATGGCTTAGGTACAAGCCTTCAATTGACCGCGGTTTCTTTAGTCGTGGGCTGCATCCTAGCGCTGATGATGACGTTGACGCTGATCCTTCGTACCCCGGGTTTACATTGGATAAGCCGAGGCATTATCACCTTGTTTACAGGTACGCCTTTATTGGTTCAGATCTTCTTGGTGTACTACGGACCGGGTCAGTTTGATGCAGTAAGAGAAAGCGTCTTTTGGATTTGGTTAAGTCAACCTTGGTTTTGTGCAATGTTAGCGTTAGCATTGAATACCGCGGCATACAGTACACAACTGTTTAAAGGGGCGTTTAATGCGATACCGTCTGGTCAGTGGCAAGCGTGTCGCGCATTGGGTATGAATAAAACGGCAACGCTGAAAGTGCTTCTTCCTTATGCGATTCGCCGTTCCGTTCCTGCTTATTCGAATGAAGTGATTTTGGTATTTAAAGGAACATCACTTGCGAGCACCATTACGATCATGGATTTGATGGGTTATGCCCAGCGTATTAACGCGCAAACTTACGACACGTTAGCGGTCTTTGGTATTGCGGGTGCATTCTACTTAACAGTGAATGGCGTTCTGACGTTGATTTTCCGCCAAGTTGAGAAAAAGGCGTTGGCGTTCGAAGTCGCATAAAGCCAGCATTAAAACTCGGCTTTGATATTCTCCTGCGAATGATCCTTCGCAGGGGCATTATTTTATAGGGGATAGGGTCAAACTTCGCTCATTGGTTTGTTAAACCAGTATTTGGCATCAGCTCAGCTTTGAAAGCACTGGGCAATGTTTATTCCGTAATCAGAATACTTGCAAGGTTTTCATTACCATTTAAAGTTAAGAAAATTTTTAAGGCGATAAGGTAGTCATTTTCACTCACCATGACTTCTTTGTAAGAGCCGTCCCAATAGTTAATGTTAACCATACCGTCGGGAATGTACTGGCTCTCAATAATACGATCATACTCATCTAAATCTTCTGGATATGTCACACCAGAATAACCGTTGTCGCTACAAAAGCCATGACGTTTTAAGGCAAACTCGACGAGTTGTTCTTTACTAGGAAAAGATTGAGAGAATAAGTCATTATAGATTTCTTTCATTTTTTTCCTGTGGCATCTCAATAACAAAATCGCCGTATGCTAAAAATGCTATGTGCAGGCTCACTCTTAACTCATTTACTGGTTGGCTTTGTAAGTAAGCATTACAATCATATACTGAATACAAAATGAGCAAATCAACATTTTGGGCAGATTGTCACAAAATTAATGTTAACACATAATTAAATTGCGGCGGAAATCTCGCAAGTATAGATATGAGCTATAAATTAATGATTGTCTTTTATTACATCATTTTTGCCTATTTTATAGGCGATTGATTCTATCGCAGCCACACTTTATGTTAAGGCGTATCTGCAATCATATTAATCGGGGGTTACTATGGAAAGAATACTCACTTCAGCAATGGAAATTAAGAAACGAACTCAGGTTACCAGTTTATTTGCGAGCAATGGATTCAAAATAGTCATGACAGATTTTGATAGAATGACGTTTGAACGCGCGAATACTAAGGTGAACATTCGTTACGATTTGTCTTCGAATGTTGAGTCGATTCATATATTACAAAAATAAATACGATGAATTTAGCGGGTTAGTCAGGTTGAAATATCCCAGCAAACGCCTATTAGGTGTGAGCAACCCAATATCTAAGCCTCTGGAAACCACCTTAAACGCAACGCATGGTAAAAATACCATGCGTTGCCAATCACTTTAAACCGTTTGTTCTTATTCTGATTCGTTACCATTTGGGCGCAACTGAAGCTGAAGCCCTAATAAGAAGTTACGAAGAACTTGGTCTTTGCATTCTCTATAATGTTTGTTATCCGGTTTGCGGAAGAACGCACTGAGTTCATGCTTACTTAAACGAAAATCCGCAAGTTGCAGAACCTCAAGAATATCTTCTGCTTTTAGGTTCAAAGCAATACGCAACTTTTGGAATACGATATTATTACTTAACTTCTCTTCTGGTTTAGGTTGTTCACCTTCACGTTTACCACGTTTAAAATTGATAAAACCGTTTAGAAATATTGCCAATTCAGTATCACTAAGTTTCACAAAAGATTCGTCTTCTTCTTTCTTGAGCCAACTAGTGACTTGGTCAACGGTCACATCAAGATTGGCTAAAGAGAAGATTTCAGTCATTGCATTGTCTTTTAAATCAAATGTATAACGTACACGGCGTAAAATATCATTATTGGTCAAAATAGTTCCTAGTTTTAGGTAAATCCAGTGCTATCAACGTGATTACTGGAAGACTTGAATTTTATCAGACTTACCGTCTACTCCCTACCAATTGTGCAATTTAGCGAAATCATAACGCCTTATTTCTTACCGCTAGAAACGCACGTATAAGAGAACTATCTCTTGCACGCTTAGACACTACATATTTCGATAGCTAGGGCCTCCACCACCTTCTGGGGCTTTCCATGTGATATTTTGAGATGGATCTTTAATGTCGCAGGTTTTGCAATGCACGCAATTTGCCGCATTGATTTGAAATTTAGGCTTGCCATCAATCTCAATGACTTCATACACACCTGCCGGGCAGTAATGCTGGCTAGGTTCGCCAAATTTCTCTAGATGCACATCAATTGGGATGTGAGGGTAGGTGAGATGTAAGTGGCATGGTTGATTTTCTTCATGCAGTGTACCAGACAAAAACACTGAGGAGGGTTTATCGAAGCTAAGTACACCATCGGGTTTTTGATACTCGATAGGTTGACAATCTTGAAGTGGTTTTAGCTGTTCATGATCAAGCGACGGATCGGTGACCGTCCATGGTAACGGCTTTTTAACCAGTGGTTGCCATAAGTTATGTTCAACGGTTGAAAGGGCACCACCAAGTATACTACCGAATTTATGAATGTTTGCGCCAAAGTTACGAGTATCATTTAGCTCTTCATACAGCCATGAATATTTAAATAAGCGCTGATAGTCTGGTTCTTGTTTTGATTGAGCCATCGCTTCGACAATGGCTTCTGCTGCGAGTAAACCGGATTTCATTGCAGTATGGCTGCCTTTTATCTTTGCCACATTTAACGTGCCGGCATCGCAGCCGATCAGCACACCGCCTGGAAATTGTTGTTTCGGTAGCGAAGAAAGTCCACCTTTGGCGATGGCCCTCGCGCCATAAGCAATGCGCTGCGCGCCTTGTAGATGTTGTGCAATAGCAGGGTGATGTTTAAAGCGTTGAAATTCATCAAATGGGCTAAGGTATGGATTACGATAGTTCAAATCCACGATTAGCCCGACGGCGATTTGATTGTTCTCCATATGGTAAAGAAAGCCGCCACCAGTGGTATCAGATTCACTTAGCGGCCAACCAGCGGAATGAATCACGCTACCGGATTGAGCTTTTGACTCTACAGGTCGCTCCCATATCTCTTTTAATCCAAGTGCGTAGTGTTGCGGCTGTGTGTCACTATCTAAGCCGAATCTTTGAATCAACGATTTGCCCAAGTGGCCACGGCAGCCCTCTGCAAATACCGTATATTGGGCTTTAAGTTCGATACCGGCTTCAAAGTTGGGTTTTGGTTCGCCATTTTTGTTTAATCCCATATCGCTGGTGGTGATGCCAGTGACACTACCGGAAGCATCATAGTTGATGCTCGATGCCGCAAACCCAGGAAAGATCTCGACGCCGAGTGATTCCGCTTGCTCTGCTAGCCAACGACACAAGTTTGCCAAGCTGATGACGTAATTGCTTTCATTATTCTGCATCGGATTTGGCGTAAGAAAGTGGGGAACGCGAATATGGTTAAGCTCGGTTGTGAGGTACAAGAAGGCATCATTAATAACAGACGCAGAAAGCGGGGCACCCATGTTTTGCCAATCAGGAAAAAGTTCATCCAATGCTCGGGTTTCAAATACTGCACCCGATAAGATATGTGCGCCGACCTCGGCGCCTTTTTCTACCACGCAAATGGACAGCGGTTCGTTTTCACTCTCTTGATTTAACTGAGCTAACCGACAAGCGGCACTGAGCCCTGCAGGACCTGCCCCGACGATAACCACATCAAACTCCATGCATTCTCTTTCCATGCCTATGTGTCCTTTATATAAATCAGTCTTTGCTCATCAACCCGTATAAAGAACTATAGTCCAGTTGACGTAAACGTAAACTAAACTAAGCTCAAATGGTGATGTTATCGTGTGTGTTCAATGCTTTTAGTGACATTGTCACTCAGTGATGGGCCAATCGAAATGAACAGGGAATTCATTGAGTATGAGCGGCTTTCATCACTCTATCTACCACACATGATTAAGTCGCTAGGATGCGATTTGTGTTGGGCGATCTGCTAGGAGGGAGTATGAAAGTATTGGTTGCAATTAAACGTGTCATTGACCCTTACGTTAAAGTAAGAGTGAAATCTGACGGCTCTGGCGTGGAAACCAACAACGTGAAGATGACGATGAACCCATTTTGTGAAATCGCCGTGGAAGAAGCCGTCAGGCTTAAAGAAGCCGGCGTAGCAGAAGATGTGCTGGTGGTTTCGATTGGTGCGTCAAGTTGTCAGGAGCAGTTACGTTCTGCGTTAGCGTTAGGGGCCGATCGTGCGATTCATATTGATGTTGAACAATCCCCAGAGCCCCTTGTGGTTGCCAAACTCCTAAAAGCGGTCATGGAGCAAGAACACGTGCAGTTAGTTTTGCTCGGCAAACAGTCTATTGATACAGACAATAACCAAGTAGCGCAAATGCTGGCAGCATTGACTCAACGGCCGCAAGGGACATTTGCATCAGAACTGAAAGTGGAAGGGGAAGCGATTTTGGTTACGCGAGAGATTGATGGTGGCTTAGAAACGTTGAAGTTGACGTTGCCCGCGATAGTGAGCACCGATTTGCGTTTGAATGAACCTCGCTATGCTTCTCTGCCCAACATCATGAAAGCGAAGAAAAAGCCGCTATCAGTCATGACTCCGGAGTTCTTTGGTGTGAGTGTCGAGAGCTCGCAAGAAGTACTTGAAGTTATGTCACCTCCAGTGCGTAAAGCTGGTGAGATTGTAGGCAGCGTGAATGAGTTAATTGACAAACTTAAGAACGAAGCGAAAGTGATGTAAGGAGGCATGACGATGGAAACTAAGCAGTTAGCAACCTTGGTTGTTGTCGAGCACGATAATCAATCGCTTTCAGTGGATACGCTAAAAGCATTCAATGCGACTTCTAAAATCACCGATGATGGTGCAACGCTTCCGGTTAGCGCTTTACTGATAGGGCATCAATGCAGTGCAGTACTGGATGCTTTGAAACGTGTACAGGGCGTCTCACAAATCATCGTGATTGATGCAGCAGAGTATCAGCATCCGTTGGCTGAAAATCTGTCTGCATTGATAGCGGAAGTCGGTAAAGCCTATTCTCATATTCTTGCCCCTGCGAGTACATTTGGTAAAAATCTCCTGCCACGTGTCGCAGCGTTGCTTGATGTTGGTCAGCTATCTGATGTGGTGGCGATAGAGTCTCTAGATACGGTCATTCGCCCGATATATGCGGGCAATGCGTTAGCCAGAGTGCGCTCGAATGATGCAATTAAAATCATGACAGTTCGAAGCTCGGCTTTTGATTTGGTGGTAATGTCTGATTCTCCAGTGGTTGAGAATGTCATAACATTAGAGACGACGATAGTCGCTGAACACAGTGAGTTTATTTCTCAGCAAAAAGTGAAAAGCGCAAGACCAGAATTACCTGCAGCGAGTGTGGTGGTCTCTGGCGGTCGCGGGTTGGGTAGCAAAGAGAACTTCGCGTTGGTCGAGCAGCTCGCAGATAAACTCGGTGGTGCCATTGGTGCATCTCGTGCTGCGGTGGATGCAGGTTTTGTCTCAAACGACTTGCAGGTAGGTCAAACCGGTAAAATTGTCGCGCCCCAGTTGTATATTGCGATTGGTATTTCCGGGGCGATTCAACATCTAGCGGGGATGAAAGACTCGAAAGTGATTGTCGCAATCAACAGCGATCCAGATGCGCCAATTTTCCAAGTTGCAGACTATGGTTTGGTTGGTGATCTGTTTGAGATCATGCCGGAGCTTTTGGAGAAGGTTTAGACACACACCTTTATGTTCGTCATTCTGAACAGCGAGGAACGAGCGTGATTCAGAATCTGTTATCAAAATGCGCTGCGGGTTCATTGCTATGAAAGCCCTTCAGTGCACTTTGCCAATTAGATTCCTAGTCGCGCTTAGGCTTGCTGGAATGACGCGCTAAAATTTCCTAACGAGAATCAGATTCTTAAGGCGCTTTTTGTTGAGTGCATACCAGACAGCGTCATTCCTTAGAATGAAGAATGAACGAGCGTGATTCAGAATCTGTTATCAAAATGCGCTGCGGGTTCATTGCTATGAAAGCCCTTCAGTGCACTTTGCCAATTAGATTCCTAGTCGCGCTTAGGCTTGCTGGAATGACGCGCTAAAATTTCCTAACGAGAATCAGATTCTTAAGGCGCTTTTTGTTGAGTGCATACCAGACA
>NZ_LIXM01000028.1 GCF_002608565.1 Vibrio sp. PID17_43
TTGAACTAATCGCTCCTATCGCAATGGACGAAGGTCTACGTTTCGCTATCCGTGAAGGTGGCCGTACTGTAGGTGCTGGTGTTGTTGCTAAGATCTTCGAATAATTCTTAACGAATTAAACGAAATCTTGCACTCTTCTTCTCATTGAAGAAGGCGCATCGAAAGGGAAGCTAAGGCTTCCCTTTTTTATATCGTTTTTGGGTTAGTGATGATAACCATTCCACTCATTATTTAATCATTATTTGCGGTATTGTCATTATTACCCCCATCCTGCTGTTTTTTTTAAACATAACATCTCCTCACGCACGATTTCATTTTCTCGCTCCTTATTACGTATTTGAACGGTTTATAAGCTCACCAAAGTGCAGTGCTTAATCCACTGGGGCTACCAGTATTTGCTCTACGTTTTTATGTTTTTGAAGCAACTACCCTTTAAATCAGGTATTAAGTACAAATGTCTGGTCTAATCTCTTTTATTTTCCCATTTTTTAAAGATATAGCTCGCAATCTTGCCTATGAAGATTGATTTCTATACATTAAGATTTATCCCCCTTACCCAAAAACCATAAAAAGAGAAACGACCCATGTCTGAAGACACTCGCCAAGAACTGACCCCAGAAGAAGAACGCCGCCAACAAGCATTGGATTACCACGCATACCCAACGCCAGGAAAGATTGCGGTTGAACTGACCAAGCCTGCAGAAACGGCGAACGATCTTGCATTAGCATATAGCCCAGGTGTTGCTGAGCCAGTGCGTGAAATCGCGCAAAATGCCGATAACGTTTACAAGTATACGGCGAAAGGTAATATGGTTGCGGTGATCTCTAACGGCACGGCGATTCTAGGATTGGGTAATCTTGGTCCACTGGCTTCTAAGCCTGTGATGGAAGGTAAAGCGCTGTTGTTTAAGCGTTTTGCGGGGTTGGATTCGATTGATATCGAAGTAAAACATCGTACTATTGATGAGTTTGTCGACACGGTAGCAAACATTGCCGATACCTTTGGTGGCATTAATTTAGAAGACATCAAAGCCCCCGATTGTTTTGAGATCGAAAAGCGCTTGATCGAGCGTTGTGACGTACCGGTATTCCATGACGATCAACATGGTACGGCGATTGTTACGGCTGCAGGTATGCTGAATGCAATCGAGTTGCAAGGTAAGAAGCTTGAAGAATCTACCATCGTTTGTCTTGGTGCTGGCGCAGCGGCAGTGGCCTGTATGGAGCTGTTGATTAAGTGTGGGGCAATGCGTGAGAAGATCTATATGTTGGATCGTAAAGGGGTGATTCATACACGTCGTGATGACCTAAATGAATACAAACAGTTATTTGCGAACAATACGGATAAGCGCACGCTGGAAGACGTGATTGAAGGGGCTGATCTATTCTTGGGTGTGTCAGGTCCAAACCTATTGCCAGCAGAAGCGCTGAAGCTAATGGGCGATAAACCGGTCGTATTTGCATGTTCAAACCCGGATCCAGAGATCAAGCCGGAACTCGCGCATGAAGTGCGTGATGACTTGATCATGGGTACTGGTCGTAGTGACTACCCGAACCAAGTAAACAACGTATTGTGCTTCCCATTCATCTTCCGTGGTGCGCTTGATGTACGTGCAAGCGAGATTAACGATGAAATGAAGTTAGCGGCAGTAGGTGCAATTCGTGAACTAGCAAAAGAGCCAGTACCAGAAGCAGTATTGAAAGCGGCAGGTGTGGACAAGCTTGAATTTGGTACGGACTACATCATTCCTAAACCGATGGATCCTCGTTTGTTGCCACGCGTAGCAAAAGCGGTTGCTCAAGCTGCCGTTGATTCAGGTGTTGCTCGTATTGAAATACCAGAAAATTACATGGCAGAGTAACGATCTCATAGAAGAAAGTCGTTGGAATAAAAAAGGGATGCGATTGCGTCCCTTTTTTATTGTTTCTGAAACGAGCCCCGATGCCGCTTCTGAACGATGGCAAATTTGTAAGCAATTATTCTTCGTCAAATGCTTCGAATTCGATGCCCATTGCCGTCATTAGCGCTTTTGCTTCCGTTGGGATATCGTCTGGACGATCTTTTCGTAAGTCTTCATCCGTTGGTAGTGGTTGCCCTGTGTAAGCATGTAAGAAAGCCTCACAAAGCAGCTCACTGTTGGTTGCATGGCGTAAGTTATTGATCTGGCGGCGAGTTCGCTCATCAGTCAGCACTTTCAAAACTTTTAGCGGGATAGATACGGTAATCTTTTTTACTTGTTCGCTTTTTTTACCGTGCTCTGCATACGGGCTAATGTATTCGCCATTCCAGTCAGCCATTGCACACCTTCATTCATATAATAAGTTGAAAAATAAATATAGGTGCTGATTTTAGCTGCATTTACCGCCATAAGCAAAGACATATAGACGTCTGGAGGTATTGACGTCCTAATTTTAGACAAGTAAAGTGAGGTTAACAGTCAGGGAAGAGTGTTAATCAATCGAATAAGATAGGTTAGATATAGCGCATTCCCACTCAGATGTCACCAGCCGTGAAAGGATACCCCCATGAGCACCTATAAGCCTGCGACCATTGCTGTACGCACTGGTATTGAGTCAGACAGTCAGTACCACGCTGTTGTTCCACCCATCTACCTTTCTACTAACTATGGCTTTCCCGCTTTTGGAGAAGTTCCTCAGTACGATTATACCCGTTCAGGAAATCCGAACCGAGGCTTACTAGAGAAAGCTCTATATGAATTAGAATCTGGTAAAGGTGCGGTGGTAACCAACTGTGGCACTTCTGCACTTAACCTTTGGGTTTCAGCTTTCTTAGGCCCTGATGACCTCATTGTTGCTCCACATGACTGCTACGGTGGTACCTATCGTTTGTTTAATACTCGTGCAAATAAAGGTGATTTCAAGGTTCAGTTTGTTGACCAGTCTGACGAGCAGGCACTGAATATTGCACTTGAGCAAAAGCCCAAATTGATCTTGTTAGAAACGCCATCTAACCCGTTGGTTCGCGTGGTGGATATCGCGGCTATATGTGAAAAAGCCCAAAAAGTGGGGGCTTTAGTAGCGGTCGACAATACCTTTTTGACTCCGGTGTACCAAAAGCCTTTAGAACTGGGCGCAGACTTTGTGATTCACTCAACGACAAAGTACATCAATGGGCATTCAGATGTCATTGGTGGTGTGGTGATCACTAAGAGTGAAGCGCATGCTGAAGAGTTGGCGTGGTGGGGGAACTGCATTGGCGCGACGGGAACACCATTCGATAGTTACATGACATTAAGAGGAATTCGTACGTTGGGTGCCCGAATGCGAGTTCATGAAGAAAGTTCACTCGCTGTGTTGGGCTATCTTCAAACGCACTCGTTGGTGGCGAAGATTTATCACCCTAGCCTGCCAGAACATCCGGGTCATGATATTGCGAAGCGACAGCAATCTGGCTTTGGTTCAATGCTGAGCTTTGAATTCGCCGGTTCGTTTGAACAGCTAAAAGTATTTGTGAAAGAGCTGGAATTGTTCTCTTTAGCTGAGTCTTTAGGGGGGGTAGAAAGTCTAATTTGTCATCCAGCTTCCATGACTCACCGTGCAATGGGGGAAACGGCATTAGCAGAAGCGGGCGTATCTCAACAGTTATTGCGCTTGTCTGTTGGTCTTGAAGATGCACAAGATTTGATTGCTGATCTTGAGCAAGCCTTCGCGAAAGCAGCGCAGTAATTAGGGGGAGAAAGTCATGAGGGTACAACGTCAGCTACACAAGTTTGGAGGCAGTAGTCTAGCCAACTCCGAGTGCTACTTACGTGTGGTTGGGATTCTTAAAGAGTATTCGGCAGAGAATGATTTAGTCGTGGTATCTGCGGCAGGTAAAACGACGAATCGGCTTATTGACTTTTTAGAAGGGTTAGATAAAGACGGCCGCATTGCTCATGAAGCCTTGCAAAGTTTGCGACAGTTCCAAACCGAGTTGGTGGAAGCTTTGCTGGAAGGCGAAGCGCAGGTGCAATTACTTGCTTCTCTGCAAGATGAATTCAGTACATTAGCAGAGTTGTCGGCTCCACTAACGGAAGCACAAAAAGCCGCAGTGCTAGGGCATGGTGAGGTGTGGTCCTCACGCTTACTTGCTGCCTTGTTATCACAGTACGATTTGCCAGCAGTCGCGCAGGATGCACGAGCATTTTTACGAGCTGATGCAGGGACTCAACCAGAAGTAGACTGTGCACGATCTTATCCACTAATTAAAACGGTACTTACGCAGAACAGTCACAAGCGAATCATTATTACAGGTTTTATGGCGCAAAATGAATCTGGCGAGACGGTATTACTTGGCCGGAATGGCTCAGACTACTCTGCAACGGTGATTGGCGCTCTGGCAGAAGCGAGTATGGTGACCATATGGAGTGATGTTCCAGGCGTATACAGTGCAGACCCTCGTTTGGTGTCGGATGCTTGTCTACTCCCTTTGCTGCGCTTGGATGAAGCGAGTGAACTCGCTCGCTTGGCGGCTCCGGTGTTACATAGTCGAACGCTTCAGCCTGTTGCGCAGAGCGCAATGGATTTGAATCTTAAATGCAGCTATGAACCAGAGTCGGGTTCGACACGTATTGAGCGTGTATTGGCTTCGGGGCGAGGGGCTAAAATCATTACATCGCTGGATGAAGTGCTGTTGGTTCAGTTAGCCTTTCTCCATGGTCATGACTTTGAACGTGCACAGAAAGAGGTTTTGCGGGCTCTAAAACGTGCTCAACTAGAACCTTTAGCGTATGAAGCTCAATCGGATCAACAAACGCTGCGCTTAGCGTACACAGCTGAAATTGCCAGTGGAGTACTGACGTACTTGCAAGAGCTAGCAGTAGAAGCTGAAATCAAGCTCAAGGAAGGCTATTCCCTATTGGCTGCGGTGGGCGCTGGGGTGACAAAAAATGCCAGTCACTGTTTCGGTTTCTATCAGCAATTAAAACACGCGCCGGTTGAATTTATCTCTGAAACTGAATCTGGCTTGAGCCTGGTGGCGGTATTACGTTGCGCAGGAGTGGCAGAGCTCGTGCAAGGTATCCATAGTCAGTTATTCCAAGCCCAAAAGCGCGTCGCGGTTGCGCTGTGTGGTAAGGGGAATATTGGCTCTAGTTGGTTACGACTTTTTTCAGCGCAAAAAGGAGAGCTAGAAAAGCGACATGGTATGAGCTTCGATTTGGTTGCAGTGGTTGATAGCCAAACGTTTTGGTTTGATGATCAAGGCATTGACGCGGCCGTGGTCGCACAGCGTTTTGAGGATGAGGGAATTTGCAACGATGGGAGTTGGCTAACGCGACTTGGGGAACTTCAACATTATGATGAAGCCGTGGTATTGGATGTCACGGCAAGCAAAGAGTTAGCTGAACGTTATGTTGAGATTGCTCAGCAAGGCATTCACCTGATCTCCGCAAATAAGATCGCAGGTTCGATTGACAGCCAGTACTACCACCAAGTACAAAATGCCTTTGCTAAAATTGGCCGCCATTGGTTGTACAACGCGACGGTTGGTGCAGGTCTACCAATTAACCATACCGTTCGAGATTTACGTGAAAGCGGTGATGACATTGTCGCGCTATCGGGCATTTTCTCCGGCACACTATCTTGGTTATTCCAGCAGTTTGATGGCTCAGTACCGTTCGTAGAGCTGGTAGATTTAGCGTGGCAACAAGGTTTGACCGAGCCTGACCCTCGTTCTGACCTCGATGGTTCTGACGTGGTGCGTAAGTTGGTTATCTTAGCCCGAGAATCTGGTTTGGACATTGAACCAGAGAGTGTGAAAGTGGAATCCCTTGTGCCAGAAGAATTGCGAGAATTGAGCCTAGACGCTTTCTTCGACCAAGGCGATAGCCTAAGCGAGATTCTGCAAGAGCGTTTAACCAAGGCGCAGAAAAACGACCAAGTGTTGCGTTACGTCGCTCGCTTAGAGCGCAACGGCAAGGCAACGGTGGGTGTCGAAGCGTTATCACGTGAGCATGCACTGGCGAACTTGCTGCCGTGTGACAACATCTTCGCGATTGAAAGCAAATGGTACAAAGACAATCCATTAGTGATTCGAGGTCCTGGTGCGGGACGTGAAGTGACCGCCGGCGCGATTCAATCCGACCTTAATCGCCTAGCTAGTTTGTTTTAAATTATTCCAAGCCAATTTTTGCGAACGATAACAAAACCTCGGACTGCTTCCGGGGTTTTTTATTGTCTCGATAATGCCATACTGAATTGCAGAGTTAGGTTACGGAGTTGCCGCAAAGAAACTTGAACTATCCTCATTGTTAACTTGAGAAAAATTCATAATCACAAGGTTGACATTAAATCGTATTCAATACATTCTGTAGACATATGGACGTCCAAACGTCGGTTTTGGGATTTGATTTAGTGACGGAGTTGTCACAGGGAGAGTAAGATGGGATACACGCATGCAGGCCATATCGATGCCTTAAACCAAAATATTGCTGAACTATCAGACAATATCAACGTCTCATTTGAGTTTTTTCCACCAAGCAGTGAAAAGATGGAAGAGACACTTTGGAGCTCTGTGCATCGCCTTAAAACTCTTCAACCAAAATTCGTTTCTGTAACGTACGGCGCAAACTCAGGTGAACGTGACAGAACTCACTCCATTATTAAAGAGATTAAAGCGACGACGGGTCTTGTGGCTGCGCCTCATTTAACCTGTATTGATGCAACTCGTGATGAGCTGATCGACATTGCGGATGATTACTGGAACAACGGTATCAAAAACATCGTAGCTCTACGTGGTGATATTCCACTGGGTGGTGGTGCTCCAGATATGTATGCATCGGATTTGGTAGAGCTGCTTAAAGCGCGTCATGATTTTGATATCTCGGTGGCGGCGTTTCCAGAAGTACACCCAGAAGCGAAAAGCGCGCAATCTGATCTGCTTAACCTAAAACGTAAAGTCGATGCAGGTGCAAACCGTGCGATTACTCAGTTCTTCTTTGATGTGGAGTCTTACCTACGCTTTCGTGACCGTTGTGTAGCCGCTGGAATCGATGTAGAAATCGTTCCGGGTATCTTACCAGTCTCGAACTTCAAACAAGCATCTCGCTTTGCGGCGCAGAACAATGTGAAAGTGCCAGGCTGGATGAGCAAGCAATTTGAAGGCTTGGATGATGATCCTGTGACGCGTCAGCTAGTCGGTGCGAGCCAAGCGATTGATATTGTGCGTGTGCTCAGCCGTGAAGGGGTGAAAGACTTTCACTTCTACACACTAAACCGTGCCGAGATGACTTACGCGCTATGCCATACCTTAGGTGTGCGTCCGCAAGCGGTAGTTGAGGCGTAATTCACTTCCTTCTGATGCATAAAAGGCTTGCCTATCGGCAAGCCTTTTTATTCTAACTTAAGTGTTAAAATTAACTGATCACTTCAAGCTCAGTTAGCACTTCTTCAGCCCAGTTAATCCACGCTTCACGTAGCATTAGGTTACGGCGAAGAGTCAAACGCTCTAAACGCGCTTGCTTGTCTAGTGTTGATGGTGTTGCGTAGTATGCTGCTTCGATTTCTTTGTAGTGAGAAACCAGCTTACGAGATTCTTCTACTAGCTCAGAAAGCTGAACACGGAAAGGTGCTGCCGATTGAACGGAACACGCCATCAATTTCGCAGAAAACTCATCACGAACCGTTGGGTGGGCAGTTGGTTGATCAAACCATTCGCCCAATGCACTACGACCAGCGTCAGTGATTGAGTATACCTTGCGGTCAGGCTTGCCTTCTTGAGGTTCAAGTACGCAGGTAACGAGTGCTTTCTCAGCCATTTTATTCAGTTCACGGTAAACTTGCTGATGGCTTGCTTTCCAGAAATAGCCGATGCTCGCTGAGAATTCTTTAGTGATATCGTAACCAGTCGCGTCGCGAGTGCTAAGAACGGTTAAGATTACGTGTGGTAATGACATGTCTTCAATCCAAATGGTCAATAAACTTGTAAACAAACTACTTATACTTTCAGCTGCGCTCTTGCTGGCGCTTGAGATTTTTATTTAATAAGTAGCACCAACAAAGTTGGTTCTGTCACCTTAAAGCCGTTTATCACCTAGAGTGATGGATGCTTCCATCGAGCTGGAGCCTATATGATTGGACTTTTTAGGGCTCTCAGCAGGCGAGTAGTATATAAATAATAAGCATGAAGTGGAATACTAGGGCGAGATTCGCTCAAAAAACTAATAAAATGCTCAATAGTGTTTGGTTGTGGTTTTTTATGTTGATAGATGCGGACTTTTTGTTTTATTTTTGGATTAATTGTCTGGATAATTGTTATCCATATAGTAAAGTTATTGTTGAATAGGAGTAAAAGCTGAGCTCTCGCTCAGCTTTGTTATCCCTTTGGCAATAGTGATTAGCCTGTGTTACGCATACCTGCGGCAATACCTGCAATCGTCACCATCAACGCTTCCTCTAAGTCAGCAGAGGGCTCTTCGGTTTGACGAGTACGGTAAAGCAGCTCAGCTTGAAGCATGTTCAATGGCTCTACGTAGATGTTGCGCAGGCGAATTGATTCAAGGCCCCAAGGATCGCGTTGCATCAAGTTCTCGTTGTTTTCTACGTTCAGTACCGCTTTAATATCTTGCTGTAATTGTGCACGCAGACGATCGCCAAGAGGCAATAGAGACGCATCCGCTAAGCGTTGATCATAGTAACGCGAAATGTCGATATTACACTTCGAGTACACCATCTCTAGCATGCCAAGGCGAGTCGAGAAGAACGGCCATTCGCGACACATCTCTTCTAGTAGTGCTTGGTGACCTTTATCAACCGAGTATTGAATCGCCTCACCGGCCCCCAACCATGCAGGTAGTACCAAGCGGTTTTGGCTCCAAGAGAAGATCCAAGGAATCGCGCGGAGACTTTCAACACCGCCATTTGGATTGCGCTTCGCAGGGCGAGAACCTAGAGGCAGTTTACCCAGTTCGAGTTCAGGCGTTGCTTGGCGGAAGTAAGGGACGAAGTCTGGCTCGCCACGAACCACACTGCGGTAGGCTTCACAGCTCATTTCAGACAGCACTTCCATTAAGTCACGCCATTCTTGTTTTGGCTCTGGTGGCGGCAGTAAGTTTGCTTCTAATATTGCGCTTGCGTATAAGTTGAAGCTGTTTACGGCAACGTCTGGTAGACCAAGCTTAAAGCGGATCATCTCGCCTTGCTCTGTTACACGCAGACCGCCTTTCAAGCTCTTCGGTGGCTGAGATAGCAGGGCAGCATGTGCAGGTGCACCACCACGGCCGATTGTGCCGCCGCGACCGTGGAACAGAGTCAGCTTAACGCCTTCCTCATCGGCGACTTTAACCAACGACTCCATTGCATGGTACTGTGCCCAGCCCGCCGACATAACACCAGCGTCTTTCGCAGAGTCAGAGTAGCCGATCATGACCATTTGGTGGTTTTGGATAAAGCCACGGTATAGATCGATACCCATCAGTTGCTTGATAACGGATTCTGCGTTGTTCAAGTCGTCTAGCGTTTCGAACAACGGACACACGTCCATGCGGTAAGGGCAGCCCGCTTCTTGTAGTAGTAGGTGCACAGCGAGTACGTCAGAGGCCGTTCGTGCCATGGAGATAACGTAAGCCCCAAATGCTTCGCGAGGTTGCGCGGCAATAATCTTACAGGTGTCCAAAACCTCTTTAACGGGTTCAGATGGTTCCCAGTCACGAGGTAGAAGAGGACGTTTAGACGCAAGTTCATTGGTTAGGAAAGCAATCTTGTCTTGCTCGCTCCACTGTTCGTAGTCACCAATGCCTAGGTAACGCGTCAGTTCAGACAGAGCATCCGCATGACGGGTACTTTCTTGGCGGATATCAAGGCGAACCAAGTGGATACCAAATGCTTTAACACGACGCAACGTATCTAGCAGTGAGCCGTTGGCAATAACGCCCATGCCACATTCGTTGAGTGATTGGTAACACGCGTAAAGCGGCTCCCAAAGCTGCTCTACTTTTTGTAGCGGCGCTTTGACGGCCAGTTTCTGACCGTGAACTTTCGCGTCAAGAATGTCTTTGGTTTCGTTCAGCAGTGAACGTAGCTGTTTTAGGATCGCACGGTATGGTTCGTGTTGATCTTCACCCGCAAGTTCACGAACTTTGTCGTTGCACACTGTCATTGACAGTTCGCTGATCAGCTCGTTGATGTCGTTAAGGTACAGGTCTGCCGCTTTCCAGCGAGATAGAAGCAGTACTTCACGAGTTACGTTGTGGGTCACAAATGGGTTACCGTCACGGTCACCACCCATCCAAGATGAGAAGTGTACAGGGCGAGCATCAATCGGTAGACCTTCGCCAAGGTATGATTTTAGACGGTCGTTCATTTCACGTAAGAAGTCAGGTACTGCCTCCCATAGTGAGTTTTCTACAACCGCAAAGCCCCATTTGGCTTCATCAAGCGGGGTTGGGCGCTGTTGACGAATAACGTCAGAATGCCAGCTTTGCACGATAAGTTGCTCAAGACGGCGTTCAGTTTTCTTACGCTCTTTGAAAGAGAGATCGCTCAGCTCTAGCTTAGATAGACACTCGTTGATCTTAACCAGTTTATTGATCATGGTGCGACGAGTGATTTCGGTAGGGTGCGCAGTTAGAACTAATTCAATGTTCAGCTCGCGAACCGCTTGTGCCGTGTCTAGCTTGCTCACATCATTTTGCACAAGCTTTGAGAACAGCGAGTTAATTGCGTCAGGTTCGCAGATATGCTCTTCACAATGGCGTGAAATGGTGTGGTATTGCTCAGCAATATTGGTCAGGTTTAGAAATTGGTTGAACGCACGGGTCACGGGCGTCAATTGCTCATCTGGCAGGCTTTTAATTTCTTCTATTAAGCTTTCTCTGTCAGCGCTATTTCCAGCTTGAGCCGATTTGGATAATTTACGAATAGTTTCCACTTTCTCGAAGATTTCTTCGCCATGGGCATCGCGGATCGTGTTGCCCAGTAAGTGGCCTAACATGCGCACATTGCTTTTGAGTGCGGCGTATTTCTCGTTCATTGTCATCCTGCCTCGTAAAAAAACTACATCCATTGTCCTTGTTAAGACTCCAATCTAGCGAAAACCACCAGTTCTAGTCAAATAAAGCCGAGTAAGTTTGCAATTATTCCACAGCTCTCCTGATTTAGAGCAAAATTAGGTCCGCTTATACCGCTCTAAGTGAAAATTAATTACAAAACCGCTCACCAAAAGAAGGATATAGCGTGCTAGAAGAAGAGACTCGAAGATAACAAATAGCAGCTCAATCGAACTGCATTGTCAGGAAAGTACAGAATGCGACTAACAACAATATTTCACCATCGCACGTGACAGCACATCGATGGTTGGGTCGATAAAGTCGAAAGACAGGAATTCATCCGGCTGGTGGGCTTGGTCAATCGAACCAGGGCCAAGAACCAAGGTTGGACACAACTGCTGCAGGAATGGCGCTTCAGTACAGTAGTTAACGGTTTCTGAACTAGTTTGGCAGATCTCTTCAACGCCGCCGATAAATGGGTGGTCATGTTGGCATTCGTAACCCGGAATGGGTTCGTGCAGTGGAATAATTTCCAATCGCCCTGGCCATTTCAGTTCGAGTTCTTTTAATGCGCCACGCAGCATGTTCTCTAAACCATCAAGGCTAATACCAGGAAGAGGACGCACGTCGTAATGCAGCTCACAGCAGCCACAAATACGGTTAGCGCTGTCGCCACCATGAATATGGCCAAGGTTTAGGGTTGGACTTGGAATGGCAAAACCAGGATGGTGATACTCTTTCACTAATTTATCGCGCAGTTGCATCATGGCAAACATGACGTCATGCATGATCTCAATTGCGTTAACGCCTAAAGCAGGGTTTGAAGAGTGACCGGATTTACCTGTTACGCGAATGGCATTTGCCACATGCCCTTTATGACCTCGAATTGGTACAAGACTGGTGGGTTCACCAATGATGCAGTAATCCGGCTTAAAAGGCGCATTCTCAGTAAAATGACGCGCACCCAGCATGGTGGTTTCTTCATCACAGGTTGCTAATACATAAAGTGGCTTGGTCTGCTTACTCCAATCGACTTTCTTCACCGCTTCATAAATAAACGCAAAGAAGCCTTTCATATCAGCAGTGCCCAAACCGTAAAAGCGGTTATCTTTCTCGGTCAGTTTATGTGGGTCAAAACTCCAACGGCCTTCATCAAATGGCACGGTATCGCTGTGACCTGCGAGGAGTAGACCGCCTTCGCCTTCACCCATACGTGCGATCATATTGTGTTTGTCTGGTTCCACCTCGATCACTTCAACACTAAAGCCAAGATCTTTAAACCAAGAAGCTAGCTTCTCGATCACTTTGGCATTGCCTTGGTCCCAACTTGAATCGGTTGAGCTGATCGAAGAGGTGCTGATCAGTCCTTCATAGACTTCTAGAAAACTTGGTAATTGCATGGATCTTTCAATTCTCCTATTGACAGACAGAGTGTAAAAATGTAAAACACATACTAAATCATATTTAATGAATAAAAAATCAAAATATAGCAAAAATTAAATATGAATAGTCATTTTGACCTTAAGCGTATGGATGCCATGTAATGCTAAAAACCACGATTATCGGAGCCAGCGGCTACACCGGCGCAGAGTTGGCTTTAATGGTCAACAAACACCCTGAACTCACGCTATCAGGTTTATACGTTTCCGCCAATAGCGTAGATGCAGGAAAGAATATTGCTCAATTGCACGGCAAGTTAGCGGGTGTGATTGATATGCCAGTTTCACCACTGACCGACCCTGAGCAAGTTGCTCAAGTGTCAGATGTCGTCTTTCTGGCGACAGCGCATGAAGTGAGCCACGACTTAGCCCCAATTTTCTTAGATGCGGGTTGTCAGGTATTCGATTTATCGGGGGCATTCCGTGTGAAAAGCGAAGGCTTCTACAACACCTTTTATGGCTTCGAGCATCAATATAACAACTGGCTAGATAAAGCAGCATACGGCTTAGCAGAGTGGAACCAAGAATTAATCAAAACCACTTCCTTGATTGCAGTGGCGGGGTGCTACCCAACCGCTTCACAGCTCGCAATCAAACCTCTGTTAGAAAGTGCATTACTAGATACCAACCAATGGCCAGTGATTAATGCTACCAGCGGTGTGTCTGGCGCAGGACGTAAAGCCTCCATGGTCAATAGCTTCTGCGAAGTGAGTTTGCAGCCATATGGTGTCTTTAACCATCGCCACCAACCAGAGATTACTCAACACTTAGGTTGCGATGTGATTTTTACTCCACATCTAGGCAACTTTAAGCGCGGCATTCTTGCCACCATCACAATGAAGTTGGCGCAAGGTGTGGCGGAAAAACAAGTGGCACAAGCGTTTGAACAAGCCTATCAAGGTAAGCCAGCAGTTCGTCTAAAAGGCGATGGTATTCCACGTATTCAGGATGTCGAAAATACCCCTTTCTGCGATATCGGCTGGAGGGTAAAAGGCGAGCACATCATTGTGATATCGGCGATCGACAACCTACTTAAAGGTGCATCGAGTCAAGCGATGCAATGTCTCAATATTCATTACGGTTACCCAGAACTGACAGCGTTGCTGTAGTCGTGAAAGAGGGAAATGCGATGACGCAAACCAATCAAGCTCCTTTAGTCATTAAGCTCGGTGGTGCAGCTCTATCTTGCACTCAAACCTTAAGCCAACTGTTTGCTGCTATTGCGGCATACCAAAAATCGGCGCAGCGACAAATCGCCATCGTTCATGGAGGTGGCTACCTAGTTGATGAGTTGATGGCAAAGCTTCAGCTTGAGACCGTAAAGAAAAATGGTCTTCGTGTGACGCCTTATGAGCAAATTCCTGTGATTGCAGGTGCGCTTGCGGGTACAGCGAATAAATTACTGCAAGGTCAAGCGATTGCTGATGGGCTGAATGCGGTAGGACTTAGTCTTGCAGATGGCGGAATGTGTCATGTCGAAGAGCTTGATCCAGAGTTAGGCGCAGTAGGCAAAGCATCACCGGGTGATTCAACGTTATTACAAGCGGTTCTAAACACAGGTGCGCTACCGATCATTAGCTCAATTGGCCTGACAGATAAAGGCCAAATGATGAATGTGAATGCAGACCAAGCTGCTGTTGCTGTAGCGGGCGCATTAGATGCGGAGTTAGTACTTTTGTCTGATGTGAGTGGTGTATTGGATGGTAAAGGTCATTTGATTAAAACGCTATCCGAGCAAGAAACCGATGCCTTGATCCAAGGGCAAGTGATCACCGACGGCATGATCGTCAAAGTTAAAGCCGCCTTGGAGGCCGCCAATGATCTTGGTCGTCCTATCGAAGTCGCGACATGGCGTTACCCAGAGAAACTGACCCAGCTATTCGCGGGTGAAAGTATAGGAACGCAGTTTCTGCCGCAATAAAGCAGAAGCAAAACAGTTAAAAAATTCAACATTAGGAAGTGGTTGGCACTGACCGCCGAGCGCAGCGCCAGGTAAGTTTGGAGAACAAAAATGAGCAAAGTGAACGTTAAAAAAGTGGTAGTCGCATACTCAGGCGGTCTAGATACTTCAGTCATTATCCCGTGGCTAAAAGAGAACTACGATTGTGAAGTGGTGGCTTTCGTTGCCGATGTTGGTCAAGGCGCAGAAGAGCTAGAAGGCATTGAAGCGAAAGCAAAAGCCTCGGGTGCTTCGGAGTGTTACATCGCTGACCTGAAAGAAGAGATGGTCGCAGACTACATTTACCCGACACTAAAAACGGGGGCTTACTACGAAGGTAAATATCTGCTAGGTACGTCAATGGCGCGTCCAATCATTGCTAAAGCACAGGTAGAAGTGGCGCGTAAAGTGGGCGCTGACGCGCTGTGTCACGGTTGTACTGGCAAAGGTAATGACCAAGTGCGTTTTGAAGGCGCATTTGCAGCACTAGCGCCGGATCTACATGTGATTGCTCCATGGCGTGAGTGGGATCTTGTTAGCCGTGAAGAGTGTTTGGATTACCTCGCAGAGCGTAATATTCCTTGCTCAGCGTCTCTGACTAAGATCTACTCGCGAGATGCCAACGCGTGGCACATCTCAACAGAGGGTGGTGTTCTCGAAGATACATGGAATGCACCGAACGAAGATTGCTGGGTTTGGACAGTCGATCCAGAGCAAGCACCAAACGAAGCAGAATACGTGACGTTAAAGGTAGCGAAAGGTGAAGTTGTTGAAGTTGATGGTGAAGCAATGACGCCCTACAACACTCTGGTTTACTTAAACGAGAAAGGGGCGAAGCATGGCGTTGGCCGTATCGATATCGTCGAGAACCGCCTTGTGGGGATGAAGTCTCGTGGTTGTTACGAAACGCCAGGGGGCACCATCATGATGGAAGCTCTGCGTGCGGTTGAGCAGCTCGTGCTCGATAAATCATCATTCGAATTCCGTGAAGAGTTAGGCCTAAAGGCATCGCATCTCGTGTATGACGGTCGTTGGTTCACACCACTGTGTAAGTCGATCCTTGCCGCGACAGAAGAACTTGCGAAGGATGTTAATGGTGAAGTGGTTGTGAAGCTGTACAAAGGCCAAGCTACGGTCACTCAAAAACGCTCTGACAATAGTTTGTACTGTGAGCAGTTTGCGACCTTTGGTGAGGATGAAGTTTATGATCAAAGCCATGCAGAAGGCTTCATCCGTCTGTATTCGCTATCCAGCCGTATCCGCGCATTGAACAGCCAGAAAAAATAAGCCAATTTAACACCTTATAAAATAAAAGACCTGCCTACTATCGGCAGGTCTTTTTTATTTTGCTGATATGGCCAACATAAAAATAAAATAATCGTGAATAAATATGTAATAATACTGAATTTATACTTTATTTTTTGTTGGGTTTATCGTACCGTTGAAACATAAGAAAAAGTGAGCAAATGATCATCAGTTTGGTCAACACTTCATGAATAGCAGGTTAGCATAAGTAATAGTCATCAGGAGAGACGCAATGGCATTATGGGGCGGAAGATTTACCCAAGCGGCAGACACCAGATTTAAAGACTTCAACGATTCGTTGCGTTTCGACTACCGATTAGCTGAGCAAGACATTGTCGGTTCTATTGCGTGGTCTAAAGCGTTACTTTCTGTCGATGTGCTGTCCGCACAAGAGCAGCAAAAGCTTGAACTCGCACTGAATGAGCTCAAACTAGAAGTCATGGAAGACCCACATCAAATCTTGCATTCGGATGCGGAAGATATCCATTCATGGGTTGAGCAGCAGTTGATAGGCAAAGTGGGTGACTTAGGTAAAAAGCTACATACCGGTCGTTCGCGTAATGACCAAGTGGCAACGGACCTCAAGCTTTGGTGCCGTCAGCAAGGTCAACAGCTGTTGATTGCCCTCGACCGTTTACAAACTAAAATGGTTGGCGTAGCAAAGCAGCATCAAGATACAGTCCTACCTGGTTATACACACCTGCAGCGCGCACAACCTGTGACCTTTGCTCACTGGTGTTTGGCTTATGTCGAAATGTTTGAGCGTGATTACTCACGCTTAAGCGATGCCCTGAAGCGTTTGGACACCTGCCCACTTGGTTCAGGCGCGCTTGCTGGTACCGCTTACCCAATCGACCGTGAAGAGTTGGCTCACAATCTTGGCTTCCACCGTGCAACACGTAACTCGCTAGACTCGGTATCTGATCGTGATCATGTGATGGAGCTAATGTCGGTGGCGTCTATCTCTATGCTGCACCTGTCGCGTTTGGCAGAAGACATGATCTTCTACAATTCGGGTGAATCTAACTTCATCGAACTGGCAGATACCGTGACATCGGGATCTTCTCTGATGCCGCAGAAGAAAAACCCAGATGCACTAGAGCTTATCCGCGGTAAAACCGGGCGTGTATATGGCGCACTCGCAGGCATGATGATGACCGTAAAAGCGCTGCCACTGGCTTATAACAAAGACATGCAGGAAGACAAAGAAGGTCTGTTCGATGCGCTTGATACGTGGAACGACTGCATGGAAATGGCAGCGCTATGCTTTGATGGTATTAAAGTCAACGGTGAGCGCACGCTAGAAGCGGCGAAGCAAGGCTATGCAAACTCAACTGAGCTGGCTGATTACTTAGTGGCGAAAGGCATCCCATTCCGTGAAGCGCACCATATTGTCGGTGTTGCGGTTGTTGGTGCAATTGCCAAAGGTTGTGCATTGGAAGAGTTATCATTGCGAGAGCTCAAAACCTTCTCCGAGGTGATTGAAGTGGATGTGTACGATATATTAACCATCGAATCTTGCTTAGAAAAACGTTGCGCGCTTGGTGGTGTGTCACCACAGCAAGTTGCTTATGCGGTGGAACAAGCCGATAAGCGCCTAACACAACGTGATACCTCGGCGGTGAAAGTTCGTCCTGCACGTTTGACCGATATCGAGACATTGGAAGGCATGGTGGCTTATTGGGCGAATATGGGTGAGAACTTACCGCGTTCACGTAATGAACTGGTGCGTGATATTGGTTCTTTTGCCGTTGCGGAGCATCATGGTGAAGTAACGGGTTGTGCATCTTTGTACGTTTATGATTCTGGTTTGGCTGAAATTAGAACGCTAGGTATTGAAGCCGGTTGGCAAGGGCAGGGGCAGGGGAGTGCGATTGTGCACAACCTGATTGAGAAAGCGCGTCAAATGGCGATCAAGAAAGTCTTTGTTCTGACTCGCACGCCTGAGTTCTTTATGAAACAAAGCTTCTTACCAACGTCAAAGTCACTGTTGCCGGAGAAAGTATTGAAAGATTGTGACCAATGTCCACGTCAACATGCGTGTGATGAAGTCGCTTTAGAGATCAATCTTATAGAGCAGGTAATTCAGAAAAGTAACGTCGCTTAAGCGAAGATTTTCAAATCGGATAAAATAATAAGCGAAAAAATTGGAACCTTTGAGAAGAAGGTTGGTCTATTAAAGTACCACTGCTTTTTCTTAGAAGAATCTAAGAGGGCCCCAAAACTAATATTGGTTTTGGGGCTTTTTTCTATCTGTCATCTGAGTGAGGATCATCTTTACTTGGCCTTACCTATATGAAACAGCCTCGTCAATGACGAGGCTGTTGCTCAGGACGTTAACAACGTAGACTGCGCTTATTAGACAAAGGATTAATCTAGGTAAGATTCTAGCTCTTCGCTACCACCGATGTGTTTACCACCGATGAAGACTTGAGGCACCGTCGTACGTCCAGAGATTGCACGCAGGCTCACGGTTGTTGCGTCTTTACCTAGAATGACTTCTTCATATTGAAGACCGTGATCAATCAGGTTCTGCTTTGCCTTCATACAGAAAGGGCAGCCTGGCTTAGTGAATACGGTGATGGATTCTTGAGTCTTGTACTCAGGTGCCACGTAGTTCATCATTGTGTCTGCATCTGAAACTTTGAACGGGTCACCAGGCTCGTTCGGTTCGATGAACATTTTCTCGACCACGCCGTTTTTTACTAGCATGCTGTAACGCCACGAACGCTTACCAAAGCCTAGGTCATTCTTATCAACGAGCATACCCATGCTATCTGTGAATTCACCGTTGCCATCTGGAATGAAAGTGATGTTCTCAGCTTCTTGATCTGCTTTCCACGCGTTCATTACGAACGTGTCGTTGACCGATACGCAGAGAATCTCATCCACGCCATGCTCTTTAAATACAGAGAATAATTCGTTGTATCGAGGTAGGTGGCTTGATGAGCATGTTGGAGTAAATGCACCTGGCAAGCTGAATACGATAACCGTTCTATTTTTAAATAGTTCATCCGTGGTTACGTTCACCCATGCGTCACCTTTACGAGTAGGGAAAGTAACTGATGGTACAGCTTGACCTTCTTTTGATGCAAACATGATGATTTCCTTTTTATATGAATAATTTGTTGAGAGCTTAGCGGTTTTTCCGCGTCGTCATGCTTCAATGTACTCATTATTGAAAAAAAACTTTGATAGCTCCAATCGTTTAATGCTATGGTTTTGATAGATTATTTCTATCAAGCAATAAAAGCGAATCGTATGTCATGAATATCCGAGATTTTGAGTATCTGGTTGCGCTTGCAGAGCACAAGCATTTTCGAAAGGCAGCGGAAGCCTGTTTTGTGAGTCAACCGACGTTAAGTGGGCAAATTCGTAAGTTAGAAGATGAGCTAGGCACGACCCTTTTAGAGAGAAGTAGCCGACGTGTATTGTTTACTGACTCTGGTTTGCAGCTGGTGGAGCAGGCGAAACGCATCTTAAGTGAAGTGAAAACCTTTAAAGATATGGCGAGTGGTCAAAGTGGATCGATGACTGGCCCTATGCATATTGGCTTTATACCTACGGTTGGCCCTTACTTATTGCCAAAGATCGTGCCTCAACTAAAAGAAGAGTTTCCAGAGCTTGAATTGTTCTTGCATGAGGCGCAGACCCATCAACTGGTCCGTCAGTTAGAAGAAGGAAAATTGGATTGTCTTGTTTTAGCATCAGTAACCGAGACTGCACCATTTAAAGAGATTGAGGTTTACAGTGAACCCATGAGTGTCGCCGTCCCTTGTGGCCATGAATGGGCAGAACTCGATCATATTGATATGCTTGAACTCAGTGGTAAAACGGTATTGGCACTTGGTGATGGTCATTGTTTGCGAGATCAGGCTTTAGGCTTCTGCTTTGCAGCCGGCGCCAAAGATGATGAACGTTTTAAAGCCACGAGTTTGGAGACATTGCGTAATATGGTGGCAGCAGGAGCGGGCATTACGCTATTGCCGCAGCTTTCGGTTCCAAAGGAGAAGGAAAAAGATGGGGTTTGCTATGTACCTGCTGTGAACCCTGTGCCATCGAGAAGTATCGTATTAGTTTACCGTCCTGGTTCACCACTGCGTGCGCGTTTTGAGACCTTAGCAGCGAAGGTTAAAGACATTCTTGGCTCGCAAACCGCGTCTATAGCGGCATGAACAGTCAAAAAGTAGATAAGAATAGGGAAGCCTCTGGTTTCCCTATTCTTTGTTAAGCGATTAGAACAACTCTTCTGTCTCACCACTGCCTGTGGAGTAGATACTATCTTCGAGGTGATTGCCGGCGTACTCTGTAGGCTCAGTCCCTTTTTCAAAGTACTCAAACATCGATGTACCATCCACTTTGTGAGTTAACAGCCCGCTGTCACGGTCGATACGTACGCGAACAATATCATCAGGGATGTTCTTACTTTGTTGTGGTGTGCCCTCTAGTGCTGCGTGCATAAAGTCAATCCATGCAGGCTCTGCGGTTTTTGCGCCAGACTCTGCTCCAGAGATCTGGTCTTGACCTAGATTGCTGTTGATGGTTGTACGGCCAAGTGTGCGCGAGTGGTCATCGAAACCTACCCATGAAATCGCCACGATGCCTGGCCCGTAACCATTGTACCAAGTATCTTTAGAATCGTTGGTGGTACCGGTTTTGCCTCCAATGTCACGGCGATCAAGTTCTTGTGCTCGCCAGCCTGTACCATTCCAACCTGTGCCATCTTGCCAACTGCCACCACCCCAGATGTTGCTGTACATCATTTCACGCATTAAGAAAGCATTTTGCTCTGAAATAACCTGTGGTGCGTAATTAGGCTCATTGCTTTCCAATGTATGATTTGTGTCGGCGTTGTCTAACGCGACATCTTGTTCACCAAACTCTGTGATGAACTTATCCTCTGCTTGCACACTCATTTGAGGGCAATTTTTCTGACAAATTGTTTTTGGATTGGCTTTAAATAGCACCTCACCGAACGGGTTCTCAACATGATCAATGTAATACGGCTCCACGTAATAACCGCCATTGGCAAACACAGAATAGCCTTGTGCGACTTTCATTGGTGTTAAGCTGCCTGCACCGAGGGCGATAGTCTCTGAACGAGGAACCTCATTGATGTCAAAACCAAAACGGGCTAGGTACTGGCGCGTCTCGTCTAAGCCAACTTCACGTAACGTACGAACAGCCATCACGTTTTTTGATTGTGCCAGGCCTATGCGTAGACGCGTTGGGCCAATGTATGTTGGTGGTGAATTCTTTGGACGCCACGCCGAACCTGAGCCCTCATCCCATTTATTAATGGGGGCATCGTTGACGAGTGAAGCGAGTGTTAGACCTTTGTTTAATGCTGCAGAGTAGATGAACGGTTTGATACTCGAACCGACCTGACGCACAGACATGGTTGCACGGTTAAACTTACTGTGTATGAAGTTGAAACCACCAACCAGAGAAAGCACCGCACCGTTCTCTGGATTCATTGCCACAAAAGCCGTATTCGCATTTGGTACTTGGCTCAATTTCCAATGGGTTGTGATGGTGCCTTCTTTATCGGTGGTGTTGATTGCACGCACCCATACTTGCTGACCTGCGGTTAGGATCTCTTTTGCAGATGTTGGCGCAGGCCCTTGACGCTCATCGGTCAAAAACTTGCGTGCCCAGTTCATGCCAGTCCAAGCGATAGTCTGCTCATTGTTGTTCTTCACCCAAACTTGTGCCGATTTATCCTCCACTTTGGTGACAACCGCAGGGTATAGCTCTCCGTAAGTTGGTTGCGTTTTCAGGTGCGTTTCAATTTGCTCTGTATTCCACGCTTCTTCTCTGGCTTTCCATAAGGTTTTCTCTGCACCTCGGTAACCGTGACGCTCATCATAAGCCAATAGGTTATTGATAGCGGCTGTATTTGCAGCATCTTGAAGTTTTGAGTTCACTGTCATGTAGATGTTTAAGCCCGAAGTGTAGGCTTTTTCCTCACCATACTCATTGACTGCCCATGAACGTGCAAGCTCAGCGACATATGGGGCGGAAAGTTCAATTTCAGCGCTGTGGTAGCGTGCTACGATAGGCTCAGAACGAGCTTGGTCATATTGCTCTTGAGTGATGTATTTCTCATCTAGCATGCGCATCAATACCACATTACGACGATTGGTTGCACGCTCTAATGAGTAGATCGGGTTCATGGTCGAAGGCGCTTTTGGCATGCCGGCTAACGTTGCAATTTCACTCAATGTCAATTCATTTAGGCTCTTACCGAAATAAACCTGAGCAGCTGCACCAAAGCCATATGAACGATAGCCAAGGAAGATCTTATTCACATACAACTCCATGATCTCTTGCTTAGATAGAAGCTGTTCGATGTGGATTGCAATAAAAATCTCTTTAATTTTTCGCATGATCTTCTTTTCATTCGATAAGAAGAAATTACGAGCTAATTGCTGAGTAATAGTACTCGCACCTTGTTTTGCTGAACCAGAAAGCGCCACAACCACTGCAGCCCGTGTAATACCGATCGGGTCGATACCTGGATGCTCATAAAATCGGCTATCCTCGGTCGCGATCAGTGCGTGAATTAAATCTTGTGGAATTTCGTCGTAAGTAACAGGAATACGACGTTTCTCGCCAAACTGTGCGATCAGTTTTCCATCTTGACTAAACACCTGCATAGGTGTTTGTAATTCAACATTTTTTAGAGTTGCAACGTCTGGCAATTCAGGCTTTACATACTGGTAGAAGCCGAAAATTGTGGTGACTCCAAGAATTATGCAAATCAATGTTAAAAATAGTAAACGCTTTATGAACTTCACCGGAGAATCCCTGATTGGTTGAGGCTGTATAACGGCAAACCCTTGTACTCTTAGGTTAAAAATTTAGCACATAGAGATATTAACTCTTATTTAGATGCTAATCACAACCTTTGCACGAAGAAAATTCTCTCGATGCTAAGAACAACTTTGCACGATTGAATATCGGATCGAGAGTAGAGATGGATAAGCTATTAGTTACTGGCATAGATATCGGTCATAACAGCCTCAAAGCCGTGGTACTTAAACCCAATGGCAACAGTTACGCCTTATTGGGCTACAAAGAAATATTACTTAAGGAAGGTATTGTCGCTGAAAATAACATCATAAATCATCAAGAATTTGTAAAGACCCTAAAAGAGATGAAAAAAATGTTTCCTTTTGGCGCTCGACAAGTGGCTATTTCTGTTCCTGACAATGCAGTGATCAGTAAAACGTTGCCAATTGAACACCACTTGGATGAAAGTGAAAAAGAATTTGCCATCGTCCGAGCTTTTTCACATCAATCGCCATTTCCTGTGGAAGAACTGAGTCTTGATTTTGCTTTAGTTGAAGTCGCAGAACAGGAACGAGGCATAGATAGTTATCGACTCTTTGCAACGCGTAAAGAAGTGGTAGAAGCGCGAGTTGGTGCCGTTCAAAAGTCAGGGTTGAGAACGGTGCTGGTGGATGTGCACTCGCAAAGTCTTGGGCACATTTGGCAGTTGGCTGCAGGACGCTTTCCTAGCAGGAGTGCGTATTGTTTACTTCACCTTGGAGAAATGAGCAGTTCATTCACCATGTTTACTGAGCAAGGCGAGCTCTTTCATAAAGAGTTTGTCTGCGGGACCCGCAACGTCAGTGGAGTGAGACACGATGCCCTCTCTGAAAATAATGAACAAGGGATGGCTGAGTCGTTTAACTGTCACATGATCGAACATGTGAAGCGTCAAATGCAGTTATACAGCTCGATGAATGGTTCACAAAACATCCAAGGTATCTGGCTGTCTGGCGAAGGGGCGACCATGCCAATGATCGCTGAAGCTCTGTCTGAACAACTGGCACTAGAGTGTGAGTTGCTCAACCCTCTTGGTTTATTTGATATGAAAGTGCCTAAGCGCAAGCGTGACACCGCGGACTGGCCGCGTTTCACTGCGGCTGCGGGGCTTGCTGTGCGTGGGATTCAGTGGTTAGGAGGTAAGAATGTTGTATCACATTAACCTTCTTCCTTGGCGCGAACGCCAGCGTGAGGCACACCGTCGTCGCTTTGTCGGGCTAGTGATTTTAAGTGCATTAGTGGCAGGTGGTATTCAATGGAGCATTGGCCAGTACTACCAGTATCAGCAAGATCAGCAGCAGCAGCGCATCGATTATTTAGCACATTATATTTCACTACTAGATCAACGAATGAAAGCGATGAAGATCGCCGAGCAAGAACACGACAAGATCTTAGGACGCTTGAAGGTTGTTGAAGAACTTCAACGCGGGCGAAACAAAACGACGGAGTTCATGAATTTGATGCCTTCCGTGATCCCGAATGGTGTGTACGTCGATAAGATCAAGATGAACGATTATGAGATAGAGATTTCAGGCATTTCCGATAGCACGCCGCGCTTGGCAACTATGCTGGATAAGATGGAGAGGTCGGCCAAGTTACTCGATGTAGAAATGCATTCGATTGTTCACGGTAAAGTGCGCTTTGGTAAAGAATTTCAGGCCTTCAAAGCCTCCTTCTTGTTTAAAGAGCCTCTTCAACAGACAGGAGGTCAACATGGCTAATTGGTCAGATCTAGAATTTGATGAAATTGCAGAGTGGCCATTACATCCTCAGTTGGCTGTCATCTTATTAATGGTGTTGTTCATTCAGGGCTTTGGCTATTGGTTTTATCTTATTCCCGAAGAGCAACGCCTTAATAGCCAGATCCAAGAAGAGCAAGCCTTAAAAGTGGCACTCAGAATCAAAGCAAATAAAGTTGCAACGTTGCCTCAGCTTCAATCGCAGTTGGATGAGCTCACCACGCGCTACAAAATGCTATTGCAACAACTGCCAGTGCAGAAAGAACTGGCAACCATGCTGGCCTCTATTAATGAGCTCGGTATTGATAACAAGCTGACGTTTACCAGTATTGAGTGGGGGGAGAAACAGTCCGAGCACTTTCTATACCGTTTGCCACTCAATATTGAGCTGACAGGTGATTTTCATGATATTGGCCGTTTCTCCCAAGCTATTGCGACGCTGCCTCGTATCATTACATTTACCGATGTGACGTGGCAGCGAGTCAGTCAAGAGAGCGAAGCTCTGCATTTTCGCGTAAAGGCGAACACTTACCAGTTCAAACCTGAGGAAGCGAAAGTTGAGAAATAAAACTTTGCTGATGATAGGTATTGCTATTGCCAGCGTATTAGTTGGGTGCCAAGCCAATGATGAATCATTGAGCGATTTCATTCGTGGTGTAGAAGAGAAAGCGCGTCGTGATGCGGAAAAACTGAGGCCAGCGGAGAAATATCGGGTGGTCGCTTATGATCCCATGGTGATGCGAGCCCCATTTGAGCTACCGAAAGAAGCCATTATTGCGACTCAACCCGAGGTTAGGAAAGATTGCTGGCAGCCTCCGGCGAGAAAGCGTACCGGAAAACTGGAACGCTTTCCTCTTAGTCAGTTGCGTTTAAAAGGTGTGATGGGTGTAGATAACAATGTTTCAGGGCTTGTGCAAGCACCAAACGGCACCGTTTACCCCATTAAGCCGGGGCAATATCTTGGGCGCAACAATGGCAAGGTTACCCATGTATCCCAGCGTTATTTAACGATTAATGAAACCCTGCCCGATGGCTTAGGGTGCTGGCAAAAACGCAAAGTTAAGCTGGCTTTGAGATAGATATAGCTGTATTTATTTTTTGATATTGAGTAATGAAGATGAGACAAGGATTTCCGAGCCTACCAAAGAAGCTAACTGGGCTTTTTACTTTCTGGCTGCTTTTACTTTTAGCGCCTTTAGCTCACGCTGAAGGAGGACAAGCTAATGCACTAAAAAGTATCGATTTTCGCACTAACAAAGACAAAGATGCGATCATTGTAGTCGAACTGGCCTCTCCAGCAGCGATAGTGGATATTAAGCGCGTCCAGGAAGGGCTGAGCATTGATTTGCTCAACACTTTAGTGGCAGATGAACAGCTTTATCTGCTTGATGTAAAAGACTTCTCAACCGTAGTTGAAAGTGTCGAGGTCTTTCGTGAGGTTTCGGGCACACGTTTGCAGGCGTATATCGATGAAGGTTATACCCATGATTATCGGCTCTCTGGGCGTTATCTTGAAGTGACGGTTAGTAAGTTAAAGCCGAATGAAAAAGTGCCAGATAAGAGCATCTTAGATAAGCAAGGCAAGCTGATTTCGATTAATTTCCAAGATATTCCTGTGCGTAACGTATTGCAATTGATTGCCGATCATAATCAATTCAACTTGGTGGTGTCCGATTCGGTCGCCGGTAATCTGACCTTGCGCCTTGATGGTGTAGCCTGGCAACAGGTATTGGATATTATTTTGCAGGTAAAAGGGCTAGATAAACGCGTTGATGGGAATGTGATTTTGGTCGCGCCAAAGGATGAGCTCGATTTACGAGAAATGCAGCAACTGGAGAAACAAAAACTCGAGCAGGAGATGGGCGAACTATCATCGGAAATCATCAAAGTTAATTTCGCTAAAGCATCAGATATTGCAGAGATGATCAATGGCGAGGGTAACATTAGTATGTTGTCTGAACGCGGAAAAATGACGATTGATGAGCGTACTAACTCACTCTTGATTCGTGAATTACCTGAGAACATTGCCGTTATCCGAGAAATCATCGAATCGCTGGATATTCCCGTTAAACAAGTACAAATTGCAGCCCGAATTGTGACTATCTATGAAGGCAATATGGATGAACTGGGTGTTCGCTGGGGCTTTACCTCAACCAATGGCAGCAATACTGTCGGAGGTTCAATTGAGAGTAATTTAGCGACCATTGGCCTCTACGATGCTGGCGGTAGTGAAGGTGAAGACGCTAGTAGCAGTGCCGGTATTGATGACTTCCTGAATGTGAATTTAGCTGCGACCAATCCGAGTGCAACCAGTATTGCTTTCCAAGTGGCAAAGCTGGGCTCTGATACCTTATTGGACTTAGAGCTTTCTGCGTTACAACAAGAATCGAAAGCAGAAATCATTTCTAGTCCGCGTTTAATCACTACCAATAAAAAACCGGCTTATATCGAGCAAGGTACAGAGATCCCATACCTAGAATCTTCTTCAAGTGGTGCGACTTCGGTAACGTTCAAAAAAGCGGTGTTGAGTTTAAAAGTGACGCCGCAAATTACGCCAGATAACCGCTTAGTGTTGGATTTAAGTGTGACGCAAGATAGGCCAGGGCAAGTAGTAAAAACGGGAACTGGTGAAGCTGTGGCTATCGATACTCAACGTATTGGAACTCAGGTATTGGTGAACAATGGTGAGACTGTGGTACTCGGTGGTATTTTCCAGCACAACATTACCAACGCTGTTGATAAAGTGCCTTTATTGGGGGATTTGCCGCTATTGGGGGCGCTTTTCCGTCGCAGTTATGAAAATGTAGGTAAAAGTGAGTTGCTGGTTTTTGTCACACCCAAAGTCGTAATCCAGTAACGCTTAATCAGTAAAAAAAGCGATTAGATCAAAAATAAAGTTGCATTAGTGGCACCATGCTTGGATAATTTCGGGTCTTATCACGAATTATCTGTGAGGAATTGGTGTCACAAGCCTTGTTGAATAGCAGTTTGGCTGTGTTTTCTTGTGACGATCTTATTGAATTAACGTTGTAAAAATACCGCTAAATATGGCTGAGAAACGTAATATTTTTCTTGTTGGCCCAATGGGTGCCGGCAAAAGTACAATTGGTAGACATCTCGCACAGCAGCTGCATATGGAGTTTGTTGACTCTGATACAGTGATTGAAGAACGCACAGGCGCAGATATCTCTTGGGTTTTTGATGTAGAAGGTGAAGAAGGCTTCCGTAAGCGTGAAGAAGCGGTGCTTGAAGACCTAACTCAAGAGCAAGGTATCGTGCTAGCAACAGGTGGCGGCTCTGTCATGAGCAAAGAAAACCGCAATCACCTTTCAGCTCGTGGTGTTGTTGTTTACCTAGAAACGACTATCGAAAAGCAATTGGCACGTACTAACCGTGACAAGAAGCGTCCTTTACTTCAAACGGATAAACCTCGTGAAGTATTGGAGCAATTGGCTGGTGAACGTAATCCTCTATATGAAGAAGTGGCGGATTACACCGTTCGTACTGACGACCAGAGTGCAAAAGTGGTAGCCAACCAAATCGTAAAAATGCTAGAAGAGAGATAAGCAATTATCTTTTTTAATTGGAGGCCCCGATGGAACGGATTACGGTCAATCTAGCAGAGCGTAGCTACCCAATCTCTATAGGCGCCGGGTTATTTGAGGACCCGGCGTACCTTTCTCAAATTCTCTCAAATAAAAACGCAAACCAGAAAGTGGTCGTGATCAGTAATGTCACGGTTGCACCTCTGTACGCGAATAAAATTCTTAACCAACTGAAGCAGCTTGGCTGTGACGCCTCTTTACTTGAGTTACCTGATGGCGAGCAATACAAAAGCCTAGACGTATTTAACCAAGTCATGAACTTCCTATTGGAGGGAAGTTATGCGCGTGATGTGGTGATTATCGCATTGGGCGGTGGTGTGATTGGTGATCTCGTTGGCTTTGCTTCAGCGTGTTATCAACGCGGTGTGGATTTCATCCAAATCCCTACGACATTATTGTCTCAAGTTGACTCATCAGTTGGTGGTAAAACGGCTGTTAACCACCCATTAGGCAAAAATATGATTGGTGCTTTTTACCAGCCAAAAGCCGTAATTATCGATACCAATTGTTTGTCGACATTGCCAGAGCGTGAGTTTGCTGCGGGCATCGCAGAGGTCATCAAGTATGGCATTATTTATGATGGTGCATTTTTCGATTGGTTGGAAGAGAACCTCGATCGTCTGTACGCCCTAGATGAAGAAGCCCTGACTTACGCGATTGCACGTTGCTGTGAAATCAAAGCAGAAGTTGTCGCGCAGGATGAGAAAGAAACCGGTATTCGAGCATTGCTCAACCTTGGTCACACTTATGGTCACGCGATTGAGGCGGAGCTAGGCTATGGTAACTGGCTACATGGTGAAGCGGTTTCTTCAGGTACAGTGATGGCAGCAAAAACATCCCATCTCCGTGGGTTGATTTCTCAAGCGCAGTTCGATCGAATTGTTGCAATTTTGCGCCGCGCTAAATTGCCTGTACACACCCCAGAAAGTATGACATTTGATGACTTTATGGCGCACATGATGCGTGACAAAAAAGTGCTATCTGGTCAGCTTCGCCTAGTGTTACCAACGGGTATCGGCAGCGCAGAAGTCATCGCGGACACACCTCAAGACGTGATCAAACAAGCCATCGACTTTGGGCGTGATATTTGATTTAGTCATGCTGTTTTAGGGTGTCATTTTTGTTGTTGATTAGGGTTTTTAAATGAGTTTCGCTCACGTACTGGAATTGGACTCTCAAATTGAATTGTTGGATCGATTGGGTTTACTGACCAATTTTGGGTCCAACCTGATTGCGGTTAATGGTCATGCCGGTTACGGAAAATCATGGTTAGCACAACGATACCTTGAGCTCGGTGCAAGCAATAAAAATCAATGTTTGTTACTGTGTCGAACTAATCAAGATGATGTGCAGCATCGTACGCTTATTTTGAACCAGATTGTTTCTGATGCTCTTTTTAATCAACAAGATAGATTGATTGATAGCTTTGTGCGAATTATCGGCAACGACTCGTGTGATATCGCTATTGTGGTCGATGACGCTCACTTGCTGAGTGAAACTCTGCTCTCAGAACTTTGGATATTGGTGTTAGAAGCACAAGCGAATCCAAAGTGGAAAATAAATGTCGTACTCTTTACTATCGCTGGAAAGATAGAGTCGGTTCTCGCGCGCCTTAGTTATGGGCAAGAGTTAAAGCCAGTTGAATTAGACATTGAGATGCTCTCGGAAGTGGAGGCGCGTCGATTTTTTGAATCTTTAGTGGTTCGATACGTGGATGATGATGCGGAAAAACGCGTTCGAGATGCTTTTAAAAAAGTTGAACCTGTTCCAGGCGACATTATGGCGTTAGGAGGGATGAAAATGGAAAAAAGGATTATTATCCGCTCAATGGTCGGATCATCGCGTAACATCGCATTGCTTGTGTTGGTGTTATTGTTACTGGCAGTAGGTGGCTATTGGTGGATGTATAATCAACCAAGTCCAGAGGAAAAAGCGCAGCAAATGACAGGCAGTTTGGAGCAAACAGCGATCCCAACGTTAACCGAGCCCGAAGTCGAATCAAGTGTCGGTGTATCGGTAGGTACGTCGATGGAAACGGATGCTGATAGCCACTCTGATCTGTTTAATGTGACCGATGACTCGGACGCATTACCACCTGTGGTGACTGGCGAAGTTGCAAGTGTTGGCTCTGAAGAGGCTCAACAGCGTGTGGTCATTGAATCTGATGTGGTCGATGCTTTGCTTGAAGGTAAGCCTGAGCATGCGAATACGGCTAAAATCGACGCCGTTGTTAAAGCGTCCGATGCTTCATTACAAAGCAGTGCCAGCTCATCATTGATTAAAGTGGTTGAGGCGGAAGATAGTGAGACGTCGGTAGGATCGGATTCAGACTTGGCTTCGCGTCAACCGGTGCTGAAGTTTTCGTTTGCTCGTGAAGAGTTAAAGGCTTTGTCTCCAAGAGCCTATACTTTGCAGCTTGCTGCCATGACATCAATGGAAGATGTTCAAGTATTTTTAGATCTCCATCAGCTCAATCACCAAGTGCGCATTTACCCAACGGTTCGCAGTGGTACAGAGTGGTATATAATTACTTATCAAGATTACCCGACCATTCAGTTAGCGCGTGACGCGGTTGAAGGACTGCCTGATTCACTTAAGTCGGTGAGTCCTTGGGCAAAATCCTTGAGTCAAGTACATCGCGAAATTGATCGCGTGAAATAATCCTGAGCTTCGTCGAAAAATATGTTACATTCCGCAGCCTTAATTTTTGGTCGATAGATAGAGCAGTAGATGAAAAAGCAACGAGCCTTTCTAAAATGGGCGGGAGGAAAATACGGTCTGGTTGAAGACATCCAACGTCATTTGCCACCGGCTCGGAAGCTAGTTGAACCTTTTGTTGGTGCTGGTTCAGTATTCCTGAATACCGACTATGACCAATATTTGCTGGCAGACATCAACCCCGACCTAATTAACCTCTATAACCTGTTGAAAGAGCGTCCTGAGGATTACATCTCAGAGGCAAAGCGTTGGTTTGTCGCAGAGAATAATCGTAAAGAAGCGTACCTGAGTATTCGCGCTGAGTTTAACGGTACCGACGATGTGATGTACCGTTCCCTTGCGTTCCTTTATATGAATCGTTTTGGTTTTAATGGATTGTGCCGTTACAACAAAAAAGGTGGCTTCAACGTACCGTTTGGCTCTTACAAAAAGCCTTACTTCCCAGAAGCCGAGCTTGAATTCTTTGCAGAAAAAGCGAAGAAGGCGACATTTGTCTGTGAAGGTTACCCTGAGACATTCAGCCGAGCGCGCAAAGGCAGCGTGGTTTACTGTGATCCACCCTACGCACCGTTGTCGAATACGGCGAACTTTACCTCATATGCCGGTAATGGTTTTACTCTTGATGACCAAGCAGCATTGGCTGACATTGCAGAGAGAGCTGCAACTGAACGTGGTATTCCCGTTCTGATTTCAAACCACGACACGACATTAACGCGTCGCCTGTACCATGGTGCAGAGCTTAATGTGGTTAAAGTGAAGCGAACCATCAGCCGCAACGGCAGTGGACGCAATAAAGTAGATGAGCTGCTTGCTCTGTTTCGTGCCCCAGATACGGATAAATCTGACTCCTAGTTCTCACACTATTGTCTCTAAATAGTGGATCTCCCCACTGGCTTCGGTAGAATTGTGCGCAAATTTGTTTGTTGTTTGCTCGCCACTACTGAGGTCAGGTATGAAAGATTTTCTCATTGCGCCATCCATTTTATCGGCTGATTTTGCCCGTCTTGGTGAAGACGTAGAAAAAGTACTCGCAGCGGGTGCGGATGTCGTGCACTTCGATGTGATGGATAACCACTATGTACCAAACCTGACATTTGGTGCGCCAGTGTGTAAAGCGCTGCGTGATTACGGTATTACTGCACCAATCGACGTTCATTTAATGGTCAAGCCAGTCGACCGTATTATTCCTGATTTCGCGAAAGCGGGCGCATCGATGATCACTTTCCATATTGAGGCATCAGAGCACGTCGATCGTACTCTTCAATTGATCAAAGAGCACGGCTGTAAAGCGGGCGTGGTGCTTAACCCAGCAACACCGCTTGCTCACCTAGAGTACATCATGGACAAAGTGGATTTGATTCTACTTATGTCCGTTAACCCGGGCTTTGGTGGTCAATCGTTCATTCCGAACACTTTGGATAAGCTCCGTGCTGTACGCAAAATGATTAATGAGTCTGGTCGTGATATCCGTTTAGAGATCGATGGTGGTGTTAAAGTCGATAATATTCGTGAAATCGCCGAAGCGGGTGCGGATATGTTTGTCGCGGGTTCAGCAATTTTTAGTCAGCCAGATTACAAGCAAGTGATTGACCAAATGCGTACGGAACTTGCTCAAGTTAAATAAGCGCTGAAATAAGTGTAATAACACACTGATTAAAAAGGCTGTCACTTTGCTGGCAGCCTTTGTCGTTTCTGAAGGCAAGGGTGCAAAAATATCCCTCGCGCTGTGCAAATAATCACTTGCCTATTTTGCGTCCTTTCTGTACTATTCGTGCTCCTTAAAACTCGGTCAATTTTCTTTAGTTCCTTGCTTCCTCTGGACGACCGGGCCATTTGTGGAAGCTGAATAATCCGTAAGGAGCAACCCATGCGTCATTACGAAATCGTATTCATGGTGCACCCAGATCAAAGCGAGCAAGTTGCTGGCATGATCGAGCGTTACACTGGTTCAATCACTGAAGCTGGCGGTAAAATCCACCGTCTAGAAGACTGGGGCCGTCGTCAACTGGCTTACCCAATCAACAAGCTTCACAAAGCTCACTACGTTCTAATGAACGTTGAAGCTGACCAAGCTGTAATCGATGAGCTAGAAACTGCTTTCCGTTTCAACGATGCAGTTCTACGCAACATGATCATGCGTACTAAAGCGGCTATCACTGAGCAATCTATCATGCTTAAGCAACGTGAAGAGCGTGCTCCACGTCGCGAAGAGCGTGCTGAAGCTAAGCCAGAAGCAGCTGCTGAGTAATTTCTCTTATGGCCAATCGAATGGAGCTGAGTGGCACCATTGCCAAGCCGCCCATTCGTAGTAAAAGCCCAAGTGGCATTGAACACTGTCGGTTTTGGTTAGAGCATCGCTCTGCTGTTATCGAAGCTGACCTACCACGACAAGTTTATTGTCGAATGCCGGTAGTTGTCAGTGGGCTTAGGTCACAAGCGTTAACTCAGAATTTAGTACAAGGTAGTAACATTAAGGTAAGTGGTTTTGTCGCTTATCAAACCGGCCGAAATGGCGTTGGGAAATTAGTGTTACATGCCGACAATATTACTCAAATTTAAGATCAGGAGATAGCCCATGGCTCGTTTCTTCCGTCGTCGTAAATTCTGCCGTTTCACTGCAGAAGGCGTACAAGAGATTGATTACAAAGACGTAGCAACTCTTAAAAACTACATCACTGAAGCTGGTAAAATCGTTCCTAGCCGTATCACTGGTACAAGCGCTAAATACCAACGTCAACTAGCTCGCGCTATCAAGCGTTCACGCTACCTAGCTCTACTACCGTACACTGACAAGCATCAGTAATCGGTTCGTTTTATTAAGAAAGAGGATTAAACAATGCAAGTTATTCTACTTGATAAAATCGGTAACCTAGGTGGTCTTGGCGATACAGTAAACGTTAAATCTGGCTACGCACGTAACTTCCTTATCCCTCAAGGTAAAGCAGTTATGGCTACTAAAGCTAACGTTGAAATGTTCGAAGCTCGTCGCGCTGAACTAGAAGCTAAAGTTGCTGAGCAACTAGTAGCTGCTGAAGCACGTGCTGAGAAAGTTAACGCTCTAGAAGCTGTTGTTATCGCATCTAAAGCTGGTGACGAAGGCAAACTATTCGGTTCTATCGGTACTCGTGACATCGCTGACGCTATCACAGCGGCAGGCGTTGAAGTTGCTAAGAGCGAAGTTCGTCTTCCTGAAGGCGCTCTACGTAACACTGGTGAATTCGAGATCAGCGTTCAACTTCACTCAGAAGTGTTCGCTACTGCGAAAGTACAGGTTGTTGCTGCTGACTAATATCAGTATCAAGACGAATTTAAAGCACCTCTCTAGAGGTGCTTTTTTTATGTCTAATTTTCAATGAAAAGCGGAAGGTGGGGAAGACCAGAAATTATCTAATACTGGCTACATAATTTGCGGCATTGGTATTAGAAGATAAATAGTAGGTTTACCGAGAACACACTATCTGCTTTGCTCAGCCCTTCTGGCACCCTATCGTGGTACTGACGAGATTGCTCTAGCTTTAATGCTATATCTTCGGTGATGTTATTGATGATACTAATATCGCTATCTATACGCGTGTTGCTTTTACCGCTCACCATTGTGACGTCAACGCCAAAACTCAAGTTATCGAGTGCATGCCAAGTCGTGTTGATGTTGCCACGAAATATCGCCTCTTGGACGATATCTGAAAAGACAATATCATCGTCGTCAATTTCATCAAGGTTCGGTTCTTGATAGCGAAAGCCCGGTCCGATTTCGACCTCCAAAGTGAAATCTTCAGTGTAAGCAAACTGATAACCCAGACCGCCAGAAAGCGTGTAATCTTTAAAGTAAGCACTGTAGCGTGAATCTACCCCTTTAAAACTGCCATACAAGTAAGTTTTTGTCCCCAACTTGTAGTCGCTCTGTGCGGTGTAAGTGGAAGATCGTTTATCTTCCTCGCCGTTTTTATACAGGTTGTAATACTTCCATTCACCCATTGAACGGTGACGACCGGAAGTGTATTCAGCGCTTAGGCGAGCATTTAGGGAACGAGAGTCCGTGTTACCTGTGTGAGCCTGATAGCCGAATTCGACCTCAGTTTCTAGAGGAACGGTCACTTCAATGGTTTGCTCTGGCTGTACTGACTCTTCAGCATGCGATGCGCCCATACAAAGCAAGCTAATGCCAAGTAACCAGTATCGTGACACAACTACCTCGAATGCAATGAAAATGGTGGGGCATGATACTGATACAGATATTTTATTTGGTCAATGGTACGTTAAATTATATTAGACTCAGGCTTAGTTACCATCGTGATATCCATGACTGATATGGGCGAAACCAATCACAATATAGACTCTTTGCAATAATGATAGATGCTTGCTCGATGGTTAACGTTACTAGGGAGTGTTAACTCACCGAAAGAGGCCATTGGCTTAACATCAAGAGACGTATTTCTCCTGTTCCACTCTTAACAAGTAATTGTCGTATCGGGGAAGCATATTAGTTAGGTTTAAGGTTATAATCTCGGGTCAATAGTAGTTATCGAGCAAAGTCATGGCGGAAAACAGAAATCGCAAACCTTTGGACAGTCAGGTAGACGCACTGAAGGTGCCCCCTCACTCATTGGAAGCGGAACAATCAGTGATTGGTGGGCTCTTATTGGATAATGAACGTTGGGACACCGTTGCCGAACGTGTTGTTAGCAGTGATTTCTATAGTCGTCCACATCGTCTTATCTTTGATGGTGTCAAAACCATTCTTGAAGCGGGCAAGCCTCTTGATTTAATCACGTTATCTGAGCATTTGGAGCGTCACGAATCATTAGAGGATGTCGGTGGTTTTGCTTACCTTGCCGACCTTGCTAAAAATACGCCTAGTGCGGCGAACATTAACGCTTATGCTGATATCGTTGCGGAACGCGCCATTGTTCGCGGCCTGATCGGCGTGGCAAATGAGATCGCGGATGCAGGTTATGATCCGCAAGGTCGCAGCTCTGAAGATTTGATTGATCTAGCGGAAAGTAAAGTTTTTGCCATCGCAGAATCGCGCACCAGTGAAAATGAAGGACCGCAGAATGTGGACAACATTCTGGAGAAAACACTCGAGCGTATTGAGCTGTTGTACAAAACGCCGCAAGACGGTGTGACTGGGGTGGATACTGGTTTTACCGATCTCAATAAGAAAACGGCGGGTCTGCAAGGCTCGGATTTGGTGATTGTGGCTGCGCGTCCATCGATGGGTAAAACTACCTTTGCGATGAACTTATGTGAAAACGCCGCGATGCAACAAGAGAAGCCAGTGCTGATCTTCTCGCTTGAGATGCCAGCAGAACAGTTGATGATGCGTATGCTTGCGTCTCTTTCTCGTGTCGACCAGACTAAAATCCGTACGGGTCAATTAGATGACGAAGATTGGGCGCGTATTTCTTCTACCATGGGCATCTTGATGCAAAAGAAGAACATGTACATCGACGATAGCTCAGGTCTGACTCCAACGGAAGTCCGTTCTCGTGCTCGTCGTGTCGCGCGTGAACATGGTGGCCTATCCATGATCATGGTCGACTACCTTCAGCTTATGCGTGTTCCTGCATTATCGGACAACCGTACGCTTGAGATTGCAGAAATCTCTCGCTCGTTGAAAGCGTTGGCGAAAGAGCTAAATGTGCCTGTTGTTGCCCTGTCGCAGCTTAACCGTTCCTTAGAGCAACGTGCGGATAAGCGCCCAGTTAACTCCGACTTGCGTGAATCGGGCTCTATCGAGCAAGATGCCGACTTGATCATGTTCATCTATCGTGACGAGGTTTATCATCCGGATAGCCCTTATAAAGGGACGGCAGAAATCATTCTAGGTAAACAGCGTAACGGTCCAATTGGTTCTGTACGTTTGACCTTTCAAGGTCAACACTCGCGCTTTGACAATTACGCGGGTCCTGCATTTGATATTGATGATGAGTAATACAATGAGCTACATGAAAGCCGCAATGGCATGTATTGACTTGTCTGCACTACAACACAACCTTCAACGAGTAAAACAGCAAGCGCCAGAAAGTAAAGTGATGGCGGTGGTAAAAGCCAATGGTTACGGCCACGGCTTGCGTCACGTCGCGAAGCATGCGACTCATGCCGATGCATTCGGAGTTGCACGAATTGAAGAAGCGTTACAATTACGCGCCTGCGGTGTGGTGAAGCCGATATTATTGCTCGAAGGGTTCTACTCAGCAGGTGATTTGGCGGTTTTGGTCACCAATAACATCCAAACGGTGGTGCATTGTGAAGAGCAGTTGATCGCTCTTGAACAAGCGGAATTAGAAACGCCGGTTGTGGTTTGGCTAAAAATCGATAGCGGCATGCATCGCTTAGGGGTTCGTCCAGAACAATATGAAGAGTTTATCACTCGCCTAAATGCGTGTCAGAATGTAGCTAAGCCGCTTCGTTATATGAGTCACTTTGGTTGTGCTGATGAACTTGATAGCCATACCACCCCTGAGCAAATAGCGTTGTTTATGTCTTTGACCGCAGGTTGTCAGGGGGAACGTTCACTCGCGGCTTCAGCCGGCTTACTGGCTTGGCCACAAAGCCAACTCGATTGGGTTCGTCCGGGGATCATTATGTATGGTGTCTCCCCCTTTAGTGATAAGACCGCACAAGATCTTGGTTACCAGCCGGTGATGACATTGAAGTCTCATCTGATAGCTGTACGTGAAGTGAAAAAAGGTGAAAGTGTGGGGTACGGGGGCACATGGGTCTGTGAATGTAATACTAAAATCGGCGTGATAGCGGTTGGTTATGGTGACGGTTACCCAAGAAGTGCGCCAAATGGCACTCCTGTTTTGGTGAATGGGCGTAAAGTGCCGATCGCTGGTCGTGTTTCAATGGACATGTTGACGGTTGATTTAGGCGCAGATGCTACGGATAAAGTTGGTGACGAGGCCATTCTTTGGGGTAAAGCGTTACCAGTAGAAGAGGTCGCGAGTCACATTGGCACGATTGCTTATGAGCTAGTGACGAAACTGACTTCTCGCGTCGAAATGGAATACGCTAAGTAACCAATGAAGAAAAGACTACTCTCAGTGCTGGCTTTTTCTGCCAGCCTTTTTTTATCGTCTCAGTCGTTCGCGAAAGAGAAAGATTCCGCATTTGTTCCATTCTATTTCACTACCGAGACGCTCGGAAGTACGATAGGCGTGGCAGGTGTTGCAAAAGGAGTGGGTCAACCACAAGCGGCGCTGTTTGGTATGGGGCTATATTCGGAGAAAGACAGCTACGTCGGTTTTTTATCGGCATTTAATTACGCTCTTTCTTCTCATTGGTTGTTCAGCACACAGATGTACCGAACCCGTTTTAATGACAATCCCTATTACTTGGGAAGTCAGGGTAATAATAATTCATCAACACAAAACAAAACCATTGCTAATGGGGAAGAGCAGAACTATAAGTTGGAGTTCAAATACCTCTTACCATGGGGGAACGTGCGTGAGTACGGATTACTTGGTGCGTTTCAACCCGTTCGTGATGTCAGCTTTGCTTCACCAGTCGAGTCAGGTGTGAGCTCATTGGTATTCACACCTTTCTACTCTTCCCGAGAGTTAGATATTTATAGTAGAAATAATGAAGAAGCGAGCGGGTTTATTCTGACGTTTGATTGGGATAACCGCGATAGCGTGCGCAACACAACTCGTGGTTCGCACACTTCTTTAGACCTTACTACCGGAGCGAATAGTTGGCGGTCAGAAGATTTATGGCTAAAGTGGGAGTTCCAAAAAAGTCATTATTACTCCTTTGGTTCTCTTGGTGATTGGTTCGATCAGCAAGTGTTGGCATTGGATTTTTATACTGCAGATACACCAACATGGAATCAGTGTGATGGTGGCGTGTGCAGTCGGCCACCGGAACAAGATCAAGTCCGCTTAGGAGGTTTGTATCGACTACGTGGTTACACCGCAGGTCGATATCACGGCCGCAGTGCAATTCACTATTCTGCTGAATACCGCGTATTACCGGATTGGCAGCCGCTAGATGATATTCCCCTGCTCAACTATTACGATCTGCCTTGGTGGCAATGGGTAGCGTTTTTTGAAGTTGGACGAGTCGCAGATGACTATGATCTAAAAACACTGCATGAAGAGATGAAGTGGAGCGTCGGTGGGGCGGTACGCTTCCAAGTAGAAGGGATTGTGGTTCGTGCTGAAATGGCAAAAGGCGCAGACGAAGGCACTTTCCGAGTGATGATCAACCAACCTTTCTAAATTGAGATAAAACAAAGGCTAACCCCGTGGTTAGCATTTTTTTATCTGAACTCTTCACCATTGATGGTCGCGATAATGCAGCGCTTACCCCCAGAATATCGGTGCTCCCCCAAGTAAATACCCTGCCATGTGCCTAATGCTAATCGACCGTTTTGGATAGGAATCGTCACACTGTTGCCAAGTAATGATGCTTTTATGTGAGCAGGCATATCATCATCGCCTTCGTAGGTATGTTGGTAGTAGGGTGCTCGCTCAGGAACAAACTTGTTGAAGTGGGCTTCCATATCCATTCGTACGGTTGGATCGGCGTTTTCGTTTAAGGTCAAACTGGCCGAGGTGTGCTGAATAAATAGATGTAACAAACCGACTGAAAGCGATTGAATTTCTGGTAATTGTTGTTCAATTTCATCAGTGATGAGGTGAAAACCACGACATCGTGCTTTCAGTTGCAGTGTTCTTTGTGCCCACATATGCGTTCCTTTGGAAGAATGTGAATTGGTGTCTATCCTAATCCAATTAGAGTCAACAATTAGTTAATGGTATGATTCTTAGCATCATAAATGAATTGTTTAAATTCGAAACAGGGAACGTGACCTAACTCAATGTGAGAGTAAAAGCTCTCCGTCATAATTGATGCCTGAAAAAAAATTACAAGACTTGTTTTGTGGCAATTTGCCCAAACATCTAATTTATATACATTTTGCTAAATCGGGGATTCCACAGTTTTCTCTAGACTGTCAGGAATAGAACCTACTGTAACATCGGGATAAAGACCATGTTGAAAAATATCAATCCAACGCAAACTCAAGCTTGGCAAGCGCTAACAGCGCATTTCGAATCTGCACAAGATATGGATATGAAAGAGCTATTTGCTCAAGACGCGGCTCGTTTTGACAAATTCTCTGCACGTTTCGGCTCAGATATTCTAGTCGATTACTCAAAGAACCTAGTCAACGAAGAAACTCTGCAGCATCTATTCGCACTTGCGAACGAAACTGAGCTTAAGTCAGCGATTGAAGCGATGTTCAGTGGTGAAGCAATCAACAAAACAGAAGAACGCGCTGTTCTTCACACCGCACTACGTAATCGTTCGAACAAGCCTGTAATGGTTGACGGCGAAGACGTAATGCCAGCGGTAAACGCGGTTCTTGAGAAGATTAAATCATTCACTGAGCGTGTCATCGGCGGTGAGTGGAAAGGTTACACAGGTAAAGCAATCACAGATATCGTCAATATCGGCATCGGCGGCTCTGACCTTGGTCCTTACATGGTGACGGAAGCACTGGCACCATACAAAAATCACCTAAACCTACACTTCGTTTCTAACGTTGATGGTACTCATATTGTTGAGACTCTGAAGAAAGTCGATCCAGAGACAACGCTATTTTTGATCGCGTCTAAGACGTTCACAACTCAAGAAACCATGACCAACGCGCACTCTGCACGTGATTGGTTCCTAGCAACTGCTGGCGATCAAGCACACGTTGCTAAGCACTTCGCTGCGCTATCGACTAACGCTCCAGCGGTATCTGAGTTCGGTATCGACACGGACAACATGTTTGAGTTCTGGGACTGGGTTGGCGGTCGTTACTCTCTCTGGTCAGCAATCGGTCTTTCAATTGCACTAGCCGTTGGCTACGAAAACTTTATTGAGCTTCTAGATGGCGCCCATGAGATGGATAACCACTTCGTGTCGACAGGCTTAGAAAGCAACATTCCAGTGATTCTTGCTCTAATCGGTATTTGGTACAACAACTTCCACGGTGCTGAGTCAGAAGCAATTCTACCTTACGACCAGTACATGCACCGTTTCGCTGCGTACTTCCAGCAAGGTAACATGGAATCTAACGGTAAGTACGTTGACCGTGAAGGTAACGCAGTAACTTATCAAACAGGTCCTATCATTTGGGGTGAACCTGGCACAAATGGTCAGCATGCGTTCTACCAGTTGATCCACCAAGGCACAAAGTTGATCCCATGTGACTTCATTGCACCAGCAATCAGCCACAATCCAGCGAGCGACCACCACCAAAAACTGATGTCTAACTTCTTTGCACAAACAGAAGCATTGGCATTTGGTAAGTCTGCAGAAACAGTGAAAGCAGAATTTGCGCAGGCAGGTAAGAGCGAAGAAGAGATGGCATCTCTAGTACCATTCAAAGTATTTGAAGGTAACCGCCCAACGAACTCTATCCTAGTTAAGCAAATCACACCTCGCACGCTAGGCAACCTGATCGCAATGTACGAGCACAAAATCTTCGTTCAAGGCGTTATCTGGAATATCTTCAGCTTCGACCAATGGGGTGTTGAGCTAGGAAAACAACTAGCGAACCAAATCCTACCTGAGCTAGCAGATGAATCAGAAATCAGCTCACACGACAGCTCTACAAATGGTCTGATCAACGCGTTTAAAGCGTTCAAAGCTTAATGTTTGAATAGAAAAACAAAGGTCAGCAAACGCTGACCTTTTTTATTACCTGAGGCAGAAATAAAATAGGTTGGCACTGACCAACCTGTTTTTCTTTTATTCGAAACAAATCTCGATGAAGGCATTTCCCCACTGTGAAGAGAAAGGCATGATGATGATGGAGCCTTCACATTTGTGGCGAATAGTATGACCTTTGCCTGATACAACAATCGGTGTTGCCATATCAAAATCGAAGCCACTTTCAGCAAGAATACGCTTTGCACCACCAGTCACCATGTTGGTGATCTCACCAACCATGTCGGTCACTTCTTCGTTCACGCCATTTGGACGTTCGCCAAGCATGTTTTGCATGATTTCTAGTGCTAATGCTTCATCAAAGGTAATTGACATTGAGCCACGTGTTTGTGGACCAACCATACCGATAAGGCCAGAAACGTCCCCTCGTGCGATCTCATCTTTCTTGATTCGCGGTTTTTGTGGCTTCAGTTCTAGAGAGGCCATAGTTTTTAGAACATTCATTAAAGAAGCTAAAAACGGGTTTACAAATTCAGCGCGCATAACGTTCTTCTATCTATCTTTTTTTGTCTACGAGGAACATGCCTGGCATTCACCGTGGGTTTCAATAACTTGATTTGTTAACTTGAATCCGTGTTTCTCGGCGTTATTGGCTAACAAGGATATCAGCGTCTCGTCTTCAAGTTCAACGACATCACCACATTTATCGCAAATTAACAGTTGAAAAAAATGTTGTTGAGTGTTGAAAGAGCAGCAAGTGATAAAGCTGTTTGTTGACTCGACTCGATGGATAAAACCTTGCTCTAAAAGAAAATCTAACGCTCGATAAACGGTTGGTGGCTTCGCCTGAGGTTCACTCTTTTTAAGTTGCTCCAATAGCTCATACGCACTCGAAGCGCGGCGGTGAGAACAAATCAGTTCAAAAACGCGTCTGCGTTGTGGAGTCAGCCTAACGCCACGTTCCACGCATGTACGCTCAATTTGTTCAATGATTTTTGAGTCCAAATCTTTCACCATAACTATCGGACGTGCTTGATGATAAAGCACTTCAATATGCACTTTGTGCAGAAGCGCTTTATTTTACCCATAATCAGAACGAAAATCATGAAATAAAGCAAGTCCGCGAGGGAGGGATGCGCTGTGGATATCAGAGAACGAGAGACCAGTGCAGAAATCAGGCAGCCATAAGCGGATTCATGGCGCTCCCACAGGGGCGTTGCCTTGGCTAGCGTAGTTTGTGATGATTTTGGTGTAGAACTACTCGAACCTTACTCGTCGCCATATCTGAAAACTCAGTCGTTCTTGCTGAAACTAGCACCTAGAGGGTACTTGGGTATACAATACCCGACTTAATTTTTTGAGTGCACAATGCGCTCTTACTTGGCAACGTAAAAACGGGTGTTTATATCATGACTCATTCTTGCAGGCTCTCTGTAGCACCAATGTTGGATTGGACCGATCGTCATTGTCGCTACTTCCATCGCTTAATGACCAAAGAAACCCTGCTGTATACCGAAATGGTAACCACAGGCGCGATCATTCATGGAAAAGGGGATTTCCTTGCTTACAACGAAGAAGAGCATCCGTTAGCGCTTCAATTGGGTGGCTCAAACCCTGAAGATTTGGCGAAGTGTGCCAAGCTAGCTCAAGAACGCGGCTATGATGAGATCAACCTAAATGTGGGTTGTCCGTCTGACCGAGTTCAAAACGGTCGCTTTGGTGCGTGTCTGATGGCAGAGCCCCAATTGGTGGCTGACTGTGTAGCAGCGATGAAGGACGTGGTTGATGTTCCAGTGACGGTAAAAACACGTATTGGTATCGACGACCAAGACTCTTATGAGTTCCTCACTGACTTTGTATCGATTGTGTCTGAAAAAGGCGGCTGTGAGCAATTCACTATTCACGCGCGTAAAGCGTGGCTGAGTGGCTTGAGCCCGAAAGAAAACCGTGAAATACCACCATTGGATTACCCGCGCGCTTACCAGTTGAAGAAAGACTTCTCTCATCTCACTATCGCTGTGAATGGCGGTGTGAAGTCATTAGAAGAAGCAAAAGAACATCTACAACATTTAGACGGTGTGATGATCGGTCGTGAGGCGTATCAAAGCCCTTATCTGCTTGCATCAGTAGACCAAGAGCTGTTTGGCTCGAATGCGCCAGTGAAGAAACGCAGTGAAATTGTCGAAGAGATGTATCCTTACATTGAAGCGCAATTGGCAAAAGGTGCTTACATCGGGCACATTACTCGTCATATGTTGGGCTTGTTTCAAAACATGCCGGGTGCACGTCAATGGCGTCGCCACATCAGTGAAAACGCGCATAAGCCAGGCTCTGGTCTAGAAGTACTGCAAGATGCACTAGCGAAAATTCCGAAAGAACTGAATGTGTAAAATTCACCAGTGGTTGGTTAGAATTGCCAAGTGATGAATATGTAAGCCAGAGTGCAGAAGTGCCTCTGGCTTTATTTTTTCTTTTAGATCATTAATTTAGTTTCATTTGAAAAAGTTGGTATAGAACCTGCTGTAATAACACTAAAACAAAGGAGAAGTGATTATGTTGGAGCTTATCTTTATTTTAGTGTTCGCCGCGACATTGTTGGTAACAGGTATCACAATGATGACGGTATTCGCCGCAACAGGTATCGCATTGGTGGTGATGTTCCTACTTGGCATGGTTGGTGCTGTATTGAAACTGTTACCTTGGTTGATAGTCATTGCTCTAGGTATATGGTTCTTTAAAAGTGTTGTTGCCCAACCGCGTTATAAGTAACGGATTGTCGAGATTTAGTTGATAGAGGGCTGTGAGAGTATGGTAGTATTTCTTACATGCCCTTAATGTTGAAATCAGCTATCTCGGAGTAAAAATTACATGACAAATAAAGCGACCCTCGCTTTAGCGACACTATCGTTGGCCGCGTCTTTCCCTCTTTTTGCACAAGAGTCTTCTTTGACGACGAAAGTCGGTGCAGAAGTTTGGGTTGCGGATACCAAAGTTAATGAAGTAAGAAGAGATAGCAATACAACAGGGTCTTTCTACGCAGCGGTAGAGCATGACGTAAAATACGTGCCCAATGCTCGTCTTCGTTATTCCAGCATTGATGCAGATTTTATGGGCTTTGATAAGCTTGACCTCACTCTTTACTACCAAATTCTTGAGCATGATTTGTTGCACTTTGATGCGGGCCTAACGTTTAGCAACTTAAGTGATACTAAATACACTGATGCAGGGACTAACGTTCGTACGGAAGAGTTCGATGAACTGATTTGGGCTTGGTACGGCTACGCCGAAATCACGGTGCCAAACACCAATTTTGATGTGATTGGTGAAATGAACTTTGGTGATAACAAAGGCATTAAGAGCACGGACTTAATGGCAGGCATACAGTACCGTATTCCTTTCCAAGAGTCTCAATTGGCTTTGCGTGGTGGTTACCGTGTAATTGACCTAGAGTCAGAAGAGTTTTTATCAGATTTAGGTAAAGAGTTTATCTTTGCCAATGGCTTTTTCGCGAGTGTAGAATTCTCATTTTAAGTTAGCTCAAGATACTTCTTTTAAAACGTCGCCTTATAAGCGGCGTTTTTTTTATATCACTTCATTATACTTATTCGAAATACTCGCCTAACTTCGCAGAGTTGGGCCATGCTTATCTAGTGTTAAACGCTAGGAGCTGAGGCTTACGATGACTATAAATGAACTAAGACATCTATTTCGTGAAAAACAGCTTGTAGAGGCCATCATCGAGCCTGCAATGCAAGAAGGTGGTTGGGTCGTGGAATTTCGTCACGCACAAGGCGGATTTGTTTTTCTCACTGATACCCATGGTGAGGAGTGTCTGTATGATGATCTCGATACGGCATCCAAGTCGGCAATGGCAGTGGGCTTTCAACAGGTACGCATCGAAGATCGTTGAGTGTAACGCAGAGGGGCTTACTTCCAAAAAGTTATAAAGCATTCACTTCTATTCTTTCTTGTTATTAAAGAGAGTGGTTAATCTATAGTCACGCAATGAATAGGGATGTCGTGACAATGTCTTTTCAAAAGAATGAATCTTCTAACAAGAATGAGTCGGAAGGAAAAAATGGGCAAGGTGGAAGCTCGCCAATCGCAAGCCCTCTTAATGATCAACAATTTGGTTCACTCCAGCAAACTGTCTCTGAGTTGTCTTCACAGCAACTTGCTTGGGTCAGTGGTTATTTCTGGGGTCTCGCACAAAATCAACCAAGTACTGCAGTCGCGATACCAATCGCACACGCAGCGGCGGCTGTCGCTGTACAACCGGCAGGTAAGTTGAGCATCATCTTTGCTTCTCAAACGGGTAATGCAAAAGGTGTTGCTGAAGCACTAGAGCAAGAAGCGAAAGCCGAAGGCATTGCTGTAGAGCTCTTTGATGCCTGTGACTACAAAGGTAAAAATCTCGCTAAAGAGACACACGTTATTGTCGTGGCCTCGACCAATGGTGAAGGCGAAGCGCCAGATAATGCCATTGAACTGCATGAATTCCTTCAATCTAAGAAAGCACCTAAGTTACCAAACCTGCAATACGCAGTCATTGCGCTTGGCGATTCAAGCTATGAGTTCTTCTGCCAAACGGGTAAAGACTTCGATACTTACTTGTCTAAGCTTGGTGCAACTGCCTTCATCGATCGCATTGACTGTGATGTGGATTACGATGCGCCAGCCGCGGAATGGCGCAAACAAGCCCTTGAACAAGTGAAAGAAGCGCTTTGTTCAGGTAATGAAGCGGAAGTGGTTCAGTTGCCAGTCGGGCAGGCAGCATCAGGCCACTCGTCTTATAATAAGCAAAACCCATACACTGCATCACTGCTGACAAGCCAAAAGATCACTGGCCGAGATTCAGGTAAAGATGTTCGCCATGTCGAAATTGACCTTGAAGAGTCTGGACTAACTTACCAAGCCGGTGATGCGCTCGGAGTTTGGTTTGATAACAGTTCAGAGTTGGCGAATGCTATCCTTGCAAAAGCAGGCTTATCCGGTGTCGAGAGTGTCGAAGTTGATGGTGAGAGTTTATCTATTCACAGCGCTTTAGTTAGCAAATATGAGATCACCGCTTCTAATCCTCAACTCGTCACGAAGTTTGCAGAGCTTTCTGGTAGTAAGAAACTACAAAAGCTAGTGGAAGATAAAGACAAACTTCGTGAGTACGCAGCAAATACTCAAGTCGTAGATGTCCTTGCAGAAAAGAAGACCAATCTAAGCGCAGAAGAATTGGTTGGTTTACTTCGTCGATTGACACCTCGTCTGTATTCTATCGCTTCGAGTCAAACGGAAGTGGACGAAGAAGTTCATCTAACTGTCGGATTGGTTGAATACGACAAAGGTGATGAGAAGCGCTATGGCGGAGCATCGAGTTTCCTCGCTCAACGTCTAGAAGAAGGCGGTGAAGTGAAAGTGTTTGTTGAGCACAACAATAACTTCAAACTGCCACAAGATGACAACACACCAATCATCATGGTTGGTCCAGGCACAGGTATTGCGCCTTTCCGCAGCTTTATTCAAGAGCGTGATAACCGTGACGCGCAAGGCAAGAACTGGTTGTTCTTTGGTGACCGTACCTTTACTCAAGATTTCCTTTACCAAGTTGAATGGCAAAAGTACCTCAAGTCAGGTTTGCTGACCCGCCTTGATGTCGCGTTTAGCCGTGACCAAGCAGAGAAGGTTTATGTTCAACATCGCATTCTAGAAAACGCTGAACAAGTTTGGCAATGGATTCAGAATGGTGCCTACATCTATGTGTGTGGTGATGCTACTCGTATGGCAAAAGATGTTCACGATGCGCTGGTATTTGTAGCCGAGCAACAAGGCAAGCTATCTCGTGAAGAAGCAGAAGCATTTATCAACGATCTACGTAAAGCGAAACGTTACCAAAGGGATGTGTACTAATGAGCGCGAATCAACAATCAAACAGCCAAGAAGTATTAGGTGAGGTGCTTGGTCCACTCTCGGATAACGAGCGCCTTAAAAGAGAAAGTAATTTACTACGTGGAACGATTGAACAAGATCTGCAAGACCGCATTACTGGTGGCTTTACTGCAGACAACTTCCAGTTGATTCGTTTCCACGGAATGTACCAGCAAGATGATCGCGATATCCGAAATGAGCGTGCTAAGCAAAAGCTGGAGCCACTACACAACGTCATGCTTCGTGCACGTATGCCGGGGGGTATCATTACACCAAAGCAATGGCTAGCGATCGATAAGTTTGCAACTGAGCACTCTTTATATGGAAGTATTCGTCTTACTACTCGTCAAACGTTCCAGTTCCATGGCGTGCTAAAACCAAATATCAAGTTGATGCACCAAACGCTAAACAGCATTGGTATTGATTCGATTGCCACCGCGGGTGATGTTAACCGTAACGTCTTGTGTACCACTAACCCAGTGGAGTCGGAGCTACACCAAGAAGCGTACGAATGGGCGAAGAAGATCAGTGAGCATCTATTACCGAAGACACGCGCTTATGCAGAGATTTGGCTCGACGGTGAAAAAGTAGAAAGCACGGAAGAAGACGAACCTATTTTGGGTAAGAACTACTTGCCACGTAAGTTTAAAACCACAGTGGTTATCCCACCGCAAAATGACGTAGACGTACATGCTAACGATCTTAACTTCGTAGCGATTGCAGATAACGGTAAGCTGGTTGGTTTTAACGTGCTCGTTGGTGGTGGTCTAGCGATGACGCATGGCGATACGTCAACTTATCCACGTAGAGCGGATGACTTTGGTTTTATCCCATTAGAGAAAACACTTGATGTTGCTGCTGCTGTAGTAACAACTCAACGTGATTGGGGTAACCGTTCTAACCGTAAGAATGCAAAAACCAAATACACATTAGATCGTGTCGGTAGTGATGTGTTTAAAGCAGAAGTAGAAAAACGTGCCGGGGTTAAGTTTGAGCAAAGCCGCCCGTACGAATTCACGGAACGTGGTGACCGTATCGGTTGGGTTGAAGGGATCGATGGTAAGTATCATCTAGCACTCTTCATCGAAAACGGTCGTCTGCTGGATTTCCCAGGGAAACCACTTAAGACGGGTGTTGCTGAAATAGCCAAAATCCATAAAGGCGATTTCCGCATGACAGCAAACCAAAACCTGATTGTTGCAGGTGTACCGAAAAGCCAAAAAGCGAAGATCGAGAAGATTGCTCGTGAGCATGGCTTGATGGATGACGGCGTAAGTGAACAACGTAAAAACTCGATGGCGTGTGTGGCGTTCCCAACATGTCCATTAGCAATGGCAGAAGCAGAGCGCTTCCTTCCTCAGTTCGTAACCGATGTAGAAGGTATTCTCGAAAAGCATGGTCTACCTGAAGAAGACAATATCATTCTTCGTGTAACAGGGTGTCCAAACGGTTGTGGTCGAGCAATGTTGGCAGAAATCGGCTTAGTTGGTAAAGCGCCAGGTCGATACAACTTACACCTAGGTGGTAACCGTGGCGGAACGCGAGTGCCGAAGATGTACAAAGAGAATATTACGGATAAGCAAATCTTAGAAGAGATTGATCAGCTGGTGGCTCGTTGGGCTGCTGAACGTGAGGAAGGCGAAGCATTTGGCGACTTCACGATTCGAGTTGGTATTATCCAAGAAGTGTTCATATCAAAGAGGGACTTCCATGCTTGATTCTGTAGCGTCCAAACCGGAGCTAGCAGAGTTACTGACATTAACGAAGACGGAGCAAATTCTCCGTCTTGCTCAAATCAATGTCGATCTCGAACAGCTTTCGGCACAAGAGAGACTAAAGTGGGCATTGGAGAATTTGGAAGGGGAGTTCGCTGTCTCATCCAGTTTCGGTATCCAAGCCGCAGTGATGCTCCATCTTGTGACACAACAAAAGCCGGACATTCCCATCATCCTAACGGACACCGGTTATCTATTTGCAGAGACTTATCAATTCATCGATCAGTTGAAAGCGCAACTGAATCTTAACCTTAAAGTGTACCAAGCTAAAGAAAGTGCCAATTGGCAAGAAGCACGTTACGGAAAACTTTGGGAACAAGGTATAGAGGGAATTGAAAAGTACAACAAGATAAACAAAATCGAGCCAATGCGACGAGCTCTACGTGAGCAAAATATAGGAACTTGGTTTTCAGGGTTGCGCCGCGAACAAAGCAAGTCACGAGCGGGGTTACCTATCTTGTCAATACAAAATGGTGTCTTCAAGTTTTTGCCCGTGATCGATTGGACAAATAAAGATGTGCACTATTATTTAGAAGAGCACGGTTTAAGTTATCATCCGCTTTGGGACCAAGGCTATCTCTCTGTAGGTGATACCCATACGACTATAAAGTGGGAGCCCGGAATGTCGGAAGAAGAAACCCGCTTCTTCGGATTAAAGCGTGAATGTGGATTGCATGAAGATGATGGCTCTGAGCAAGATGGTTCGGGCATCTAGTCGTAAAGTTGGCTGTAACCGACTTTCAGGTAAATAAAGAAAGCAGCTGCAAAGCCGCTTTCTTTATTTATAAGGTATGAAAATGTGCCTCAAAAGTATAACTCTGTGGATAAGTTGTTCACGTTCTTTGGGTAAAGTTGGATAAATAAGGCTTTGATCGAAAACACAGTGTTTAACCATTGTTTTTGCAATTTTTGCAAAATAACGCTTGCCAATGTGAGCACGATCTCTATAATGCGTCCTTGTCGACAGGGCAGGGCTCACAAGGGCTCAGGGCAAGGTCGGCAAGGTCAGAAAGAAAAACGAAATAATTTGAGAAAGTGTTTGACACAAAAGATTATCTCGCTAGAATGGCCGCCTCTTCCGAAGTGATGTAAGTCACAAAGAAGAATCGCTCTTTAAAAATAAGAACCTATCAATCTGTGTGGGCACTCGTTGATGATAATCCAATTAGATACCTTGGTATCAAATTAGGTTTCAATGAACTGAGTGACCAATCAAGTCGCAAGACTTGGCACA
>NZ_LIXM01000029.1 GCF_002608565.1 Vibrio sp. PID17_43
GTTAATTGCAAAATAAAAGGCTCTAAGTTTTGGGAACTTAGAGCCTTTATAAGCCATCTGTAGGATCGTTCAACCGATCATTTATCTCTTAACTGATCGGCATTAGCCAATTGGCTGCTTCTTTACATCACTTTTCTAGAACGTGACCTTCATTTCAACACCGTAGAATTGGCGATCGAAACTTGCACCGGCATCCAGCGCGAATTTCGCAGCATCTTGATTACCAAACCAAGGTGATGAACTAAATTGCAGTTCTGCACTTCCGCCCCAAGCGTCAGTTACCCAGTGATGAATGTGGCCAACAGGGTTAAGGAAGAACAGTGATACATCTCCCATTGTCTCCGAACCCATAACTTCACCACCATCGGCGATGATTGCTTGCTCAGTGCTTAGCATCATTTCACCCACAACAGCACCAAAGAACGGCGTGATGAAGATGTCCTGCCAAGAAGGGACTTCTGCAAAAGCTTCTACGCCGTATTCCCAGAAGAACGTGGACATGGTTGCTGAATATAAGAATGACTCAAATTCGTTGTAGCCAGCATGGCGAGCCGCGGTGTAGTAAACCCCGCCAAAATATGGGTGCATAATGTAGTTAAGGAAGTGCTCGTCTCGATCCCAAACCGGACCCGCAGAAACGTTATCTTTCCACTTGCTGCCTAACTTGCTCATGTCGCGATCTTCTTCGTCCCACTTCGTGATGCTTTCTGGCAGAAAGGTCATCAAACCGACAGTGGCAACACTCAATCCTAGAATCGTGTAGGTTTGCCCCATTAAGTAATCCCAATCTTTGTCCTGCGGAACAATGAGATGTTTTGGTTGCATACCCGCATCAAGATTAAGAGAATCATCATTATTTTGTTCAAAAGCGACACGACGATTTTGAGATTCGAAGGTGTACAGCGTGGTCGTTTCGCAGTAACCTGACAGACAATCAGGCGTGTAAGAAAACTCGATGTGATTGCTCAGGTCGTACTGATTTGCGTTTGCCGCAGCGGACGCTGTTAGAACAAGACCACAGAGCGTTTTCTTGAACATGGATGATTTTGACACAGAGGTCTCCGAGTTGTTAGTTTGATGATCGAACTCTCAATTATCTCCTAAAAGAACAGCCATTTAAATACTTGTCTTTGATTTAATCTCAACAAATTCGCATGAGAAATGAGTTGAATAATAAGAAAGTGATATAGGCCCCTCTTTATTGAAAGACGTTGTGCTTATTTTTTGGAGTCAGTGGTGAAAATAGCAATGCTTAGTACCGGTGAAGAGATTCTTCACGGTGATATTGTTGATACAAATGCAGCTTGGCTATCGAGCGTGTTTTATCAACATGGATTTGGCTTAACCAAACGCTCGACGGTTGGTGATAAGTTATCGAGTTTGATTGAAGAGCTCTTAATGCTCAGCTTTAACAATGACGTTGTGATTGTTAACGGCGGTTTAGGGCCAACTACCGATGACATGAGCGCTGCCGCAGCAGCAAAAGCGGCAGAGTGTAAGTTGGTATTATTCAAACAATGGCTTGAGCAATTGGAAGCCATCTACGCTCGACGTGGCATCCCAATGCCAGACAGCAATTTGAAGCAAGCCATGTTACCGGAAACGGCCGTGATTTTAGATAACCCGATCGGTACGGCTTGTGGCTTTAAGATGTTGATTAATGATGCACTGTTTTACTTCACGCCAGGTGTTCCTAGTGAGTTTAAGCTCATGGCAGAAACACAAATTCTGCCAGACTTGAAAAAACACTATCCAGAAGTGGAAAGTGCGACATGCAGCCGTTTTTACACTTTTGGTCTTTCTGAGTCGGGTATTTCAGATAAGTTGGATCAAATGAAGCTGCCGCAAGGTTATGAATTTGGCTACCGCTCTTATTTGCCATTTATTGAAGTAAAGCTGTTTGGGCCTTCGAATCAAATAGAACAACGCACGAAGTTGATGCAGATCATCCATAAGCACCTTGATGGTAATACCGTGAGTATCGATGTTCCGATGGTAGAGCATATTGGTCAGTTGCTGGTGGACAAGGCGCTTACGTTATCCGTGTCAGAGAAGAGCAGCGCAGGGTATTTAACCTACTGGCTCAATGGTAATGAAAATGCTGAAAGACAATTCGGCCACGGATGGGTGTTGTCTGGCCACAACCAGATGCTGATGGATGACGGCGATCCTCTTGCCGCTACGTTTGCTCTTGCAGGGGCAACGCGTGAGAAATGCGGAACAGACTTAGCGTTGGTTACCGGAAAAATTGAAGACGGCGTGTTTTCCGTTGCGCTTTCCACTTCAACTGGAGAGTGGGGCGTGTTGTGCAAGTTATCGAGAAAGTACTCACGCGATGATCAGGTAAAGGTGATCAGTGCCGCAGCGCTTGATATGTTGCGACGCTATTTAGAGCGAAAACCAATGTTTGGTCACTATGCGTTTTTGGAAAAAATGAAAGAGATGTTCATCCCAAGCAGTGTACTTTGAGCCACTTGCCAATTGCAGATAATAAAAAGCCAAGGCAATTGTCTTGGCTTTTTTGTATTCTTCAGGTTGAATTTATGCGCGTTTTTCTTTCATCGCGTAGTTCACACCCCTTAGCGAAATATTGGATTTCGCTTTGCAAATACAAGGCAGAATTTCGTCTGGCTGAGTATAAGCCATGGCAAAACCAACATACTCCACTTCGCCCGATTCCAGCGAACAACGACAAGCACCGCAGTGACCATCACGACAGTTGTATTCAGGCAATAAGCCCGCTTGTTCCATTGTCTCCAAAATCGTATTGGAAGGATTGGACTCAATACTGACGAGTTTGTTGATTTTGATGGTTGGCATTACAGCTCAAATCCTTCGAAGTCGTTTGCGCTTACTTCGTTGTCAATCTGACCAACTAAGTAAGAAGAAATCTCCGCTTCTTGTGGTGCTACCTGAACGTTATCCGATGATAACCAAGCGTTGATCCATGGGATTGGGTTGCTTGTTGCACCAGGGTATGCGATAGGTAGACCAACGGCTTGCATACGAATGTTGGTGATGTATTCAACGTACTGGCTCAGGATGTCTTTGTTCAGACCGATCATTGAACCGTCTTTGAATAGGTACTCTGCCCACTCTTTCTCTTGCTCTGCCGCTTGTTTGAATAGGTCAAAACACTCTTGTTTTGCTTCTTCTGCGATTTGCATAAACGAGAAGTCATCTTGGCCGTTACGTAGCAAGTTGATCATGTGCTGTGTGCCGCTCAAGTGAAGGGCTTCGTCACGTGCAATTAGCTTGATGATTTTCGCGTTACCTTCCATTAGCTCACGCTCAGCGAAAGCAAAAGAACAAGCAAAGCTCACGTAGAAGCGGATAGCTTCTAGCGCGTTAACAGACATCAGACACACGTACAGTTTCTTTTTCAGATCGTACAGGCTGACTTTGACCGTTTCACCGTTGATAACGTGGTTACCTTCGCCGTAACGGTGGTAATCGTTTGTCGCTTGGATCAAGTCATCGTAATAGTGAGCGATGTCTTTCGCGCGCTTAAGGATGTGTTCGTTCTCAACGATGTCGTCAAATACTATGCTTGGATCATTCACGATATTACGAATGATGTGCGTGTATGAACGAGAGTGAATTGTTTCAGAGAAAGACCAAGTTTCAATCCACGTTTCTAGCTCAGGTAGAGATACCAGAGGAAGCAGTGCTACGTTCGGGCTGCGACCTTGGATTGAATCTAGAAGCGTTTGGTACTTCAAGTTTGAGATGAAGATGTGCTTCTCATGATCTGGCAACTTGTTGTAATCGATACGGTCACTCGATACGTCTACTTCTTCTGGACGCCAGAAGAAAGATAGTTGTTTTTCAATCAGTTTTTCGAAAATTTCAAATTTTTGCTGGTCGTAGCGAGCAACGTTTACAGATTGACCTAGGAACATTGGTTCCTTTAGTTGGTCGTTTTTATTCTGATTAAAAGTACTGTAAGCCATAATGCCTCAATTCCTTTTAGACCTCCCCAAAGAGGGGAGGGTCGATAGTCTGTTTTATGGATTGTTAGGGTGGGGAAGATTAGATCTTACAACCGCCGCCTGCACAATCGTCATCTTGTGGTTGAACTGCGTCTTTCTGGTCATCTTTCGCACCATCACGAGTGTTATGGTAGTAAAGCGTTTTCACACCGTACTTGTACGCCGTCAGCAGGTCTTGAAGCAGTTTCTTCATTGGAACCTTGCCACTCTCGTAACCTGATGGGTCGTAGTTTGTGTTAGCAGAAATCGCTTGGTCAATAAATTTCTGCATGATGCCTACAAGATGCAGGTAACCGTTGTTCGAACCAATATTCCACAGCAGTTCATAGTTATCTTTAAGCTCTGTGAAATCAGGCACAACTTGTTTCAAGATGCCGTCTTTTGATGCTTTCACTGACACATAACCACGTGGTGGCTCAATACCGTTTGTTGCGTTAGAGATCTGAGAAGAGGTCTCAGATGGCATTAGCGCCGTCAACGTTGAGTTGCGTAGACCATGTTCCATGATCTCTTGACGTAGGCTATCCCAGTCGTATTGCAGAGCTTCGTTACAGATTAGATCAACGTCTTTTTTGTACGTGTCGATTGGTAATAGCCCTTTCGCGTAGTTCGTTTCATGGAACAGTGGGCATTTACCTTGCTCTTTCGCAAGTGCTACCGATGCTTTCAATAGATAATATTGAATGGCTTCGAATGTACGGTGAGTCAGACTGTTCGCACTGCCGTCAGAGTACTTCACGCCATTCTTTGCTAGGTAATATGCGTAGTTGATGACACCTACACCTAGAGTACGGCGGTTCATTGTCGATTTGTACGCCGCTGGTAGTGGGTAATCTTGGTAATCAAGCAGGGCGTCAAGTGCGCGGACAACCAGTTCAGAAAGCTCTTCTAAATCATCCAGTGACTTAATTGCACCAAGGTTGAACGCAGAAAGCGTACATAGCGCAATTTCACCTGAATCGTCTTCAACGTTCGTCAGTGGCTTAGTTGGCAGTGCGATTTCTAAACATAGGTTCGATTGACGAACTGGTGCGACTTCAGAATCAAACGGGCTGTGAGTGTTACAGTGGTCCACGTTCTGAATGTAGATGCGACCAGTTGATGCACGCTCTTGCATTAGCAGCGTGAACATTTCGATTGCTTTAACCGTTTCTTTCTTGATTGAAGGATCGTTCTCATACTGAACGTATAGACGCTCAAATCGCTCTTGGTTCTCGAAGAATGCGTCGTATAGACCTGGTACGTCGGATGGTGAAAATAGCGTAATGTTGCCACCTTCTACCAAGCGTTGGTACATTAATTTGTTCAACTGAACACCGTAGTCCATATGACGAACACGGTTCTCTTCGACACCACGGTTGTTCTTAAGCACCATCAGAGAGCGAGCTTCGCCGTGCCATAGCGGGTAGAACACCGTTGCAGCACCGCCACGAACACCACCTTGAGAACAACATTTTACTGCTGTCTGGAAGTATTTGTAGAATGGAATACAACCCGTGTGGAATGCTTCACCGCCACGGATCTCCGAGCCTAATGCGCGGATACGACCTGCGTTGATACCGATACCCGCACGTTGAGATACGTAGCGAACGATTGAGCTTGCTGTCGCATTGATAGAATCAAGGCTGTCGCCACACTCGATCAGTACACATGAGCTGAACTGACGAGTAGGCGTACGTACACCAGACATAATTGGTGTAGGTAGTGAAATCTTGAAAGTTGATGTCGCGTCATAGAATCGCTTGATGTACTCAAGACGTGACTCTTTAGGGTATTTCGCGAACAGGCAAGCTGCCACAAGAATGTAAAGGAACTGAGCACTCTCGTAGATTGCGCCAGAAACACGGTTCTGAACGAAGTACTTACCTTCTAGCTGTTTTACGGCCGCATAAGAAAAATCGAGGTCGCGCTTGTGGTCAATGTACGCATCAAGTTCGTCCAATTCTTCTTTGGTAAAATCTTCCAGAATGTGGCTGTCGTACTTACCCATATCAACAAGACGAGACACGTGATCGTACAGCGCTGGTGGCTCATATTGGCCGTATGCTTTTTTACGCAGGTGGAACACCGCTAGACGTGCAGCTAGGTACTGGTAGTCTGGTGTCTCTTCAGAGATCAAGTCCGCCGCAGACTTAATCATCGTCTCGTGGATATCGGACGTGGTGATGCCTTCGTAAAACTGGATGTGCGCACGCAGTTCAACCTGAGAGACAGAAACGTTGTTTAAACCTTCTGCTGCCCAAGTGATGACGCGGTGAATTTTTTCCAGGTCGATACTTTCTTTGCGGCCATCACGCTTAGTGACGGTAAGTTTTTGGTTCATTCTGCTTTATTTCCCTAAGAAAACTGATAAAAGCCGTATTTTTGTTGGTTTATGTACAAAACTTGTAAAATTTGCGGCGGCTTTGTGATCAAAGTCTATCTACATATTGTAGCTGAAACACAAGATGTAGGGGTTAAATTGTTTTCGGGTTACAAGATAGTGCTATTAACCTAAATTATCAAGGTGCAGGTTTGGGATGACTTGTGGATAACTAGCGAAAAGAAAAAAATCAGTAAGTGAACACTAACCGATGAGAAAAGGTCGGACTTGAATGGGAAAAAAAACGGTTTTCAGATTGGTTTATAAATAACCGCATGTAAAAATATTTTCCTTGATCTTTGATAATTTTTATTAGCGAAAAAAGCACAGAAAAAAGCACAAGAGAAATAAAAATTTAAAGGATGACTTACTGTATACAAACGTTAAAAAAGCGGTGAGTTTTAACCACCGCTTTCTCATTTTGTGTCGATATTGTTATCTGCAGAATGTCATGCTGCTTAGTACTTTGTCGTATGCACGATGTAGTTCACATCCACATTGCGGCCTAGCTTGTAGCTGTCATTAAGTGGGTTGTAAAGCAACCCAGTAATGCCGATCTCTGTGAGGTCGGTTTGGTCAATCATCTTCATCATTTCAGCGGGCTTGATGAACTTTTCGTGATCGTGCGTGCCTTCAGGAACGATTTTGAGCAGTTTCTCTGCACCAACAATGGCGAATAGGTAAGATTTCACGTTGCGGTTCAAAGTGGAGAAGAAAACGTGACCGCCAGGTTTTACCAAAGCTGCGCAAGAACGGATAACAGAAAGTGGGTCAGGGACGTGCTCGAGCATTTCCATGCAAGTGACCACATCATAAGTCCCCGCGTTTTCTGCCGCATGGTCTTCAATGGTGCTGCGAATATAAGTAAGTTTTGTACCTGTCTCTAGGGCATGCAAACGAGCGACTTCTAGTGGTTCTTTACCCATATCTAAACCAGTAACGATAGCGCCTTCTTTCGCCATGCTCTCCGCCAAGATGCCGCCGCCACAGCCTACATCTAGCACTTTCTTGCCAAACAGGCCATTGGCTTTATCAAGGACGTAGTTCAAGCGAAGCGGGTTGATTTGGTGAAGTGGTTTGAATTCGCCTTCTAAATCCCACCAGCGAGAAGCCATCTCTTCGAATTTCTTAATTTCACTAGGGTCGACGTTTTGTGCTTTAGTCATGATAGTTATATCGCTTCGCTAATAGTCCTTTGGAATGCGGGATTATACTCCAATGGTACGATACGTTAAAACAGCTTCTTTTCTTACCATTACAGTAAGCAGCATTTTTGCCGCAGATTGGTGGAAATGTAGTCAGTTATCAGAAAGATATGGGATGAGTGTGCAAATTCTCTTCATTTGATGCTTAACCGAGCTCACAACCTGATAAAAGGAGAGGGAAAGTGATGCCCCACTGATGAATTGTGTGTTATATTTTTGCACCTTACACGTATCGTAATTACGATCAGATAATAGAGGGATAATGGCTCTATGAGCGATTTAGCTAAAGAGATCACGCCCGTAAACATTGAAGATGAGCTTAGAGGTTCATATCTAGACTACGCGATGTCTGTAATCGTGGGTCGTGCTCTTCCAGATGTGCGTGATGGCCTAAAACCAGTACACCGCCGCGTATTATTCGCGATGAACGTACTAGGCAACGATTGGAACAAACCATATAAAAAATCAGCCCGTGTTGTCGGCGACGTAATCGGTAAATATCACCCACACGGTGATAGCGCTGTGTACGACACAATCGTACGTATGGCTCAGCCGTTCTCACTGCGTTACATGTTGGTCGATGGCCAAGGTAACTTTGGCTCGATCGATGGCGACTCTGCTGCGGCAATGCGTTATACCGAAGTACGTATGGCGAAAATCGCCCACGAACTTCTGGCTGACCTAGATAAAGAAACCGTAGACTATGTACCTAACTATGATGGTACTGAGCAGATCCCGGCGGTTCTTCCTACTAAAATTCCTAACCTACTGGTAAACGGCTCTTCTGGTATCGCGGTAGGTATGGCAACCAACATCCCGCCACATAACCTTGGCGAAGTGATCGATGGCTGTCTTGCATACATCAATAATGAAGCAATCACTATTGATGAGCTGATGGATTACATTCCTGGTCCTGATTTCCCAACAGCGGCGCTTATCAGCGGTCGTAAAGGCATTGTAGACGCGTACAAAACGGGTCGCGGCAAAATCTACATGCGTTCTAAAGCGGAAATTGAAGTGGAGAAAAATGGTAAAGAAACCATCATCGTCACTGAAATCCCATACCAGGTGAACAAAGCTCGCTTGATTGAGAAGATCGCTGAGCTTGTTAAAGATAAGAAAGTAGAAGGCATCAGTGCGCTACGTGACGAGTCTGATAAAGACGGTATGCGTATCGTGATTGAATGTAAGCGCGATGCAGTGGGCGAAGTGGTTTTAAACAACCTTTACGCACAAACTCAGCTGCAAACGACTTTCGGTATCAACATGGTTGCGCTAGACAATGGCCAACCTAAGCTATTCAACCTGAAAGAGATGTTGAAGTGCTTCGTTGACCACCGTCGTGAAGTGGTGACTCGTCGTACTATCTTCGAACTACGTAAAGCACGTGAACGGGCGCACATCCTTGAAGCACTGTCGCTTGCGCTTGCAAACATTGATGAAGTTATTGAGCTAATCAAAAACGCACCAACACCAGCAGAAGCAAAAGTTGGCTTGGTATCGCGTGGTTGGGATCTTGGTAACGTTGCATCAATGCTTGAGCGTGCAGGTACTGATGCCGCTCGTCCTGAATGGCTAGAAGATCAATACGGTATCCGTGATGGTCAGTACTACCTAACCGAAACTCAAGCACAAGCGATTCTAGAACTTCGCCTACACCGTTTAACGGGTCTAGAGCATGAGAAGATTCTTGATGAATACAAAGCACTTCTCGATGAAATCGCTGAGCTAATGCACATTCTTGCAAGTACTGAGCGTTTGATGGAAGTCATTCGTGAAGAGCTAGAAACGGTGCGTGATGCGTTTGGTGACGTTCGTCGTACTGAAATTACAGCGGCTAGCCATGACATCGACCTCGAAGAACTGATTGCTCGTGAAGATGTTGTTGTAACGCTGTCTCACGAAGGTTACGTTAAGTACCAACTACTAAGCGACTACGAAGCTCAGCGTCGTGGTGGTAAAGGTAAGAGTGCAACTAAGATGAAAGAAGAGGATTACATCGAGCGTCTGCTTGTTGCCAATACTCACGATAACATCTTGTGTTTCTCTACTCGTGGTAAGACGTACCGCTTGAAAGTTTATCAATTGCCACAGGCGAGTCGCACTGCTCGTGGTAAGCCAATTGTAAACATCTTACCTCTTGAAGACGGCGAGCGCATCACTGCTATTCTGCCGGTTTCTGAGTTTAGCGCGGATAAGTTCATCTTTATGGCAACTGGCGATGGTACCGTTAAGAAGACTTCGCTTGATCAGTTTGCGAACGTACGTTCAAACGGCCTAATAGCAGTGAACCTACGTGATGATGACTCCCTAATCGGTGTTGATATCACAACGGGTAACAGCGATATTATGTTGTTCTCTAAAGCTGGTAAAGTCGTTCGCTTTAGCGAAGACAAAGTCCGTGCAATGGGCCGTACCGCATCTGGTGTCCGCGGTATGAAACTAGCAGATGACGACCAAGTAGTGTCTCTGATCGTTCCTTCAAACGAAGGCGATATTCTGACTGTTACACAGAACGGCTATGGTAAACGTACCGAGCTGGCTGAGTACCCAATTAAAGGTCGTGCAACTCAAGGCGTTGTGTCTATCAAAGTTTCTGAGCGTAACGGTCCGGTAGTGGGCGCGGTTCAAGTAGAAGTAGGCGACGAGATGATGATGATCACCGACGCTGGTACTCTAGTCCGTACACGTGTTGCGGAAGTGAGCCAAGTCGGTCGTAATACCCAAGGTGTGACGCTAATCCGCACCGCCACTGACGAGTCTGTCGTTGGTCTACAACGTATCGATGAAGTTGAAGAAGTCGAATTGCCAGAAGGCGAGGAAGCTGAAGTGAATGCAGAGGGGCAAGCACCTGAAGCGCCTGAAGCAGACGACGCACCGAAAGGTACTGAAGAAGAGTAATTAATTCTTCTTTTTAATCAATGAATTAAGAAGCCGAGCAATATGTTCGGCTTCTTTGTATCGTTACTCGTCCGGATGGGAAAATTCTCAAAACACGACCACATGTAAGGCAACATCTAGAGTGCGCAGTCACTAGTTATTAACTCGATCATAAACAAAGGGTGTGCATTGCGTCCTTAGTTGCAAGTAGATAACGGAATTTCATTCGCGCTTAGGCTGTGCGGTCAGCGGCAGCCTCCAATTCTCAATAATACCGTTCCGTTCATGTTGTTTTAGTTCGCTAGCCTTTTCTTTAGTACGGCAGATAATCGGTTTGAATTATCGCGATTAAAATCTCGCGACATGAAATTATCTGAGCTCTAAAGAGAACCGATAGCAAGAGGTGAGTAGTATCCAAAAAAAAGACTTATCATAGAATTGGAAGTAATAGTAACACTAGAACTTTCTTGATTGATCAGAATAGAATGGCGTTGATCAAATACCGGGGTGAGATAACCGATTTAATGATATATTTTTAGGGTACTTAGACGTATCGATTTAATATTACATTTTACTTTTTTATCCCATTTTCAAATTTTAAAAATTCGAGTGATATTGGGCATAAATTCGACCTTTTCGAATTCCATTCGGTTGAATTTCAACAGAAGATCACTATGTTATTCAAGGTGTTGTGCTGCCTACAGTGTCAAAACCAGAACGCAGTTGAATCAAACGCGAACCGAGCTAAGCTGGATAAATTGAGGAGCGGCTGCCGGAGTAATATCGAAATATTGTTCTGTATCGCCCGCTTTTTCAATTATCTCAAAGACATCCTGTGGATCTTTTTGATCTTTATGTACTAAATTAGCTCAGAATGATTAAGTTTGATTAATGTGATTATAATTCCAGTATTAGAAATAAATTGTGCGAATAACGAACAGAATGTTATCATTTGCCAAAAGTTTAGAAAGCTCCAGTGATATAAAACTCGATAAATTGAGCTAGAGATGTAATAAAGAGTTAGGTAGGTGTACGCAGTGGATCCAGTTATATCGCAATTAAAAAAGGATTTTTATTCGCAGATTCGTGCATTGCAGGCACCGACACTGCCACAAGTCACTTCGTCTCTCGCTGTATTGACTGACGAGGAAATACAAGAACTTGAAGCCGTTTGGATTGAGTTAGTTGTCTGGAAACGCAACCAGAAGCACTGATTTGGTTTCAATTAAGCGCATTGCAAACCCTGGGCATTTTTGTCTGGGGTTTTTTTATTGTAGTTCATCGTAAATGTTATATTATAACAATTATTAAGTCGGCCATTAGTCATGTTTCAGTTGAAGATTGACCAAAATGCCAAATAAGAATAACTCTCATAGTGGTCCCAATATTGAAAAATGAGGTATCAATCCCCATGTTTGAAAGGCAGATGAGAGCAATCCCATGAATGCAATAACGAAAATGCATCAAGCAATAAATCGAGTGAGTGTAGATATGGCGGAAGTTCGTGCCAGAGTAGAATTTAAAGTCGGGGCTAAAAGTAATATCGATGCTGAAATCCTGTCTTTTAATGGCCTAAAAACAGACAAAGAGCATGTAGCAGTTATCTTCAAACAGGCTGATCAAATGCAAGATATCCCTCTAGTGCGCATGCATTCTGAGTGTCTGACTGGTGACGTGTTTCACTCTTCACGCTGCGATTGTGGCGAGCAACTAGAAGAAACCATTAAGCGTATGGGGAAATCTGGTGGCATTATTCTGTACCTACGCCAAGAAGGGCGCGGCATTGGTCTATACAACAAGATTGACGCATATCGTCTTCAAAGCCAGGGTATGAATACCTACGAAGCTAATAACCACCTAGGTTTTGATGATGACTTACGTGACTTTACTGAAGCGGCTCAAATGTTAAAAGCGTTAGGGGTAAGCAAAATTCGTCTTGTAACTAACAACCCTAAAAAGATCAGAGAGCTGTCACAATACGGTATTGAGATTGAAGAAGTAATTAATACTTCGGCACATATTAAAGATGGCAATGAAAACTATCTAAAAGCAAAAGTTTCTCACGGTAAGCACCATCTTAAGGTCTGACGCTGTGGCTATATTTAACCATTTTTATTATAAACCTCACTTATGTGAGGTTTTTTTGTGTTTGTACAGCGAGGCTAACAACCCCATCAGATTGAAACAAATCTGAATCACCTTGTGAGGGGAAGATAATTCGAATAGCAAGCTCGTTACTGATTTACGGCAGGGCCTGCAGGAAATGATAGGAAGATAAGAGTTCACCATGAATGTGAACCCGTTTCGGCAGTTTAAGTGTGTAAGTGGCGTACAACGGGATAATCATTGGACGAAAATGACTCATATAGATAATTGATTAAGCGTCAATTGAGCACGTAGGTGCCGATATCGTTTTAAGGTTCTTACTATTAACGCAGCAAGCCGTGAGATATTTGCCATACTTTTTTTATGGCAGGTAGGGTAAGGATCATTCCAGTGTTTGCTAGATCTCTAATGGTGATGGCACTTATGGTGTCGTTTTACAGCGATTCAACGGTGGTTTCCCACGGTGCTTCCGCACAGACCGAACAAGTGGGGGTCGTTCAGAAGTTGTCTATTGAAAAGATGATCCACTATCCGGATGTTATCGAACAGTTGTACCAAATGACTAACTATCGTCTGAACTGGGAAAGCAGAGATGATGTAGAGCGGCTTATTTTTCAAATCAGGTTGGCCTCGTTAGCCGATGTGACCAAGGAATTTGACGATCAACTGCTTCGCATTGAAAGTGTGCGAGAGCAAGGAGATAAGCTTGATTTTGATTTGGTCATGACCGATTCATTGCTTATGTACTTAAGCTATCTCGAACAGTTACCAGAAGAAGGGCTTAATTGGCTGTTTGCAGGCAAAGCACATGTAAACCTTCCAGCACCGAGTTTAGAAACGTTGTCAAAACTCAGCAATGAGATCACCGTTGGCAAACTCAATCAATTTTTAGAAGGGCTTCGTTCACCCCTCCAAATGGACGAGGCTTTTAATACGGCTTTTTACGCCTTATCTGAACATGCAAAGGCTGCGTATCCCCTTTATACACAACAAGGTCTCATTCGTTTAGGAGATCCGATCAATGATAAGGTCGCGTTACTCGATCGGTTGGCTATCGCTGGGGTGGATGTTAGTTATCTCAATCCTGACACGCTACAGTATGATGAGAACTTGGAGCTTGCGGTGATAGAGTTCCAACGTATTCATGGCTTGAAGCAAGATGGTGTGATCGGCCCTAACACTAGGCGTTGGATCAACTTTTCACCAAGGCAGCGTTTGCATTCACTTGCATTAAACGCTGAACGTTCAAGGATTTGGGCGAAAGAGCGTGATAACGTTGTGTTTGTGAATGTGCCTGGGTATGAGGTGACGTATTGGCATGATGGTCAACCTTTGTTTGAGTCGAAAGTGGTTGTAGGTCGTACAACAAGGAAAACCCCAATCATGACCAGTACCTTGGATTCGGTGATTCTTAATCCAACCTGGAATGTACCATGGAAAATTATGGTGAAGGACATCATTCCTAAGGTGAAAAGAAACCCTATGTACCTAGTGCAGAATAATATCCAGATCATCCGCTCGTGGACCTCTCGAGAAATTATCGATCCAACCACTATCAATTGGGCGGCTGTCAATCCAAGAAGCTTCCCTTATCGAATGAGACAGTCTTCTGGAGCGAATAATGCGTTAGGTTTGTACAAGTTCAATATGCCTAATCCAAAAGCCATCTACCTACATGACACTCCAAGTAAAAACCTATTTGAGAAAGATCGTCGAGCATTTAGTTCTGGTTGCGTGAGAGTTGAAAATGCAGATCAATTGGCTGAACTCTTGTTTAAGACCCAAGGTCTGGAAGAGCGACTTGCTAAGAAGCGTGAAAGTAAACGGCGCTCGAACACGTCGGTGCCATTGGGCGAGCGCATCCAAGTACATATCATTTACCAGACAGCATGGTTAGAAGAGGGAACCCTTTACTACCGCGATGATATATATCAATACGACGATCAGGGGTAATCAACTTACACTAGTAATTATTGTTACAATTTTGAAAATTCATTTATTGTTCAAGAACTAAACAAATAATCCAGCCAAAATGTGACAACTGAGCCCCATTTATGCGTTTGACGTGGCAAATGGGTTTCGGTAATGTCCGCTGTTCGTGCATTGATTGAGCAGTATTTTTAAAATGGTAAGTCGTAATTTTTCCCGTCGTGATTTTCTTAAGATGACCGTTGGTGGTATCGTTGTTGCCTCTGCAATGCCAACCCTTTCATGGGCTTCACTTCCAGATGCACCTCGAGTGCTTGCAATGAACAATTTGAACACGGGTGAATTGCTTGAGTCTTGCTACTTCGATGGCAACGGCTATGTTGATGCAGAGCTTAAGCGTTTGGATCGATTCTGTCGTGATCACCGTCGGAATGAAGTCCATCCAATAGACCGACGCTTATTCGATCAAATTACCCAAATTCAGAAGGCGATTGGTACACAATCAGAAGTAATTATTATTTCAGGCTATCGATCTCCAACAACGAACGCATCTCTACGTAATCGTTCTTCGGGTGTGGCAAAGAAAAGCATGCACATGGAAGGCAAAGCGATCGATTTCCGTTTAGATGGCGTCAAACTCTCAACAGTTCGCGATGCCGCGTTGAGTTTGAAAGCGGGTGGTGTGGGGTACTATCCTGGCAGTAACTTCGTGCATATCGATACGGGTGCAGTCCGTTCTTGGTAGGCGGTCGGCAAGGTATTGTTCAAAGCTTGAAGTCCCAAAAGGTTAGTGTCATAGTTGCAGCAGTTTTTATGCAAATTTACTCGATATAGGTTATCTATGGCTCTGAAGTACCAAGTTGTTCCTGTGACATCTTTCTCTCAAAACTGTTCTATCGTCTGGTGTGATGAAACCATGAAAGGTATCGTGGTTGATCCTGGTGGTGATGAAAAGCAACTCGCGGCGCTGATCAAAGAGCTGGGTGTTGATGTCGTGAACTTAGTACTAACTCATGGGCACTTAGACCATGTTGGAGGTACAGAGCCTCTATCTGCATTGCTTGGCGGTACTGAAATTGTTGGCCCTCATAAAGCGGATAACTTCTGGCTTCAGGGCTTGGAAGGTCAAAGCCAAATGTTTGGCTTCCCACTAACAGAAGCATTTGAGCCGAATGAATGGCTGAATGATGGTGACACTGTCACTTTTGGTAATCAAACATTGAATGTGATCCATACACCAGGTCACACGCCTGGCCACGTTGTGCTATACAGTGAAGAATCACGTTTAGCCTTTGTTGGTGATGTTTTGTTTAATGGCAGCATTGGGCGCACTGATTTCCCTCAAGGTGATTTCAATACGCTGATCAGCTCCATTAAAGAAAAGTTGTGGCCGCTGGGTAATGACGTGACGTTTGTTCCTGGCCACGGACCACAGTCTACGTTTGGACATGAACGAAAGACCAACCCGTTTGTTGCTGATGAGATGCCTATCTACTGAGACACTTACATTAACGTAACATAATCTCGCACTATTCCGGCTCGGCGGCCGCTAAATAACGTCGAGCCAATCCAATAAACGCTTCCGCATCTCTGTCTAAATCACCAGCCGAAATAAACACATCGTAACCATGAAACTTCCTTTGGTACTTCATTCGGTTAGCTAGCATCGCGAGTAGTCCATTATATTGCCTCCCATCTTTGCTGATGTAAGGCGCTGGATCTAACACCATGTCTTCAAATTGAGTTTCACAGTGGTTCTGCTTTGCACCGAGGTATAATAAGGCTCTTTGGCTCAACAGTATTTCTGTTGCTATACGTGGACAAATGGCATCGAGGTAGGGTGAGTAGTGTTTGAGTCGAATGCCAACCCATGGCAGCGGTTGATGCCAGCCATCCTGTTGATAGGTGCAAATACCAATTGAGTCAATGTTTCTCCAACGCACCACCCAACCGCCTTTGAATAAGTGTTGCTGAAAATGGGAAGCGGTGAGCGTAAAGGAAACTTGGCTCTTTTTAATCATCATTACTGCAAAGCCAACAATAAGCGCCATCAGAGTAACGGATAGCATCGCTTGTTTCCATCCAGGGGCAATGAAGACGAGAAATAGCGTAATGATGACGACCAAGAGCATGATCAGTTTGTTTATGGGGGCGTCAAATTGGAATTGCGAGTTGGTGATATGCTGTGTTTTCATACTTTGAACCTCGATGGACGGTGGCGTTAGGTTCGTGACTCAAAGCGTTTCACATTGAGTTCAAAGGCGTGTTGTCTTTCGCAGTTCAATTTTGTCAACACGACATAAATACCTCTGTTTTTATACCCAGTATTTAATAAAACGGTTCACAAGTTATTTGCTTAAATAGTAGACGTTCTATACATGGAGCGCATTTTTCATTGCGTTTCGCTGCGAAAACCTACAAATCGCTCGGGAATTTTGGTATAAAACGCGCTTCAAATTTTCATCCCTGCTGAGATGCAGTGAACTGGAGAAATATTCAATGAGACTTGCTCATAAGCGTAAAGTGCAGATGAAACTGCAAAAACGCATTAAAGCGACAGTAACCAACCTAGCTGCAGCACCAAAAGCAGCGAAGCCAGTCGTTGAAAAAGCAGAAAAGCCTGTTGCTGAACAAGCTGTTGTTGAGAAAGCAGTAGCTGAGAAGAAAGTAGCAGCAGTAAAAACGGTTGAGGTAGCACTCACTCCTAAACAACAACAAGTATTTGACATCGTTGCGGCAAACGCTGAAGGCATCAACCCTAAGGGTATCGGCCTAGCAGCAGGTCAAGAAGACACTAAAGCGGCATCATGGGCTACTGGCGCGCTGAAGAAGCTTCTTGAAGAAAACCTAGTTCAAAAAGAGCAGTTGGCAGGTAACAAAGTTATCTATAAAGCAGTTTAATTACCGCTGTAATCCTGTTTTTAATACCTCGACCTCGGTCGGGGTTTTTTTTCTCGAAATCCCACGAATTCTAGATTGTCGCAGTTTAGCGATATCAATCTGTCATTTGTCACATTTTCTTAAATACTGTGTAAATTCTTTCCCAGAAAACTACGTACGTATAGACCTATATTGCTTCATCTTGTCCTGCTACTAACTCGTTGATATTGATTGGTTATAGAAATTATTTTTAGTATCTCCTACGTACTATTACGTAATACTAACGGCGAGTGTATTGTTTTTACTTGGTACGGCTTGCGTGTTCATGCCCATTTCGAATTAGCGCTCAATGTTTAATCCTTATAGCCAAGTAACCTTGAGATATAGGGCTCTGTAAGAAAGACAGCGCTGTGAATCCTGCATCTTGAAGTCATGGGGGGGCTATACTGCCCCCAACCCTTACGAAATGGATGACAACAATAACCTTGGTGACAAAGGACGTAAACGATGAGTCTTATCCAAAAATCTTTCAAACGAGTGCTTAAAGCAACCGCAGTGGTTGCTGCAATGACATTTGTGACCACTTCTGCGACTGCTGCGGATAAAGTGTATCGCCTAAAATTGGCGGAAACTTGGGGACCCAATTTCCCAATCTTTGGGGAGGCGACCAAAAACATGGCGAAAATGGCTGAGGAAATGTCAAATGGACGCCTTCAGATTCGCATTGATTCTGCAAACAAACATAAAGCGCCGCTAGGGGTCTTTGACATGGTGAAATCCGGTCAATACGATATGGGCCACTCGGCGTCTTATTATTGGAAAGGTAAAGTTCCTAACACGCTTTACTTTACCTCTATGCCTTTTGGTATGCTGCCGACTGAACAATATGCATGGTTCTACTACGGTGGCGGTATGGCGTTGATGGAGAAGGTTTACTCACCTCATAACCTACTTTCCTTCCCAGGTGGTAACACCGATACTCAGATGGGGGGCTGGTTCCAGAAAGAAATCAAGTCTGTGGATGATCTTCAAGGTCTGAAAATGCGAATTCCAGGCTTTGCGGGTGAAATCCTTGCTGAGCTAGGCGCGAAACCAACCAATATTGCCCCGGGAGAGTTATACACCTCATTAGAGCGTCGTACGATTGATGCGTTGGAGTGGGTAGGACCATCTTTAGATTTACGTATGGGCTTCCACAAGATTGCACCATATTACTACACCGGTTGGCATGAACCAGGTACGGAACTGCAATTCCTAGTGAATAAGCGGACTTGGGAACGTCTGCCTGATGATCTGAAAGCCATTCTACAAGTGGCGATGAAAGCGGCGGCTTATGACATGTATACTCAATCTAAGCATGAAAGCGGTAAGAACTGGGCGTCAATTCAATCGGAATACCCAGATGTTCAAGTGAAGGACTTCCCGCCAGAAGTCATCTCTGCACTTCGTGAAGCGAATGAGCGTCTGTTAAAAGATCATGCAGCGAAAGATGCGCTAGCAAAAGAGATTCAGGAGTCTCAAGCGAACTACATTGGGCAAGTACGCCCTTGGTCTGACATCTCTCATCGAGCTTACCTAAACAGCCAAGCTCAACAATAACTTCATCAGACTGGTTAAACCCACACGGTTTAGCCCGCTAGCGAAGCCCAAGAAAAACTTATCCTCTTAGGGAAGATAATAAGAAATGAAAGTGCTCCACAAGCTCAAGCTGTGGAGCCTTTCTACACGTTCCATGGAGTCAGGAATGAGAAGCCTTATTTATATTGAGCGAATCTTTAACCGCTTTGGAGATTTTCTAGGGTGGTTATCCAGTATCTTGTTCATTTTGTTATTAGCGAACGTGGTGTATGACGTTGTGATGCGTTACGTGTTTAATGATGTCTCCATCGCTTTTCAAGAGATGGAATGGCACTTATTCTCCGCTGTATTTTTGTTGGGTGTGCCATACGCAATTAAGTCTGGCGGTCATGTTCGCGTCGATATTTTCTATGAGCGTCTATCACACAAAGCGCAATCTATTATCGATATTTTGGGCACGTTACTTTTTCTATTTCCTTTCTGTTTGCTGGTGGCGTGGTATGGAATTGATTTTGCCAAAGAGAGTTATGCACTAGGGGAAACGTCGGGTGACCCTGGAGGCTTACCATACCGCTGGATCATTAAGGCGATGATCCCACTGTCATTCCTGTTTATGGCGATCAGTGGCGTGGGATTGCTGCTGCACTCTATCAACAAAATTGTTAACCCTCATCTTATCTATGCCGGTAATAACGGTAAGTCGTAAAAGGAAGTCAGCATGATCGGTATAGTGATGTTTTTTGTAGCCTTATTTGCGCTACTGCTTGGTTTTCCTGTCGCCTTTACCTTTGGCGGTATTGCATTGATCTTTGGTGTATGGGCGGAAGGGATGGAGATGTTCGCTTTCATGCCATATCGTATTCAATCCATCATGGAAAATACCGTTTTGATGGCAGTGCCTCTGTTTGTTTTCATGGGACTAGTATTACAAAAAACCAAACTAGCAGAACAGCTTCTTGAATCGATGGGGCGTTTATTTGGTGGCGTGCGTGGCGGTATCGCGATTTCTACTGTATTGGTTGGTGCCTTGCTTGCCGCTTCTACAGGTGTCGTGGGGGCATCGGTTGTGGCGATGGGATTGATCTCTCTACCCGTGATGCTTAAGTACAATTATGACAAGGGCCTAGCGTGCGGCACGATTTGTGCCTCTGGTACGCTCGGACAAATTATCCCGCCTTCCATCGTACTAATTCTGCTGGGTGATGTATTAGGTGTGCCAGTAGGTGATTTGTTTCAGGCGGCGATTTGGCCGGGATTAATGCTAGTGGGCGCATATGTAATCTATATTCTTATTTACGCCAAATTGAACCCGGAAGCCGCTCAACCCATCGAGCGTGATGAATCTATCAGCCGAAGAGATGAAGTAATCACAGCATTGAAAGCGGTGATACCGCCACTTGCACTTATCGTTGTTGTTCTGGGCTCTATCTTTGCTGGCATAGCGACACCAACAGAATCGGCTGCGCTTGGTGGTGCTGGCGCGATAGTGTTGTCGCTGATGTACAAACAGTTCAGCTGGTCAATGGTTTACGATGCATCGAAAGAAACCGTAAAAGTGACCGCAATGGTGTTTGCGATTCTTTTGGGGGCAACCGCATTCTCAATGGCCTTTACTTACACTGGTGGCGATTATTTAGTTGAAGAATGGATGCTACAAATTCCAGGAGAGAAGTGGGGATTCTTGATCATTACCATGCTCGTCATTCTTATTCTTGGCTTTTTCATCGACTTTGTTGAGATCTGTTTCATTATCGTGCCAATCATTGCTCCTGTTGCTGAGCTGATGGGGATTAATATGACTTGGTTTGCCATACTGATAGCGATGAACTTACAAACTTCGTTCCTCACACCGCCATTTGGTTTTAGTCTGTTCTATTTGAAAGGTGTCGCACCTGCAGGGGTCACCACTCGTGATATTTACAAAGGGGTGATGCCATTCATTGCCATTCAGATTGCGGTCCTCGCTTCGATATTGGTTTTCCCGGGTTTTTATGGCATGTAGTGGTCGATACCAATCGTAGCAACTTACTGTGATTGGTATGAGAGATAAATTAGGAAACTGTGAGCTGTAAGTTTCCACCTTGTTGTACAAGTTGTTAAGCTGCCTAATCGTATGAATAGGCAGTTTTTTCATGGAGGATGAAATGCCTCTTAAAGCGAAACTCATCTTGCTTGCTTTAATTCCAGTGGTATTGGTGACCGCGAGCATCAGTTGGATTTCTATCTATCAGGCTAAAACGCTTGGTCAACGAGAAGTGGAAATCTTTCATCAAAGTCTCATCCAATCGAAAGAAGCTGCGCTTAAAGATACGGTCGACCTCGCTTTTGATGCCATATCGCATATTTACAATGATGCCCATCTTGATGAAAGTGTTGCTAAAGCCCAAGTCAAAGCCATTCTTAATCGTCTACGCTATGGCTCAGATGGGTACTTTTTTGCGTATGACCAATACGGCACTAATCTTGTTCACCCCATTCAACCTGATTTGATGGGACAAAACTTACTCCATATCCAAGACCAAAATGGAGACCGCTTGATTGAGGCTCTATTGCATCAAGCTCAGCGAGGTGGTGGTTTCCATCAATATTTGTGGCAAAAGCCGTCCACGGGAGAAACCGTACCAAAACTCAGTTATGCTGCATGGCTTGATAAGTGGCAATGGATGATCGGAACCGGGCTATATATTGAAGATGTCAGCCGAGAGGTTTCCAATATGCGATCCGCTGTTAACCGGAATATTGAAACGACATTTTTCTCAGTCGTGGTAATTTTGGTTGTCACAGTCGCGGTGATTATCGTCTTTACGTTGGCGATTAACCTGCATGAATATCGACTTGCCGATAAAAACCTCAAAGAACTTGCCCACAAAACAGTGATGTTTCAAGAAGATGAGAAAAAGCACTTAGCGCGAGAACTGCATGATGGTATTAACCAATTATTGGTTTCGAGTAAATGCCACTTAGAATTGATGGAGCATCGCATACAAGATGAGCAAGTCAAATCTCACCTCGATAAGTCACAGCGTTCATTGTTGACCGCAATCAGCGAAGTGCGTCATATCTCTCATCAGCTTCGCCCTAGTGCGTTGGATGACATCGGCTTTGAGGCGGCACTGACGACATTATTACAAGATTTTCACTCTCATTCGGGTATTGGGATTGAAAGTCATTTTGATACCGCCCAATCCAAGTTGAAATCTGAGGTGTCGACGACATTGTATCGAGTTGCCCAGGAGTCGTTGAACAACATTGAGAAACATGCTCGCGCTAAAAAGGTGACGATTACGTTGCATCAAATGGGCAATATACTTCAATTGTTGATCCGAGATGACGGGATTGGCTTTGTTGTCAATTCTTCCCTTCACCGACAAGGCATCGGCTTACGTAACATGCGCGAGCGCGTGGAGTTCATCGGTGGCGACTTCGAACTGATGAGCGAGCCGGGGTTAGGAACAGAAATCACCGTATTGTTAGATTTGGATGGATTAGTTTATGGATAAACCAATTAGTGTGGTGATAGTGGACGATCACCAAGTGGTGTTGGACGGTTTTATCGCACGTTTAGAACGCGAGTCTGGTATCGATGTTATTGGCACGGCGAGCAATGGCCTAGAGGCGATCGAAGTTTCCAAACTTCTCCACCCAGATGTGATTCTGATGGATATCAGCATGCCCATCATGAACGGCATTGAGGCGACGGGAGTGATTAAGGAAGCGCGCCCTGAGAGCAAAATCTTGATGCTTACTATGCATGATAACCGTGAGTACATAATGAAGGTGATGCAAGCGGGGGCGGTAGGCTACATGCTTAAAGAGATTTCTGCGGAGAAGATGGTACAAGCGATCAAAACGGTCAATCAAGGTTCGACGTATTTTTGTGAATCTGTTACACAAACCTTGTTCACTCAGGATGTGATACCTGCGGCACAAAAAGTGAATCCCCTGAGTCGCCGAGAAGAAGCCGTACTTAAGCTTGTTGCACAAGGAAACAGTAGTAAGAAAATTGCAGCGCTGCTAGATATCAGTTATAGGACTGTCGAAACGCATCGCCACAATATTAAACATAAGCTGGATTTACACTCAACGGCAGAGTTGGCCAAATACGCTTTTGAAACTGGACTGGTTGAGTAAATGTGGCGCACATATTCGGTGTATTCCAACTCATGAGCGCACACAAAGACACTTATTCTGGTTTAGTGATGCTGCCTAATTCTAGCATTGGTGCGACATCAATATCTTCGGCATTCATCATGGCAGAGATGCGTTGAACGGAAGATAAAAGCAAACTTTGCTCCCATTCCTCAAGTTTTTGATAACGGCTGATAAAGTGCTCTTGAAGCGGTGTCGGTGCTTGATCTAGTACGGATTGGCCTTGTTCTGTCAAAACTGCATGTACCTTGCGCTTATCTTCAACACTGCGGCGGCGTTCCACATACTGATTACGTTCTAGTCGGTCTAAGATGGTCGTCGCGGTTGCCTGACTCATATTGGTATGGCTCGACAGCTGCTTAATAGTGACATTATCCAATTCACTAATGGCACGCATGAGGATCAACTGGGGTGCAGTCAAACCAGACTCTTTGCTCAACTTTTTTGAATGTAAATCAATAGCTCGGATGATCTGACGAATCGAGACCAAGACTTCTTCGTACTTTTCCAATTTTTTCATCCAGTCATAAGGGGATCTTGTTACGAGATGACACTAACTCAAAAGCGTTGCTATTAAAAGCGCTTAGTGCTGAATGAGGGCATCATTTTTAACGAATTGTATTCTCTATTCACAATCTTTACACGGATTGATGCAAGTAAGTCAGGATTACCTAAAGTGATTATAGTAATAAATATTTGAAGTCTAAAAGTGCATGCGGGTTTATTTACTATTTTTGGTTGATCTTACTGGCTGATAAATGGGTTATTGGATTTTATATCAGCAAATTCTAGACAAAAAAGCCTCAAATGGTAGGATCTCCGACTTTCTGGAAAACAAAATGTATCGTGTTCAAAGTATTCTTGGTTTCTTGCTAAAAATTGAACACAAAAGAGAGGAACAATGACAAAAGGTATAGATAAGTACAGCATTGATAGTACCGACTATACGGTTGGGCAAGACAACGTCCAAAAATGGGGGTTTGATGTCCATAATCCGGTTTTTGGTATTAGCGCTGGTTTCATTGCACTATTTCTTATTGCAGCGCTCGTTCTTGATGCACACACGGCCAAAACCGCACTAGATGGTCTGAAATGGAAAATCATCGGCTCCTTCGATTGGCTGTTCATCATTTCTAGCAACATTTTCGTTATCTTCTGTTTAGCACTTATTGTGTCGCCAATGGGTAAGATTCGCCTTGGCGGTAAAGATGCGGTTGCGGATTACTCTTTCATGTCATGGCTTGCGATGCTATTCGCAGCGGGTATGGGGATCGGACTGATGTTCTGGAGTGTGGCAGAGCCAGTGGCATACTTTACAGGTTGGTACGAAACGCCACTAGGTGTAGAAGCTAATACGCCTGAAGCCGCAAAGCTTGCGTTGGGTGCGACGATGTTCCACTGGGGTTTGCACCCTTGGGCAATTTACGGTGTTGTCGCACTTTCTCTAGCTTTCTTTACATACAATAAGGGCCTACCTTTGTCTATGCGTTCGATTTTTTACCCACTGTTGGGCGATCGCGCATGGGGTTGGGCGGGGCACATTGTTGATATTCTCGCCGTACTGGCAACACTGTTTGGTCTTGCGACTTCTCTAGGTCTTGGGGCGCAGCAAGCGGCAAGTGGTATTCACCACGTGTTTGGCGTTGAGCCGGGCTTAGGCCTTCAAATTGTTGTTATCACCGTGGTTACCTTGCTAGCGGTTGTATCAGTAATCCGCGGTATTGATGGCGGTGTTAAGGTTATCAGTAACATCAACATGATTGTTGCATTCTTACTGCTTATTCTTGTTGGGTTGATTGGTTGGGCTGTAAGCCTAGGCTCTATTCCGACAACGCTGATGGCATATGTAGAAAACATCATTCCACTGAGTAATCCATTTGGTCGCTCAGATGAAGCATGGTTCCAAGGTTGGACGGTATTCTACTGGGCATGGTGGATCTCATGGTCACCATTTGTTGGTATGTTTATCGCTCGAGTATCTCGTGGTCGTACAGTTCGTGAATTTATTACCGCGGTTTTGATTGTGCCAACGTTTGTAACCATTGTTTGGATGTCAGTATTTGGTGGCTTAGCGATCGACCAAGTCATCAATAAAGTGGGTGAGTTGGGTGCCAATGGCCTAACAGACGTTTCATTGGCGATGTTCCAAATGTTTGATGTATTACCATTCGGTAACATGCTATCTATTATTGCTGTTGTTTTGGTTTTGGTATTTTTCATTACCTCTTCAGACTCCGGGTCGCTCGTTATTGATAGCATCACCGCAGGTGGTAAAGTTGATGCCCCAGTTCTGCAACGCGTGTTTTGGGCGTTTATGGAAGGTGCGATTGCAGTTGCACTACTGTGGGTAGGTGGCTCTGAAGCCGTTCAGGCCCTTCAAGCTGGTGCAATTTCCACGGCATTACCCTTTACTTTTGTTCTGCTTGCAATGTGTGTCAGCTTAGTGATGGGATTGAGAACAGAGCGTCAATAAATAATAGATTGAAGCGCAAGTGTTGCATGATTAAAGAGCCAGCAAATTTCGTGTCAACAAGACGAAATTAATATGGTGGCGACGGCAGTGAGTCTGACTCAAATTCATACCGCAGTAGAACGTATGAGTGATATGGCAACTCAAATTGCCTCTGCGGCGGAAGAACAGGCTTCGGTATCAACTGAAATCACACGTAATGCAGAAGGGCTTCGTGATGCTTCCAGTGAGCTTTCTGTTGAAGCGTAGCAGGCCGCACAGCAAGCCGCGCATCTGTCAGAGCTATCTTATGAGTTAGCGCAAGAGACCAGCCGCTTTAAACTGTGAGAACATTGAAAGTAATAACAAGGAGCCAAAAGGCTCCTTTTTTATTTGCTCTTTAAGGATAGGGGCTATAACCAAAAATCACGGATAGGTTGCTCAGGGCGATAGTGGTGGGCAATTTGAGCTTGCAACAATTCCGCCGTTGCTATCGCATCCGTTAGTGCGTGATGGGGGGTGTAATCAGGAAGACCGTACCGGCGACGCGATTGCGCTAGGCGTAGAGATTCTGGCTGTTTGCCTTTCAGCTTATTCCACAGGCCGCCAAACAGTTTCTGTTGTATGTTAGCTTCGATTTCTAGGGTGTCGAGAACCGGAAACTCGATACCTTCACCTATACGTGTGCGCAGGGCTTGGTCTAGAAACTCTCTCTCGATCCTACGATAGTGCACGACCACAACCTTGCCGGCTAAACAGTGTAAAAAATCACCGAGAATGTCATTCAAATCGGGGGCATCTATCAAGTCACTGTGTGTAATGCCGTGAATGATGACGGAATTCGCATCCAGTTTTTCCTGCGGTCTTACCTTCCAATGTTTGGACTGGCGCAAAAAAATGCGATTGAGGTTAAATGGTACTAATCCAATGGTGATAATGCCATCTTTTTGCGGGTTCAAACCCGTTGTCTCAAAGTCCAAAGCTACGAACTCAATGTCCGAAATTGGCGTATCCGACGATGGGAGGACATGGCCATAGAAGGCGATGAGACGCTCGTCGCTTGCTTGCTCTTGCTTATGGTGGAACTTTGTTGGCCATTGGATAGCCGGCTTTTGAAATAGCTTTTTGATCATGACAAACCTCATTTGAAGCTATTGCTGGCTTGATAGCGGAATTTGAGGAAGTTTTGACCATTACTCAGTATCTGGAATGCATCTTTCAGGTTGCGTCGCTCAAAGTCCGATAGGTTTTCTGGTTCGATATTATTATCTGGCTCGATCCCCAGTTCTACGTCAATGGCTTGGTGGCGAATGCGTACCATAGAGATGAACTCCATCGCATCTTTTAGATTTTGTGCTCGCCCCTTTGGCAGAATGCCTGCGTCCATAATATCGTCGAGTCGTTCAAATGAGTTTTGTGCGCGTGAGCCAACGGCAAGTGAGTGGACACGAATCAGATCGACGAGTGGTGCAGTGCCGCGACGTTTGAGGTTGATAGAATTCTTGTGTTGACCATCCTTTTCCATCACAAAGTCTTTGAAAAAGCCTAAAGGTGGCGTACGGTTCAGAGCATTTCTTGCTAAACAGGCTAAGAAGCGATTGTTCTTACGAGCACGACGAACAATGAAACTGGTTAACTGCTCAGCCCACTTTAAGCGTCCATAAACGCCATCTAAATCGAAGAAAATCGAAGCGTTGAGTAGGGCTTTAGGATTTGGGTCATCAATCCAATCGGCAAAGCAGGCTTCCCATTGTGTGCGGGTCATGCGCCACATCGGATTGGTCGCCATAATGTCGCCGGTACAGTATTTGTAGCCGCACACGTTCAACCCATCGCTGACAAACTGCGCTAGCGCTTCAAAATATTTGCCGTGCTGCTCTTCTTGATAGCTATCATCAAGAATAATCGCGTTATCCTGGTCGGTTACCAGTAATTGCTCGTCTCGACCCATGGAGCCCAAAGCTAGGAAGCAATACGGTATCGGTGCAGGGCCTAATGCCTCTTCAGCCATTTCAAGTAGGCGTTGTTTGAAGCTTCGTCCTATCACTGACATCGCACTGCCTACCATGTGGGAGTTAGCGTCTTCGTTGACTAGGCGTACAAAACTGCTTTTTACTTCATCGGCAACAATCGCCAGATCTTCGATGGTTTGTTGTTGAAAGATACTGCTGACGAGTAATAGCGAGTTCTGCGATTCGTAACGAACAATGTCGGTTGCTTCGATGATGCCAATTGGCAGCTGATCTTTAACCACTGGCAGATGATGAACGTTGTAGCGCAGCATGGTAAGCATCGCTTCGTATACGTAGGCGTTATGATCAAGAGAGATCACTTCTGTCGTCATCACCGTCGACACATCGTCTTGCGGTGACAGGCCTTCAGCCAAAACGCGAGTACACAGATCACGATCAGTGATGATGCCCACTACTGGTGATTGCGGGTCATCTTCATCCAGAACAAAATCAGGGTCAACAATGAGCAGTGAAGAGACATTGTCCTGAGCCATTAACTTTGCTGCTTCCTGGATGGTTTGGTCGCGATCAATGGTTGGCGCATCACGAGTGAGTAGGGTTTTCACTTTAGAGGTTGTCAGATCGTTGGCGTCGCTGTTTTCAGACACTGTTTGACGCAACCGTGCGCTATTTTCCACTTCAACAAAGTCAGCAAACGTCTCGAAGTTATCGTACAGTTCTTGGAAAACGTCTTCAGGAATGCAGTACAGCAGGGAATCTTCAATCGCTTTTACAGGAAAGCGAACCTTATTATTGGTAAGTAGACCCATTTGGCCAAAAAGGTCACCTTCGTCGAGTCGGTTATACAACTCACCCTTGCGACGATACACTTCAACTACACCACTTCTTACCATGTAAAGATCGTGGATGTGATCGCCTAAGTGAATGATTGGCGTATCCTGTCGGCAGTAAGAGATTTCAATACTTTCAGTGACTTTAGTGAGAGTTGCTTCTGGTAGCTCGTTAAATGGGGGATACTTGGCGAGAAAGTTATATATCTCGAGAAGTTCTGCATCCATTAAGGTGCCTTTTGATTTGGAAGTGATAGGTTAATCTTAACCTAGTTTTAAATCAGAATCTTATCGGGTTACTCTTTTTGGTTGCGGGTGGTAAGATCAAGACTGAGCGCACAGCACGTACTTTTTGATTCGGTTACCCTGTCATTAATTTACCGAATTAGAGCGCTCAGTGAGAACAATTTAGAGACCCCTCATGGAAGGAAATAGAATGGTAAGATGGTTATTAGCTACACCTCTTGTAGCACTACCTATAATGAGTATTGCCTCAGAGGCGGAACAGGTTCAAAAGTTTGGTTATGAGCACATACAACTTGATGTTGGGGCTGGTACAACTAATGAAGAATGGTTAGACAATTCTAACGCGACCACGGTAGGTATAGGCGGCAATTACCTTTTGACGGATAATTGGCTACTTAATTTAGATTACACCGCGCAGTTCTTTCACCCAGACACATTCACTTTGCGAATTGACCGTTTAATGTTTGGTGGTGGCTACCGCTACGGTATCAACGAACAATTCGATATTTATGGCGTTTATGGCTTAGGCTCGATTAAAGCTAAAGCGACCAACGATGAAACGGGTAAGGCACTTTCTTCGGAAACAGAATTCATTCACAGAGTGACACTCGGTGTGAATTACCTCTTCAGCGAAAAGTGGATGGCAATCGCTGAAGTGCATTTGAACCGCAGTGATATTGTGGATGAGAACAATTATAAGATTGCGTTCAATTACCAATGGCATGAAGTGATAGGGGCAGGGCTTTACTATCAGTACCGCGACACGGATTATCAAAATGAAGCGTCGGAAGAGATCAACGAAGTTGGGTTCAGCCTTAAATTTGTTTACTAAATTGAACAATCAGCCGATAAATAAAAAGGTCAGCAATTGCTGACCTTTTTATTTTATTTGGCTGGCATTATAGTACCGCTGCGATGCCTTTACAGAGTGGACCCATGTTTGACTTGGTCATGCCTGCAACACTAATTCGTCCAGAGCCAACAATGTAAATAGCAAATTCATCTTTCAGTCGGTTCACTTGCTCTTTAGACAGACCAGAGAACGAAAACATGCCGTTTTGGCGTTCGATAAAGCTAAAGTCTGCATCTACGCCTTCCGCTTTGAGTGTGGCGACAAATAGCTCACGCATCTCTTGGATGCGGTCACGCATCTCTGCCACTTCAGATTCCCATTCTGCGCGCAGTTCAGCGTCGTTCAGAATGTGAGTGACGACAGCACTACCGTGCGCCGGAGGGTTAGAATAGATAGAACGGATGATTGCTTTTACTTGCGAGAATGCCGTTGCAGCCACGTCTTCTGATTCAGCAACTAGAGTAAACGCGCCCACGCGCTCGTTGTATAGGCCAAAGTTCTTAGAGAATGAGCTCGCGACAAGGATTTCTTTGTTGTACTTAGCAAAAGTACGTAGACCTGCGGCATCTTCGTCTACACCTTTTGCAAAGCCTTGGTAGGCAAAATCAAATAGCGGTAGAAGTTTCTTTTCTGCCATTAATTTCGCCAAGGTTTCCCACTCTTCTGCTGTTGGATCGATACCCGTTGGGTTATGGCAGCATCCGTGCAGAAGAACGATGTCGCCTTCAGATGCCGTTTGAAGATCAGTCAACATGGCGTCAAAGTCTTTGTCTTTCGTTTCCGCGTTGTAGTAGCTGTACTGCGCCGTTTCAATACCAGCGGCGGTAAAGACACCGTTGTGATTTGCCCATGTAGGGTTACTGATCCAGATTTTGGCATCACCAAGTTGACGCTTGATGAATTCACCAGCAACACGCAGAGCGCCAGTGCCACCTGGTGCTTGTGCGGTTTTCGCGCGTTTTTCTGCGACGATGTCAGCATCCGCACCGAATAGCAGTTTTTGCACGGCTAAAGCGTATTCTGCTGTCCCTTCGATCGTTAGGTAAGATTTGGTTTTTTCAGTTTCAACGAGTATTGCTTCGGCTTTCTTTACGGTAGCAAGAACAGGGGTGTCACCTTGCTCGTTTTTGTAAATACCAACACCAAGGTTAATTTTTTCAGCGCGAGTATCTTTTTTAAACTCTTCAGTGAGTCCAAGAATAGGGTCAGCCGGAGCGGCAACGACTTTTTCAAACATAATCTTCATCCATGTTAATCGAAGGGGTCTGCTGATATTTATACCTTTCAGTAATTTCGGTTACAACCGTTGTTGAAAAGAAAACTTAAAATAATTTTGATTTGAAACAGAAATCCAACTAAATGGAAGGTTTTATTAGGTAATGTTCTCTAATTGTTGCGTGTTATTGAGGAGTTAACTGGGGTGTTGGTGATATTTTGTTCACCTTAAAGGGGGGAGCAAAGTGGGGGGCATTACGGGTGAATTTAAAAGTGGAATCGAGGGTTTTGGAGCGACGTGATGAGGTGGCGCGGTGTGTATAGTGATAGGCTATCCCCACACCCAGCAAGGATGGGCGTGGTTGGATTCATTGCGGCTTAACTGCCATTCGAATAGATTTTCTGTATATATAACTTACTGATTCTCAGCAAATGAGCGCATTTCTAACCGTTATTATTTTCATTAAGGTGTTTGATGATTGCTACTTTTGCATGCTCTTCTGTAGCGGTTTCTCCCTCAGGTACATCAATATCGGCTTTAGGGTGGATCCCTAACGCATCTTCAGCAATGTGGAGCCAATCAGGGTGCCAATAATAAGGGGTATCACTGTCAGGATGATCCCAACTATGAACGCCTTGATGTGTGCCACGATATGAAAGATCGTCCATTGTAAATAGTTTCATCACGTTCTCCTAAAAGCGTTTTTATATCCTTGAAAGTATGGAACATAATTTCACATTTAGGAGAGAAAATTGCGACAGAGAAGAATAAGAAATCATGTTGCGTAAATGACAGATAAAAAAAAACCTCCACGAGGGAGGTCTTTTTAATTCTGTTGCATTAACGCGATTAGAAGTTCGCAGAGCGAGGTGTACGTGGGAATGGGATCACATCGCGAACATTGCCCATGCCGGTTACGTAAGAAACGAGGCGCTCGAAGCCTAGACCGAAGCCTGCGTGTGGCACTGTACCGTAACGACGTAGGTCGCGGTACCAGCTCATGTGCTCAGGGTCGATGCCCATTTCGCGCATACGTGAATCTAGGATGTCTAGGCGCTCTTCACGTTGAGAACCACCGATGATTTCACCGATGCCTGGTGCTAGAACGTCCATTGCCGCTACGGTTTTGCCATCGTCGTTCATACGCATGTAGAACGCTTTGATGTCTTTCGGGTAGTTCTTAACGATTACTGGTGCTTTGAAGTGCTCTTCTGCTAGGAAGCGCTCGTGCTCAGAAGACATGTCGATACCCCATTCAACTGGGAATTCGAACTCACGACCAGAATCTAGAAGGATTTGGATCGCGTCCGTGTAGTCTACTTGTGCGAAGTCAGAAGAAACGAATTGCTCTAGACGAGTGATCGCTTGTTTGTCGATGCGCTGCGCGAAGAATTCAAGATCATCACGACGCTCTTCAAGTACCGCTTTGAACACGTATTTCAGCATGTCTTCAGCCAGTTTCGCTACGTCGTCTAATTCTGCAAACGCAACTTCAGGCTCAACCATCCAGAACTCCGCTAGGTGGCGGCTAGTGTTTGAGTTTTCAGCACGGAAAGTCGGGCCGAACGTGTAAACTTTGCTTAGTGCACACGCGTAAGCTTCTGCGTTTAGCTGACCAGATACGGTTAGGAACGTCTCTTTACCGAAGAAGTCTTCGTTGTAGTCCACTTTGCCAGCGTCAGTGCGAGGTAGGTTTTCCATGTCTAGCGTAGAAACGCGGAACATTTCACCTGCGCCTTCTGCGTCAGAAGCGGTGATCAGTGGTGCAGATACCCAGAAGTAACCTTGCTCGTGGTAGAAGCGGTGGATTGCTTGAGACAGGCAATTACGAACACGTGCTACTGCACCGATTACGTTTGTACGCGGACGTAGGTGCGCAACTTCACGTAGGTACTCGATAGAGTGACGAGTTTTAGCCATTGGGTAAGTTTCAGCGTCTTCAACCCAACCAACTACTTTAACGTCAGTTGCCGCAAGCTCGAAAGCCTGACCAGCAGCAGGAGACTCAACAATCTTACCTGTTACTTCAACAGAGCAGCCAGTAGTTAGCTTAAGTACTTCGTTGTCGTAATTATTAAGATTATTTGGGACCACGGCCTGAATCGGGTCGAAACAAGAGCCGTCATAAATGGCAAGGAAAGAGATTCCAGCTTTGGAATCACGACGTGAACGGATCCAACCACGAACAGTTACTTCACTGTCTACCGCTAGTTGACCTTTCAAAACGTCTGATACAGGCGCGTAAGTCATGTTTTCAATATTCTCCGTTAAGGCATAAAAGCAACACAACACAGATTAAATGGCTGTCTTATTACGTGTTTGATTAAAAAACAGGCGTCGTGTTGTGCTGAATAGAATTTTTTAGATTCATCGGAACATATTACCTGTCAAATCGACAGCTTCAACCTTTATATTCACTTTAAACACGAGAAATTTCTTATTTGTGCCCGCTTTTCTCTCTTGATAGCGTAAATTGGTTAAGTAATCGCTCAAGTCGCTCTGATTGATGTTCTAAATCGACGCAAATATCACGAGTATGAGAGGCCGATTGGGATGTGTCGTTAGCGTGATGGTGTCGACTTTCGACTGAATATGCTGGCTCACTACCTTGTTGGAAATGATGAATGATGGTTTCGATGTTGCTCTGTACTTCATTGGTCACTAAGCACATCATTGTTCAGCGATTTTTGTTGGTAGTATTGATAGCTGATAGTGTCATTAAGTACGCAACTGAACACGAGAACAGTGCAAGAAGAAGTTTTAAGCTGATGGTTGAGCGCCTATTCTTATTAATGTTATTGGAACGAACGTAACAACATTAATGATGGATTTTCATGAGAGTGATAGACAAGAGGAATCCTTGTGACTCTAAACAGTATATGGTTATGTCAATCCGGCGTGAGTTCGATGTAATCAAGGTGTTGACACTGCGCCGCAAGATTGCCAAATGAGAGAGCCGTTACCGATGATTGTGAGGATTTGCTGAAAAGGGAGGCTAGGATTGGTGGGAGAATCGTTTGCCTTCATGGCCTTGAACTCAGAAGGTGTTAAGGCTTGTCATCGACAGGTGAATTCCTTAGTATTGCGTGTTTTTTAAAGCCTGAGAATCAAGATGAAAACCGAATTATACAAAGAGTTCATGTTCGAGGCGGCGCACCACTTGCCGCACGTACCAGAAGGACACCAATGTGGTCGTTTGCACGGACACTCTTTCCTTGTTCGTCTTTATGTAGAAGGCGAGGTGGACCCACATACAGGCTGGGTTGTGGACTTTGCTGAAATTAAAGCCGCTTTCAAACCGATCTACAACCGTTTAGACCACTACTACCTGAACGATATTGAAGGTTTAGAAAACCCAACGAGCGAAGTATTAGCAAAGTGGATTTGGGAGCAACTTAAGCCAAACCTACCTCTACTTAGCAAAGTTGAGATCAAAGAGACTTGTACAGCTGGTTGTATCTACAAAGGCGAATAAGGCCAGAATTTCAATAAGAAGGCAAGCGGATTAGCTTGCCTTTTTTGTATTCCCAACTCATGACGTTTTGAAAAGTTAATGAAAAAAAAGCCTGAGCGTCGGCTCAGGCTTGATGTCGTGCTCTTGGGATTAGCAAATGACTTTGATTGCTAGACCGCCTTGAGACGTCTCACGGTATTTCGCGTTCATGTCTTTACCCGTTTCTAGCATGGTTTCGATAACTTTATCTAGAGATACCGTTGGAGCAGAAGAACGACGCAGTGCCATACGAGTAGAGTTGATCGCTTTCACTGCCGCAATACCATTACGTTCGATACATGGAACTTGTACCTGACCAGCAACAGGGTCACAAGTTAGCCCTAGGTTGTGTTCCATACCGATCTCTGCCGCCATACATACTTGCTCTGGGCTACCACCCATAAGTTCAGCAAGGCCAGCCGCCGCCATAGAACACGCTACGCCAACTTCACCTTGACAGCCAACTTCCGCACCGGAGATAGAAGCGTTACGCTTGTAAAGACCGCCGATCGCACCAGAAGCAGCGAAGTAACGGATGTAGTCTTTTTCTGTTACGGTTTGGATGAACTTGTCGTAGTACGCCAGTACCGCAGGGATGATGCCACATGCACCATTCGTTGGCGCAGTTACAACACGGCCACCGGCAGCGTTTTCTTCGTTTACTGCGAAAGCAAACATGTTTACCCAGTCAACCACTGCCATTGGGTCATTTGACGTCTTTTCAGAAGTCAGTAGTTGCTGGCGAAGTGCTGCAGCACGACGAGGTACGCGTAGTGGCCCAGGTAGAATACCTTCCGTATTCATACCGCGTTCCATACCTTCACGCATGGTTTTCCAGATGTTGGCAAAGTAAGTGCGAGACTCTTCATCTGAGTGAAGAGCCGCTTGGTTTTTCATAACCAATGCGCTGATAGAAAGACCGTGTTCTTTACATTGGTTCACAAGCTCTTCAGCGGTTGTGAATGTGTAAGGAACCTTGATAGGGTTTTCTTCTTCTTTGCCGAAGTTTTCTTCATCGACGATGAAACCACCACCGATAGAGTAATACGTTTTCGAGTACGCGACTTCGTCATCGATCCAAGCGTGGATCTGCATGCCGTTTTCGTGCAGCGATAAATTAGAGGTATGGAAGTTCATACCACCATCTTTAGGGAACGATACTGTGTGACAGTGCATGCCAACAGGAAGGCGCTCAGTTTCTTCTACGCGAGCGATAAAGCCCGGGATAGAGTCGATGTCTACTTTCTCAGGGGTATTGCCAGCAAGACCCATGATGATAGCGATATCGGTGTGGTGACCTTTCCCTGTCAGTGATAGTGATCCATAAACGTCAACGGTGATTTTAGTGATGTCGCGTAATTTTCCCATTGAACGAAGATCATCAATAAATTCTTTACCCGCTTTCATCGGCCCTACTGTGTGTGAGCTTGAAGGACCAACGCCGATTTTATAGATATCAAAAACACTAATCATATCGATTACCTCAGAACAAAAGCCTCCCAAGGGGAGTTGGGAGGCTTGTTTTTATCGTTATATTCTTGAATTAATCACGCTAAAAAATGAGCGATGATTAAAGAGCGCCGTAGATTACAGAAGTAATCGCTGCAAGACCACAGATAACTGTGAAAAGCTGTACAGGTGCTGATGTTTTGTATTTCGCCATTGCTGGTACTTTATGCATCGCGAATACAGGCAGTAGGAATAGGATACCTGCAATCATTGGAGCGCCCATCGTCTCAATCATGCCTAGGATGCTTGGGTTAACGATAGCCACAATCCAAGTCGTGATAACGATGAAGATTAGAGAAGCTTTCTCGATCTTGCTTACTGGTGTTTGAGAGCGTGATTTGATTAGACCAACTAGACCTTCGTGTGCACCTAGGAAGTGACCGAAGTAGCTAGAAGTAATCGCTGCGAATGCCACTAGTGGACCCATGTAAGAGATCAGTGGAGATTCGTGAACGTTAGCAAGGTAAGAAAGAACAGAGATGTTTTGCTCTTGTGCTGTTGCTAGTGCTTCTGGAGATAGAGAAAGAACAACAGAGAATACGAAGAACATTACAAAACCCATCAGCATCATTGCTGCGCCGCCAGTGATAGCATCAGTTTTCTTAACTGCGTCATCACCAAACTGTTGGCGTTGCTCTTTAGAGAACTGAGAAATGATTGGGCTGTGGTTGAATGAAAATACGATGATTGGAATTGCTAGCCAAACGATAGTCGGTACTTCACCCCAGTTTGGTGCAACTTCCATCATTGATGTATTCCAATCAGGAATTAGGTAAACAGAAAGTGCCAGTAGGATAACAACTAGTGGGTAAACCATTGCTGATGTTGCTTTCAGCATCAGTTCTTTACCAAATACGACACCGGCTGTCATTGCCGCAATCAGTGCACCAGATAGCAACCAACGAGGGATCGACTCCATACCCATTTGGTTAACTAGAAAAGAATCAACTGTGTTTGTAATACCAACACCGTAAATAAGTACGATTGGGTAGATAGCAAAGAAGTAAGCAAAAGTAATAAGGTTTGCGCCAGTCTTACCGAAGTGCTCTTCTACTGTGTCAGTGATGTCTGCGTCTGGGTTTTTCGCAGATAGGACGAAACGTGCTAGAGATTTGTGCGCGAACCAAGTCATTGGTGCCGCGATAAGCGCTAGGATAACTAATGGCCAAAAGCCGCCAGCCCCCGCTTTGATAGGAAGGAATAGTACACCAGCACCTACAGCGGTGCCGAATAGAGATAGACACCAGGTGAAATCTTTGTAAGTAAACTTACTAGGCGATGGTACGGCAGTCGCCGTCGAATTTGTTGTGTTCATTTTGGGTTACTCATTTTTGGGAACAGGAAATAAGTCGGGTGCATTTTGCAATATTTTACATTGCAAAATTTAGATCTAAATCATGTATTGCTCTCAGCCATTGCATGATATGCCAAAAACCTGCTTCTTATCACGAAAATAATGTGCTACATGTGATTATTGCTAATGAATGGGGTTAAAAAAACTAATGCGAAGTTTGGGTTATATGAGCCTATCTCAACGCAAGCGTTTGCTTTATAAAGGCAAATAAAACTAATGTGAAAGAATGTTTGAAAAAGAACTTTTAATTAATATAGATGCATATGATGTTTGCTCTTATTGTCTCTTTATCATTGATAGAGAAGTCAATTATGAGTGATATGTTTTTGCATCGATTCGATGATTTGTGCTGTCATACCCCAAATGAAATGTTGCTCAAATGGAATAGCAAACACTCGGTGACTGGTGTTTTTTAGACGGAACTTCGCACTATAGAGTTTTTCTGGATTCAAAATATGGTTGGCTGGTACTTCGAATACCGCTTCCACTTCGTTTGGATCGATACAAGTGACGTAATCCGGTGAAACGAAAGCTAAGAAAGGCGTTACATTAAATTGGCTAATCGTTGGTAGCTTTGGCAGTTGCCCAAATATATCGATATGTCGTGGGGATATACCGATTTCTTCTTCTGCTTCGCGTAAAGCGGTATTCACCAAACGCTCGTCTGAGTGCTCAAACTTGCCTCCAGGGAATGATATTTGCCCAGGATGGTGGCGTAAATGCATTGCACGCTTGGTGAAAATAACCTGAAACCCGTCAGCCCTTTCGACAAAACCAATCAGTACCGCAGCTTCACGTAATGTCTCTTGCCTTACGTTTGCAAGGCGTTTTAAAGACTCATCATGATAGCCAGTTGGTAAATTCAACTGAAAATTTTGAAGTAAGGTCGTTTTGTCGATAACCAAAGCACTGTCCTTTTTAATCGGGCCAATACCTAAGCATATTAAAGTCGCTTGGGTATGTTCAACTTATATTGAATTGAGTGCAATAGCCACTCTGGATAGGAGAGAAGGCAAACCAGAAGACGGGTTTGCCCCTTGTCGTGATGGATGGGGACTCAGGTATTAGAAGACTGTTACTTCAGGGCCGGTAGGATCTTAGATAATTTATCTAATGTTTCTTGATACTCTGCAGCACAATCACTGTCGGCAACAACGCCACCACCTGCCCATGCGTAAAGCTGGTTATCTTCGGCAACTAGGGTGCGAATGGTGATGCTGGTGTCCATGCGGCCATGACGAGAGATATAGCCAATGCTGCCACAATATGCACTGCGACGGTGAGGCTCTAACTCTTCAATGATCTGCATCGCGCGAACTTTTGGTGCGCCAGTGATAGAACCTCCAGGAAAGCAGGCTCGCAGTAAATCGGCAGCACTGTATTTCACATCTAACTGTGCTCGAATGGTGCTTACTAGATGATGCACCGCAGGGAAGCTTTCAATATCGAACAGCTTAGGCACATGCACACTACCTGGTGTCGCGACGCGGCCAATGTCATTGCGCAGCAGATCCACAATCATCAGGTTTTCAGCTTGATCTTTCTCTGCGGTTTGCAAGTCATGCGCATTGGCTTGGTCTTGTTTTTCATCGAGAGTACGAGGGCGCGTTCCTTTGATAGGCTTGGTTTCAATAACTCGCTCTTTTAACTCTAAGAATCGCTCTGGTGAGATACTCAAAATGACGGATCCTGGCATGCGAATAAAAGCAGAAAAAGGCGCTTGGTTTGCCGATTCCAATTTCAGGTATGCCTGCCATTCACTGCCTAGGTAAGGGGCATTGAAACGCTGGGCTAAATTGATTTGGTAGCAATCGCCACTCAGTAGGTATTCTTGTACGCGATTAAAACGAGCGGCGTACGATGTTTGCGTCATGTTCGATTGCCAATCACCGGTGAGTTTGAACGCTTCAGTAAGCGTTGCTGCTTGCTCAGTCAACCACTGCCATGCCTGTTCGATATTTTGCCCAACCACACACGCCTTCTTGAGTTTGTGGTCGACGACTAATGCCCATTCATAGATGCCTGCTGCCATATCGGGTGTTTGCAGGTCTTTGCTGGCCAGTTCTGGTATCGATTCTACGCGGCGACCTAAATCGTAGCTAAAGTAACCTAGCGCGCCACCAACAAACGGCAAGTCCCATTCAGGCCCAAGTTCAAGATTAGGAAGAAGCTGTTGTTGTAGTTCATCCAGCAGCGAAAACGGATCATTTTGAGAAACGTAGTCTTGCCACGTCGTTTTGATATGAGTGTCGTTGGCAATGGTTTCTAACGTTGCGATTGGGTTCGCAACCAATACATCGAAACGACTGTCAATGTGCGTATCAGACGCAGAACGCAGCAGCATTGCCCAAGGCAGTTGTTCAATACGAGAAAAGAGAGAAATAGCGAGGTCGTTGGCGTAATCCAATGCCTTAAAATCAAGCAATTGCGTATCCATGTTATTCATTTGTTTAAATTGTGACAAAGAGTTCATTCACTGCATGGCATGTCATGAGCTGCAAGAGTATCATAAACCCAAACTACTTCTATACAAAGGCTTTGAGGTGGTTTTACACTATGACAAGGCGTCTTCAATCACTCGTGTGTCGATATCAGCCGTTCGACGAATTGTTTATAAAAACGAACGTTTAAAGAAAACGAAGCTCATTTTAAGAGCAATAAGCTCAACAAACACGACAGAAGCCAAGCCACTAATGGAAGCAAAGCATAACAATAATGAGGCATGCAATGACGGTAATACGCAAGCAGGACGTCATCAGCAGTGTTGCTGATGCGCTACAGTATATTTCTTACTACCACCCGCTAGACTTTGTTCAAGCCCTTGAAAAAGCCTACCACCGCGAAGAGAGCCAGGCTGCGAAAGACGCGATAGCTCAAATCTTAATTAATTCCCGTATGTCGGCAGAAGGCCATCGACCAATTTGTCAGGACACCGGCATTGTAACGTGTTTCGTTAATATCGGTATGGGTGTGCAGTGGGATTCTACCGACATGACGGTTCAACAAATGGTGGATGAAGGTGTTCGACAAGCTTATACAAATCCGGATAACCCATTGCGTGCCTCGGTTCTGATGGATCCTGCAGGTAAACGAATTAACACCAAAGACAACACACCAGCGGTTGTACACATTAACATGGTGCCAGGCGATAACGTTGAAATTCAAATTGCAGCAAAAGGTGGTGGCAGTGAAAATAAAACCAAGATGGTGATGTTAAACCCATCGGATGATATTGCAGAATGGGTAGAAAAAACGCTACCGACAATGGGGGCGGGTTGGTGTCCACCAGGTATGCTAGGCATTGGTATCGGTGGTACGGCAGAGAAAGCCGCGGTACTGGCAAAAGAATCGTTGATGGAGCATATCGACATTCAGGAATTGATTGATCGTGGCCCGCAAAACGCAGAAGAAGAACTTCGACTTGATATCTTCAAGCGTGTAAATAAGCTTGGTATTGGTGCACAAGGTCTTGGTGGCCTGACCACCGTCGTTGATGTGAAAATCAAAACTGCACCAACGCACGCAGCTTCTAAGCCGGTTTGCTTGATCCCGAACTGTGCGGCAACGCGCCACGTTCACTTCACTCTAGATGGCAGTGGCCCGGCAGAGCTAACGCCACCTAAGCTTGAAGAATGGCCTGATATCACTTGGGAAGCGGGTGAGAATACACGCCGCGTGAACCTCGATACGGTAACCAAAGAAGAAGTTCAGGAGTGGAAGACGGGTGAAACCGTTTTGCTGTCAGGAAAAATTCTAACCGGTCGTGATGCCGCGCATAAGCGAATTCAAGGTATGTTAGAAGCCGGTGAAGGCCTGCCAGAAGGCGTGGATCTGAAAGGTAAATTCATCTATTACGTTGGCCCCGTTGATGCGGTAGGCGATGAGGTTGTCGGTCCGGCTGGCCCAACGACGTCAACACGCATGGATAAGTTCACCGACATGATGTTAGAAGAGACGGGTATTATGGGCATGATTGGTAAAGCAGAGCGTGGTCCTGCTACTGTTGAGTCTATCAAGAACCATAAAGCGGTGTATCTCATGGCTGTTGGCGGTGCAGCATACCTTGTCGCGAAAGCGATCAAAAAAGCGCGCGTGGTGGCGTTTGAAGACTTAGGTATGGAAGCCATCTACGAGTTTGAAGTCGAAGATATGCCAGTTACTGTCGCGGTGGACTCTCGCGGAGCCAATGCTCATCAAATTGGTCCAGATACGTGGAAAGTGAAAATCCAAGAGATGGAAGTATAAGCTAAGCAATGTGTCTATTCTTTCATCTCTCAGTCGGTAGAATGTGACAAGGTGCTGATTTAACAGGTAAACAATTGAAAAAAGTGCAGCGAAAGCGGCACTTTTTGTCTATATAATGACTATATTTACTTATAGGCATAGCAAATCTCACTGTTATGCTGACCATGATTAGGAGACGGCATGCCTCGTTTTATTCAAATTTTACAAATAGTTCTTGCTGTTGTGATAGGTGGCTTTGTAGGCTACGACTTGGTTCTTAACGGTATTAGTATCTTCGATGAGAAATACGTCACTATTACTTGTGTATTGTGGCTGATTCTAGAAATCGCTTTGTTTGTGATCTACAAGTTGATTGAAGACGATTAGACAGTGCGTCAGCAATGAAACCCTATAAGCCTCTGAAATCTTCAGGGGCTTTTGCTTTTTTGAAGGGATAATTTTCAGTGAATATTTTGTTCATCGTGGATTAAGGTTGGTAAAATTACACTGCGTAGTATGAATTGATGAGATAAAAGAATGAAAAGAATAACGCAAGAAGTGAACGACTTTATCAGTCGTGGGATGGATTCTAACGTAAGGATCGCTGTGACCGGGTTGTCTCGTGCAGGCAAAACGGCTTTTATTACTTCTCTAGTCAATCAACTGCTGCATACCGCGACGCATGATAATTTACCACTATTAAATGCGGCGCGAGATAAGCGCTTGATCGGCGCGAAGCGTGAGCCGCAAACTAATATGATGGTGCCGCGATTTGCTTATGATGATGCGATGACCCAAATTCATGCCACGCCACCACAATGGCCCGTCCCAACCCGTGACGTGAGCGAAATTCGATTAGCATTGAAATACAAACCCAATAAGACCAGTAAAAAGTGGCTGAGTAAAACCGCCGTGTTGAATGTGGATATCATCGACTATCCGGGCGAGTGGCTACTTGATTTGCCTTTGCTTGAGATGGACTTTGCTACTTGGTCCCATTCTCAGTTTGAAGCGCTAAAAGGGCAGCGAAGCGATCTCGCCAGTGAGTGGCTTGATGCGCTTGAGCAGGTAGATTTACACGCTGATGTGAATGAAAAGCAGCTTGAAAAAGTGTCGCAATCGTATACCGATTATTTGCATGCGTGTAAAGATGCGGGATTGCATTGGGTGCAGCCTGGGCGTTTTGTTCTGCCGGGAGAACTGGCTGGAGCACCGGTACTGCAGTTTTTCCCATGCCGATTTAATGCAGAATCTAAACCGAAAAAAGGCAGTAATCTTGCCGTATTAGAAGCGCGTTATCACGAGTATCAACAGAAAGTTGTAAAGTCGTTTTATAAACATCACTTTGCTACGTTTGATCGTCAGATCGTGCTGGTGGATTGCTTGCAGCCACTAAACGCAGGTGATGAAGCGTTTCACGACATGCGCCAAGCGCTCGAACAGATCATGCACAGCTTCCGTTATGGACGAAGTAGCTTTTTACGCCGGCTGTTTTCACCAAAGATCGACAAAGTGCTGTTTGCTGCGACCAAAGCGGATCATGTGACGCCGGACCAACATCCACATTTGGTGTCTCTATTACAACAAATGGTGCACCCGGCTTGGCAAGCCGCAGCTTATGAGAATATTGAAATGAGTTGTATGAGCATCGCCTCCATTCAGGCAACGACATCGGGCTTCATTTCGTCGGGTGACAAAACAATCTCTGCGTTGCAAGGCACCACGCTAGAAGGTGAGCCGATGACCATGTTCCCGGGTGAAGTTCCGAAGAAGCTGCCGAATTCTGCGTATTGGCAAAATAGTGGTTTCGATTTTACTTCTTTCCGCCCTATGTCTTTACAGGCGGATGAACCAATGAAGCATATTCGGTTAGACAAGGCGTTGGAATTCTTAATTGGAGACAAATTGAAATGAGCGAATTCAAACAAAAACAAGTCTTCTCAGAAAAAGTAATACACAAGCAAGAAGAGAGTGCATCGCCAGAATTGACCGCGCAAAAGACGTTCAGTAAACAAGAACATTTTGTCCCATCGACGAACGAAGAAAATGATCTCGATACGGAACAAGAGCTGCAACTGGAGCAAGTGATCAGGCCGAAACTTGGGCGTAAATGGCTAACGACAGGGCTGTTTGTCACTTTTACCGGGTTGGTTGGCTGGCAAGTGGTTGATTCCGTAGTGACGGCAGTTCAAACCGCAGATTGGTTAGCGCTCGGATGGGTAGGCTTTATTGCTACTATCGCCTCTTTTGGTTTAGGCGCGCTGGGTAAAGAGCTGTGGAAATTGCGTAAACTACGTAATCACTTTAGCGCTCAAGAAGAGAGTGAAGCGCTTATCGATAGCCAAAGTGTTGGTAAAGGCAAAGCATTTTGTGACAAATTGGCTGAACAAAGTGGCGTACTGCCAGAAAATCCAGGTTTCGATCGCTGGAAGAATAGCGTTAATCCCGCACACAGTGATGCGGAAATTCTGGATATGTACGATGCCATGGTGGTGAGCCAACAAGATAAACTCGCGACTAAGGTGGTCTCTCAGCATGCAACCGAATCTGCCGCGTTAGTTGCCGTGAGCCCATTGGCCGCCGCTGACATGTTGCTAGTGGCTTGGCGCAATTTCAAGATGATCGACAACCTTTCGAAAGTGTATGGGGTTGAGCTTGGCTATGCGTCACGCATTAAGTTACTACGCTCGGTATTCGTCAACATGGCGGCGGCGGGTGCGAGTGAACTGGTTATCGACGCAGGTATGGATTTAATGTCGATGGATCTTGCGGGTAAAGTTTCGGCCAGAGCAGGGCAAGGTTTGGGGGTTGGGATTCTTACCGCGCGTCTAGGTTTAAAAGCAATGACACTATTGCGTCCATTACCTTGGTACCCAGAGCGACAAGTGAAACTCAGCGCAATTCGTAAAGAGATCGTGGCGAAAGTTGCATCAATTACAATGAAACCGTAACGAATGTCATCTTTGACCGTCAGGATTGCTTGACGGCATTCCAAGCTTGGTAGAAACTACTGTCAACTTTTCCTGACAGTTGTGAATTGGGATATTTTCAGTGCGTCTTGAAGTCCTTTGTGAAGATAGACTCGGCTTAACCCGAGAATTGCTCGATATTTTAGCGTCTAAAAGTATCGATTTGCGTGGTATCGAAATTGATATCAGTGGCATCATTTACTTAAATTGCCCAGATATTGATTTTGATACCTTTAGTGAATTGATGGCTGAAATCCGCCGTATTCCGGGGGTAAAAGACGTACGTAAAATCCAATTTATGCCAATGGAGCGCCACAATACGGAGCTGTTGTCGTTGGTGGATAACTTGCCAGATCCCGTGTTTGCCATTGACCTAAAAGGTGCGGTAGACATGGCGAATATGGCCGCCCTTTCTCTTCTTGGCCAACACAAGCAAGATGTCATTGGTATGCAAATTGGTACGCTGCTGCCAAGCGTGCGTTTTTCTCGTTGGACTGAAGGCGTTAATGCGCGCACGCGCGAAAGCTTGGTTATTGATGGTTTGGATTACGTGATTGAGTTAATGCCAGTGTACATCAAAGACGAGGCACAAAACTCAACGCTCGCCAGTACGCTAATGACTATTCGTTCTAGCCAACAAGGTGCGCAAATTGAAGAAACACTGCCACTGCAAAATCAACTTGGCTTTGAACATTTTGTTGGTTTGTCTAATCGTCATAAAGCGTTGATGAATCAAGCAAAAAAACTCTCTGTTCTTGACCAACCACTGTTGATTGAAGGGGAGACTGGGACGGGTAAAGAGATGTTAGCCAAAGCCTGTCACAGCCGCTCAGGCCGTGCTAATAAGCCATTTTTAGTGTTGAGCTGTGCGTCGATGCCGGATGATGTTGCCGAAACGGAACTGTTCGGACATGCACCTGGTTCGTTTAATCATGAGCAAGGCCACAAAGGTATTTTCGAGCAAGCTAATGGCGGCACTGTTTTCTTAGATGAAATTGGTGAAATGAGCTCGCATCTGCAAATTAAGCTACTGCGCTTTTTACAAGATGGTAATTTCCGCCGTGTAGGCGCAGAAGATGAGATGCATGTAGACGTTCGTATTATTGCGTCAACTAAGCACAACCTCGCCGAGCTCGCAGAGGCAGGCAAGTTCCGTGAAGATTTGTATTATCGCCTTAATGTTCTGACGTTAACGATTCCACCTCTGCGTAAGCGTTCTAACGATGTTGCGCCATTACTGGATCTGTTCGTGACGAAACATTCGCAACAACTTGGGATCGATAAGCCAGATTTAGATGAAGAATTAGTGGATGCCCTAGCAAGCTACCAATGGCCAGGGAACATGCGCCAGCTCGATAACATGGTACTTCGTGCATTGACGGAGATGGAAGGCCATCTACTTAAAACAGAACACTTTAACTTACCTCAGCCACAGGCGGTTGGTGGCGGTAGTGCGACATTAAATTTGGATGGTTCGCTGGATGAGATCATGCGTGATTATGAATCTCAGATACTTGAACGTTTGTATCAGTCATTCCCGTCAAGCCGAAAGTTAGCGAAACGTCTCAACGTTTCACACACTTCAATCGCAAACAAATTGCGCGATTACGGTATTCGTAAGAATTAAGCGGTATCGAATTTAAAACGGAAGTTGTCATTTAAAATGGAAGACAAAAGCTCATCTATCGCCGTTCATAAGCTGGACGGCGACTTGCTTCTACGTACTGCCGAAATCGGTGATGCCGATATGATTGCAGCTTATTTCCAAGTGAACAGAAAATACCTTGAACCGTTTGAGCCTAAACGCGAAGAAGCGTTCTTTTCGGTCAATAGTTGGTTGCAAAAGTTGATAAAACTTAATGAGCTTCATCGCTTAGGACTTGGTTACTATTGCTTACTCGTTGAGGCGAAATCTGGAAAAATGCTGGGTACGCTCTCTTTCAGTAACCTGACACGATTCCCACTTTATGCCTGTAATGTTGGCTATTCTCTTGCTGAAGATGCACAAGGTCATGGTTATATGCGCCGTGCACTTAAAATGGCTTGTGATTATATGTTTGAGGTGCAAAAGCTGCATCGTATTCAGGCAGGATATATGCCGCACAACAAACGTAGTGAAGCGGTCTTACAGCATGCTGGATTTGTGAAAGAGGGCTATGCAAAGGACTATCTCTTGATTAACGGTGAGTGGCAAGATCATGTACTGACATCGTTGACCAATCCTAATTGGAAAGAGGAGGCTCGATAAATGGAAAGGCTTGAAAAGCAATTAGCGCTGATAATTGAACTCGACCAACTGAAAAATGTGTTGCGTAGAACCCGTGTAAAAAGCGCAAACGGGCGGTTAGAAAATAGCGCTGAACACAGTTGGCATGTTGCGCTGATGGCAGTATTAATGCAAGAACACGCCAATGCACCAGTTGACATTGCTCGAGTAATGAAAATGCTGCTTATTCATGACGTGGTAGAGATCGACGCGGGCGACACCTTTGTTTATGATACTGCTGCATCACAAGAGCAAGAAGAGAAAGAGCGCCAAGCGGCTCAACGTTTATTTGGTATGCTACCAAGCGAGCAAGGTGATGAGCTACTTGCGTTGTGGAATGAATTTGAAGCAGCTCAAACAGATGACGCCAAGTATGCCAAAGCACTGGATCGTCTGATCCCAATGTTGCTTAACTACCACAATGATGGTCAAAGTTGGATTGAGAATGGGGTAACGCGCGAGCAAGCGTTGACGATTAACAAAAGAATTGAACTTGGTTCTGTCACCTTGTGGGACAAAGCCAAACAGCTGATTGAAGGAGCCACCGAAAAAGGTTGGCTGAAGTCGTAAAAAAGGAGACTGAATGTCTTATTTGCCTTTGGACGAATACCAAAGAAAATGGATTTTTACTCACCAGTCGATGCCGGTGCCAGAAGAAGATCTCGCTTTTATTAAGCCGATGAGCTTGGCGCGTGCCGCTCAGTTCTGGAAAGAGAATATTAGTGCACAAAGTCCAGATATGGATCGTTTGAGCTCTTCAGACTGGCCAATGAAAGAATCGAATTGGCCAGAGGAAGTAGATTGGATGGCCGCTTGGGAAGCAGACGAGCCTGGTCTACCAGAAGAAGTTGATGCGTTTATTGATTGGCAAGACGATGTGACCGTGTACTTTTGCTATGAGAAGTACAATGTGATCGAGACCAAGTGGTCAATCTTTAAAAAGCACTGGAAGAACTTCTTGTTTTACGATGACGGCCCGATGCTACTTGGTCGTCGCCGTTCACAAGCGCTCTGGTTTGACTCAAAAGGTCACGTTAAGCTAGGTGAACGAAATTAACTAAACTCTCGTATCTCTAAAAGCCACTGCAAAGTGGCTTTTGTATTTCTACAAGCTGGAAAGAGGGCTCAGTACGCCTCCGGCACCACGTTCAATAACATGAGTATAAATTTGAGTGGTTTTCACATCGCTATGACCAAGCTGTTCCTGGACCGTTCGGATGTCTGCTCCGGACTCCAATAAGTGCGTAGCAAAGCTATGCCTAAGCGTATGGCAGGTGACGATTTTATCTTTTCTAGCTTCCTTGGCTGTACGTTTTACAGCACGCTGAATGGCTGTTTCGTTAATATGATGACGTCTTAGCTCTCCTGTTTCTTGATCAATACTTAGCTTGGTAGAGGGAAATAGAAAGTGCCAATTGAAATCCAACTCTGCGCCTGGGTATTTTCTTCGCAATCCTTCGGATATATACACACCAGAATAACCCGCGGCATGGCGATCTTTTAAATAGTAATCTCGAGCTAAGTTCATTTGAGCTTTGAGAGGTTCATGTAGCTCTTTGGCTAATGTTACCGTACGATTTTTACCGCCTTTACCTTGCCAAACTCGAATCGCACCGTAATCATAATCGATGTCCTGGATCCTGAGTCGTAAACATTCCATTATCCGTAGGCCGGAACCGTATAACAGCTGAATTTGAAGCTTATATCTTGGGTCAATGTGCTGCACAAAACGTCGAATTTCTTCTCTCGTTAAAACAACCGGCAGCTTCTTTTCTGTCAAGGATTTTTGGAATCGCATATCAAGTGATAGCGGCATTTGAAAGTACTCTCGGTATAAAAATGAAATCGCGTTAAGCGCGAGTGCTTGTGTTTTTACTGCTACTTTTTGATCAACCGCTAAATGGCTAAGAAAGCGCTCAACGTCGCCTTCAGACAACGTTGATGGGTGCGCAAGCTGGTGGAAGATAATGAAACGTTTTATCCAAAACAGGTAACTTTTGATGGTTTTATTGGCGTAGTGACGAGTGATCATGTGTTCTTTGACACTAAGCAAAAATTGACTTTTCATGAACATTTTACCTGGATGTTTGTACAGTCTTATAAACATAACCCTATTATGAAAATTAGACGTTATTGCGCCGTCTAATTGCGTGTTTGAGCACACATATTCATACTGCTTTTCTGTTTATTTCATTAAGATAAGTGCTAGTATTCATACTTTCTTTTGTCATGAAAGAAGGCGGTAGTGTGCCTAAAAGGCGGCAATTGGCCGTATAGAAAGCGTTATGCCACAAGGAGAAATTCATGATTGTAGTAGCAAGGTTTTCTTTTCCTCATGAAGCTCATATAGCGAGAGCTAACCTTGAAAGTGCTGGCATCGAAAGCTTCATTGCAGATGAGCATACGGTGAATACACAATGGTTATATTCAAATGCTATTGGAGGTGTGCGCTTGATGGTTTCAGAAAAAGACTTTGAAGAAGCTACTGAAATCCTGACTAGTGATTTTTCTGAAAGTCTTGAAAAGCACTCTGAAGCTATGGGAGAGCAACAAGATATTTGTCCCCATTGTGGCAGTAGTGAGATAACTGCTCACACACAGGGCAAGCGTCCCGCATTTCTAGTTTTCATATTGTTAGGTTTCCCACTATTTTTCTACAAACAAGGCTATAAATGTAAACAATGTGGCGAGTTCAGTGAAAAGCTTTGAGTCGTGGCATAACAAACGACTATGGCGTCAATAGCTAATTTTTCGCTATGTTCTCATCCCACATGACGCCATCTCTTAACATAGAATTTAGTATCACAACCATCTTGCGAACGCAGGC
>NZ_LIXM01000003.1 GCF_002608565.1 Vibrio sp. PID17_43
GCATCATCGGTATGACAACGTTCGGTGAATCTGCACCGGCAGAGCAACTGTTCGAAATGTTTGGTTTCACGGTAGAAAACGTAGTGAACACAGCAAAAGAGCTGCTAGCTTAATCGCTTAGTACTATCAGTTTTCTCTATTGCGAATTTGAAAACTGAAAAGCCCCGCTTCGGCGGGGCTTTATTTTAGCTATCTATTTTCAGCAACGTTTCCAAATATCTATGTCGAATTACTTCTCTTCAAACTGGTTGGCCAGTCGATAGAAGTCTTGCACTTGCTCTTTTAACTGCCTGCTGTTTTGCTCCACAGAATACGTCGCGGCTAAGTTCTGCTCCGCTGTTGAGGCAATAGAGTGGATGTGTTGATTCACATCGCTCGACAGTTGCAACTGCTTATTCGCTGACTCAGCAACATTAACCATTAAACCACTCATGGTTTGCATCATTTGCTCCACCTCTGACAAACGCAGTGCACTCTGTTCAGCGACTTTTGAACACGTATCGGTCTGATCTTTATTCGCAATGATGTCTTTCTGCCATCCTTGAATCGTCATTAACATCGCTTCGATCGATGTCTTAATTTGCTCTGTGGCATTCGAAGTACGGCCAGAGAGCGCTCTCACCTCATCTGCGACAACAGCAAAGCCACGACCTTGTTCACCGGCTCTCGCAGCTTCAATCGCGGCATTAAGAGCCAGCAAGTTTGTCTGATCAGCAATACCACCAATCTCTTCCATTAACTTGCTGACCTGGTGTGCCTGATCACTCAATTGGTACGTCGTCTCTGTTGCTTTTTCTGCTTGCTCGCTTAACTGAGTTAAATTGCTATGCGTTTGATCGATGGTATCTTTCGCCAGCAAACAAGACTTGAGGGTGTCATCGATCAGTAAGTGCGCATCATGCGTGCTAGAAGAGACCGAATTTGCAGATGATTCCATCGCCTCTGTCGCATCGCGCACTTGTCGAATATCTTTACTTTGCTGATCTAATGCATCAGCAACTTCTGTCATCGTATTACTCAAATCCTCCGAGCAATGCTGTAAGGGTACCGCTGAATCTGTCATACGCCCCAAAACCGTTCGTATGCGGGCAGACAACATCTTGATGTGAAAATCCGCGATAGAAAATGAAGTGTTACCTGAATAAACTAAACGGCTAATGCTGTCATATTGCGACTGAAGCTTTTTGAATTGTTGTGGCGTATCGAATAACTCTTGACGAAACAGCAATGCGAGCACCCCTGCTGGTAGCAAGCTTGCTAACCATGCTAAAGGGCCCTCCGCTGACATCGCATAACCGGTAACAGGTGCTGATAATGACCCAATTAAGATAGCGTAACGTAGAGTTTCGTTGATCTTGAATGACCAAGCTCGACCTGACTTTTCCGCCTTTAATAAGCCTTGATATGCCTTAGACGCAATATCAACCCATTCACGTTTAGGTTTGACACGCACAGACTGATAACCGATGATTCGGCTGCCTTCATAGATAGGCGTAACATAGGCGTCAACCCAATAGAACCTTCCAGATTTGGTGCGATTTTTCACCAAACCTCGCCATGCTTTGCCTTGCTTTAGCCGCGCCCACATATCGTCAAATGCCGCTTTGGGCATATCTCCGTGGCGTACGATATTATGGTGCTGCCCTAACAACTCTTCTTTAGTGTATTCAGCAATGTTGCAAAAGGTATCGTTGCAGTAGGTGATCACACCCTCTAGGTTGGTGGTCGTGACAAGCTGCTCGCTCTCACCTACGAAGACTTCATGAGCTATATTAGAAAGTTTTACTGACATAGATAAGACTTCACTTATTATTATTTACTTAGTGCATGCTGTATACATTAAGGCTGTTTTGATTACAAATCAGCTAATAAAAAATGCCAAACTTGCAACATATATCGACCCATTAAATTATAAAATCATCAATAATTGAGAAGCGTTCATATTGAGCTAATAAGAAAAGTTACGCCCACTCAGATTGCTGCTTGCTGTTCGCGTTTACGATAAATATCGCTATTACCAAAAGAACAAAAGGAAGAACATACAAGTTAAGGTTTTGCCAGCCAACTGTCGATTCCAGCCAACCGGATAGTAATGCGGTGACGGTGACACAGCTAAACACCAAGAACTCATTGAATGCTTGCGCTTTACTTTTGTTCTTCACTTCGTAGCTTTGGCTAAACAAACTCGTCGCTGCAATAAACATAAAATTCCAACCTACACCTAGCAAAATCAAAGCAATACTAAAGTGCCAAATTGACACGCCGTGCCTATTGATCGCGATACAGACAATGAATAACATACTGCCAGCTATAATCATCTTCTTCGCGCCAAACTGTTCAATCAATCGACCAGTGAAAAAAGCTGGAACAAACATTCCCAATACATGCCATTCGATTACACCTGCTGCTCTGGTGAAATCAAATCCACAACCAATCATGGCAAGTGGCGTCGCGGTCATCAAAATGTTCATCACCGCATAAGCCACCATTGCTGCTAATACTGCGATCATGAAGTTGGGGCGGCGCACGATAATTTTGAGCGGATCGGATTTCACATGAATATTTTGGGTGTGGGCTGCAGGAAACCGAATGGTTTGCAGCAAAATAAGCGCAGTAATATACAACACAATCAAAACAGCGAACGCGCTGGTGTACAAGCCATCTGTTGACCAATTTTGGGAATAGACGGCTAAATTCGGTCCTAGAACAGCAGCCAATACACCACCCGCCATTGAGATTGAAATAGCTCGGTGCCTTACTGACTCATCACACACTTCAATAGCAGCAAATCGATAGAGCGTACCAAACCCAATCCCAACACCTAACAGGAAGGTGGAAGCACAAAATAGCGAGAAGTTTTGCAGAGTAAGAGCATAGGTCGCTAACGATGCTCCAATAACCCCAATAATATTGCCGACACTAAAGCCCAGCCTCCGCCCTAGCTTACCCATAATCAAAGAAGCAGGAATTGTTGCGGACATCAAACCAAGAAACTGTAACGCCACAGGCAGCGTAATCAGACTGGATGAAGGCGCAATTTGCTTACCGATTAGAGCGATAACGGAAATCAATAGGATATTTCCTGTCATCAGTAAAGCTTGGCAAAGCGATAAAAGCCATACGTTTCTATTCATCTCATTCCTTGAGTATTTTCTAGTTTCTACAACACCTTAATGGATTGGTTGCTAAAATACATGAGATATTCAACCGTAATAACTCACTCCTATTTCGACGACTATAAGTGGTTCAAACATTAAAAAGCCAGCGTGCTGCTGGCTTTTTCTTAATATTGGAAACTTAGGCGCTATCTTGTGCGACGCGCTTTCACTGCATCAGATAGCTGACGTAAAACCGTTTCAGTATCGTCCCATCCGATACATGCATCTGTAATTGATTGACCATACGTATCCGCTTTACCATCGATAAGATCTTGTCTTCCTTCAACGAGGTGAGATTCTATCATGACACCAAAAATCGCATCTTCCCCAGCAGATAGCTGCTCAGACACATCATCAGATACCAGCATTTGACGCTTGAATTGCTTCGAGCTATTCGCATGGCTAAAGTCGATCATAACTTTCTTTGGTAAACCAGCCGCTTCTAGCTCATCTTTGATCAGTGCAACATGAGAAGCACTATAGTTTGGCTCTTTTCCGCCACGAAGAATAATGTGACAGTCAGGGTTTCCAGCCGTTTCTACGATGGCAGAATGACCGTATTTCGTCACTGATAAGAAATGGTGGGAAGCACTCGCTGAACGAATCGCATCACTTGCAATTTTGATGTTACCGTCAGTACCGTTCTTAAAGCCAACAGGACAAGATAAACCTGATGCTAACTCACGGTGCACTTGAGATTCAGTGGTACGAGCACCGATGGCCCCCCAGCTAATCAAATCCGCAACGTACTGAGGCGTGATCATATCAAGGAACTCACTTGCAGTAGGAAGCCCCATGTCCGTCAGGTCAAGCAGCAGCTTGCGTCCTATACGAAGACCGTCATTTAGCTTAAAGGTGTCATTCAAATACGGATCGTTAATAAGCCCTTTCCAACCGACAGTCGTTCGCGGTTTCTCAAAGTACACTCGCATTACGATTTCTAGCTGGTCACTAAGCTCGTCACGTAATACCTTTAGTTTCTTCCCGTATTCTACTGCCGCTTCTGGATCATGGATCGAGCACGGACCGACGATGACAAGCAACCGGTCATCCTTACCTTCCAAAATATTATGAATTGAGTTTCGGCATTCAAAAGTGGTCGAAGAAGCGGTTTCAGTTGCCGGGAATTTCTCTAGCACCGCTACCGGTGGCAATAACTCTTTTACTTTATTAATTCTTACATCATCAGTTTGAAACATTACTTCTACTTCCTGGTTGCGTTCTCTAACCCAGTATTTTTACCCAACGTTATTCACTTCAACATTGTTCACAAAACAAGTAATAAAAGGGCTCTAGGTTCATCTAGTTGTGTTGGTTTAAACACGTTATCGGCTTACCACCACAGTTTCAATCACTTTTTCAAAAAAAATGCAAACCGGAACAGCCGTTTACATAAAACTTCGGTGTAAAACATCGTTTACGGAAAAAGTTCAAAATAATCATGCATTTTCTAAAAACTTTAAAAATCTTGTCTACAATGTAAGAAATATCAGAAGTTTGTGGGAGATAGTGAGACGAAAAGTGTATTGAATTCTAAGCTATTGTTGCTTAATGTTAGGTAATAGCTATATGAAACTGATATCTTATAACTACTCGTTTTCAAAAATTTTAAAGACAAAGTAGAAGTTAATATGCAATCAATACAAGGAAAGATTATGAAGAAAGTAGCAATTGCAGTAGCAGCAGTGGTAGCCAGTGGTAGCGCTTTAATGAACTCTGCTTCAGCTGAAATGTACGTTGGGGGCAAGGTAGGCATGACTACGCTAGGTGATGCCTGCTACCTAAACAGCCCTTGTGATGATGACTCTTTTGGTGTTGGGCTACACATCGGTTACGATTTCACCGATATTATCGGTTTAGAATATGGTGTTGATTGGCTAGGTCACTATAAGGCTAATTTTAAATCTGGCAACGTTGTTAATATCATCGACGGTCGTCTTGCCGCACTAACGCTTGCGCCTAAATTCAACTGGCACCTCAACGATACTTGGAACTTGTTTGCAAAAATCGGTGGCGCTTACATGATGTCTGGTGACGAAAAAGACTTTGTTCCAACAGGTTCGTTGGGTGCAGAGTATGACATCGATCGTAATTGGAGTGTAAGAGCTGAATACCAACGCTATCACGATATGACAGATGATACCTGGAAGAATATGGACGCAAACTTCTTCGGTATTGGTGTTAACTATAAGTTCGCAGCAGCACCTGTGGCAGCCGCAGTAGTCACAGAAGAAGTGGTTCAAGAAGCTGTAGTGCTAACGAAAACGCACAAAGAAGAGTACGGCACAGGAACGTTCGAATTCAACAGCGCTAAGCTCACTAACGAAGTATCTGAACGCCTAAACAACTTCGTAAACTTCTTGAATGAATACCCACAAGCTAAAGTTGAAATCACAGGTTACACAGATAGCTCAGGTCCAGCAGCATACAACCTAAAACTGTCTGAGCGTCGTGCTCAAGCAGTTGCCGACTATCTCATTGCTGCAGGTATTGATGCAGATCGCTTTACAGTAAAAGGCATGGGTGAAGAAGATCCAGTCGCTGACAACAGCACTCCAGAAGGTCGTGAGAAAAACCGTCGTGTCGAAGTTGTTGTTCCTGAGTTCCAATACGAAGAAGTTGAATACCAAGAAACAATTAAAACAACTGTACAATAATTAATTAGAACTACGTTCTAAACTCTAAGGGATGGCTCGCCATCCCTTTTGTTTGCTTCAAATTATGCTTTCCTACTAACTTTCAGCGTTCTTACCGCCTTTTTCTCCCCCATCATTCAAATCACTGTTGCGCTTGGGTTCTCTAATAATACAATCCAATTAAATTCTACATTAAGTGATACACAACGAACCTCCAAGCGATTGGCTCTGTGAGAATGATTCGGTTATCAAGCAAGGTAACAATTTGAAGACTGAGTGAATCTAAAAAATGGTGTTAACAAAATATGTAGGCCAAGACAACTCGACATTTGAGGGCATGTCACTTGGGTATACATCGTTACTCACAAACACAAACCGCACGTTAGTTAAAGGTGCGGTGACAAAAATGATTTAAAACTGATGGTTATAAAAGAATAAACAAGCCGATATAGTGATCTACAAGCAACGTCACAAATAGAGCAAGGAGGTGGTAGATAGAGAACTTAAACGTATCTATCGCGCTGTTAGATTCTGGGGAGAACTTAAGCTTCCAAGCGTGGTAAACGAATCCGGCATTAAGTAAGAGTGATGAGAATAAGTAAACCGAACCAGCCATACCAACCAAAACAGGCAATATACAAACTAAGGCAAGCAACACGGTATAAAGCAGAATCGATGTTTTGGTGTATTCGACACCGTGCGTAACGGGCAACATTGGGATCTCAACTTTTCGGTAATCCTCTACCCGATGAATCGCCAACGCCCAAAAATGAGGGGGCGTCCAAATAAAAATAATCATCACCAACAACCAAGCATTGGCATGAAGCTCTCCTGTCACAGCCGTCCACCCCAAAAGCGGTGGCATGGCACCAGCTATCCCAGCTATCACGATATTTTGTGGGGTAGCTCGTTTTAAATACATGGTGTAGATCACCGCATACCCCAGCAAACTAAGAAATGTCATCCACGCCGTAGGTGCATTGACAAACACATAGAGTACAGAGAAACCAAAAAGGCCTAAGCTAGTCGCAAAAATACTGACGGAAGTGGGGTTGAGTTCACCTGATGGTAGTGGGCGGTTATGCGTCCTAGCCATACGAGCATCAATACGTCTATCTATCAAATGATTAAATGCTGCAGCAGAACCCGCCATTAAGCCAATACCCATTAAACCAAATATGGCTTGTAGCCAAGGAAAAGAAGCGACCGGAGCTAAACTCATTCCAACAATGGCTGTAATTAACATGAGCGCCACAACCTTCGGCTTAGTTAGCTTCAAGTACGCTGACCCCATCTTCTTACGACTTTCTAGTGATAGCGCAATTTCTTTACTCATAGCGAACTCCTTTCGCTTTATCATTCCAACAAGCCTTTCCCTGCCACAGATAAAATTGGCTGATGCAAACTAAACTCAGCATCACCGCTGCACCGATATTATGCGCAACAGCAATAAAAATGGGTAACTGAAAGAGCACGTTGCTCACACCAAGTAGGATTTGACAAACCAGTGTAAAACACAGCCATTTGCCGATTTTCTGTAGGTACTGAGATCCTTGTTGCAGCAATACATAGCAATATGTCAATACGACAGCAGTCGTCACGATCGCACCAATACGATGCGTTATATGAATCGTCATTCGCGCAGGATAATCCAACACCCCAAACTCATAGCTATCAAATCCTGATTGCCAAAAAGAAAATGCCTCTTTCCACGACAGATAACTTATCCAATTTCCTTCACAGATGGGTAATGTTGTACACATTAGCGCAGCATAATTAGATGATGTCCATCCCCCTAATAACACCTGACTGAACACGACACCAAAAGTCACGATTGAGAGCACGCGAACTATTTTTGACGAGGGTGGAAAATCGACGTTATTCTGTGATGCTAACTGACACAAAAACACCATTTGTAGTGCTAAAAGCGTAAAACCACCGATTAAATGAAGCATAACGATAGCTGGCATAAGCTTAAGGGTCACTGTCCACATACCAAGCGCAGCCTGCCCTATCACCAATAGGCACAACAAGATTGGAATAGTGGCGTCGACTTGTTTAGCTCTCGCTGAGGCTATTGCTATAACAAGAATGACAAGCCCTAGCGTACCAGCAAAATAGCGATGAATCATTTCTAACCATGCTTTATCTTGCTCAACCGCACGTTCAGGAAACGAGGCGTTCGCTTTCAACACTTCAGCTTCTGATTGTGGTACCAACAATTGTCCATAACAACCCGGCCAATCTGGGCAACCGAGACCCGCATCAGCTAGACGGGTATATGCGCCTAACATGATCACCACTAGCGTAAGGCATAAACTGATTTTAACCAGTCGTATCAATGTCATGAACTTCCCCCCTACCCAACTCGAGACAATTTCAATAATTTTCGTAGATCTGCCAGCATATCTTTACTGAGTGCCACTAGGTCTTCATTAGGCTGAGAGGTGTAAGACATGACCAATTGCCCTAATGGATCAACAATTAACACTTGTCCCTGGTGCACTTTAGCTGATAAAGCGTCATTCATTTGCATCACGGCCATTGTTCCCCCTACAGAGCCCGATCGTTGAGATGTCCAAATGACTGGCACGACACGCTCTTGATACTTACCTAGCGCGATATGACTTTGCTGCATTAAATGGAGTTGTTGCTGACACTGTTCCCTGCACTCCGCTGGCAAGACATAAGCCAGTTGCCAACCTCTCTCCACCAAAGGCGATGCTTGCCCAAGTTGACCTAACGTAGTGTAAGGCTCAATCAACTGACCTCTATTTGTCACTCCGGTCTTATACCAACCTTGGCTAAGCACTAATTTTGCCATGACCGCCGGAAATGCGAATAAACAAACCAACGAAATCAGAACAATTCGCCCTTTAGTTACTGCTGATGTCATGCTTCACCTCCATGTGACGCTCTGTTTCTTATCGATCGAACAAAAATAATCACCGAAATAAGTAAGAAAACACTAGCCATAGAAAACCACTGAAACGAGTAACCGAAGTGTTTAGAACTCGTTAGTGGTACGGGATTCCACGGAAAGGGATACGGCCAGTTATCTAAATTGTCGGGCTGAAAAATCGTTGGCATCAACTCTCTATCCAATAACTGACTTAACTGGTTAATATTGAGGTTCTGCACACGAATGACATCTCTCATCTCCGCCATCAAGGCGGAACTCAAGGGGTTAGTCGACTTGCGATATAAACGTCCGGTGACAGTGAGTGGTCTAGCGAGAGCACTAACATTCGGCAACAATGACCGTGTTCTTTCCCCTTGAACAAACCCCAGCTCTAAGAGTGTCAGTATCGCTGGATCTTGACTCAAAGAAACAACTTGAAATGCGAGATAACCCACTTTACCTTCAAACGTCTGATTATCTAGTAGAATAAGTGGCAAAGATTCCGGTTTGATCTCTGCTTTGACCTTTATCCCCATCACATTTTCTTCACGCCAATCGTTAGTATCCAATACCGTCGATATGTCCTGATAAGGGGCATCCGATCTGGCTAAAATTGACTGCTCTAGAAGTCGTTTCTGATGCCCACGCTCGAGTTGCCAAAAACCCAGTTTGACCAAAAGAGAAAACACAGCCACAGTTAAACAAACAGCTAACCACACCCACTTCGATAACCATAACGACGAACCTGGAGGTGCTATGTCCACCGTATTTCTGTTCAAATTAACGCTGGTTCTTTTGCTGCTATTCATCATTTTCAACCTCGCAAAAGCACTAATCGAAATGGTTCGAGAAGATCCAGACAATGCTGAGAAAAAAGTTAAACCAATGAGCCACTATCTAGGTCGTCGTGTCATGTTTTCTGCCTTGGTGGTCATACTTCTTCTTATCGCATTAAGCACCGGGATGATTACGCCGAACCCTCGCCCTTACTAGCTTTACAGCACATAGACGAACACAAATAAACATAGCCAGACCACATCCACGAAGTGCCAATACCAACTGCCTGCTTGAAACGCAAAATGATCTTTTGGAGAGAAGTGATCTTTGGCGATTCTAAACAACAATACAATCAGGAAAATGGTACCGAGACACACATGCAAACCATGAAAACCCGTCAGCATAAAGAAGGTGTTGCCGTAGATCCCTGATTGTAGAGTTAGATTCATTTCTTCATATGCATGCCCATATTCCACAACCTGGTAATACAAAAAGAAACAAGCCAGTACGATGGTGATTTCTAACCAGACAATGAGTGCTGTACGATGGTTTTTTTCCAAACTCACATGTGCCATGTGTAACGTAACTGAAGACAATAGCAGGATAATCGTATTGGTTAGAGGTATACCGTCCCAAGGCATTGCCTGAGTAATATCACCTGCAGGCGTCATCGTTAAAGGCCATATTGCTTCAAAATTAGGCCACAGCACCTCATGGGTCATAAAATTGTTGTCAGCCCCACCCAACCAAGGCACCGAAATCATTCTTGCGTAAAACAGCGCTCCAAAAAATGCCCCAAAAAACATCACTTCAGAAAAAATGAACCAACTCATTCCTTGACGAAAAGAGCGCGTTATTTGAGCATTATATTTCCCGGTAAGCGATTCTGTAATCACGTTGCTGAACCACCTCGCCACAATGTAAAGTAGAAATATCACACCAAACGTTAGAATAATGACACCTAAGGTTCCAATCGCACTCTCAGTTTGGGTTCCTTGGACAGTCAATCCAGCGCCTACGGCCACTAAGAAAAGGGCAAATGCGCAAACAATGGGCCAGTTGCTTTGGGCCGGGACATAGTACGTTTCAGGCTTGTTGCTCATTGATTCTCTCCTTGCAGAGGCTTATTGGCCTGTATCTCGCTCCTTGAGAGGCTAACAACTGACGAATCGCCCGATTGAGGAGAAAGCTTGTAGAGTGTGTAAGACAGCGTCAACGTGTGAATCGAGTTCGGCACGTCGGGTTCGATATAGAAGATCAAAGGCATGCTTGCTTGCTGCTTACCATCTAGGGGTTGTTGATTAAAGCAAAAACATTCGATTTTATTGAAATACGCTGCGCCAGTACCGGGGGAGACAGAAGGCACCGCTTGTCCAACCAAGTTCTGGTCACTTTGATTAAAAGCAAGATATTCGGTCTGAACCACTTCCCCCGGATGCACATCCATAGAGAGCACTTTCGGTTTGAACTCCCATGGCATATCAGGGCTCACATGTGCCATGAATTCAACGCGAATGGTACGGCTGATGTCTGGTTGCATACCTATCGGCTGTATCGAGGCGACATCACTGGTTTTACCGTTGATTCCGAGCGCATCGCACATAATGTCGTAAAGAGGAACCAGAGCAAAACCAAAACCAAACATCAATGCCGTTGCCAATAACAGCTTGATTGTCAGTCTTTTGTTGGATGATTTGGATTGCATCTCAATCACCTCGAATGTCCATTAATCGATTTTAGGGGGCGTTGTAAATGTGTGGTACGGCGCTGGGCTTTGTACCGTCCATTCTAATCCTTCCGCACGTTCCCACGGTTTCGCTGATGCTTTTTCACCACCACGAATACATTTGATCACCAACCACAAAAAGATCAGCTGTGACAAGCCAAAGGCAAAACCGCCAATTGAGACTATTTGATTCACATCCGCAAACTGAATCGCATAATCAGGAATACGTCTTGGCATACCTGCCAACCCTAAAAAGTGCATTGGGAAAAACAGCACGTTCACCGAAATCACTGAACACCAGAAATGCCAGAGACTCAGTTTTTGGTCATACATATGCCCTGTCCATTTGGGCAGCCAGTAGTAAACGGCAGCCATGATGGAGAACACTGCGCCGGAGACCAGTACATAGTGGAAATGCGCGACCACAAAATAGGTATCGTGATACTGGAAATCTGCGGGTACTATCGCAAGCATCAAGCCTGAGAAACCACCAATGGTAAACAATACGATAAAAGCAATGGCAAATAGCATTGGCGTTTCAAATGTCAACGCGCCTCTCCACATGGTTGCCACCCAATTGAAGACCTTCACTCCGGTGGGCACTGCAATCAACATGGTGCAATACATAAAGAAGAGCTCTGCAAATACCGGCATCCCCGTCGTGAACATATGGTGAGCCCAAACAAGGAATGAGAGCAGTGCGATACTACAAGTGGCGTAAACCATAGAGTGGTAGCCAAAAAGTTTCTTACCGCTGAAAGCCGGAATGATGGCCGAGATAATACCAAACGATGGTAAAATCATAATGTATACCTCTGGGTGACCAAAGAACCAGAAAATATGCTGGAACATCACTGGGTCACCGCCACCCGCGGCATCAAAGAAGCTGGTTCCAAAGTATTTATCGGTCAATACCATGGTAACTGCCCCAGCCAACACGGGCATTACGGCGATGAGTAAGAATGCCGTAATCAACCATGTCCAAACGAACATTGGCAGCTTAAACCAAGTCATACCGGGCGCTCGCATGTTGACGATGGTCACGATCACGTTGATGGCACCCATTATCGAACTAATACCCATTATATGCACAGAGAAAACAAATAACGCAGTACTATCTGGCCCGTAAGTTGTTGAAAGTGGTGCATAGAAGGTCCAGCCAAAATCAGGACCTCCACCAGGTAAGAACAATGAGCCAATCAAAATGAGGAAGGCAAAAGGTAAAATCCAGAAACTCAGATTATTCATGCGTGGCAGTGCCATATCAGGAGCACCAATCATCATTGGGATCATCCAGTTAGCAAGGCCAGTAAAAGCAGGCATGACCGCACCAAACACCATCACTAAACCGTGAACTGTAGTCATCTGGTTAAAGAACTGAGGGTCTACTAACTGTAAGCCCGGTTGAAATAGCTCTGCACGAATGACCATTGCCATCGCGCCACCAGTGAGAAACATGGCAAAGCTAAACCAAAGATAGAGTGTGCCGATATCTTTGTGGTTTGTTGAATAGATCCAACGAGCAATACCCTTTGGTGCATGATCATGGTCGTGGCTGTCATCAATAGCAATAGTGGTATTCGCACTGGTTTGCGCTTCTACAGGCGCTGACTTTACCGCTTTTTCAAATGACTTGCTCATATCTCCTCCTTGGCAGTTTCTTGCGCCTTAAAGGTATTAACGTCCGATGCTTGAATGGTATCACCTGTGTCATTACCCCACGCATTACGTTGGTAAGTAATCACCGCTGCGATTTCTTGGTCGCTTAATTGGTTCGCAAAAGCTTGCATTGCGGTGCCTGCCCGGCCATTGACGATCACATCGATGTGAGTATCAACTTCACCTTGAGCAATGGCACTGCCTTTTATTGCAGGAAATGCACCAGGAATACCCTCACCATTCGCTTGATGACACACTGCACAACGTGCCGTGTAGATAGATTCTCCTTGTGCCATCAGGTCACCCATCGATAAGTCTTGAGATAGGGCCTCCTGAGCTGCGGCTTTTTGCAATGCCATCTCTTCTTTCTTTCCTGACAACCATTGGTCAAATTCTTCTTCAACCATCGCGTGAACAACAACCGGCATAAAGCCATGCGCACGACCACAGAGTTCTGCACACTGGCCGCGATAAACACCAGGCTTATCAATCTTGGTCCATGCTTCGTTAATAAAACCGGGGATCGTGTCTTTCTTCACTGCAAAATCGGGAACCCACCAAGAGTGAATTACATCATCAGATGTCATTAAGAAGCGCACTTTACGGTTAATGGGCAACACGAGTGGGTTGTCTACTTCAAGTAGGTAGTGCGCTCCTTTTGCTTCAATTCCATCGATTTCTTTCTGGCTAGTTGCGAGTAAGCTGAAGAACTCAACATCCTCACCAAAATAACTGTAATGCCACTTCCATTGTGATCCCGTTATTTTTACCGTGAGATCCGATTGGCTGGTATCTTCCATCGCCACCAGCGTTTTTGTCGCAGGAATAGCCATTGCGATGAGGATAATGACGGGAATAACGGTCCAGATAATTTCCACTTTTGTGCTTTCATGGAAATTCGCGGCAACTGCTCCTTTTGATTTACGGTGGCGGATGATGGAATAGAACATAACGCCAAAAACTACTAAGGCAATAGCGCAACAGATATAAAAGATAAGCATATGCAATTCAAACACTTGCTCACTTATTGCGGTAACGCCTTTTGTCATGTTGTAATCATTCTGCTCTGACCAAGCGCACGATGAAAATGTGATAAAAATCACATTCGTTACTATGGCTAGAGTAGTTGCTAATCTTTTCAAAAGATCTCTCCTCTGCTCAGCCGCTGCGCTTACGCGAGCTTCCTTGCTTCCCAATGCAAATATCGAACAAACTTACTAAAATTCATAAAAACTGCGTGTTCAACATGCTTTGTTATAATTATGTTAAAGGCTAGTTTTAGTTCAAAGGTTCTTCAAGAAATTAAATGCGAATAAATTATATACAATTGAGAAAATGAATTTCAGTTTAACGATTGCCAACTTTGAAATGTAATTGAGAACGATTTACATTAATTAAGAGAGAAACTGAGATGCTTTTCATTGAAAAGTGTCTAATAGGTAGGTTCCCTACTAAGGAAAGACAAATATGACTGCACCAATTACTCAATGGCTGGCACGAGATCCTGACCCTAAAACTCGTGAAGAGTTACAGCACTTAGCTGACACCAATAATGAACAAGAGCTTTCTGACCGTTTTGGCTCCCGTCTTGCGTTTGGTACCGCAGGTCTGCGCGGTAAAGTCGGTGCCGGTCCAAATCGCATGAACCGTCTCGTGATTCAAGAAACGGCCACTGGTCTCGGTCACTACCTCATTGAACAAGTAAAAGACTCATTCTCTCGAGGCGTTGTTATTGGCTACGATGGTCGCCCAGATTCGAAGCAGTTCGCGCACGATACCGCTTCAGTACTAACCGCTTTAGGCATCAAGGTTTACCTAACCTACAAAGTAGCAGCGACACCAATTGTTGCTTTTGGCGTTCGTGAGTTAAATGCCGCGGCCGCTGTCGTTGTAACAGCCAGTCATAATCCTCCTGAGTACAATGGCTTTAAAGTATATTGGGGAAATGGCGCACAAATCATTCCACCGCACGACTCTGGTATAGCAGCTAAGATCGATGAAGCAACGACAAAGCCACTGCCGCTCATGTCTCTAGACGATGCGAAACAGCAAGGTCTATTGGTTTGGTTAGAGGATGAGTACTACCAAGCTTACCGAAAAGCAATGAATGAAAACCCGCTGCTGACACCCGATAACAACACCGACATTTCTATCGTTTACACGGCAATGCACGGTGTAGGCGCAGACATGGCAGAAACGCTGCTTGCGGATGCTGGCTTTAACAAAGTGGCAAGTGTCTCAGAACAGCGCGAACCGGATGGTGCTTTCCCAACCGTTAACTTCCCTAACCCAGAAGAAGCGGGCGCTATGGACATGGTCATGGCGCTAGGTAAATCAGTTGACGCAGACATTGCCTGCGCCAACGACCCAGATGCGGACCGTTTTGCTGTCGCAGTAAAACGCCCTAATGGCGAATATCAAATGCTAACAGGAGACCAAGTCGGCTCACTGTTTGGTGATTACTTACTACAAGATCAACCAAATGCACTGGTCGGCAATACAATTGTGTCTTCTCGCCTATTGAGCAGTATTGCAAAAGCACACGGCGCAGAATACTACCAAACGCTAACCGGATTTAAGTGGCTAACGAACGTGGCAATGACTCAAGAGACTGAGGCCAATCCATTCTTGTTTGCTTACGAAGAAGCGCTAGGCTACACGGTAGGCAACAAGGTATGGGATAAAGATGGCCTATCTGCATTGGTCGCTTTCTCTCAATTGACTGGCAAACTGAAAGCAGAAGGCAAAACGCTTTGGGACAAACTCGAAGAGCTATACCGTCAACACGGCTTCTACTTCAACGCACAACGCAGCATTTCGCTTGATCCTAAATCCCCCCCAATCGGTGACAAACTTCGTGCGAATCCACCAAAAGCAATCGCAGGTATTCGTATTAACGTGATAGAAGATCTGAAATCATCACTTCGTTTTGTCATCGACGGTCCAACAGAAGCGATCAACCTGCCAGCAAGTGACGTTCTGATCTACCACTTAGAAGACAAATCTCGTGTGATTGTTCGCCCTTCTGGCACTGAGCCTAAGTTGAAGTGTTACTATGAAGTGATCAGCGACTTCCCTACAGATGTGGACTACGAGCAAGCAAGCCAAGCTGCAGAAGCGAAGATGAACGCGTTGATTGAAGCACATCAGCAAAGCTTTTGAGCAGCGCTGAACAATAAGGCAAATAGCAAAAAAGGTTCACCGAGCGATTCTGTTCTCGGCTCAAGCTTGAATTCAATCTTCATTACAGCCACTTCTAGAAATCGACCCGATACTAAAAAGCCAGCGAGTGCTGGCTTTTGTTAGAAAATCTGATTGTTCTTACAAATTACATCGCGAAGCTACTTAGTATCCACACGGCAAGGATCACGAACACCAAGCCCATAAACTTGCCTTGGTACATGCGGAACTTTTCGTTTTCCAGTAATCCTTTACCTAAAGTCCCCGCCAGCGCAACAAGCAATAAGTTGAACAGTAAACCAAGCACATTTAGCACCAATCCCAACGCGAGCATTTGTTCACCAGAAGATGCGGTAATGTTGCTAGATACAAATTGAGGTAAAAACATGACGAAGAACACCAGTGCTTTCGGGTTAAGCAAGTTACTCATCAACGCACGCTGGTAATAGGTCGACGCCATCTTATTCTTCTGATCAAGCTCAGGTGCTGATGCCGCCTCTGCTTGCAAGCAATCCCACCCCATTTTCAGCAAGTACGCGCCACCAAGTAGATGAAGCACTTTTAACGCGATTGGACTCATCGCAATTAAGGTCGATACGCCCATCGCTGCCAGCAAGGTTAAGATTACGCCTGATGTCGCATTGCCTAAACTTGCGAACAAACCGACTTTCTTACCATAACTCATGCTAGAGCTGGCTATTAGCAGCATGTCAGGTCCAGGCAATAGAAGAAGTGCAATAACAGCGGTGAGATAAACAGGGAGTACAGATAAATCGATCATGGTGGAACTAGCTATTCAAAAACAGGCGGCGGATCTTATACCAATGAATGGATAACAACCAGACAAAATGTCCAAGTAAAAAGCTAAATACAGAAAATACAAAAGGTTTAATATTCAACTTTAAAACAATTAACCTTTTTTCTGTTCATTTTTAATACTGATAGCAATTTCGTACAAAAATAAGCAGGATGGTTTCGGTAAACTCGAAAGGACTTTATGTAGAGACATTAAGCTTAAACATCACGAACAAAGATGAAAGAGAAGAATAAGGAAGTTGCGACTTTTAAAATTGCTCAAGAGCTGGGCAGCTTAGAGCAGCTTGTTGCGTTATGCTAGCCCTGCGGTGTTTACCGCAATGGGCACACATTGTATTTATGTCAGGGGTGAACTTGGCAAAAATCCATTTATATTGCCAGCCACAGTGGCAGTCTCAGTTGCTTACCTGTGACGAAAATGTCTTACTGACTACCATCGCTAGTATGATCACATTTTTACTGCTTCGAGTTTGATTGTAAGCGGCAATTAAGTAGCCAACCATTCGATTTCTAGTAAGGTGATTTCCCCACACTTCAAACGACCAAGGAAGACATCACCTTGATGGACTTCTCCTACGCCTTTTGGCGTACCGGTCATCACCACATCACCGTCTTCTAAAGATGTGTAACTCTTAAGCTCATCCAGAATGGTCATTGGCGGGTAAAGCATCTGCTTAACGTGTCCTTTCTGAACATGAACACAGTTAATCAACAGTTCTAAATGGAGATCGTCTATATCTATCCCCTCAAGAGGGCGAAAACGACTGAACACCGCTGAGCCATCAAACGCTTTGGCACGCTCCCAAGGTAGCCCTTTTTCTTTGAGAGTTGACTGCAAACCACGCTTGGTTAGATCTAAGCCAAGCCCTACCGCACTGTATTGACCGTTTTTGATCGAAAAACAGATTTCTGCTTCGTAATGCAGAGGTTCTTGATGAAATGCGGTGAGCTTAGTTGAGACAGAAGTCGCTGGCTTATTGAATACGACCATCTGCTCTGGCATCGCATTATTGAGCTCTTGAATATGCTCAGCATAGTTGCGTCCAACGCACAGAACTTTGCCAACTTTGACATTCTTTTCTTCAACCTGAATGACGCTCATTGCTCTTCCCTGCAAAACAAAGGCAACATCATAATCTAAGCCTTTGAGTTACTAACACTAATTATCAATTCTGGATATTAAAAATAAGACATTCAGCCCGTTTTTATCAAGCTGACACACCACCATTGAGTAAATAACGGAGTTAAAAAAAGCCAGCACGATGCTGGCTTATAAAACAACTAGGACAAGTTGCTATTATAGGTAGTAACGAGCACCGAACGCCCATTTGTCGTCTGTTTTACGATTGTTAGCATCGTTTAGGTCAAACTGGTAACCAGCGAAGCCAACAAACTTAGAAGTGAAGTTGTACTCTGCTTGAACCGCCATTTGTTCACGTGCAGTTTCAGTCGAGCTTGCTTTAGTCGCTTTACCTTCAACCATTTCGTAGTTCAGGCTTAAGTTTAGGCTGCTTGGCAGTGCATAAGCGACTAACGCTTCGTACGTATCACTATCAGCTAGACGAGTTTTGCCATCAAAGTTCATGTTTTCGTTTGAACCGTAAACAGCAGCTACGTACAGGCCTTTACCGTAAGAACCGTAAGCTGCAGATACTAGGTGAGATTCAGCCGTTTCTTTCTTAGAACCAAATGCCGTGAAGTCACCCGTGTTGTACGTGTAACCAAGCTTCGCGTCCATGATTGAGTATGATAGCGCAAGTTGCATACGGTCATCGTAGTTTGCACCGTCAACAATTTGATCCTTGTCGTTGCGAGAAAACTTGTCTTTCGCACCTTGCCAACCTAGACCAAAGCCAAGCTTACCCGCTTCACCAAGTTCGATAGCGTTACGGTAAGAAAGCATTTTGTCTGCACGGCCAGTACCAAGGTTACTGTGGTCATCGTAGATAAAGTCGTTCGCAAACGCGATTGGCATATCTGCAACACCCGCTACATCGTAGTAAGGTGCCCACTGAGTACCACCCACTGCACGACCATATACATCGTGAGTTAGGCCTAGGTAACCAAGACGAGTTGTGAATGAGTTTTCGCCACCGTTTAGGAAGTTAAGAGCCCATTCACCACGAGCGTCAACAGTGAAACCTTCACCGATATCGTGAGTTGCATTAACGTTGATACGTGAAGAGTTTGTACCTACATCTGTGTCACCTTGCTCAGAACCATTTAGGTTAACAGAAACATGACCGCCAATAGAGAACGTTGTACCATCATTATTATATAGCTCTACTGCTACTGCTTGAGTACCAAAAGTTGCTGCTGCGATTGCTGCTGCTAGGAATTTCTTATTCATTATAAAGTCCATGTATTTATTCGTTTGTACGTCAGTTTTATTCAAAAGCTCACAGGGCATTTATTACGCCCATTTCAAGTCACCTTTGCGTAACAACTGTGCGTCACTTTATTGCAATAGTTCCCTTTGGTAGAGTAAAAAAATCTAATTAACTAGAAAGAGGCTTCCGTTTCCCCACCCAAAAATGCAACACATCGCGATAAAAACCTAAAATACAAAACAATTTGTTACTCCACCTGTCATTTATTGAGCTAAACAACTGAAAGAACATATTTTAAATCACAGTTACAGACTGGTAGCAGTTACAGTTTGCGTAGACAAACCTCTTCACAAACTTTTTTAAAGAAATATTCAAATAAAATAACTAAAAAAAATAAACACATGCCTTCAACCCTATGTGTTCATCAACCACTATTGAACCACCCTCTCTAACAGAAACAAAATTGCAATAAAATCATAACCTAACAGAAATCTACCTTTCATTTTTACCGTTTACCTTAGCCTCATCAATACAGCGGGCAAGAAAGCCCATCGATAACAAATAAGGTAAATAAAAAATGAAAAAGGCAGCACTTTCTACTGCAATTCTTACAGCATTGGTATCAACATCATCTTTTGCAGCAATGGTTTATAAAGATGGTGGCACAGAATTAAAACTCGGTGGTCGCGTAGAATTCCGAGGTGACTTTATTGGTTCCAGCGGTGCTGAAGTTGACGGTTCTATGGAAGATAAGTCACGTGCGCGTGTAAACCTAAAAGGTAAGACTGACATCGGTAACGGTCTGTCTGCATTTGGTGTTTACGAAGCAGAACAAAAAACCGGTAAAAGCGAATTTAAAAACCGTTATATGTATGTTGGCGTAAGCGCAGATGCAGGTCGTTTCTCTGTAGGTCGTCAAGACATGGCTGCCGTTATCATCTCAGACATGACGGATATCACTGAGTTTTCTGGTGTTCAACAAGTCATTGACTCATCTTCAGATAAGCAGGATAGCGTTTTTGCTTACCGTGGCGAATTCGACGCTTTACAAGTTCAAGCCACTTACCAAGCAAACTCAAGTGACAAGCAAGACAAATACGGCATTTCGGGTCTTTACTCTCTATCAATGGGGCTTGACCTAGGTCTTGCATACTCAGGCGGTGATGTAGACAAAGATAACTCAGAAGACCAAATCCTTGGCGGTATCGCATACTCGCTAGATAACCTTTACCTTGCAGGTACTTACTCACAAGGTGCACTCACAGATTCTGAAGACTTTACCGCTTATGAGCTACTTGCAAGCTACAAGTTAGCCAGTAAGTTTACAGTCGCAGGTTTATACACTTTCCAAGAAAATGCCCCAAATAGCGCTGCAAAATACGATGCGGTTGAAGGTTTTGATCTTGTGGGTTACTACAAACTAAACAGCAACTTCCGCACTTATTTGTCTTACTACATGAACCAACTTGATAAAGAAAAAAATGAATTCGGTGACGTAATTAAAGGTGAAGACACCTTGCGTATAGGTGTTCGTTACGACTTCTAACCATAACTTCCAATCAAAACGATATCGTAGCAAGTTTTTGACCGGCGCTTCGTGCCGGTCATTTTTAATCAGGATAAAATCTGGAGATTGTCTACTGCAATCCAACTGCCCTCTTTTAATCCATTCATTCCCGAAATTAGTGCAATCCCTCTAGCCCCACCAATAATAAAACAATACAAATCAACAAGTTAATAGTTGGCACACTAACTGCTACATTAAAACGGGCAAATGCATGGCAGCGTTTGTGCTTCTCGTTCTTTGTACCTACTTTAGTAGGCACGTCCTTTGAATTGGTAATGTTGCCTCCCTATCGGAGGCATTTTTTTATTGGCTACCCCAACATTAGAACGTATGATCCTACCCATTGTTTAAAACCGGAAATATCCAATTGAATCATCATCCTGTCCAAGGCGCATGTTGGATGCTCGCCGCAGGCTTGGCATTCGCCATCGTCAATAACTTCGCTCAAATCGCAAGTATCCACTTTGGCGTACAATCCACTACCTTTGCGTTATTCCAATATGCTATTGCGTTATTTGCGATCTTGCCTTATCTAAAAACATTAGGCATCAGGCAGTCACTTAAAACTCAGCATTTCGGTTGGCACCTCTTTCGAATCTTTTTATCCGTTATTGGTATTCAGTTGTGGCTTTGGGCATTGGCGTATCCAGTGCCAATTTGGCAAGGCATCGCATTACTGATGACGTCCCCGTTATTTGCCACTGTTGGCTCTGGGTTGCTATTAAAAGAAAAAGTCGGTACCGCTCGCTGGATTGCCACTATTACGGGCTTTGTTGGCGCAATGATCATACTTGAACCATGGTCAGACTCCTTTACTTGGGCTACGTTGTTGCCCGTTGGTGCCGCTTTCTTTTGGGCAGCCTATTCACTGATGGTGAAAAAGATGTCGGTAAACGATCCGCCTTCGACGATGGTGGTTTATCTTTTGCTGTTGATTACTCCTTTCAATATCTTGTTAGCGGCTCCAACTTTCTCCATGCCGAATGAATGGAGCGTATGGGGGATCCTTATTCTGGCTGGCGTACTCACCGCCCTCGCTCAGTGGGCTATTGTTAAAGCATATGCCGTATCTGATGCTTCATTCGTGCAACCATTTGACCACGCAAAACTGCCACTTAACGTTTTTGCAGGTTGGCTGGTATTTGGTTGGGTTCCTCCTGGCCGATTATGGCTAGGAGCGGCGATTATCATTGGTTCAATAGCGTTTATTACTCATTGGGAAGCAAAAAAAAGAAAAGTGCGCTAAATTAAAACCGTGAGTTTTTAATTCTATGTTCGCATGAAGGAAAATCTGGATCACTCTATGGCACAACCAATCAAAATTACGCTATACCGCTGGGCTGGTAGCTGGGGACCATTCAAAGTAAATATCCCGTGTGGTGAGTGTACCCTTACGAAAGATATCCTTGCTGATACGTTTGAAAACGAATTAGCAGGCGTTCCCGTCGAATTAGACGTAAAAGATTGGTTGTCACATTGGTGGGAGCCTTTAACACTAGGTGCATGGCATGCCCCTATACTGGTCGTGGAAGGTAAAGTCATCAGCCAAGGGGAAGCACTAAACCGGGGCGTGCTTGTGCAGTCAGTTATTGCTCAATGGGCGAAACGAGACAAGCTTAAAGGTAACATCGTTTATGGTAAAGCGACATGCCCATACTGCATAAAAGCGAAGAAGTTATTGACTCAAGCTGGAGTGGATTACCAATATCATGATGTTGTTAAAGACAGTGCGGCACTATACCGAATGCTCCCAGAAGTGAAAGCCATCATTGGTGATAAAAAACCCGTTACTGTGCCCCAAATCTGGTTAGATGGAGAGTACATTGGAGGCGCAGACAATTTAGAAAAGTGGTTGGCAGAAAAAGGACTCGGTAAAGTATAGCGATCCCTAGCCAAACAGCTTAGAGTAAACGCCCCTTCTCATAGAAATCAAAAAGCCCTGATGGTTAATCAGGGCTTTTTGATTTAATTCGCTAGTTTTTTCATTAAGCGCGCAAACATTGAAGGCTTCTTCTTCGTTTTACCATAAAGCGCTTTATGCATGGCCTCTTTACCGATCATTTGACCCATGTAAACACCACCAAGTCCGTAACCCATGCTCTTCTCCTACGAAGTAATTGACTGGTTATGTTGTAATTTTACACCACAACCACACAAAAACAAGACACGCATCACGTTATCTTCGTAGCTTTATTACATAAATTTTTATTCTAGCGATAACTATTTTTATTGGCGCTTTGGCTGTTGGTAAGTTTTACCTGCCGCTTTGTATGTATCTTTCTGCTTGATTTCAAAGAAAGTTTCAAAAAACCATGCGGAAAATTTGATCAACTGGTCACCTTCATTCATGACATGTTCAACGAACTCTTGTTCTTCACCAGATTCGTCTTGATGAACTGTAATATGGTAAATGCGTTTTTCACCTTCAACTTCGGCAAGACCAAACTGACCAGTTAATGATTGTGCCGCTTGTGCGATCTCTTCTTCCTCACATGCTTTCAATAGTTCAAGTGCTTGAGGGAGGGTCTCTGTCTGATCAATTTCTTTTAGTAGTGTTTCAAACTCGTTCTGTTGCATGATTTCACCTAACGATTAACGGGTAGGCTACCTATAAGGTAACTGGCGTAATTTGCTGAGCATTTTAGAAAGGAGCTTGTTGCGTTGCAAGTAGATTCAACTTACATACCCAAGTAACCTCGAGAAGCTTGGTTCAACAAGAATGGCTAGGCTATATAACTTAGGAATGAACGACGTTGTTATCAGTCTGTCGATACAGGAAAAGATATTCCCTGAGCAAAACTCAAGCAGGTAAACGCACATAAAAGTGACCATACCGCGAAAGGCAAGCAGAGTAGCAACACATTCGTATTCGACTGTTCCTCGATTACCTAAAAATTCGATTAAAGGGTAAAAAACGCTAGTGAACAAAACAAAAAAGACCAAACGATGTTTGGTCTTTCTCTGCTCTATAGCACTGCTTTTGCTTTCTCTTTAAGCAGATTCTCCATCTCATTTCGATTAGCGATGAAACTCGCCATCTCTTTCTTCGGCACTGAACTCGCCATTGGGATGTTCGCACGCATCGCGTTCACCGGGCGACCATATTGAAGCAGTTCATAATGAAGATGAGGACCAGTCACACGCCCTGTTTTACCCGATAAGCCAATACGCTGACCTCGAGATACTTTCTGACCTTTTTTGACCAAGATCTTGCTCAAGTGTAAGTAACGTGTTTTATATTTATTTCCGTGCTCAATTACTACGTAATTCCCCGCATATGGGTGTTTACGCGTCATGATTACCGTACCGTCACCCGTTGACTCTACTGGCGTGCCATTAGGCACTGCCCAGTCAGTACCGTTATGGGGAGCAACCCGACCCGTTACAGGGTGAAGACGTTTAGGGTTGAAGCCGGAGCTAATACGCCAACTACGAGTGACAGGGTAACGCTGGAAGGCTCGTTGAAGGCTCTCACCTTTCGCACTATAAAATTGACCATCAGTATGAAGGTAAGCCGTTACTTCACGGCCACGGTTGTAAATCTTAATCGCTTCAATTTCGTTCTTACCAGTCGAAACACCATCAATGGTTTGAGAGCGGCGTACTACTTCAAAACGATCTCCAGCGCGCAAGTCTTTTCCAAAGTTAACCTGCTCTTTTAAAAGGCTCACTACTTGGCTAATTTCAGCAGAACTTAAACCTAGGCGATTTGCAGAAGAAGAGAAACTGCCATGAATCACGCCAACGAGCGCCTCTTGATGCCACACACCTGGAATCGAGATATCAGAGAAGTCATAGCTACCATCCTCGTTGCGTTGGTAAACCACTTTGTCTGCAATTGAGAATTGCAGTTCCATTTTCTCAAGTGCATCCGTTGACTCATTACGCCAAAACCGCAGAGTATTACCTGGCTTGAGGGTATCTAGAGCAAGGAAGTTTAGATCTGTTTCCATTACTTTCATCAACGAGCTGTAACCAAAACCTAGTTGACTAAATATGGAACTTAAATTGTCCCCAGCTTGAATTTGATACTCAAAGTTAGGGGGAGTGACAACTTCCGTCGTTGTCGCATCAAGAATTCTTTCAACAACCTGCGATTCTGGCAGGTTCAAGGCGATGGTTTTAGTAAGAGAAGACTCTTTGAAAGAGTGAGAAACACCAATCGCAACTAACACTGGCAAGGAGTACAACAGTAGCGCTTTACGACTTGCCAGATTCGGCAACCGTTTTGTTGTAATTTCATTTGTAGACACGGGAATTATCATCTCCTTTTAGCAAGGCTCATAGCTTATTCATTCCCAAATAAGAAATCACTAGTAAATTATGAGATCTAGCGCAAAAAATACTTATTTTTTTCATAAGTCGAAAAAACAATACTACTGTTGCATAAGTAGGTCATTGCCAACACGCTTTAAGGCTACGGAGGTCAATTGGTTTGGTTGTTCAGCCATCGCTTGATTTTCACCATGCTGAAGGTAAGTCAGCAAGATTTCTGTATCACTGGCCCACTCTAGATCTGACATTTGAATGCGGTCACCGATAAACACGCTATCAAGCAAAACCACTCGACTTGGTATTGGATCAAATTTAAACAACCCAACATAATAGAATGCGCCACTGCCTTGTGTTGTTACGATTACTGGGGCGACAAGCCAAGGTGTTCCCGCAATATCTCGCTGAGCGATAAATGCCGTCGGCACAACAACCTCTCCTTTTGTTGCGCCAGCATCATATTGCCCTTTCAAAAAACCATGTTCTTTGTCCCATTCTTCAAGGAAAGTAACGGCGCCTTGCTCAGGTACTTGGATTGTCCATGGGTTTTGTGATTGAATTCCCAACACTTCTGCGATGATAGAATTCGATTGAAGCTGCACTTGAGGAAATTTCGCCATGATGTCTTCATCGGACAAGCTAAAGCGATAAACACCAGCGATCACAACCATGGCCAGCAATATAATCGGGATCAAAAGAATAAGTGGAATTGGGAGAAATTTCCTACGAGTCATGGAGACTTCCTTGTGTTCTCGTTCTCATTAATGATCGGAGTATATACCAATTAATGCCTTTAACTTCAAACCTCGCTTCTTTCATTACTTCAAGTGTTTCAAAATTAAACTAAACTATAATACCCAAGTAGCTTTAAGATACCGAGCTCAGAGCGTTATCATCGATTAAAGGTTTAGCACCTCTCAATCTTCAAACCGTCGCCACGTTTGTAAACCAACTCAAGCTCATCGAGCCAACGTTTCTTAGTTATTTAGGCATATCAAGGATAATTGGTAGGTAATGACAATGAAGTGTAATATTCATACATGCGAATGTGCCTGTGGTTTAGTTCAATTGCGCTGTACAGGCGAACCCGTTCGTACTTCTATACGCCACTGTTTTGAGTGCCAAAAAAGAACAGGGAGTGTATTCGGCGTTCAAGCAAGATTCAAAAAACATCAAGTTGTTCTCAATGGTAACGTCATTTCTTTTACCCGAATCAGTGATCTGGGAAACAACGTTCAATATGAGTTCTGTCCTGCTTGTGGAACGACCATGCGCTTACTACTTTCAAACGTACCAGGTTATGCCATTATCCCGATTGGATTATTTGACAATAAAGAGTTTCCTAACCCAACAATTTCAATTTATGAACAAAGAAAACACGGTTGGGTAAGCTTTGAATGTACGATGGAACACATCGATTAATTTCCTAGCCAGCCCAGCTTAGAACCGATTAACGTTCAAATCACTGCCACATCTATACACTAAGTCATTCTCACAGAGCCTCGCATCTCTAGGTTATTTGGGTATATAATCCTGACCTAACATTGATGAGGTTTTATTGTGATTTCCAGACTTCCTCGTTGGGTCGAGTATGGCGCTTTTCTACTGGCCCTCCTTGCAGGTTGCGTCAATGCTGTAGGTCTACTTGGCTTTCAGCATCAAGCGATAACGCATCTTTCAGGAACCGTAACTCAGCTAGGCAATAGCTTACTAACTGGTGTGGAAGGTTCCATTCACCTGCTTTTCATCGTTTTCAGCTTTTTGATTGGTTCTGCGTTCAGTGGTTTTTTTATTGAAAGTACTGCACTTAAGCTTGGCCGCCGTTATGGTATTGCCCTCTGTATTGAGGGGGGGCTACTGCTTCTGAGTTTAGGCTTTTTAGTTCAAGGGGATGTATACGGTCAATATCTCGCTTCTGCCGCATGTGGCTTACAAAACGCAATGATCACCACCTTTAGTGGCGCAGTGGTAAGGACCACCCACATGACCGGTATTATTACCGACCTTGGAATCATGATTGGTGAAAGTCTACGTGGACGTCAATTTGATCGGCGTAAAGCTAAACTTTTTGTATTCATATTCTTTGGCTTTTTACTCGGTGGTACCGCTGGCGCAGCCCTTTTTAATGTTTATGACCTCTATGCGCTCGCATTCCCTGCGATGTTATCATTCATCATTGCATTTGCTTACTGGGGTTACTTAGCCCAATTAGAAAGAAACAAAACGGCCTAATGAGATGTGGCGGTTTAAGCACTCTGTTTACACCGTCATGTCACGCTCAAATTTTTCTCATCATGTAGAACAAAACACATTATGACACGGTTTTTTCGTTAGAACTTCGTGCTGTTATCCGCCATATACAATAACCTCACTACATCAAATTCCCATTACACATTTGTGATTAACGTCACATTTTCTCGATTTATTACTGCTTTAGTCACACTGTACTTCATAACCAAGAACATACCTCGGTCAAAATGCTACAATTTTCTAACACATATAACCCGTTCATATACAACAGCCTGAACTTCGCTAATATCACCGAGAAAACAGCTGAATAACTAGATGTATTTAATGAATAGTATTGCCATGGATACAGTTTGCGGGTAACCTCCACTCACTGTGATTAAATACGGATGTTTAGTGAATACTTATGTCATACAACATGGCAACTATTGACTAGTAGTAACACGAGAAAAAAAATATGCACAACAATACGAATGCTGCCGATGCACCTAAGGGCAACTTTTGGATGTTTTTCATCCCATCGCTAATTGGTCTTCTACTCTTCATGGCACCTATCTCTTATGACGGTGGCTTGACTATTCCTGTAGCGGTAATGGCGAAAGTCATTCCTGCTTTTCTTGGCGATACCCTTATCACTATCGTCACCATCATTATTGCGTTTATGGCTGTAGCATCCATTCTTTGTAAAATCTTCAAGCCAGCTGCCATTCTTCGTAGCGGTTTCCTTAACGGCCTTTTTAACCCATCGCCACTTTGGTTATTCATTCGCCTAATTGGTGGAATTGCAGTCCTAATGACATTTTTCCAGGTAGGTCCGAAAGCGATCTGGGAAGAAAATACCGGTGGACTCGTTCTAACAGGGCTTTTACCAACGCTATTTGCGGTGTTCATCTTTGCTGGCCTGTTGTTACCATTACTGCTTAATTTTGGTCTTCTTGAATTATTTGGTGCACTGCTAAGTAAAATTATGCGCCCAGTATTTAATCTGCCGGGTCGTAGTGCGATTGATTGTATGGCTTCTTGGCTAGGCGATGGCAGTGTCGGTATCCTTCTAACGAGTAAACAGTATGAAAATAACTTCTACACTCAGCGCGAAGCTGCCGTAGTTGGTACCACATTCTCAGCGGTATCAATTACATTTAGTTTGGTTGTTATCGCTCAGGTTCAACTGGAACATTTATTCCTACCATTCTATGGTGCAGTTTGTTTAGCTGGTGTCGTTGCCGCAATTATTATTCCTCGCTTGCCACCTTTGAGCTTTAAGAAAGACACCTACATGGATGGCAGTCAACCTCAAAAAGATGCCGATGCAGTGCCTGCGGGTCATACAAGATTCTCTTGGGGTATGGATTTGGCGCTTAAACGAGCAGGCCAAGTTACTTCGTTCCAGTCAGTATTTAAAGAAGGCGTGCACAACGCTATCGATATGGTCTTTGGCGTACTGCCAGTCGTGATGGGTATGGGTACTGTTGCGTTAGTGATTGCTGAATACACATCTATATTTGAAATTCTAGGGCAACCATTCATTCCCTACTTAGAGCTGCTACAAATCCCTGAAGCTGCTGCAGCGTCGCAAACTATTGTTGTTGGCTTTGCTGATATGTTTATCCCTGCGATTTTAGCCGCTTCTATCGATAACGAAATGACGCGCTTTGTGATCGCAGCGATGTCAGTAACTCAGCTTATCTACATGTCTGAAGTCGGTGCGCTATTATTAGGTAGCAAGATCCCTATCAACATCGTAGAGCTGTTTGTTATCTTTATTCTACGTACCTTGATTACGCTTCCTGTCATTGCCGGTGTCGCTCACCTCATTTTCTAAAATAAATAAATTTCAAAGGCTCCATAATATTGGGGCCTTTTTTATAAATCCATACATAATTAAGCCCACTTTAATTAAAAACCTCTCTGAAACAGGTAGATACCGCAAAGCCTCATGGCAATCCCCCTCTGACTTGATAGATTTAAATAAATTGAAAGTAAATGAAATCTAATCCATAAATTTCATTGCTGCTTATTACGGTGTCCTTACTATCAACACAGCAAGTAATGACGATCCGCACTCAAATCCAACAGCACATTGATTCAAGCGTCCATGAAATTCTATCCAGTGTTGGGATGATCGTAGAGTCTGAGATACAAGCAAAAAAAGACCTTGCGCAATCGACCACAGAGATCATTGAAATCGAACCTGCCAATCATAACCATATCCAGGAAATGATTGAAAAATCGACATTAAAATCCGGTTTTCTAACCATTGCTTTAGGCTATGATAAGAACGGTTTTCTACTTGAAAATGATGACTCTTGGGAAGCAGACGCAAGCTTTGATCCACGCCCACCCTGAGAGCAAATACAATGGTGAAAAACTATCTAGCTACTTGCCTCAAGCAAACTTACAGCGAGGTTCTCAGCATATAGAGATAAACGGAAATGACTTTATGGTTGTGCTGATCCACATTCCAAGTGAAAACTGGTACGTCGGTGCCATTGTTGATGAAAACATTGCCTATGCTTCTGTGACAACACTGCGCAACAATGCCATCATCTATTCTTTAATTGCGGTATTCACGTCAATCATTGCACTTACTATTCTTATCCGTCCTTTATTGCGCCCTCTTGATGAACTCAATAACGCACAATTCAAGCCGCTGCTTCTGGCGACGGTGATCTGACTCAACGTTTGAATACGAAAACTGACCACGAGTTTGCTGACCTCGCAAAAGGCTTTAATACCTTTATGGATAATTTGCAAAATCAAATGATCGAATCGAAGCGGATTTCTAGTCAAATTCTAAGTGCAACGCGTGTGACTGCCGAGGTGCTCAAGATTCTGCTATTGCGATCCAAAACCAACTGCAAGAATTGGCGCAATTGAAGCCGTGCGTGCCGGTGAATCAGGTCTTAACTTCGCGGTTGTTGCGGATGAAGTTCGTACACTTACACAGCGAACGCATGATCGAAATCACTTGGATTATTGGTATTAGGCCATTTCAATGAATCGCCAAAAATCACGTGAATTTATCAAGCCAAAAAGACAAAAGCCGCTTATCCATAAAGATAAGCGGCTTTTTCAATAATTTGACTTATAACAACCAGTAATTACACCGCTTGAGCAACCAATAGAAAACAACCAAACAGGAAGATCATGCTCATGCCAACGATACCACCGCCAGCTTCATATACGTCACTACTTGCTGCTGGCATACGACGAACCTTCATTGTCATCGATAGAGGAACAAACACCGCAAGGAAAACGAGAATGATTCCAGCATAGCTCAAGATAGCAAGGAAGTGCTCAGGAGCGAATATTGCGCCCAATAGTGGGAAAATAAAAGTTGCTATAAATACGACTGGTTTACTGACTTTCAAAAAATCAGCATTTTGGTCGTAAAGCGCCATCGCAACACCTAAAAAAGAGGTCAGCAAAGCCAAACCAGTAAACATTGACAGAATGAACTCTAGACCACTGTACTGTTGTCCTAATACAGAAATCAACTCAGATACATTCGAAAACTGTACAAGTTCATGTGGTGGTAAGTTGCCCACGACTGCAAATAGCCATAATAAGTAGCATACGAGTGGGATTGCTGAACCTATAATAATCATATTACGTAGGTCCGTTTTACTTGCTTCTTTGTTATAAGTCACTAAAGAAGGGATCACCACCATGAAACCGAAGCTAGTAAATAAAACAGAACTGGTTTTGATCAGCGTCAACTTGTCATCACTCACAACCTCACTTAAACCGTCAAACGACACATTTGGCGCTAGAGAAACTAGGGTAAGTACGAGTGCTGCGATCATACCGATGAACAAGCCACGGTTTAGCTTATCCACCACAGCAGTACCTGCAGAAACAATAAGACCGACCAGTACGGTAAAGACAACTTGACTGGTAATTGTCGAAACTGGAAGACCGATAGACGCCGTCACTTTTTGAACGAGATCGCCCGCGCCAATGATGTAAGCCATGAGGAGACAAACAAGTAAGGCATAAAGCAAGCCGTTAGTAATGACTTGACCACCTTTACCTAAGGTTTCACGAGCGATGGCATTCATACTCACACCACCACCGACTTTGCAGCTAGCTTCTAGTAAAAGTAAAGCAGCGTAGGTTGTTCCTGCCCAAATGACCAACATGAGAAGAGTACCCCAAAGAAGGCCGAATTGAGCAAGCACCATTGGTATAGCAAGCATACCAGCGCCAAGAGCAGTGCCTGCTATGATCAGGGAGCTGCCGACAAGTTTTAGGTTCACGGTTAATACCTCTAAATTTAATCCGTTAGTTGTGTACATATCGCGCATTTTTTGCGCGATCTACGGAAAGACCCAACCTTAATACCACTGGCAATCAGCGAACCAAAAGCCACAACTCATGAGGGTTCAATTCTGCATGAGCATGATTGCGTTAAGGGGATGCTTTTCCGGGCAAATTTTCGATTAACAGAATGGCTTATTTTGGGTTCGAAGCAAAATCAGCGTATCTTTTCGTCAATCCCATCTCTGCTTAATGGGTTTGGTTCGAAAGGATTGTATGGCATAAACTGGAGAATTGAAAAGAAAAAGGCCCGCCTCATAGCAATTTATTTTAACAACTCGAGTCTTTTACCGCTTACATGCTGAGGTTTTAAACTGGAATTAGGCATTTATCGCTAGATGGCGACCAAAGAGTGAAAGCGCGTGTGTCGCTTCGGCGTGTACAATAGAATTTACAGTTTGTGTTCAGCCATTAGAAATCCATGGCATAGCCTCGAGCAGTCAATACCGTTATTATTATTTCTGTTCCGATTGATTTCGGTTCACATACCTCTAAACGCTGATTTACGGTTCGAAAATTTAGGTAAATGAGTGTCTGAATGCTGGGCTTTATTTTCCCAGCATTTGCATCTTTCCCTGCCCCCTAACACACCAACTTTACGCAAATTCTGTTGCGGTGTATCCACTCGTTTGCGTATTGCCTGATAAACCATCATAACTCTTTATCTAGCCCCCATGTGAGGATAATATCTTTAATAACGCCTTGAAAACTCGACGTCTGCTCTTTCTCTTTATCTATGAAGTAACACGCTAACTCAAATACAACGTGACTGAACCAGTATTTGCGCTCAAATTTACCCATTTGATTCAACAGTTGCATCCTGCGTAAAGCAGACGTACACTTAATCGTAATTCGACGATGAACTATTAAGGCCAGCGAATGAGTGATAAATGCAACGACAAGTGCGAAGTTGCTTTTCAGACAACGCAACAACAACTCGAGAATGAACAAACTCTGGCAGCACAAGCGAAAGCTTTATCCCATCCAGCACGTTTGCGTATTCTGCATATCCTGCACACTCTCGATACCATGGGCGGTTGCTTGAACAGTGATTTGGTTTCTGAACTGGGTCTTGCACAATCTACGGTTTCAGAGCACTTGCGTATTCTTAAGCAAGCAGGCTTTATCAGCGCGGAACCAAACCCACCTAAAGTCTGTTACCGCATTCAACGCGACGCCTTTGAACAGTTCAATCTAGGATTTTCTAAGTTATTTGATTAATTGCCTTTGCACGCTGATAAGGTGTGTAGAGATAAACTGTACCTTTAATCATCGCCTTTCGACGATAAACGAACAAGAGAACACTATGACGACCCACGTTTTAAACAGTGCCAACAACAAAATGAGCTTCTTGGACCGTTACCTAACGGTTTGGATTTTTGTAGCAATGGCAATCGGTGTAGGTATTGGCGCAGCATTCCCTCAAGTTGCTGAGTGGAACGAGTCAATGTCAGTAGGCAGCACAAACGTGCCACTAGCAATTGGTTTGATTTTGATGATGTACCCGCCGCTAGCAAAGGTGAACTATAACTTGCTAGGCACAGTGACTAAAGATAAAAAAGCGATCACGCTGTCTTTGGTCATGAACTGGATTGTCGGCCCTATTTTGATGTTCATCCTTGCATTGATTTTCCTAGGTGATCATCCGGGTTACATGGTCGGTATCATTCTCATCGGTCTTGCTCGCTGTATTGCAATGGTGCTTGTATGGAACGATATCGGTGGCGGTAACAAAGAATACGGCGCAGCACTAGTTGCACTCAACAGTGCCTTCCAAATCGTGACTTACAGTGCCATGGCATGGTTGTTCATCACTGTCTTTCCGCCAGTCTTTGGTTACGACGGTTTCGTGGTGGATATCTCAATGATGGACATTGCGGAAAGCGTACTAATTTACCTTGGTATCCCATTCCTAGCGGGCTTTTTAAGCCGCAAATGGCTAGTCGCTGCGAAAGGTGAGCAGTGGTACAACGAGGTGTTCATCCCACGTATTTCACCCATAACGCTTATCGCCCTGCTCGCGACTATCGTGCTGATGTTCAGCTTGAAAGGCGAAATGATTTTGGAGCTGCCAATGGATGTGTTCCGAGTAGCCATTCCACTGGCTGTCTACTTCGTGTTGATGTTCTTTGTGAGCTTCTTCGTTGGTAAGAAAATGGGCATCGATTACGACAAGAATGCGTCGATTGCTTTCACGGCCACAGGCAACAACTTTGAGCTTGCGATTGCGGTTTCTATCGCGGTATTTGGCCTGAATTCAGACCAAGCCTTTGTTGGTGTGATTGGTCCACTGATCGAAGTGCCAGTATTGATTGCCTTGGTAAACATAGCACTCAGACTGAAGCAAAAATACTATAAATAGCCGAGTGTTATGACGATTGAAAGTGCATGTTGTATAGACGGCATGCACTAATTAGACACAACCGTTTTGACATAATCACTCGGCATTAGGCCGAACTTGCCTTTAAACCGTTGGCTAAAGCGAACTTCTGCCAACACTTCTCGTTATTGAGTACCTTCTTGCTTAAGCTTACGAATCATAGTCGCACGGCTCATAGCAAAACGCTCCGCTACAGCCTCCAGCTGTGTTCTTCTCCAGGAGAATGAGCCAGATAACGACTTAACTTTTGGCTAAATGTCGTATTCGAGCCCGCAAATAGATGATGCAATACACCGCACTCAGCAAGCGGTTGGTACCATTACATTCAACAAATTAGTGCTGATAAACCTCTAATTGGGCTTATTGCGTTCATTCTAATGACTATAACTTCTCGACCACACACACCGGCGAGCCCATCTCGTATGTATGTCCAGTTGGGATCAATTCACCTGTATCTGGGTTTCGACGGAAACTCATGAGATTATTGGAGTGCTGATTAGCAACCAGCATCCACCGCCCATCGCGCGATAGAATCAAATCTCTCGGAAAAACGCCGCCACATTCATAAATCGCGAGCCTGTTAGGCACTTCATCTGAGACATCAAACACCACGATTTTATTTTGCGCTCGGCACGATACGTACAGGAACTTATCGTCGCTAGAGAGACGAATGGCGGCAGCCGCCTCTTGGCTTACTTCATCCATCATCAGCTTAGTTTGATTCACTAAACGCCACAGCCCTTCATGCTTGATGAGCTTAACCAAGGTCTCTGACAGCTCACAAACAACATAAGCCACCGTTTCATGGCGATTGAACACCAAGTGACGCGGTCCAGAACCCGCTGGCATTTCCACACTTTGAGCTAAAGAGAAAGCCTGTTGATTCCTGTCATAGTCGTATAAATGTACACGGTCACTACCCAAGTCAACAACAGCAAGTTGGCTTAAGTACTTTAAAAACGTTACCTGATGAGCATGGGGAGAGGTTTGACGTTCTTTGTTAGGTCCATAGCCTGGGATAAGTAAATCAGCGATAGGGGCTAACGGTTTGCCCTGATCATCAAGCGAGTAAACGACAACATTCCCTGAACCGTAATTCGCCACGGCAAGCAACTGATTAAAACAATCTACGTGGCAAGGGTAATCGCCATCAATAGGGACGGTGTACTCCTTCTCCGCCTTTGAAAAGGTCAGCGCAGCTCCCTGCTTTCTATCGACTTCGCTAAAGGTGTAAAGACCGTGTTGGGTCAATGTAAGGTAAGACGGATTTCGTAACACCAATCCATCATCAAGCCTTATAATTTCACCTGTTTGAGCATTGAGCCCGACACGGGCAATACCTAAACTCTGGCTCGGTGCATCGGTATAGGTTCCAACATAAAATTGCAAATAATCATTGACTGGCATAATGACTTCATTGGTTTGGAATTGTTCTAGATACCTTGCCGTCCGAGTCGCCAAACAGCAATCTATTCTTGCAGTCCAATTGCATCTTTGATGCACACATCACCCTTGGTTGTTTTTTGCTCTAAATTAACGTTTGGATTCTACCCCGGCAACACATTGCTGACTTTGAACCACCCTGCGATGCTAAATCTTGTCCTGTTGCAAGTGAGTACCTCATGGGGATGTTGCTCAGAAAAAAACAACAATAACCGCCCTGCTTTAGGCAAAATTCGCTGTAATTCACGCTCTCTCTGATCATAAATAACCAGTTCACCTCCATCAGCAGGCTGCCAATTGTCATTTAAGTAGAGCACGGTAGATACCCTCCTGTAATTCAGCTTCTGGAAGCTATCTAGGTGTTTCTTATAGAAGCAACCAGGTCGATATTTTGCAAAGTGTGCTTCGTAATCGTCCAATCCCAAATAGAGTTTCTGATTCATCACCTTTTTAACTTGTTTCATCCGGGTAAGAAATCGTTGTACTGGCTCACCGAGCTCACTTGAAAGCCAACAAATGTCGTCACTTCTAATATTACGTTCAAGCATTTTCTTATCGTGGTGCCCGACATGCGCTTCTTCCCAGCGGTGAGGCAAACAAAACCTTAAGTGTTCAACCTGATCCGGTGTCAGAAAATCATCCCATACATAGTAACCTTTAGATAAAAGCGAACTAATGAGCTGCTGCATATTTTCTCCTCAATATGAACCATTGAAAAATCGATACTGCAATGACAAGCCTTAGTATAGACAAGCGTAGCTAGAGCCCTAAAAACCTTTACGTTGACCAAAGGAATCTTAGCGTCATAAAGCCGCTCAATTTACCGAGTAAAACGATGGTGGTTATGTCAAAATGCACAATCTCAACTGACAAGTCGGAAAGTAATGAATTATCAAGCTGCTATTTTCGATATGGATGGCCTACTGCTCGACACTGAGCGCGTCTGCATGCAAATATTCAAAGAAGCATGCGAAGTACAAAACCTTCCGTTCCATAAACAAGTTTATCTGTCCATCATTGGCCGTAATGCTGCGGGTATCGAAGCTATCTTTCGTAAAGCCTACGGGGACGACTTGGACCGCCTGCATCAAGAATGGCGCACGCGTTACAACGCAGTGGTACAGCACCAAGCTATCCCAGTAAAGGATGGGGTAATTGAGCTTCTAGAGTGGTTAAAGTCTCAAGGCATTCCTATCGCCGTCGCGACATCAACCGCGAACGAAATCGCCAAGAAGAAGCTCGAGCTTGCGGGGTTAAGTGAGTACTTTGATAGCCTGACAACCGGTTGTGAAGTAACTCATGGCAAACCAGATCCTGAGATCTATCTATTGGCGGCACAACGCCTCAATGCTAATCCATTACAATGCTTAGCGTTTGAAGATTCTAACAACGGCGTTCGCTCCGCAGTAGCCGCCAATATGGTGACGTATCAAATCCCTGATTTAGTTGAACCATGTGAAGAAGTGCGTGGATTTGGCCATGCGATCGTTACATCATTGCATGATGCGTTAAACGAAATCAAAAAATCTCGATGACCTAATACTTTGATAGTCAAAGGCTTTCTATGAAAAAGCCATCACCTTTCGGTAATGGCTTTGTTTGTTAAGTTTAAGCTTTTGTCGCTTATTGCGGATCAAGACCCAGCTTTTGCAGTACTAGCATAAAGTTATCACGGCGTTCTTTCACGTTGTGAACGTCACCAGTCGAACAGGTCAAATCCGGACAGCCACGGTTTACAATGCCAGAAACGTCATCGATGAATTGTGAACCTTTCAGGCCACCATCAACGTAGTTTTTCAGCTCGTTGTAGTAGTTCCAGCCAGCGTACTGACCGCCTTCGTCATTGTAAGCCTGTACCGATGTTACCCAGTAGAACAGACCTGCAATCCACTTAATCTCTTTGTTCTCTTCAGAGCTACAGATCAAACCTGGGTTTGAACAGAAATCAAGTTCTGCGTATAGCGGGTTCGCTGGCGGCGCTTCAACCGTTACGCCATCAATCGTTTTGCCGATTGTTTCAGGATCAACGTGTGAACGGCCTAGGTAATGGTTAAGAGTGCCGAAGTTCTGACGACCAGTCGTCTGGATAACGCCACGACCCCACCAACCACAACCTTCTACACTCTCTTGGCTGCTGCCATCCCAAATAAACTTACCTGCTTTTTGGCCAACGTAAGTCTTACATTCGTCACGTTCCCATACTTGCTTAGACGTATCTACACTTTCTGGTACGTCGTTACAGTGGCCGTTGTTCGTCCAGCGACCAACAGCACCATCAACAAGTAGACCTCGCTCTTCTAGTACCGTGTCAGGTGCCGCAAATACTGGCGCTGGTGCACCGTACCATTTGGCGTGCGTCAGAGCGCTCACTTCCATCTTGTTATCGCGTGGACAAGAGTAAGCGTAGTCTAAACCTGATACTGGATTCACACCGTAATCCGCGTATTTCTGACCCAACTGGCCACAACTCGCTGACATCGGGTAATCCGTTGGTGCGCCGTATTTCACTTCAGACCAGTTGTTCTCGTCACATGCGTTGTAACGGATAGTTTCTTGCATACTTTGTGCTAAGAATGCAGCAATCGCAACTTTCGCGTATTTGATGTTGGTTTCATCATCGATACCATCGTTCATCAACCAGAACTTGTTGCCAGCCACACCGATGTTGTGCATTGCGTTCAAGCCGTCCAAGAAGTCATTCCACTTGTACACAGTAGAAGGAACCCATTGCGATTGCGGCGTTTCATATAGGAACGCTTCATTATCCATGACAGACTCAGCATTCGCTAGCTGTTGGTTCAGTGCTTCAATACGAGTTAATGAGCCTTTCTCTAACTCTTCACCCACGTAGTACAGTGGCACTTTCGCATCTTGGTAACGCTCAATTTTAGCCGTTAACTGTTCGCTATCTTGGTTGAATAGTAGTGCAAATACGTTGCTGTACGCTGCTTTTCGAAGTTGCGGCTTACCTTGCGTGTCACCCATGAAGTAACCCGCGGTTTGATCCGTTGGCATGTTTGCCAGCATCGCAGGTGTCTTCACGTAATCTGTCACTTGTTTCACGTACTCTAGTGCGTTGTGCCATTGGTCGCTTGATAGTGCGTTTGTTACGTCTGATTTAGTGAAGACAACAAAGTCAGCTTTGTTTGCAGCGTCTGCTTTGTACAATTCAAAGTTATCGAGTAAATCTGCGGTGAAAACTGACGCTTCATCCCATACAGACTGACGACCTGAATGAGTATCGTAAGCAAAATCACCGATGTTTAGTGACCAACCATAAGTTGCTTCTGGTGCAAGTGTAGCGATGATCACGTTGTGCGCTTGCGCCCAGCCTTTCACATCATTGCTCAGTGCATTGATGACATCAACGTCGATGTTGCTGCCGGTAATATCTACCGCATTAATCAGCGCATCTTTAACCGCAACCGTACCGAAAGACTCACCTTTATCTTGTGTCGCTTGATCAAGTACATCACTAGTAATGATGATCGATGAAGCTCCTGCATGCTCAGCTTGTTCAATGAAAGAAACAAATGCGCGTGTTAATGCGTCGGTATCTGCTAGCACGTCACTGTTGTTCGCGCCAATTGTCAATGTTGCTGGTGCGCTTGACGATGGGCTAGCAACAACAAACGTATTTGGCCAACCTGCAACTTCTAGACGAACTGGGTCCATTGGGGTTTGTAGTGATAGAAGCGGCGCTGTACCAGGCTCTGTGCCGTCACAGTTTAGGTGAAGAGCCCAAGATGCATCGCTACCAGGCACGGATTGTGTCCAGTAAATCGCGGAGTACGCGATATTTTTGTGGACCATAATGTCACCACCTGTCGCATGATCACCACGCGGCCAGTCTGGGTAGACATTAAAGTCAGCACATAATCCACCTGGTGGTGGCGTTGGTGTGGCTACTTCTTCGACAGTGATTTTTACACGTGCTGTGGAAGATAGATCTTGGGCATCCGTTGCAACCGTTTCAAGTGCAATCGCACCGACTTCAGAAGCTTTCCAATCACACGCAAACTGCTTGGTTGTTTGTGCGTCAAATTCACAAATTTGCTTGTTATTTGCTTTTACAATAACACGCGACAAATCATCGTCTGCATCCGTAGCACTAACAGAAATCGATACGGTTTGATCCTTTTCGATGATCGAGGCATTCACAGGAGTCACAAATCTTACTTCTGGCTTCTCGAAATCCTCACCAGCTTCCTCTACTGAAACCGTTATCGTTTGTTGCTCTACCAATTGGTTATCTTGATCAAGTACACGAACTTGAAGCGTTACATTGCCTAATTCGCCTGGAGTCCAAGACTGTGAGTAAAGCGTTTGGCTAGGCGCAATATTTTGTTGGCCTAGTTTGCTATTGTTAGCCCAAAACTCAACTTTAGAAATTAACTCACCTTCTACTCGAGTTTTGATGATCGTCGCTTCATCAACATTCAGTGATTGTCCCTGAGTTGGTGAAACAAATGAGAGTTCATGTACTGTCGGTACGTCAGGTTCACCAGGGTTTCCTGGACATTCAACAGTATCCCAAAACCATGACTCTGCACTTGGTGCTTCCCATACACCAGGGTTATTTTTTGCAACAAAACACTCGCCGTCATAGATAACCAGATCGCCATTATTTACTTGGGTTTGACCCGGAACAAACGGGATCACATCATCAGGAATGATTGGTGGATCTACTTCTTTTGCTTTTACGGTAATGCGAACTGAGTGTTCTTTCTTCACGCCCGATGCATCTTCAACAATCGCTTTAATCGTGTGAGCACCTTCGCCTGCTGCTACCCAGTTTGCTTGAAAAGGCGCATTAGTCACACTCGCAACTTGCTTACCGTCAACATGGAACGTCACGCCCTTAACGTTAGTATTTGTTGCTTTTACGTTTGCTAGCATGGCGACCGTTTGGCCTTCTTCAAACTCAGCACCATTTGCAGGTGACGCAAGTTGAATAGAGATTTCTGGTTCACCAACGTCACCTTCATCATTTGCCACTAGACGAATCGTATTTTGAAGCAGAGAAAGATCCAATACACCATTAACACCAAGCGTTAGCTCAATACTTTCACCCGGTTGAAGTAGTGACTTGATCCAACTGCCATCAGCAAAAGACAGTGAAAGTGTATTGTAAAACACACTGCCTTGTGCGTTGCTGGTAAATTTCAGTGCTGGGTAACTAATCCCTTGTGCAGACCATGATGGCGTCGACATTGACATGTTTGAATCAAACACAATTTTCGCGTCGCGCAATTCAACCGGCTTAGTGCCATCATTAGTCAAGGTGACTTTGTATGTATTCCACCATTGGCTCTCAGAACCAACAACAGTTGCATCTGTACTAACTGCCGCGTGAGCTACCGGCAGTGCCATTCCGATCGTAAGTGCTAAAACACTTGGCATGATAGCTAGTGTATTCTTTCTCATAATTAGGGATTTATAAAAACAATAAAATGGACAAGCATTATAGGTGCGAACTTTTTTCGCGGCACAGCAGACGCATGTAACGAAATGTGACTAAGCTTACACTTGTAATTATGCCAAAATAAAAACGAATTTTTTCGCCAAAATTATGGCAACCAGAAAAATAGCGCCCAGCACACAAAATTTTGAGACTCTAGTTCAAAGTCAATAAAGTGTGCGCCAGATTAAAAAAAATCAATTTGCTCATCACAAAAGACGATGCTATTTGCCATCATGCAAATTATATGCATCCAAAAATAATATTGTTACATAATAACAATTATTGAAATATCTACTTACACGTTGGTATGAAAAATAACCTAATCAACCATTACATATGTTATGAAATACCCATGCATTACATAAAAACTTGACGCAAGTCACGTATAAATTGATCGCTCTTAGATCAGATATAAAGTGATCACACCACATGTGTGTTGCGTACAACTTTGCTTAAAAACGTCAATATCAGTATTGAAGCACGTTGTTTTGCCGAAATTAGTTGATAATGAGATGTTTTGTACTGGCTTGGTTTGATTCCAAACTAGCCCGAAATAAATAGGGAGAATGTTATATATGTCTTTACGTTTAGGCGCAGCAACCCTCGCACTCATTGGAATAAGCTTTGGCGCACAAGCAAGCGCAGAGTGTGAAGTATCCATTGATGCCAATGATATGATGCAGTTTTCAACCAAAACGTTAAGTGTTCCGGCGACATGTAAAGAAGTAAAACTGACGTTGAACCACACTGGTAAAATGCCGGCTCAGTCGATGGGTCATAACGTAGTAATTGCAGATACCACCAATCTACAAGCGGTGGGCACAGATGGCATGTCTGCTGGCATGGATAATAATTACGTTAAGCCTAACGATAACCGCGTGTATGCCTTTACAGAAGTCATTGGTGGTGGAGAGAGTACATCTGTCACCTTTAGCACCGAGAAGATGACTGCGGGGGGGGATTATTCGTTCTTCTGCTCTTTCCCTGGTCACTGGGCAATCATGCAGGGAAAATTCGAATTTAAGTAAACTTAGTGAATAAGGGAAGCCTATTAGTATTGGCTTCCCTTTTGACTTACAAAAAACAGCGTGACGCTCATCCATGCCTACAAACTTATTTATTGAGCCTGTTTTCTATTTATATGGATGACAATAGTTACTCTTGTTGTTCCAGAAAAATGTCTGCTAGAGGTTGTGGTCGTGCAAAGAAATAACCTTGTACTTTATCGACACCACATTTTTTTACGAAGTCATATTCACTCTTAGTTTCCACCCCTTCAGCAATAACTTCACAGTGAGTAATATGACCGAGTTTCACCACCAACTGATAGAGGTTTTGGCCCTTTTGATCATTTACACCTCTTAATAGAGACCGATCAAGTTTGATTTTATCAAATGGGTACTTAAGCAAGTGTGGGAATGACGCATAACCAGTACCAAAATCATCCATCGCAATTCGAATACCTTTCGCTTGCAGTGCTTCCATTGTTTTGATCAAAAAAACCTTATTACTCAGAATTGCCTCTTCCGTAATTTCAATCTCTAACCATTCTGGAGAAACATTGTAGTACTCTAACCTTGCAAAAAGATGCTCAACAAATTCCGCTTTTTCAATAGTCGCTACCGAAATATTAATCGCAACACGACATGCTTTGGATAGCGTCATCTTTTGCATATCTGCCAATACCTTCTCAATCACTAACTTATCCAGCAAAGGCATCGAATTCAACATTTGGAAATCACTTACAAACGTGGGTGGGCACAACTGACCATCTCTATCAACGTATCTCAGTAAAGCCTCGTAAGAATAGACATTATCATATTGAGTGGATTGCAGCTTTTGATAAAACATCACTAGCTCCCCCTCACTCATGATCATATTCAAACGTTTTTGTGCCATCGACTTACTCAGACTCGTATCGTTTGAATCTTTAACACTCCTCAGCAAAGTGTTAAATACCGAACGTTCAATGCTTGAGTATGCGTTACTAGAACGAAACTGAGCAACATATTTCCCTGCAAAAGCCGAATAAAATGGTTGATAAATAAAGATACCAACCACAATGATGACTAACTGAAGTATAGAGCCCTCAATTCTGTCTCCCAATGCTAAATAACCACTGTATAGCGGAGGGGTCATCCAGTTAACAATGTTCTCAACGGGTGATACCACCCCTGTAGAAATACAAACATAAGTGATGACAAAGCTCACTAAAGGCACTAATACGAATGGCACAATCAATAAGGGATTAAAAATGATTGGCAAGCCAAAAAGCAGTACTTCATTGATGTTGAAGATGACCAGTGGCATCGCTGTCAACGCCAATATGACATGATGGCGTTCTCTGGCAAACAACAATACACAAAGCAACAAACTGATGCTGTTTCCTGATCCCCCCATCGACATAAATGCATCATAGAAACCTTGGCTAATCACGTTTAGTGAGGCATCTCCAGCTTGCCAAGCTGCCATATTTGCTTCAGTCGCTGCATATATCTGCTGTTTGGTGGTAAATAGCATGTTGTGACCATTAATACCGATAGCACCGAGAATACCCAGTATCATCTGATAGATCAGCCCACCTTCAAGGGTCAATGGATCCGCGCCAATATCACGGATAACCCCTCTCAAGATCGCTATCAAAACAGCTGCAATATGTGATAAGGCCAGTGCGACTAATACAAAAGTAAAAAAATGCACAACATGTTTGATAAGGCGAGATGAAAAATCTAACGCTTGTGGCTCTAATAAACGTATCTTGAATATACTGCAATAGACATATGTCATCACCGTACTAAGCAATGCCAGTAAAGGGTTATTTGGCAACATGTAAGTCGTAGACAAGCTTCCATTCTCTATCGAGGCTAGATAGAACATGATCATTGAATAAATAATGAAAACGGCGCTAGATACATTTGTCTTATGTGACAGGTAATAACCCGCAACGACGCAGAATGCTGTTGGATATAAATTGATTAAGATGTCTGATACATGAAACAGCATCCGTGATAATTCAGAAAACTCAGACAAGCGAAAAGCGTGGCCTAAAAAGATCGCCAATGCATTCGATAAAGTCAGCGGCAGCAACAACAGTGCAATCGAAGCCAAATCCGTTAAATAGGATTTAGACCCCGAACGCCACGAATCTGTCATCGCTAATACGCGATGAAACAAACCAGAATTAAATGTTAAACCAATTTTCATGGATAGTCTTATCGTTAAAAGTGCGCTAAACCGTTAATTAAACAGCCATAATTACAACCGCCACTGCAAGCTAAATGGCTGGTTTTACCGCCTTTCTTGAATTTTTGTGGAGTATTCAGGTGCTGAATGCTGGTGGGACAAGATAATAAAGACTATCGCACAAGAAGTGATTGCAGGCGTAATTTAACTGTTATATGCGTCTTGAACCATTAAGGTTATTTATCTTAACGACAATGTATTAATTTTATGATTAAGAAAGCTAACGTTTAATGCTCATTTCCTGATGGAAAACGCTGTTCGTACAACTCCATAAAGTCTTGACGAATCAAGTGTTCGAGGTGGTTTGCTTTGTCAGTTGGGCAGAAAATCATAATATGCACGATTTGTTCGCCATTGATATTGCTAGAAATATGAATATGTGGCTCTGCCCCTGGTAGGTCGACACCCGCGTGTTTCTCTATCATTGCATTGTAACGGTGAGCAACATCAGAAAAGTAACTGCAATGTTCATCAATCTTATTGGTCAGCAATGGTAAGATTGGATATAAATTTACAAAGTCTCTAACCACGATAAAAAAGTTATGATAAACGTAGCGTTTCATAAAATTGAGATTTTTTACTGGGTATATAAAAAACATACTATTCGGCAATGTTGCCGTTTTACCCGTGTAATGATATTGACCATGGTATAGATCAATTTCTTGAATCACTGTCGCCATCATATTGTGTTCAATCACTTCTCCACACAACTTGCCTACTTCAATCCAATCTCCAATACGAAATGAACGAGAACTTGCACGTTGAATCGATCCGGTAAAGCAAAGAATGATCTCTTTCGAAGCAACAACAATCGCAACAGCAATCGCAGTGACACTAAGGGCAAATTCGCTGATCTCAGATTTCCAAAGAATAAACAAAATGATCAACGTAATAGCAAAGGTGCCGTTTTTGGTCCTCGACATCCAGCTGCGTTGTTTTTCTGTAATGAAGGCATCATCGCCACGGATTTGCGACAAAATCAAGCGACGCAAAATCATAACGACGAACAGAATTAATGCAGTGAAAACGATTTTGTGAGTAAGAAGAAAATCGACGACTAACTGCACTTTCTCCATTTCCCGGCTCCCTATTTAGTTTGAGTAGATAGATCCTTTAGGTTAGAAGCTAACCCTCGCCAGAACAACCTTATCAAATTATTCAGTCGGTTGCCCCAGTTCGCTCTGTTTAAATACGATAAACGCACGGCGGTTTAACGCATAGGCTTCTAGAGACTCTTCGTTGAACAGGTTAAAGTTCACCAAAGACATTTATCTCCCACACGAACTGCGATGGGTCGATTTATGTTTTGAGTTACGCCATCACAGTTTGTGCACGTCGATCCGCTAGTTACTCATGGCTTTGTTTCCAAATTCGAGTTAAAACGCGCCTAACATGTCTAATTATTAGGTAATCACCTTCGTTCCGACATACCTAGCCCTGTGAGCTTGTTTAACGCTTTTATCATAGCGTAAGTCTCACTAACCTGAGCATTGTATTTTCTTAAGCTTAATGTACCGCCGAGCCGTTTTTTAACACGGAACATCGCCGTCTCGGAGAGCGAACGTTTATGGTAGCCGTACATCTTTTTCCAATGCTTATTTTAACCATATAGCTTCTGACGGCCGACCGCTAGATTGCGGAGATGACCCCGTACCCAGAAGGCTGCGCCTTCCCTGCGAGGAATGATCGGGACAGCTTGTTTGATGCTAATCGCTTCTTAGCACAACCTTATGTTATAAGCACCATCACCAGATATCTCAATGATTCTTAGGCGCATCTGTTTAAGCAAATTTGGAAGCGCTTCAGCGTCGCTCACATTTAATAAACTCAACTCAGCAATAGATACATAGCAATCCTGCATTGAATCATGTACAAATGATGCCCCACCTTTGCGCTTCCAAACTCAAATCGCTTTGATACCAACTCGTTGTCGCTGGCGTACACCAATGTCAGTGATTTGTACCTATCTCTGGAAAAGTACCCTCTGGCAGTTGAACTAGCCAAACTCGGCGCGAAAGCATCGAATAAAGTTCGTAATTCAGTGAATGAAACCATCTGTCTATTGAATGTGGGAATGGGATTAGGGCAACTCGGTGATTCAGATTCTACCCTGTAACATTGCCACCAACCACTAGCCATTGCTAGAACGATTTCGGACAGACGCATAGAAGCAATATCAACATCATCACGTTTATCTGTTTGAACAACTGGCTATTTCATTGGAAAATTTTGTCCAGAGAAAGCACCTACAGTATGCTCATGCCCAGCTAGATAAGCTATCGAAAACAGACCCCTGACAGGACTCTATAACCGATATCAATTAGGCAATATCGCACCTACGTTGATTAAAACGCGCTACATCTAAGCAGAAACGCTTGGCGATTGCCATTATTGATATTGATTACTATTAAGGATTCAACGACTACTATGGGCATCAACAAGGGGATATCGCGCTCACATCCGTAGCGAAGGTACTTCAAGGTGTTTTCAATAATGCAGGTGAGTACCTACGCATTAGCGCGAATCGATCTTCACAGCAGATCGAATCTAAACTGATTCTGCTTCAAAAACGAATCGAACAAATGAATATGATCAAGCCCTCATCGATATGCTCAGAGCGATTAACCTTGTCAATGGGGGTTGCAAACTTTACTCAATTTTCATCGCTCAAGCCAAGCTTTGAATACTTGTTTAATCTCGCAGACAAAGAACTCTATCGGGAAAAATAGCTCATCAGACATGATTTTAGCATTGTGACTCGAGTATTAACTCCTGAAGAAGGTGGCTTAATCCAATAAGCTGTCTTGATAGATCATTTTCTTACTCATTCCGTCATCAACAATAAGGTTGTGACCATTAACAAAATCGTTGTCTGGATGAGTAAGGAACAAACACGCATTAACAACATCTTTTGTTTTTCTGTCTTCATTGTTTCTCATCGTTTTGCCTAAAAAGCCAATATTTGGGGTGTATGTATTCCCCAGTCTCTTGAGGGTACTTGGGATAACACGATATGAGAACACTTTTGCTTTTCACAAAACGTGATATGCGCACAAGAAATCATCCCAACGTTCACTTTAGTCATCGCAATTAGGTAGGTGTTAGAAAGGTTCCTACATAGGTACAGGTGAGACCAAAACATGGCATCAAGCAAGCATATGACACTAAGCCCAAACGGGGAATATACAGAAAACAACTAAATACAAATCAACAGGCCCTAGTTCTTTTCAAAAACGTTGAAGCCATCCATTAACCTGTCATCGATAAGTCTGAAACATTTTCCTTCGCCCAAATCAGGGCTTGAACTCTATTTTTTACATCTATTTTTTTGAAAATATTGTGCAAGTGAGTCTTTACCGTATTTTCACTGACAAATAATTGCTTCGCTATTTGTTGATTTGATGCCCCCATCGAAAGAAAATCGATAATTTGCTGTTCACGTTTGGTCAATACGGTAGGTGTATTTTTATTGATAGGTCGACTATGACGACGCAAATGTGCGATATATTGCTGAGAAAATTCGCGACTAAACCACATGTCGCCCTGTAGAATTCGACCAATACCTTTTTGCAAGGTGCCTATATCATCGGACGTATAGAAAATCCCCGCCAACGTTTGCCAAATAAACAGTTCTTCGACCGACAAAGTTTTGTCACAATTGATCAAAACTTCTATCGTCTCTTTGAAAGCCGCATCTTTGAAGTTGATGTAGCGAGAGAACACATCCTCAGTGACAACGGTATAATCAAAAATGATGGTGGAAATGGTTTCTGTAAGGACAGGAGGGGTTGAGAGCTTTTCTGGTGTAATCAAAATAACATGAATACTAAGCTTCGTTTCCAAGACGTCCTTTAACAAAGATGACTGCAAACTATCTTCAGTGACTAAAATTACGTTCCTTATTCTCTTATCGTCCATCCTATTCACTGCACCCACGTTATTTTCCTTAAGATATTCAATAGGTTTAATTACCAACGTGATAAAGTCAAGTATGAAAATAGTAGTACCAATATGTAAATGATTGATATCTCAATAATTGGACAGTATAAGAGAATTAATAAGCTGATTAAAAAAGGGAGTAATAAACTCCCTTTTGATTAATGTACTGGTACTGAATTTTTCTGGTTGAACTTGCCAAAGTATTGTTCAAGAACCTCAGGAGTGAGCTTTCCTTCCGCTTCGAGCCTTTTCAGTTCAGCTGCGATTTCTTTTTGCTCTTCTAGAGAAGGTAGTTTTATTTCCGGCTCCTGAGCAGCCTCTTGAGAAATTTGTTCTAGTTCTTTTTCGAAGTCATTCATAGTACTTACCTAAATATATAGTCGTGAAACTTGCAAACTAGGTCTATTCTATCCAACTCTACAGCTTGAAGCTACCAACCATCGTATCCAAGCGAAAGGAAAGCGCCTGTAAACCTCTACTTGCGTCTGCAAGTTCCTCTGCGGTTGCCGTTGCGAGTTGAGTATTTCGGTCAGAAATGTCTGCAGCTGACGAGTACTTCTACCGCTTAATCGTTTAAATCCACACCTTAAGATGTGATCACTTTACCCGCTTCCATCGCCGTCACCGCATCTTGTACGTCACTTTGTAGTTGGTTGAACAAGGACAGCAAAAGTAAGACCAAGTACAACCTTTTGTTTAATACTCAGAGAATTGGATTTCAACATATCTGGACCTTTGAAAGAATCACTCATTACCCCCCCCCCAAAAAAAATTTAAACTAGGGCATGTTTGCATGACACCTGTGCCACCTAGCTTGTATCAGCCCAAGCCTAAATATCTCATGCAAAGTCTCATATTTTATGTAAATCGAAATGTAACACCCTGAATCTGTGTTTTTTAGATTTCTACAATGCTTGCAATCCGCACTTACGCCCCAATATTGCAAAAAATAAATTACGCAAACGCTAAGGGAACTTTCCCCACTTAGCAGTGACCAATATTCACAGTAAAAATCCTATGGATATCCGAGAGTCCAAAAAATGCACAAAACAAACTTCGAAACTCTTCAGCGCTACTTAGAGTCTCAGATCATTGGTCAGCATGATCTCGTTAAACAGCTCCTTATTGCTCTACTTGCCGATGGGCATATCTTGGTTGAAGGTCCTCCAGGCTTGGCTAAGACCCGTGCGGTGAAGTCTCTATCGGATTGCGTAGAAGGTGATTTCCACCGTATCCAATTCACACCCGACTTACTGCCAGCGGACTTAACCGGCACTGATATCTTCCGTCCAGAAACCGGCGAATTTACCTTCCAGTCAGGTCCAATTTTCAACTCACTGATCCTTGCCGATGAAATCAACCGTGCGCCTGCTAAAGTGCAAGCTGCAATGCTTGAAGCAATGGCTGAGAAGCAAGTGACGGCGGGAAGAAACACCTATGCGCTACCAGAGCTATTTTTGGTAATGGCGACACAAAACCCGATTGAACAAGAAGGTACTTACCCGCTTCCAGAAGCACAGCTCGACCGTTTCTTGTTGCACCTTAATGTAGATTACCCAGATGCAGAGCATGAACTGGCGATCCTACGCATCAACCGTGGTGAGGCAAAAGGCGAAGCGACGATTGAACGCCCAAGTTTGAGCCAAGAAGACATCTTCACTGCGCGCAAAGAAGTGCTCAATATTCACATGGCAGACGCGATTGAGCAATATATCGTACGTCTCGTGATGGCAACTCGTCAGCCAACGGAATACGACCATGAGTTAGCGCAATGGCTAGCCATGGGTGTCAGCCCACGTGCCACTATTGCCCTTGACCGCTGCGCTCGAGCACACGCATGGTTAGCGGGCCGTGACTTTGTCTCTCCAGAAGATGTTCAAGCCATGGCTTACCCTGTGCTACGCCACCGTCTACTGCTTAGCTACCATGCCCAAGCAGAAGGCATCATAGCAAATCAGATTATCGACAAGCTTCTTAATCTTGTAGGTAGCGCATAACGTAGGTAGGTGACATGTCTGCATCATATGCATTGCCACCTCATGCGAATGGGGTGACATTAACCCTTGAAGAGCTACTTCAATATCGCACTCAATCGGTTCGCTGGCTGCCACCAGCACAGAGTATTTGGTCGCAAATGAGCGGTAACCATACCAGCCGTCAAAAAGGTCGTGGTATGGACTTTATGGAAGTACGCCAATACCAAGCGGGTGATGATATTCGCAGCATCGACTGGCGAGTCACGGCTCGAACGGGTAAAGCGCATACCAAGCTGTTCTCAGAAGACAAAGAGCAAGCGGTTATTTTATACATAGACCTCAGCCCAAGTCTTCACTTCGGCTCACAGTATGTTCTTAAGTCGGTCCAACTGGCACACTTCGCTAGCGTCTTGATTTGGCTGACGTTAGCCAAGAAAGATCGCATTGGCGCGGTGATTGATGATGGTTCCCAGTGTATTGAGTTCCGCCCTTCTTCTCTACAAAAGCAAGGGCTGAGAATTCTTGACGCGATAGTGAATAGTCACAATCAATTGCTTACGAGTCAACAAGCTGACAGCACACGCACGCTGCCTTACATGAGCGCAATTGAAACGCTGCACAACCTTACGCCGAAAGGCAGTGAGCTCATTTTACTCAGCGACTTTGCACAAGTGGAAGAGAAAGAGCTGGTTCAACTGCGTCGATTAAAGCAACACAACAGCGTTCGTGCCGTGCAATTTTATGATCCTTTAGAGCGAGGTGAAACCGACTTCCGAGGCCAAGCGAAAGCATCTGATGGTCATCGAAGTCAGTGGTTTAACTTCGGTTCAAAGGGACAGCGCCAGGCGTTGGAATCTCACTTTGTTAAACATCAGCAAGCCATCAAACAGCAGTGTCATTCGATGGCGATTCCATTTAACAGTCTGTCGAGCGGATTACCTCTGGTTCAACAGTTAAGCTAACGAAAGCAACAACATACAAATCCTTCAAGCAGTAGTAATAATAATGACAACGAATAATCAAAGCCTAAACCTTGAACCTTTAATCCTACCGAATGCACCAGATTGGTTCCCACTTGCTTGGGGTTGGTGGGCAGCTCTGGGTTGTGTAATTTTTACCATCTTGATTGTTGTACTTTACTTAAGATGGCATTCAAAGCGTCTTGTTGCCAAGAAGACCGCATTGAAACTGTTGACCAATCCGATCACACCACACACACCGTCTTCTGCATTAGAGGTGCTTCGTCAAGCGGCTTTGAGTTACTTCCCTCGTGAAGAAATCGCGCCATTAACAGGCTCTGCTTGGTACGAGTTTCTTGATAGCTGCACCAAAGAGACTCGATTCGTCGATAAACAACAACAGTGGCAAGCGGCGCTGTATCAAAAATCCGGTCAAGAGCAACATCAAGATCTGATTGAGGATTGTGCTTTCTGGATTGCAACCGCATTGCCACCGAAGAAAAAAGGCAAAAACTCGTGACTGAGGCAACTCTCGTTTCGAGCCTCTCTCAGTGGTTGAATATTGAGTTTGTCTGGTGGTGGGCATTACTGTTACTGCCCCTACCTTGGCTGATTTATAAGTTCTTCCCTGAAGAGACTCAGCAAGCTGAAATTAAGCTGGCGTACTTGCCAGACAACAAACACAACAACAAACCAAAACAGATAGTGCAAAAAGTCCTGTCTGTTGGTGTGTGGACTCTGTTGGTTGTCGCTTGTGCTCGCCCAGTTTGGTATGGCGATCCGGTTGAGTTCCAACCGAAATACCGCGATATGATGTTAGTGGTCGACTTATCTGGTTCCATGCAGAAAGAAGACATGAACGACAATGGTGAATACATAGACCGTCTAACCGCTGTCAAAAGAGTCTTATCTGACTTCGTAGAAAAACGCCAAGGTGACCGCTTAGGTGTGGTGCTATTTGGTGATCACGCTTATCTACAAACGCCGCTAACCGCTGACCGTAAAACCGTGATGCAACAGATCAATCAAACCGTCATTGGCTTGGTTGGTCAGCGCACTGCGATTGGTGATGGTATCGGCTTAGGCACTAAAACCTTTGTAGACAGTGACGCACCACAACGTGTGATGATCTTGCTCAGTGATGGCAGCAATACTGCTGGTGTACTTGATCCGCTTGAAGCCGCTGAAATCGCTAAAAAATACAACGCAACCATCTACACCGTAGGTGTGGGCGCTGGTGAAATGATGGTCAAAGACTTCTTTATGACGCGCAAAGTCAATACCGCCTCAGACCTTGATGAGCAAACGCTGACCAAGATTGCAGAGATGACAGGTGGTAAATACTTCCGAGCGCGTGATGCCAAAGAACTTGAAACGATCTACGACACCATTAACCAGCTAGAGCCCGTTTCTACTGACACCCAAACTTGGCGTCCTCAGTCGGAATGGTTCCCTTACCCATTGGGCGCTGCACTGGTACTTTCCGTGTTCCTGTTTGTTCTGAGGAGAAAACATGGCTGAGTTTACTTTCTTAACCCCTTATTGGTTGTTGGGTTTGCTCGTCATTCCCGTTGTCCTTGCTGTTAACAGCCAATACAGAACCAAAAAGTCATCGTTGATTGCGCCTCATTTGGCAAAAATGCTTGGCTATTCAGTGAAAACTAAGCACTACTTCGCCATTTGGGGAATAGCATGGGCAATCGCTTGTATCGCTTTAGCAGGCCCAAGTTGGCAATCCAACACACGACCGAGCTTTGAACTAAACCAAAACCGAGTGTTAGTGCTGGATATGTCGCGCTCTATGTACGCAACGGATGTGAAACCAAATCGCCTGTCACAAACGCGTTATAAAGCGTTGGATTTATTGCCGAAATGGAAAGAAGGCTCAACAGGCTTGGTTGCGTACGCCGGTGATGCTTATACGCTTAGTCCGCTTACGACAGATTCCAGCACACTCGCTGGCATCATCGAAAACTTGTCTCCTGAGTTAATGCCTTATCAAGGTTCCAACTTACCATCAGCGATTGAAACCGCGCTTGGCCAGTTTACTCAGGCGGGCGTAAATCAAGGTGACATCGTCGTGCTGGCAGATGATTTGGATGACTCCGAATTATCTCGCTCATTAGCGTTATTAAACGGTAAAAACATTCGAGTATCAGTACTCGCTATCGGCACATCAACTGGCGCACCAATTGCTCTTCCGGATGGTTCTTTAATGAAGAGTCGACAAGGCAACACTGTGGTAGCGAAAACTAATCTGAAAAACTTACAGAAGCTAGCTAAAGAGACCGGCGGATTATTTGTGCCAATTCAACACAATAACCGTGACGTTGAGAACATTGCCGAGTTTACCAACAACGCGAGCAACAACCTTGCCGCCAAGCAAAGTGAATACGTGAAAACCGACTCTCGCTTGAACGGCGGTTTCTGGTTGCTACCTCTGCTCTTGTTCCCCACAGCCCTACTCTTCCGTCGAGGCATGATTTGGCTGCTGGTTGCGACGGTGTTACCGATGAGTTGGACGCCGAAAGCAGAAGCGAATGCGTTCTTGAATCAAAACCAACAAGGTGAGCAGCTTTATCAACAAGGTGAGTACGAAAAAGCCCAAAGAACCTTTACTGATCCTAATTGGAAAGGTGCAGCAAGTTACCAAGCTGGAGATTACGAAAGTGCGATAGAAGCATTCTCCAATAATCCAAGCCTTGATGGCCGCTACAACTTGGCAAACGCACTTGCTAAGAACGGACAACTTGAGGATGCAGCAGAGCTCTACAAGAACGTGATTCAAGAGAAACCAGACTTTGAAGCTGCGAAAAAGAACTTGTCGGTTGTAGAGGAGAAACTGAAGCAACAGCAGCAACAGCAGCAACAGCAGCAACAGCAGCAACAGCAGCAACAGCAGCAACAGCAGCAACAACAGCAACAGCAGCAACAGCAGCAACAGCAGCAACAGCAGCAACAGCAGCAACAGCAGCAACAGCAGCAACAGCAGCAACAGCAGCAACAGCAGCAACAGCAGCAACAGCAGCAACAGCAGCAACAGCAGCAACAGCAGCAACAGCAGCAACAGCAGCAACAGCAGCAACAAAAGTCTCAAAATGACGCTAAAAAAGAGCAAGGACAGCAGTCACAAAACCAGAAAAAACTTGAAAATAAACAAGAAAAGCAAAACGCTGAGCAACAAAAAGAGACACAAGGCGAACCAACGCAGGCACAAGCTCAGCCAGGGGAAATGCATCAAGATGATCCCGAGTTTCGCCGCTTAGAAGCGGTAGAAAGTGCACGTGACCCTAGCTTCTTGATTCAAGCTCAAATGCAGCTTCAAGCGCAACAAAAACAACGCCCACAACAATCTAATAAGGAGTGGTAAGTCCATGATGAAAAAAGGCGCAAAACTGGTCTTTGTTCTAATGGCCAGCCTACTGACTAGCTTTTCGGTTTTCGCACAAAGCCTTCAAGCCAGTGTAAACAAAACTCAGGTGGCGAAGAACGAAGTGATCAATTTAAGGATCATGGCTGACACAGAACTAGGCTCTGGTGCGATTGATTTCAATGTCTTGAAGAAAGATTTCTTTTTAGGACAGCCTCGTTACGGCCGCTCAAGCAATAACATCAATGGCCACACATCGGTTCAAACGGAATGGAGCATCTCTATCGCACCAATGAAAGAGGGGGTGGTGACGATCCCAAGCTTTACCGTGGATGGCATGAAGACAGATCCAATTAAGTTACGTGTCACCAAGAATCAAGCCGAGCCGAACTTAAACGATTTATTTAACTTTGATATGAGCGTGGACAATCACACCTTGTATCCTCAACAATCAGCAACGCTTCGCATGCAGTTGGTGATTAAAGTGGATCCTCGCCGCTTAGATAACCCCCAAATTGTGCCACCAAGCATCGATGGGATGAAACTAGAGCCTACGAGCGACATGAAACAAGGTCAACGCGTGATTGATGGTCTTGAAGTCACTATCGTTGAACAAGCGTTCCGTATTACTGCAGAACAACCAGGCACCTACATGCTTAATGGTCCGAAACTGACAGGCTCTTACTTCTATGGTGACAGCCTAACGGGTTCAACCCAGATAATGCCGATCAATACCAAAGCAGAACAAATGCCTATTACCGTAAAGCCTATTCCTAAGGATTTTAAAGGTAACTGGCTACCAGCCTCTGCACTGGAAATGACACAAAGCTGGCAAGGTGAGCAAGGCAATCCATTGTCAGAAAATGCCGTCAGCACGGTAAAGCAAGGATCTTCGATTACTCGCACAATTCGTATCCGTGCTCGCGGTACGCAAGCAGAATATCTACCTCGTGCCGGTATTGTCTACCCTAGTACGATACGTGTTTATTCAGAACAGCCGCAGTTCGAAACCGCTCGCGACGGTACGGTGACTATGACGGTTAAACAAGTATTGATTCCAACTGAACCGGGAGAACTCACGCTACCTAGCTATACAGTTAACTGGTGGGACAGTAACCGAGACCAAACAAGACAAGCCGACATTTCGGCGCTAAAACTCAATGTCGAGAAAAGTGACAGTGGCTTAATTACGCTGCCAGAAAGCGCGTTACCAGCACAGCCGGCAACCACCTCTGAGCAAGCGACTCAAAGTGGTGTTGAATCTATATGGCAAACACTGTCCTTCGTATTTGGCGTGCTGTGGCTTGTCTCTTCGGCGATTGCATTGAGACTATGGAAGACACGTGCCGAACCACGCGTTGAGAAAACTACGAATACGAACAACAGTTCCTCGCTTCAAGAGCTAGAGTACATCATTAAACAAGGTGACTGTGCTAAGATTGAAAGAGCGGTTAATGACTACTTAAACACTCACCACTTCAACAATGATTCTGAAGCAGTGAAAGCAGTAAAAGAAGAACTGAACCTGATGAACCAATCTCGCTTTAGTGCAACTCAACAGGAGTGGATGGCAAATAATCTGATCGCCCAGATCAAACAACTGGCCAAAGAGAAGAAAAGCAAACCTAGCCACCAGCTAGAAAAGTTATAGTGATTACCAAAAAAGCCCCTCACTAGGAGGGGCAAGAGTACCATCGCTTATAGTTATTTGTGTATATGCCAGTAAATGTGTTGATTAACCGAAATCACCGTTTACATAGCCTTGGGTACGATCATCTTTCGGACTATTGAAGATCACTTGTGTGTCATTGTGTTCAACCAATTCTCCCATTAGGAAGAACGCAGTGCGGTCAGAAATTCGACGAGCCTGCTGCATAGAGTGCGTGACAATAACAATGGTGTAATTCTTCTTTAGTTCTTCCATCAGCACTTCAATTTTGTGCGTTGCTATCGGATCAAGCGCTGACGTTGGCTCGTCCATCAGAATCACATCTGGCTCCATCGCAATGGTACGTGCGATGCACAGACGTTGCTGCTGACCACCTGATAGGCCAAATGCGTGTGACTTAAGACGGTCTTTTACTTCGTCCCAAAGTGCTGCACCGCGCAGTGAGCCCTCAACCACTTCATCAATGTGTTTCTTATCTTTGATGCCTTGAGCACGCAGACCGTAAGCCACGTTCTCATAAATACTCATTGGGAACGGATTTGGCTTTTGGAATACCATACCCACCTTGATGCGAAGGTCAGCAACGTCGATGTTGCCGTAAATGTCTTCACCGTCCATTGACAGCTTACCAGTGATTTTTACGCCTTCGATAAGGTCATTCATGCGGTTCAAACAACGTAGTAGTGTTGATTTACCGCAACCAGATGGGCCGATCAGAGCCGTAACCTGACGGACTGGGATTGGCAGGTTGATTGATTTCAGTGCTTGGTTGTCACCGTAAAACAGATCTAGGTTTTCAATATCAAACTTGTTCATTTTCTTAATCTCTTAAATCTTGAATTCGTGTCTTTTAACGTGCGTTCTTAATTCGTTTCGTTAGTAAGTTGCGGTGTTAAAACGTCTGGCAATCAATTTTGTTAACATGTTGATCAGTAGAACAACAACAATCAGAACTGTCGCGGTACCGTAAGCCTGATTCCATTCTTCAATGGTAAACAGTTCGGTAGTCAGTTTGTATAAGTGCACGGTTAGCGTACGACCAGAATCCAATAGCGAATCCGGAATACGTGCAACCATACCTGCTGTCAGAAATACTGGAGCAGACTCACCAATGACACGACCAATACTTAGAATGATCGAGGTTAAGATACCTGGCATTGCGCTCGGAAGAATCAAACGCCAGATAGTGTAAATCTTAGATGCACCTAGGCCGTATGAGCCTTCACGGTACGTTTGTGGTACTGCCATCAACGCTTCTTCCGTGGTACGGATGATAACTGGCAGGATTAGGATACTTAGCGTCAGTGCCCCCGATAGAATCGAGAAGCCAAGGCCAAGAATCGCCACGAAGAACGTCATACCGAACAGGCCGAAGATGATCGACGGAATACCCGCCAATGACTCAGTGCAGAATCGGATGATTTTCACCAAACGACTGCCCACTTTTGCGTATTCGGTCAAGTAGATTGCCGTCATGATACCGAGTGGTGCTGCCACTGCGATAGATGCGACAACCATGTAGATGGTCGCCACAATCATTGGGAAGATACCGTGCTCTTCACCTGTGCGCGTGTAGTTATCAGTAATAAAGCTCCAATCTACGTGTTGTAGACCGTTTGATAGGATGTACCAGATAATCCAGAACAAGAAACCTACCGTCAGTGCCGCCGAGATCCAGACAAATGCGTTAAAGACATTATCTTTGAACTGGCGTGCTTTTTTCAGTTTTGCGCGATCCATAATAGTCACCTTTAACGAGCGATTACTTCGCTTTTTCTCGGTTTAGGTAAAGTAGTACAGCGTTCAACGACATGATGAAGACCAGAAGTACCACACCTGTAGCGTAAAGTGCGCTCGCGTGAACACCACTTGCGTAAGACATTTCAATTGCGATGTTTGCGGTTAGCGTACGTGCCGAATCAAGGATGCCTTCTGGCATTGCTGGCGCGTTACCCATTACCATAATGATCGCCATGGTCTCACCCAACGCACGGCCAATACCCAGAATCACACCTGTCATGATGCCTGAGCGAGCCGCTGGAACGAGCAATTTAAAGATGGTGTAAATTTTCGATGCGCCCAGTGCCAAAGAACCTTCTTTATAAGTACGAGGAACCGCACGGATAGACGTTTCAGATACCGTAATTACCGTTGGTAGAATCATCACACCAAGTACAATGATACCAGCCAGGATAGTGTTACCTGCTGGTACATCAAATACGTTCTGAATCAATGGAACGATAATAACCAGGCCGAAGAAACCGTATACCACTGAAGGAATACCTGCGAGTAGCTCAACCGCTGGGCGGATGATGTCAGCTAAACGCTTTGGTGCGATTTCTGCGATGAAGATAGCGGTCAAGACACCAACGGGAACACCCACTAGAACAGCACCTGCTGTCGATACGATAGAAGCAACAATCATAGTTGCAACACCGTACAGTGCTGGTGGTAACCAGTTTTGGCCTAGAACGATGCCCGAGATGCCGGCTTCTTGGAATGCAGGAATACTCTCTCGAACGATGAAGTATGCGATAACTGCTAATGATACGATGCCGATTACAGCACTCGTTAGGAACAAGCCGTGGAAGATGCGCTCTTTCCAGTCAACGCGTCGTTTTTCGCGTAGGCCTGGCTTGCTGATCGCTTTAGCGTCAGTACTCATAAGCTTTTCACTATTTGTTGCGATGGTCATAAAAATCTCACGGTTCTTAGCAATGCGTCGAACACAATGGATAGAAAAGGCTCAGCCCGAAACGTTGGGCTGAGCAAAATTAGAATCCCCATAGGATTAGTTAACTGAGATATAACCTTTTTGGTCAACAAGCGCTTGCGCTTCGTCAGTTAGCATCCAGTCTAGGAATTTTTGAGTTTCAGCAGATGGCTTGCCTTCTTTGTAAAGAACAAGGAATGGACGAGCAACTTTGTATGAACCATTCTTCACGTTGTCTACCGATGCTTCGATACCATCAATTGGAAGTGCGTTTACAGACGCATCAACGGTACCAAGAGAAATGTAACCGATTGCGTACGGGTTAGAAGCAACCATTGTCTTCAGTGCACCATTACCGTTAGCAACTTGAGCGCGTTGAGAGATGGCAGAAACTTTCTTACCAGAAATCTTCATTTTTAGAGACATGATGTCTTCGAATGCGCCACGAGTACCAGAAGCCGTGTCACGAGTGATTGCAACGATTGGCTTGTCTGCACCACCAACGTCTTTCCAGTTTGTTACTTCACCTTTGTAGATCGCAGTAACTTGCTCAGCTGTTAGGCCCGATAGTTTGTTTTTTGGGTTAACAACCACTGCGATCCCATCTAGAGCAACGGTCTCTTCTTTCAGAGTAGGCTCTTTCTCAGAGTCCTTCAGGTTACGAGAAGACATACCTAGGTCAGCAGAGCCATTCTTTGCAGCTTTAACACCCGCAGATGAGCCAGGGCCTTGAACTTCGATAAATACGTTCGGGTTTGTCTTCATGTATGTTTCAGAGAAAACTTCCATCAGTGGAGTTACGCTGCTAGAACCCACAGCAGAGATAGTTTCTTTAGCAGAAACAGGAGCCACTGCCATTGCACCTAGAAGTGCGATTGCACCGATTACTGTCTTTTTCATCACAATTTCCTTTAAGTGGCTTTATTACCGTCGTGTTTCACTTGAACGATTCTCACTTTAGAACCCCAATGTGACAGTTGTGTTTCACTTAATTGAAGCCTCTATGACACTTTGCCGTTTTCCTGATACAAAAAATCCGAGTGACAGCACTCGGATTTTTAATATCTATATAATATTCAGTAAAGATTAATCTTCTGAACTAGGCTCTGCTGGCTTCTTCTTAGGGATGAAGACGTTATCCCCCACAGCCACATGTTGATAGAAGCTTTTATCGCGTTTAACTGGCTTCTTCGCGACTTTCTTCGCCTGCGGACGCGCTTGCTTAACGGTCGCCTTCTTATTACGGAAATCTTTCTTAGCGGGTTTAAGACCTTTGAATTTACCTTTTAGATCTTCAAACACTGAGAAGCTCAGATCTTGCTGTAGGTATGCTTCAACACGCTTAAAGCTGTCCCAATCTTTAGGACCAACCAGAGATACGGCATCCCCTTTATTACCAGCACGACCAGTACGACCAACACGGTGAACGTACTCTTCTGTATGCTTAGGCATATCGAAGTTAATCACGTGTGTTACCGTCGCGATATCTAGGCCACGAGAAGCCACGTCCGTTGTTACTAAGATTTTAAATACTGCGCGCTCAAACTGACTCATGATGGTGTTGCGTTGAGTCTGGTTTAGGTTACCACTTAATGCAACCGCCTTTAGTTTCTGCTCATTCAACTTTGCAGTCAGGCGTTCAGTGTCATCACGAGTTGCAGTAAATATGATAACTTGACGGTATTCCGCTTCAGAAAGCACTCGCTCCAGAATCGCTTCTTTATGATCTAAGTGATCACACAAGTAGAATCTCTGCGTGATATCTTTGTGCTCTTCGTTCGACACACCAACAGCGATACGCTTTGGCGCGTTTAACATCTCAGAAGCGATATCATTGACTTCAGCATGGTCCAAAGTCGCAGAGAACATCAGTGTCTGACGACGGCGGTGCTTTGCCGCGTTATGAATGCGACGAAGTTCTGGTGCAAAGCCCAGATCCAACATACGGTCCGCTTCATCTAGGATAAGAGTTTCCAAGCCATCAAGGTGCAGTGAACGGTGTTCCAGGTGATCCGCTAAACGCCCTGGCGTTGCGACAATGAATTTCGGATAACGGCGAAGTGCTTTCACTTGGTCATTAAAGTTCTCACCGCCTAAGATCAAAGTGGCCTCGTAAGTCAAGCCCGCTAACATAGAACGAAGCTCACCGTATACCTGTTTCGCTAGCTCACGCGTTGGCGCAAGGATAACCGCTCGAGGGTCTTTGGCAGAAAACGACTTCGTCTTTAGAGACTTATGAAGCATTGGCAATACAAATGCCAAAGTCTTACCCGAACCCGTTTTAGAAGATGCCAATAGATCCTTGCCTGCAATCGCTACAGGAATTGCCTGTTTTTGAATGTCAGTCGCTTTTTTAAAATCGTAATGTTTTAGGTTCTTCAACAATCGGTTGTCTAGGCCTAGATCTTTAAATTGCAAAGTATTCTCCAATAAATCAGTAAACGTCCGAGCGTTTTTCAGTGTCGTTTCCGCTCTAACGCAGCAAAAAATAAAAGCCTGCTATAATACCGCAAATCATAAGAGTATAGATAGAGATCACACAAACTAATTCCACAAGAAAGAATAAAGTTTCCTCTAAGAAACTTTCATTTGCGTCAATATCGTCTAAATTATTGATATCAGGAACGTAGCAAAAATGACCTGCATCGAACCTGTTTAGAGGCTGTAAGACGTAGTGAATGCTAACTTTTGTCAAACTAAAGTTAGCATTCTTAGCGGGTACCCCATGAAATTCTTGGATTTTTTTGACTTTTGCTACATCATGTACTGATAGAATGTGTCCACATTAATCCCCGCTGGCACATGAAACAACACTCATTAGGCGGGACTTTCACTATAAGCAAGGAGTTCTTACATGAACAAAACGTTGATCGCAGCTGCAGCAGCTTCAGTACTTCTACTAGCTGGTTGTGCTTCTTCTGATGACGCAGCAATGGCAAATGCAGAAAAACTAGACCAACTAAGCAACCAAGTTAGCCAACTAAGCCAAGACGTTCAGTCTCTACAATCTGACGTTCAAGCAGCAGGCGGCGCAGCTATGGCAGCACAAGAAGAAGCTGCACGTGCAAATGAGCGTATCGACAACATCGCTCAGTCTTACACTAAGTAAGATTAATTACCGCGCTTTAACAGCCGTTAAGGCGCGGTAATTTCTACAGGAACCCCATTCTGAGCAGCAATCGTTGCTTTCGCTTTCACATCCGTCATACCAAACTCATCTAGCCACCAACCGAGCTCTTTCGGATACTCTAAATGCTCTTTTTCACCATTACTGCGAGTTAAAGGCTCATGCGCTTCAATAAACACGCTTCGGTCTGGCTCTAATGTTACTTTCACGGGCTGATTAATAACGCGCACTTTTTCGCCACGCTGCACTTGCTCAAATAACCACTCAATATCTTTAGGGTCCATACGAATACAGCCAGCACTGACGCGCATACCAATACCAAAATCTTTGTTAGTACCGTGAATCAGGTACTCACCATTACCATAAGCCAAACGGAGAGCAAACAAACCTAGTGGATTATCCGGCCCAGCAGGAACGACCGCAGGTAAGCTGATGCCTTTTGCTTTGTATTCAGCACGAATAGAAGCTGGGGGCGTCCAGGTTGGGTTGGGACGCTTTTGGCTGATGCTAGTGCTCATCACTGGCGTATCTCTGCCAATACGGCCAATACCCACAGGGAAAACATGCACAACATTTTCGTTTGCTGGGAAATAGTAAAGACGCAATTCAGCCAAGTTAATAACAATGCCCTTGTGAGGAACATCAGGTAGGATTAACTGAGTAGGAATAGTGAGCACATGCCCCTCTTTAGGGAGAAAAGGGTCAACACCTTTATTAGCTGCCATTAACGCAAGTATGCCAACGTCATAATACTTAGCAATATTGGCCATGGTTTCACCATGTTCAACCACATGATTTTCCATGCGACCTATCACACGAGCCCCATCATCTGGTAATGCGTACATCTTAGCGAATGATATCCCACTCACTAATGACAACGATACTGATAACAGGGTTCGTTTCGCGATACTCATTGGACGCTTCTTGCTAGGCATCTCTTTATTCCTTGGCGCTTTTGAAGAGCCGTAAGGTTATCTCTCTTTCTACCTTGTGATCAACCATTGGCTTGTGATATTCCAGTAAAGAAAAACCATGCCATTTCCAAGGGTTGTGTATGAACTTATTAGGCACAGGATTTATTTCCGGAATCCAGTGGCGAACAAAACGCCCATCGGGATCAAATTTCTCTCCCTGAGTAACAGGGTTAAAGACTCGAAAGTAAGGCTGTCCATCGCAGCCTGTCGATGCACACCATTGCCAGCCCCCATTGTTTGCTGCGAAATCCCCATCTACCAATTTGCTCATGAAGTATGCTTCTCCCCAACGCCAATCAATGTGCAAATCTTTTGTCAGGAAACTGGCGACAATCATCCGTAAGCGGTTGTGCATCCAGCCTGTAGTATTAAGTTGTCGCATTGCTGCATCAACAATTGGGTAACCAGTAGTGCCCGTTTTCCAGCGCTCAAATGCTTGCTCATCATAGGACCATTGAATTTTCTCTTCCCATGGAGTAAAGCCTTTCCCTTTCACCAACTTTGGCTCAAATACCAATAAGTGTTGGTAAAACTCGCGCCAAATGATTTCACTCAACCAAGTGGCTTTCCCTTCACTCAAATCAGGTAATGGATTCTCCGCGTATAGCCTCGCGATACATTGCCTTGGCGATAATGCGCCAATAGCAAGATAAGGAGATAATTGACTCGTACCATCGATCGCAGGGATATCTCTTTCCGCATGATAGGCATCACTGTGCTCTCGGACAAACTCTCTTAGCTGTTCAACTATATCAGTGGTTGAGGCATACCAATGCTCACTAGATTCGCGTGGATAAGAAAAAGGGACATCTGGATGATAGCGTTCGGCTTCAACCAATTGGATCGCTTCTTTAGGTAGCTCTGCCTGTGGTTCTGGTTTTGACACCATGGGCATTTGGAATTTCCTCATCCAAGCACGTTTGAATGGCGTGAATACCTTGAAGTACTCACTTTGCTTGTTTAATACCGTTGTTGGCGCATGAACACACTTATCGTGGAAAGCTTCAAACGTAATTGCTCTCTGATACAAGGCATCCATCACTTCTCTATCAAGCGCTTGCTCGTTGACTTCGTAGTGAATGTTTGCCATGACACTTTTTGCACCCAAAGATGTTGCCCATGCTTGAATCACTTCGGTCACATCGTCAAACTTCGGCACTTCTTTATATAGAAGCGGAATGTTTAGGTCGGTGAGTTCTTCAGCGAGGTGCGCCAAACGTCGTGCAATAAGATCCGCCTGCATAGGAGCCATGTGATGCTCTTGCCACTGGCTCGGAGTTGCAACATAACAAGCAACAGCAGGCTCGCCACTTTCTAACGCAGCCTGCAGTGCCATGTGGTCTAACGTTCTTAAATCACGTCGAAACCAAACCAGAATCATGTCGTCTCCTTACGAAGATTTAACTATTTTTGAGGTGAAGCTTTTCAATCACTTCAGAAAATTGAACTTGTTCAGGATTCAGAGCTTTCATCGTTCGCAGCGCATCTACTTGTTTTATTTGCAGCGCTTTGTTGGAAAAAAAGTGGAGGTATTGGTATCGGTGCAGCACATCATGATCAATCAACCCCGATACATCATCCACTTTATCAATTAGCGTAATATGCAAACCTTGTTCGCAAAGCTTTGCCGCTTGAACCCAACTCTCAGCCTCTCTAGCCTGTTCAAAACTCACCAATAGACACTTTCCTTTCGATGCGGTTTTGTTCTCAGAATCCACGACCACGGCAAGTCGGGTAATCAAACAAGTTTGGAACAAGCCCAACTGTAGTGAACGTAGCGATACTTTCACCAAGTCTAACGCTTCAAACACTGGGTTAATCAGTTGCTCGATGACTAAGTTCAATGGGTACTCTTTCAGAGCATTAGATAACAACGTTTCTGTTTTGCCACGATTTAGCTCTGACAAGGCTTTCAACATGGCTTGGACTCCTTCTAAGCGCTGGATGTCTGTCGCCACAACAATATCTGACTTTTGACCAAGCAATCCTTTCACTTTGCCGATAGCAACACCTTTGGATAACCATCCTTGTATTTCACGAATAGTATCGAGATCTTGTTGTCGGAATAAGCGGTGCCCTTTTTCTGTCCTTTTCGGTTGAACGAGGTTATAGCGCCTTTGCCAAGCTCGGAGAGTGACGGGCTTAACACCCGTTAGCTCTGAAACTTCTCGAATTGCGTATAGTTTTACTTCTTGGCTACAAACCATAACGTAATCTCATCTCCTGTGGATGTGGGTCTATATACTTCTGTTTTTGTAAGTACTCATCTGGGTATGCATTAAGGTAATGTTTAATTAATGTCAGAGGGGCAAGCAGTGGCAACAAACCAGATCGATAATTGCTGATGACTTCTGCTAACTCTGCTTTCTCTCCGGCGTTCAGGGATCGCTTAAAATATCCTTGCAAATGCATCAGAACGTTGGTGTTATTCTTGCGGCTCGCGCGGTTTTGTAGCGCCTTCATCAAACCCAGACGATATTCATTGTAGAAGCCTTCGATTTCATAGTTCGCTACATCTGCCACCAATCGGCCAAGAGAACGGTACGACTCAGGATGATGCGCCATTAGCGTGAGCTTGTAACGCGAGTGAAATTCGATAATTTTGCCACGGGTTGGCTCTCCATCCATCGACTCATAAAAATCATTCAAACAGTAAACGCGAGTGATGAAGTTCTCTTTTAATACAGGATCGTTCAGGCGACCATCTTCCTCGACTGGCAACCACGGCATTTTTTCCATTAACGTTTTGGTGTACAAGCCAACGCCTTCTTTTGCCGCATTATTTTTGCTGTACACCTTTACACGTTCCATACCACAAGTCGGTGATTTAGCGCAGACAATATACCCACAAAGTTGCTCGCCTTGCAGTTCATTCACTTTATTTTCTGAATAGGCAAGCATGTTGTCTGTGTGGTCGTTGTCTGGATTTTTTGTCTCGACCAATGCAATACGTTCTTCATTACTGACCAAGCGGATAGTCGGACGCGGCACAGACATGCCTACACCAACTTCTGGACACACAGGCACGAAACTGAAGTATCCATCTAACTCTTTAGTGACGAAGTTGCTGATTTTATGGCCCGAATCGAAACGTACTCGTTCTCCAAGTACACAAGAACTGATACCGACTTTGATTGAAGATTCCATAACGAAGCATCCTATACAAAATGTTTTGTTGTATAACTTATAGTAAGTCAATTCAAATTGTACAAGAAAATAAATTGTACAATTTAACCGTTTTACTCATTCAGACAGGATTTAGATCAGACGATTTGAAAAAAAATTTAGCGCGATATAGGGATTTTGTGCATGCAATCGACAAACTGCTCAAAAGCAAATCGATTGCCTTTTGGCTTTCAACAGATTTAGTTATTAAAAGATTATTTAGACACTAGAACCGACCATTTTGTGACTTAACACTCAAGCCCCCTTGCCCTGCGCCAATATTATGGCCTCAACGAAAACGAACAAGTTCAACAGAATTGGTAATAGCACCTATAATTGATGCGTTTTACCTGAACAAAACTTTGGAGAGCACTTATGGCAACCCCACACATTAACGCACAATCAGGTGATTTCGCTGAAACCGTTCTAATGCCAGGCGACCCGTTGCGCGCTAAATACATCGCAGAAACGTTCCTAGAAGATGTGAAACAAGTTTGTGACGTGCGCAACATGTTCGGCTTTACTGGCACTTACAAAGGCAAAAAAGTTTCTGTAATGGGCCACGGTATGGGTATCCCATCTTGCTGTATCTACGTACACGAGCTAATCGCTGAATACGGCGTAAAAAACGTTATCCGTGTAGGTAGCTGTGGTGCAGTACGTGACGATGTTAAACTGATGGACGTTGTTATCGGCATGGGTGCATCTACAGACTCAAAAGTTAACCGTATCCGTTTCAACAACCACGACTTCGCAGCAATCGCTGACTACGGTCTTCTAGAAGAAGCAGTAAACCAAGCGCGTGCTCAAAATGTACCTGTAAAAGTTGGTAACGTATTCTCTGCAGATCTGTTCTACACACCAGAAGCTGACATCTTTGAGAAGATGGAAAAACTCGGCATCCTAGGTGTAGACATGGAAGCGGCTGGTATCTACGGCGTAGCTGCAGACCTAGGTGCGAAAGCGCTAACTATCCTAACGGTTTCTGACCACATCATCCGTGGTGAAAAACTAAGCTCAGAAGAGCGTCAAAAGTCGTTCAACGACATGATGAAAGTTGCACTAGAAACAGCAATCAACATCTAAGAAACACCTAAGTAATAAATTGCAGCCGGAGCCTGAACGGCTGCACGTATGATCCCGAGGGGGCGATTGTGTCTAACGGCGAACTGCCAAAATCGCCGCACTGGATCACACCTCTTATGATGATGTGTCACGTTTTGTTTCAGAAAAATTTACGCCATAAGCAAGTGAAGCGCCGCCCAAGCCATTGGAAAATCTGCGTGAGCGGATCGATCAAAAAAATCAGACCATGCTAGCGCGAGCGAATGTTGAAGCTCCATTGAATAACCTCTTTGTTTTTCATTACCCATCGAAAGGCGCATTAGTTCGTCCTCCGTATACGTCTTATGCCAACTATTTACACGTGATTGATATGTGCAATCCTGAGAAACGAGTCACTATTTATGTGCCTCAAGACTATTTACTTCGTTCGACCGCACTGAGTGTCTGTTTATAGAGGATTAAACAGGGCAACATCGATCTAATGTATGTAGAAGAAGATGCCAATTAGGACATGGCTGCGCCATTTGGCAAGATTGATATCGTCTACATGAGTTGGTGGCGAGATCGTTGGGCAATTTCTAGCCAAGGAAATAATCACAAAGGTATTTGTTACTTAGCCGGGGATAAAAACAAGTCTGAAGAATGGTTCAATGTTGGCACGACCCGTCACGTTCAATTCTACCAAAATCGCTTTCAGCTCCTTTTTGAGAGTTTCATCAACGAGCCACGTCGCAAATTACGACCTGCAGGTATTTTACCCCTGTTAGATATATTCAGAGCTTGGTATAATTTGTGCTGTCAAGATAAGTAAGGGCTTACCGCAGCTCAGAGGCTGAAAGTAAAGTCACGTATGCACCTCTGACGATTAAACCATTGCTGTCATGACTATCTAACACTTCTCTAATTAATATGTGGTAAATAGGTAGTGAACAATGTATATATTACGGTACTCAATACCTTATTGTGTGTGGCATTGACACCATACACAAAGTGAGATGCGCATCACATTTAGACGCCATTACCACATCGTTAGTTATGGATATCAACGTTGGACAAAAGCCAATTTCAGCTAGAGACCGAGCTCAATAAAGTTAAAGGGCAAATTAAAGCCGACCCTGAACGGGCTTTCCGTATCGCAGAACAGTGCCTTATTCGCGCTGAGCAAATCCTGTTTATTGACGGTGAAATAAAAGCACTGATCATTATGGCGCATAGCTGCTGGTGTCAAATGGATTACCGACAGGGGCTTAAACTCGTCAAAGGTGCCCATCGCAAACAGACTCATTTAGACAACGATGATCACCTGCCTGAAATTCTCCACCTGTTTGCTTTGCAGTACTGGGGACTAGCAAAATATTATTCCGCTCAGCAATATTGGATCAATGCACTAGAAAAATCCGCACTTGTTGATGATATTGAGACCCAAATTGAAGCCTTAATTGGATTAGGCAATGTCTGGCGGATCACCAATGAACATCAGCTTGCGGCTTCCACACATGAGCTTGCGGTCAAAGTCGCAAACAATGTCCGTATTGCATGGCTGGAAGGGAAAGCTCGTATACTGCTAGCATGGGATTACTATTTACTGAACAACTTCGCTGAAATGCTGACGGTCTTGGACGGTGCAACAGAAACCCTAAAAGATCATACCGACTGTACTTGGCAAGCCGAAATTTGGGATTTTAGAGGCCTAGCCTTACTTGGGTTAGGGCGACTAGATGCGGCCGAAGAAGCAACAGAAAAAGCTCACCAGCTGGCGATTGAGCAAAACCTATCTTGGATGAAAGCGCACTCATCCATTAGCCGAGCGCGACTTGAACTCCTACGTAAAAACACCCAAGGAGCGGTAAAACTATTGGAAGCGGCTGAAGAGTCAGCCCTAAGCTTCGACAACGGTGAGTTGCTTAGCCAAATATTTTTTCAACAATCTCGAGTAGCAGAAGAGCAAGGCGAATACGAGGTTGCATTCAAAGCTTTTCAAAAATACCGTCAACACGCCATCAAAATGCTCAAAGAGCAAGCGCATCGTGAGACCATGGATAAAGCCCATGGCTCAAAGCGCCAGTTAGAACTGCGAGCCAAGAAACAGATTAACCGTATTCGCGTCCAACATGAATACGATCCGGAGAAACAATTTTCTAACGTGGTTTCTGAGACCTATTGGTGGGAACAATTGGTTCTATTTAAAACAGAACTTAAGCATTCAAATCACGCCGTGATCATGATCCAACACCATAACCCTGCGGTCCTAGATGCCTGTACTGAACTGGTACACTCTTTGGCCATGCCAAGCGACTTAATTTCCCGTATTAGCAGTACCCGACTTGCTTTGCTCATTGCCGAAAAAGGCCAAGCCGCCCAGGAGCTATATCGCACGGTTTGTTCCATGATGGACATCTACCCTTGGAAGCGGCGTGGTTTTGTCACTGTAAAACCCACCCTCTATCTACAAGACATCCTAACCTTCCCGTTCACTCTTGAGCAGTTGGAAGAAAGCCACATTGAGGTAATGAAGAATGGAACGACTGCTCAGTAAAATCACCGATGCAGGAATGGATCCCTCTTCTGTTGCAGGCGAAGAGGCGCTCATTTTTTGGGAGTATATTCGTAACCACGTCGCTGTAACCAACCAAGAGAAAGCACATTGCCATATTATCAGTGCTGAATACCGCCATAAACTTCAACAACTCAATGAAAGCATTGAAGAGCTGAGGCATGCCGCCACCTTTCTCGAATTACCACAAGACGTTGAAGATATCTTGCTACTCAAAGCCAGCCTCAGTGAACGTTTGGTAGAGAGGGGCGATTACAATGACGCTCTCACGGAATACGCGCTATCGACCAATATGGCCGTTGAATACGGTTATATAGATCATTATGTCCTCGCTCTCATCGGTATGGGGAACCTTTGTGATACCTATGGCGACCATAACCGTGCACTGCGTTTCTACCAGAAGATTGATGCTATCGACCATGCCATTGGCAGTCGCTCTCTTCGATTGCGGTACAAACTCTGCATGCTAGCCTGCTATATCACACTGCAGCGAATCGGTGTCGCCGCCGACCTAATACACGAATGTGAAGAACTGAGTATCCTCGTAAGTGATAAAGACCTAGCCAATCAAATCCACTTATATCGTGCTAAATTCCATCGTCTCCAAAAAGAATACCACCAAGCACTTGCTGCCATCTCACGCATTCAATATGGACCGAGAAAGGCCTACTCACAATGGTTTTCCACCATGGTCAAAATTGAAGCAGCCTATTGCTTAAATGGTGTTGGCCGTCAGTCACTGGCAAACTTATTACTCGATTCAAGAGACAAACGAATCAATAAACACACCTCGCCGCTGATCGCTTATCGCTTTTACGATGCGGTAAGCCAAGTGTGTGCCTCTCAAGGACAGTTTAAAAAAGCGCTTAGCTACGAAAGAAAGGCGTTCCGAATAGAATCAGATTTGGTCAAACACATTCCAATCAGTGAACTTGGTTCTGCTCAGATTAAACGCCTTTCTCGCTTTGAATTACAGCTCAAATTAATCCTATCTGAGATTGAAAATAAAGAGCTCAAAGAGACCACAAAACAGCACAAACACACCGTTGCTCAGTTGCAGCAAGACGTGTTCACCGATCCGCTGACTTCCCTGCATAACCGTCGTTGGCTAGAAGTAAAGTTGAAAGATCTGCTGCTCCACGATACGCCATTTGCCTTAATGGTTATTGATATTGACCACTTCAAGTCAATCAACGATGAGCTCAGCCACCTAGTTGGAGACAAAGCCATTCAAAATGTCGCTAAAGAATTGACAAGCTACTTTAAGATCCACGGCGCATCCTGTGTTCGCTTTGGCGGTGAAGAATTCTTAGCGATATTGGAAAATACAGAATTAGCGCGTGCTGAAATGCATGCAGAAAACTACCGCGAGCGCATCTATCAATACAGCTGGCATGAAATTCTTGGCGAGCGAGGACTGACCGTTTCCATTGGCATTACGCTTCATCGAGATGGCGAAAATACCCAACGTACTTTCTACCGAGCTGACAAAGCACTCTACCGAGCCAAAGCCAATGGCCGAAATCAAATTTGTACCGAACTATAACAAATGCCCCGACTTTCTATTGAAAAACGGGGCGCTTTCTTTGCAATCGTTTTACAAAAAGAACAAAGAAATACCCGCCAAGGCGAATAAGGTGCCAAGTATACTTTTTAGGCTGATCTTCTCTCCTCTCATCGCGCAAATAATCAAAATAAATAACGGGCTCGTAGCAATCAGCGTCTGAGCAATAGCTGGATTGGCATACTTTACGGCAACCTGCTGCAGCCACAACGCTAAGAACGTGCCGACAAAAATCGCTAGCAGCAACCAACTCATCGCTTTGCTTCCCATTTCTGCAATGTATTGTTTGACGGTACTAAAGGGAGCTGGCTCTACCATTTTGATCACCATACATACCGCCAACACGCCAATGCTCAATCGAATCAACGCACCAAGTAGCGGCGGTAAATCACCTGCAACCAGTGCATAGTGGGAAATCACTACACCTGAAGCCTGACAAACACTGGCAAGTAAGCCAAAGAGAATACCACTCCGATTGATTGCCCGCCCTGAAGAGGATGGCTGAAACACCACGAAGGTCACGGCGACAATCGTAGCCATAATCCCTAACCAACTTTGCGCGCTCAATTCAGAGCCAAGAAACGCTAAAGCAAGCACTCCAGAAAGCGGCGGTGCAAGGGATTCCAACAATAGCGTTTTATTGGGGCCAATCCGTTTTAATGCCGCAAAATATGCAGAGTCCCCAATCGCAATACCAATCACTCCCGAAAGTGCGAGCACGACCAGATAAAGAGGTTCAATCTGAGTCGTTGGTAAGCCTTGGGGTAAAAACGGCATTACCGCTAACATCATTATGGATGCGATAACACCTTTAACAATGTTCAACTGCATTGCAGAAAATCGATGGCTAAATTGGCTATATATCAATGTGGCGACAGCCCAAACTATCGCAGCACAAAGTGCGGCAATTTCACCAAAATATTGCACTGTGTTACTCCTTCGTATTCCACGTAGCACCGATCATTTACAGTAAGATAACCTATAAAACTCTTGATTCATCGATATTTTTATCAAATACTCAAACAGTTAATTTACGTAAGTTTTATTTTTAGCAACAATACAGGGAAGTAAGATGTTTCTAGACTATTTTGCACTTGGGTTACTCATTTTCGTTGCTTTAGTTATCTTCTACGGGATCATCGTCATTCACGACATTCCTTACGAAATAGCAAAAGAGCGTGAGCACCCACACCAAGACGCGATTCACTACGCTGGCTGGGTAAGCTTATTCACACTTCATGCACTTTGGCCTTTTCTATGGATTTGGGCAACATTATGGCGAAAAGAGCGTGGATGGGGCTTCAAACAACTCGAGCGAGAAACCCATGATATACACCATCGTCTCGAAGAACTGGTTGATGAGGTTAATGAGCTGAAAAACGAAGTCACTAGATTAAAACAGAAAAAACCATCACAAGCTGTCTCATCACAACAAGAACAAGGTAAGGAGGATCAATAATGGATTTACTACTGGTTCTAACTTACGCCGCGCTTTGTATCGCAATTTTCAAAATATTCAATATCCCGCTCAATAAGTGGACAGTGCCTACCGCTGTACTTGGTGGTGTGGTGTTAATCGGCACACTGATACTATTAATGAACTATAACCACCCCTTCACCCAAGTCGGTAACCAAGTATTTTCGACGACGCCCGTCGTATCAGGGGTGCGTGGTCGAGTGATTGATGTCCCGGTTCAACCAAACCAACCTCTTCAAAAAGGGGATATTCTGTTTAGGATCGATCCTATTCCTTTTCAAGCCGAAGTAGACCGACTACGCGCTAAGGTAAAAGAAGCCAGTCAAGGTGCGTTAGGGTTAGAATCGAGTGTGCAAGAAGCGGATGCTGCGGTACTACAAGCGCTCGCTGAACGCGATAAAGCACAACGTGAATTTGACCGATACCAACGTGGTTTTGACCGTGGTGCGTTTACCGAACAACAATTGGATACTCGTCGTCAAGCCTTCAAGGCAGCGCAAGCCGCACTTGAAGTGGCCCAATCTAAACAAGATCAAGCACAAATCGCGTTAAACTCTGAAGTCGGCGGTGAAAATACCCAAGTGGCAGCATTATTAGCCGAGCTGAGAAAAGCGGAATTCAACCTAGATCAAACTGTAGTGACGGCACCAACCGACGGTTATGTAACTCAATTAGCGTTACGTCCAGGCGTCATGGCCGTACCTCTTCCCCTTGCTCCGGTCATGACCTTTGTTCATACAGAAGAAAAGATCTACGCCGCCGCATTTCGTCAAAACTCACTGCAACGCCTAGAGTCAGGTTTCGACGCGGAGTTCATATTCCGAGCGCTACCGGGAAAAGTTTTCAAAGGCAAAGTGATGGAAGTACTACCCGCTATTGGTGAAAGCCAAATCCAAGCGCGTGGTAATTTACTTGACACCAATGCACTACGCACAAGTGGACGAGTATTTGTTAAATTAGAAATCACTGACGATCTAGAACCGTACCATTTGCCTATGGGTACAGCGGTAGAGGTCGCGGTTTACTCTGACAGCTTCACCCACGTATCTATCATGCGCAAGGTACTCATCCGGATGAAAAGCTGGCAAAACTATCTCTACCTAGATCACTAATTTATCGGTAAAAAAAAGTGTAATCAGGGGCTGACAGTTAGCCCCTGATTTCATTTTAGCCATCCAGACAGATAGCATTCCCTATTTTTTTATTATTCTGTATAATTCGCGCCTTATTTTTGATGCTTGCTAAAAACTAAGCCAGTCAAAGGCGTGTGTGAAGCAAATGACACACCCCCTAAAGAAATTAGAACAAACAATGAACCAAACGCTTCTAAAATAAAGCAAGTGAACGTTCTTTAAAATCGACAATGAACTGAGGTTATCTATGAATCTTTCTGCTAAAACCGTGGTGGTTATTGCAATCGGTGCTGCCCTTTATGGTATCGGTGGTCTGCCAATGTTTGGTATTCCAGTCTTTGCAAACACGACGCTAAAACCAGCAATGGCGGTGTTGGCACTGTTCTCAGTCTTATTCGGCCCTCTTGTTGGCTTCTTGGTCGGCTTTATCGGCCACTGGGTAACCGATCTATTTGCAGGTTGGGGCGTATGGTTAACTTGGGTGCTTGGTTCAGGTATTGTCGGTTTGATCATCGGTCTTTTCCCTTCTCTGACACGTAACCGTCTAGAGAAAGGAGATTTCAATATGAAGGACTTTATGTTGTTCGTCGTACTTGCTCTATTGGGCAATGTGTTTGGTTATGGCTGCTCAGCTTTCCTAGATACCATTTTGTACGCAGAACCGTTCACTAAGGTATTCACTCAGCTGTCAATCATCGCGCTGGGCAACACTATTCTTATTGCAATTGTTGGCTTCTTCATTCTTAAATCTGTCGCCAAACGTAACAAGCAAAGCCGCAACTTAACAGAGGCTTAATATCGAATGACAATCGAATTTTCTAACTTCTCTTTTAGGTATGAGTCGCTGGATAAACCGACGCTAAAAAATATCAATCTAAGGATAGAGAAAGGAGAGAAAATCGTCATCATCGGTCCAAGTGGTAGTGGCAAATCTACCCTTGGCCAATGTCTTAACGGGCTGATTCCACATGCAATCAAAGGGGAAGTCACAGGCACGTTGACCATCAACGGCCTCGATACTGCTCCTTTTGATATGCACCAATATACCGAGCAAGTTGGCACCGTATTACAAGATACCGATAGTCAGTTTGTTGGTTTAAGTATTGGTGAAGACATTGCTTTCGCGCTGGAAAACCAGCTTATGTCTAACATCGATATGTACCCGTTGGTCAAAGCCACGGCAAAAATGGTCGATTTAGACCTGATGTTAAAACGCTCTCCACACGATCTTTCGGGTGGACAAAAACAGCGCGTTTCTTTGGCTGGTATTCTGGTGGATGATGTCGACATTTTGTTGTTCGATGAACCACTTGCTGCGCTCGACCCGAAAACCGGTAAAAAAACCATCGAGATCATCGATGAACTGCATCGCGAAACGAGCAAAACAATAGTCATGATCGAGCACCGTCTTGAGGATGTGTTACACCGCTCAGTTGATCGCATCATCCTAATGGAAAGCGGTGAGATTATCGCGGATAGCAGCCCAGATGAGCTCTTAGCCTCGCTTCTGCTAGAGGAATACGGCATTCGTGAGCCGTTATACCTCTCTGCCTTAAAGCAAGCGGGATGCACTATCCAAAGTAACGCAAAGCCATCACACTTAAATACGCTGCCGCTCGCTCAGTATAAGTCTGCCGTCACAGGATGGTTTGATGAAGCAAAAACGCCAGCAACAGAGCCAGAAACAGAGACAATATTAAGCGTACGTAATCTGACGTACTCCTACGATGGTGAGAAAAACGCCCTGGAAAACGTCAGTTTCGATATTCAACGTGGTGAGTTCGTATCGGTATTGGGTAAAAATGGTTCTGGAAAATCCACCATTACTAAGCTTGTGATGGGCGTGATTGAGCCAGACAACGGCTCGATGACATTGAACGGTCAAGATCTTAGTGAACTGACGATTTTTGAGCGCAGCCAAAAGGTTGGCGTAGTCATGCAAAACCCGAATCATATGATTTCTCATCACATGATTTTCGATGAGGTCGCATTCGGACTGCGTAATCGTGGTATCGAAGAGAAGCTCGTTGAAGCTAAAGTCCTTGAAGTGCTTGATCTGTGTGGTTTGAGCAAATACCGCCACTGGCCAATTGAAGCGTTAAGCTACGGTCAGAAGAAGCGCGTGACGATTGCGTCTATTCTTGCGCTGGAACCTGAGTTACTTATTTTGGATGAGCTAACCGCCGGTCAGGATTACCGTAACTACACCTCTATGCTTAGTTTTATCGAGAAGCTTAACCGTGAGTTAGGTATCACTGTGATGATCATATCGCATGACATGCACTTGGTATTGGAATACACCACACGCTCTATCGTGATTGCAGACAGCAAACTGATTGCCGATGCGCCAATGACTCAGGTATTTAGTAACCCAGAGTTATTAGATCAAGCTAACCTAACCACAACTAGCTTGTACGAACTGGCCATTGAATTAGGTATCGAAGACACAAACGGCTTTATGCAACATTTTATTGATGCAGAGAAAACCAACCGAGCAAAAACAACGCTGCCTATCAAAGGCGTTGAGAATGAAAACATTGAGAACGTAGTGGCATGAAAGACAACAAGATGAAGTTTGGTATCAACTACATTGATACCCAATCACCACTGCATCAACTGAATGGCATTACTAAGTTTTTGATGTTCATTGCTTGGGTTACGGTGGTACTCACCACCTTTGATTTACGCATCATTGCGGTGTTAATCATTACTGGCCTTTGGTTATTAAAAATGACCAAGGTTCCATTTCATGTATACAAGCCGCTATTGATCGGTACAGCCAGTGTCTTGATGATGAACGCCTTGTTTATGTTTGCATTGGCACCACAGCAAGGCTCTGAATACATGGGCTCAACTACGGTACTACTGTCGTTGCCAGGTCACTACTCGCTAACCCAAGAAACCTTGTTCTATCTTGTGACTGTCACCTTAAAATACTTCAGCATGTTCCCGATCGCTTTGGTGTTTGTGTTCACTACGCATCCTACCGAATTTGCAGCAAGCTTGAACCGTTTAGGCGTGCCGTACAAAATCGCCTATGCGGTCAGTTTGACACTGCGCTATTTGCCAGAAGTGAAAAAGGACTTTGTTAACATTATGCATGCTCAACAAGCACGCGGCGTTGAGCTAAGTAAGAAAGCACCATTGTTCACTCGTATTAAGAACGTCGCGAAGATTCTTGGCCCTTTGATCTTCTCAAGCCTAGATCGCGCGGATCAAATCTCTAATGCGATGACGTTACGCGGTTTTGGTCGTCATTCATCTCGTACATGGTACAGCCTGAAGCCGCTGACCAAAGCCGACATGATATGTATGGCTGGTATTGTGGTGATTGTTGTTGCAGCGATCAGTAAACGGGTTATGGATACTCACCTTTTCTGGTATCCGTACTGAATCTAATGCAACACAAACAAAAATGGGATGGCAATGCATCCCATTTTTATATCACTCAATAAAGTCTTACCTTAGCTCCATCTCAACACGCGAGTCTGAATCCTACATCTGATTTCACTTAGGCATAGCACTTACTTTTGCATGCTGTTGCGATCGCCCTTCAAGTCACAAAACCACAAATACTACATTTTTTTAACACAAACTATTACTTACCTCTCACTTTTCCCTACCACTGACTGAATCAATGGCCAGTTTGTTGAAACACTATTTCATACTAATTAGAATTATCACTCTACTTGATACTTAAGATCTTAGTACTAAGTATTGATGTGCATAAAACCTTCTCAGTCTAGGTAAAAAATAATAATGAGTGATAAGATGACAAGCGCTAAAGAATGTAATGCGCCTCATTCACACAAAAATGCACCGGAACGTCAGGCAACAACGTTAAACAGCACAGATGCAATGGCTATGGTCGAGCACGGCAGCGAAGTCACTCTCAATGTGACGACACCAGTAGGAACTAAATGTATCACCACCAGTACTTTTGTAGGCTGCCACTCGAATAAAACAGCACTGATTGAAATTCCGAATATTTCTGAAGAAGATTTAAAATACTATTTTCAGGCGGGATTTTGGATCAATGTAAAAGCCTTTTCACATCGGGGGGAAGGTGCAATTATTCCGTTCAGGGCACAACTGCAACATCGTCTCAGTGAGCCATACCCACTATTGGTACTGAGTTTGCCAAGTAGCATGCAGGTGTATCAACTACGAAAAGAAGTGCGCTATGAGGTAAATTTACGCTCACGTGTTCAGCTGAAAGAGTACCGTAGTGAATGTGAGATACGTGATTTATCCCGTAGTGGTTGTCGCTTTGTTACCTCGCCGATGAGCCGCCTACTACACGTCGGGGAACAAGTTTCATTAGATTTAGTCCTCCCAGGAAATGGACGCATGTTGCCTTCTCTCAAGGGACGCATCTGTAACTTACAAAAATCTACTCACTATGCACGCTATGGGGTCGAATTTGACGATATAGGAAAAGCCAATGCGAAAAACTTACTGAGTCAGCTTAAATTTGACGGTATTAAACTCAAACTTAAACAACAAAGCCGAGCACAATAGATAATAATAAAGGCTCAGCTTGAATGGAATAACAAGATACCGATACATTTTACTATAAAGCAAAGGCACCCAGAGGTGCCTTTTGTTATTTATAGCTTAAAGAACACTTAGCTGTTCTTTTTGCTTTTCTGCCAGCAGTGACAGCTCTGTGCTCGCACTCGCACTTTGGCTAATACCCACTAGATTCTGATTTCCGAGTTCAGACATGTTTACCACATTACGGTTGATGTCCTGTGTCACTCGAGATTGCTCTTTCGCAACGGTGGCGACCTGAGTATTTGAATCATTAATGTTCGCAACTGATTCCGTTATGCCAATCAAGGCGTCATTCGCTTGTTGAGTTAGCTCATTATTGCGGCACAACATTTCAAGGCTGACTTGCAATGAATAGGTTTGATCATCAATTTTCGCCAGAATGTCTTTATAAAACAGCAATAAGTTCATGGAATTAGGCGAAAATATTTTGTCATATCAACAATATATTGTCGCCACAACCGCTAGTGTAAGATCACATCAATTCAACACTGTCTTACTTTCGCAAAGCGTTGAGCTTGGCTTGCGCCAATCCGAAGGTGGTATCAATTGGATAGGTACCTTCATCTGTCGCTTCTCCTGCGGCTTTGCCAGTAAAAAGTTCTATTGCTTCAGTAACATGATCGATCGCCCAAATGTGGAAATCGCCTTTTTCTACTGCTTTCACAATATCCTGGCGAAGCATCAGATTGTGTGCATTGGAGCGCGGAATAATCACCCCTTGCCCTGGGTGACGCCCTTTTATCACGCAAACGTCATAGAAGCCTTCAATTTTTTCATTCACTCCTCCAATTGGTTGCGCTTCACCAAACTGGTTCATAGAGCCGGTAATCGCAATATCCTGACGGTTAGGTTGTTTAGAAAATGCCGACACCACGGCGCATAGTTCCGCCATACTTGCGCTGTCACCATCAACGCCACCATAAGACTGCTCAAACGTGATCGTAGTAGTTAGCGGTACACGTGCCGTTTTTCCAAACACTGATAACAAGTAGGCAGACAAAATCATGACGCCTTTGGAGTGAATACTGCCCCCTAAATCAACGCTGCGTTCAATATCAATTACACCACCATCGCCATAACAGGTTGTAGCGGTAATTCGATTGGGTGCGCCAAACATATGATCCGTTGTACTCAGTACCGATAAAGCGTTCACTTGCCCAATTGCCGTGCCTTCGGTACGGATCAAAGTGGTGCCATTGACAAACGTCTCGATTACGCTGTCTTGCAGCCGACTTACGCGCATTTCCTGATTCTTAAGCGCTTCTTCTACATGACCGATGCGAATCATATTGGAGTTCGCTTGACGCGCAACGTAGTTTGATTCTCGCAACACGTTTGCAATGTTGGCCGAATGAAGAGATAACTTGGTTTGGTCCCCAGACAAGCGAGAACTATACTCGATAACCCTCGCTATCGCTTTCTTATCACAATGCAGCATGTTGTTATCGTTTACCACGCTGGAAATAAAGCGCGCATACTGCAATTCAGAATCGGGTGTGCGCTTCATCTCATCTTCAAAGTCCGCAGTCACACGGAACAACTCTCCAAATTCTTGATCGTAATGCTGAAGGAGCTGATAAGTACGATAATCACCAAACAAGATAATTTTAATACTCAGTGGGATCGGCTCAGGATCTAATGACACCGCCCCCGTGAGGGTGACCTCTTTTTCTAACGATGTAAAACTCAATTGGCGAGAACGCAAGGCACGCTTTAAACCATCCCACACATAAGGTTGCTCCAGTACCTTTTGCGCATCAATGAGTAATACGCCACCATTCGCTTTATGTAAACTACCAGCGCGGATCAATGAAAAATCAGTAAATACCGTGCCTTTGAACGTTGCCGTCTCAATCGAACCAAACAGCGTATGATAATTTGGGTTCTCTTCTACAACGATAGGGAAATTACAATCAGCACGGTTTACCAATACATTCACTTTGTAACGACGTGGTAGCTTCTTGTCTAATGATGCGGTCGCTATCTCACCTTGCTCCCCATCTTGATCTAGGAAAATCTCGGCATTTTCGACAATGTCTCTCTGAAGTTCCGTCAGATAGTTTTTGATTTCTGAGTAACCCGCATAGTCTACTTTGAGCTGTTTGATGAAGTGAGTGATCACATCCAACGTGACTTCATCATTGAGTTTTTTGATTTTCTCGCTAAAGTTTTCTTCCCACTCCGTCAGTTCACGTATCATACCGCGCAAACTGACCTCTAGCTCATCGATACTGTTAGCGAAATACTCTTGATCTTTTTTACTCAAAGCATCAAATGACTCTTCGGTATGAAGCTCGTCGCCATTCATCGCAACAAACTGATAATCGCCCTGAGTGGTGATCGTTAAGCTAACACCCTTTTCCTTGGCTTCTTTGCTGATGCCGTCCAATTCAAGTTGCTGTTTATCAGCAAGTTGATTCTTCAAGCGATCGGCGCGGCTATAATACATTTCGTTGTCGAAAGCGAGTGGCATCGCATTCATTAACTTGCTCATGAGCTTTTCGATATCGGCGCGTAGCTTGCTACCGATACCACAGGGTAACTTAAGTACTTTTGGCGTTCGCGTGTCTTCAAAATTAGCCACATAACACCAATCAAATAACTCTTCAGAATCGTGTTTATGACGATTCAAATAGCGCAAAATCATGGTGCGCTTACCTAGGCCATTCTGCCCAATAGCGTAAATATTGTACCCTTTCTCCTTGATAGACATCGCGAACTCAACCGCTTTTTGCGCGCGTTCTTGGCCGACGATTTCATCAATCGGAGGCAGTTCCTTGGTCGACTTACATGGCATATTCTCTAGATTAGCTACAGAATACAGCTGTTTTGGTTCCAATCTTTGTATGGCCATATCCGTCTCCTTTTTTCTTATTGTCATTAACTCAGTGTAGAGATTATTTGCTTAAGTTTAAGTGATTTATCTTCCACCCCAGTTCAATTGAATGCTTTTTGAGCAACTAAACCATAAACAAAATCACGTCACTTTATTCAATTTCACATGGATACTGACAAACAAAGAGATTAGATAAGACAGGCTTTTCAATTATACCAATCACAATAAGTAAGTGATCAGACATAGCGTAGGAAAAATGCCGCGAATAAATTGCGGCGTTTTTTAGTGTGAAAGCACTGCGGTGCGAACTACAGAGCTTTAATTCCCATGTTATAAAGAGTAAAGGCGTACATGTCGGTGGTGAGGTCAATTTGCTTGCTAAGTGGCATTCCTGCACCATGACCTGCGTTGACATCGATACGAATCAACACCGGGTTATCACCTTGGTATTTATCCTGAAGTTCAGCAATAAACTTATAGGAGTGAGCTGGTACTACGCGATCGTCGTGATCAGCGGTTGTTACAAGCGTTGCAGGATAGTCCTCGCCTGGCTTCACATTGTGGGTTGGAGAATAACCAAGCAAGTAGTGGAACATTTCAGCACTCTGCTCAGATGTGCCAAAGTCATACTTCCAGCCTTCACCAGAGGTAAATGTGTGATAGCGCAGCATATCGAGTACGCCCACCGCAGGCAGCGCGACTTTAAACAACTCCGGCCGCTGTGTCATGCACGCACCAACAAGTAGACCACCATTCGATCCACCGCGAATTGCAAGACGCTCAGAACTGGTATAATCATACTCAATCAAGTATTCCGCAGCAGCGATAAAATCATCAAATACGTTCTGTTTTAATTGCTGCGTACCGGCAATATGCCAAGCCTTGCCGTATTCACCGCCGCCACGCATATTAGCTACGGCATAGATGCCACCAAGCTCTAGCCAGTTTGCGACGTTTTCTGAGAATATCGGCGTTAAACTGATATTAAAACCACCGTAACCATACAGTATCGTTGGAGCAGTACCATCAAGCTTAGTCCCCTTTTTGTAAGAAATGATCATCGGCACTTTGGTGCCATCTTTCGAGCGATAGAACACCTGCTTAGACTCATACCCGTTACGATCAAATTGCGCTTTCGACTCTTGATAGAGTGTGGATTCACCACTTTCGACGTCAAAAGAGAAAATGGTTGGTGGTGTAGTGTAGTTCGTGAAGGTGTAATAAAGTGTTTTGTCTTCTGCTTTGCCGGCCAGTCCATATGCGGTGCCTTCCCCTGGTAAAGCCAGGTCACGGATCAGCTCGCCTTGGTAACTAAACTGTTGCATTTTGGACAACACATCGACCATGTAAGTCGCGAACAAATAGCCGCCACCTTTGCTTACATCCAGTGGCTGCGCTTGCTCAGCAATGACCTCTGCCCATTGCTTCGTCTGACAGTGGTAGCTCATTACTTTGCCATTTGGTGCATCGAGGTTGGTGTAGAAAAGCAGCGTATCATCTTGGTTATCAATTAGGTAAGTATCGCCTTGGGTGGTGTCACGAAGTGTCACAACCTCTTGAGACTCGGAATCCAAATCAACATAAAACAGACGATTGCCCGATGTCGACTCCGCACCTGAAATGATCAAAAAACGATCATCTTTGGTTGTTGTACCCGTTACATAACGATGAATCTGTGACTCAAGCTCACCAAAAATGACCTCATCTTCTGACTGAGGTGTACCTAACTCATGGTAGTAGAGCTTGTGTTGCTCAGTGCGGGCAGACAGTTCACTGCCTTCTGGCTTGTCATAGCTTGAATAGTAAAAACCTTTATTGCCTAACCAAGAAATCGCAGTGAACTTGGCATCGACAATTTCAGGCTCAAGTTGCTGCTTGGTTTCAACGTCAATCACGAAGATCTTACGCCAGTCACTGCCACCTTCTGAAATCGAATACGCGACTAAGCGGTTGTCTTGAGAAAAACTCACTTCACCCAGAGAAGTGATCCCCTCTTTAGAAAAAGTATTTGGATCAAGGAATACTTCTGCTTCCCCCTCTCCTTTGCGGCGATAAAGTACATTTTGGTTTTGCAAACCGTCATTTTTGTAGAAGTAAGTGTAATCACCATGCACAAATGGCTGGGAATACTTTTCGTAGTTTTGGCTGTCTGCAACTAAGTCACGAATTTGCTGGCGATATGGTATTTGACCAAGGAAATCGAAAGTGACGGCGTTTTGCCCAGACACCCACTCTGCGGTTTCTTGACTGCGATCGTCTTCTAACCAGCGATATGGGTCTGCAATGTCGTGTCCAAAATAGGTATCCACGACAGAATCTTTACGTGTTTTTGGGTAATCCATAACGTCCATGTGGCTCCGTTTGAAGTTTCATTATTTTAGTTTTTATTGAGATGTATTCTCAATATCTACCATAAGGTGTAGGCATCTAATTTCAACCAAAACATTGAAACATTTATTGAATTAATGAAGCGTCTAGAAATAATGTGCTATCGCGAGGTAGCGTTCGCGCATGTGCTCTATCAACAATTTTACTTTGTTTGGTGACTGACGAGTAAAAGGGGAAACCGCATAAACACCAAGCTTCTTACCAACCAAATCCGGAAAGATGTCCACCAACTGACCGCTGTGAATATCATGATAAACCAAGCAACGTCGCACATAAGCGATACCATGCCCGTCCAATGCGGCTTTTCTTAATGCCGTTTCGTTGTCTGTTAAGAAGTAACCCGATACTTCCACGATATAATCCCCTTCTTGTTCCTTAAACTGCCAATCCGTTGCTCCTGTGGTTTGATAGGCATATTGCAGGCAATTATGACTGGTGAGGTCGATAGGAACGATAGGCTTGCCGTTTTTTGTGATGTAGGAACAAAGGATTTCATTATTTCCCTATATTAATAAAAAGCAAAGAGGTAAATTCACATTAATTTAACAAGGTATCACATAAAAATCGTTTTCTGTTGCGCGTAAACCTTGGGCAAGAACGCTATGCATAGCGAGCATCTACCTCTTGCGAAGTAGGCAACGATAGAACCATTGCTAGGACTATCCCATTATGATTATCTCTGCTTCTACTGATTACCGTGCAGCCGCAAAAGCCAAGCTGCCTCCTTTTCTCTTTCATTATATTGATGGGGGCTCGTACGATGAACGAACACTAAAGCGCAATACCGATGACTTAGGTGATGTCGCACTGCGCCAACGGGTACTGCGTGACATGAGCGACCTAAGCCTAGAGACGACTATCTTTGGAGAAAAACTGGCGATGCCGATCGCCCTCGCTCCAGTGGGCCTAACGGGTATGTACGCTCGACGCGGTGAAGTACAAGCGGCGCAAGCAGCCGAAAAAAAAGGTATTCCATTTACTATGTCTACCGTCTCGGTTTGTCCTATCGAAGAAGTTGCGCCAGCAATTCAACGCCCAATGTGGTTCCAGCTTTATGTGCTTAAAGACCGTGGCTTTATGAAAAATGCCCTTGAACGTGCCAAAACGGCAGGCGTTACAACATTGGTATTTACCGTAGATATGCCCGTACCAGGAGCTCGTTACCGTGACATGCACTCGGGTATGAGCGGCCCCAATGCCGCTATTCGTCGTGTATTCCAAGCAATGCGTCATCCTAGTTGGGCACTTGATGTTGGCTTATTAGGTAAACCTCACGACTTGGGCAACATTTCCACGTACCGTGGTGAGCCGACCAAGCTGGGTGATTACATCGGTTGGTTAGGAGCGAATTTTGATCCTTCAATCTCATGGAAAGATCTAGAGTGGATACGAGACTTTTGGGATGGCCCGATGATCATCAAAGGCATTCTTGATGAAGAAGACGCAAAAGACGCGGTTCGATTCGGTGCTGATGGCATTGTGGTTTCTAACCATGGCGGTCGCCAACTTGATGGCGTGCTCTCAACAACAAAAGCGCTACCCAGTATTGCTAATGCAGTGAAAGGGGATCTCAAGATCTTCGTCGACTCGGGCATTCGAACGGGCTTGGATGTGGTTCGAATGTTAGCACTCGGTGCAGATTGCACGCTACTTGGCCGTTCATTCGTGTACGCGCTGGCTGCTCAAGGGGCGGAAGGCGTAGAAAATTTGCTCGATCTGTACAACAAAGAGATGCGCGTAGCAATGACACTTACGGGCGCGAAGAGCATTGGTGATCTGTCACAAAACTCCTTGGTAAGGATGCCATAACCAGCATAACTGACTTAAACATAAGGCGCCGAATACCATTCGTACTTGGCGCTCGGATTTGCTCTAAACTGGATCAGCCAATTTTGTGTTCATACTCAATAACGACTTGGCTGCCTTCAATGAATACATTGCGTATGTCCCCATCGACTGTCACTCGGTTTTGTAAATAAACCGAACCTGAAGTGGAAAATTCACGCTCAGTGAAAGACGGAATAACCTGATTTGGACGCACATGCAGTTGTTCACAAAGCTGATTAACAAAACTTAGCGTTAGTGGCGTATTTCCACGTAATAAGGCGGTAAATTCGTGCAATCCCAAACCCATACGTTTCGCCATCTCCATTTGAGTCATATGCATTTTTGCTTTTTGTGACATCCAAATGTCATAGAGCGCGTTTCTATCTAGCTCTGTAAATTCCATGATCCATCTCCCCTATTCAAAGTGGCCCTACGGTCTCATATTTGAGTGTGATAAATGTTAGGGATGAGTCAGAGAATAAACAATTCATCCATTGAATCTCTTGACAGTCATCTCGCCCAAAAAAACGTCGATGGCTACCTAAACACTTTCATTGAGCCCGCTAGAACAATGATTCCACTAGGGTAAAGACGCAGACTTTGTTACCTTTTAGCCATTGCTATTTAGAAAGAAACAACACCTATGTCACCTTGGCTTACTGAACTACAAAACGATATCATGATCCACCATCAAGAATGGATCAGCAGTGTATTATTCATCACTATTGCAAGCTTTTTCACGTGGATTGCATGGCGGGTATTACACTCTCGCTAATCTATTCTTGTAGAGAAAATCCCTTTCCATTGGGTTGATTTGCTTTTAGAAGCATTAACCCCCCCATCAGCACGCTAATTTGGTGCTGGCCTGCAACCGTCTCGTTGGGCATCGTTTTGCACAGCGAACTAGGCAATCAATTCAACTGGCTAAGCACGAGTCAGAACGTGCGTGGAGAGAGCTTGAGAAAGCAAAAGAGAGCTGAACACTATAAGTAAACTTTGAGGATGGACAATAAACCCAAACTTTTCATCAAGTGATACAAAAGTACCTCATACTGTATGAGGCACTTTTTATTACTATTTCGCTGTCTAAGGGACAAAAATAGGACATTTTAGGGCGTTAAATAGGGCTATTTTTGCCATTCACATGTTCGGATAACCAGTGCTTGGGTAACAGCAACAAGCCTATCTAACCTTGTACTACCCGACTCCCAATCAAGGATAACTTTGCCAGATTAGATTGCCCGCTACGCATAACGTCGAAGCCTTCTTGGAAGTCATCAATCTTGTAGTGGTGCGTGATGATTGGCGTTAGATCGAGGCCTGATGGGATCAGTGAAGCCATCTTGTACCAAGTTTCGAACATGTTAGGAATAACAGTCTAAATACCTTTAATTATCAAAAATTTACAATAATCTATGGGACAGATTTAGGGCAAATCAATGCGCTTTTGTATTTTTGATATAAGAAAAGGGAAAGCTGCTACGTATTATAGCAACCTTTCTCTTCTCCGACATTACCACTCCGACACTAAAAGTCGGCTTTTGATGCCTCTGACTTGCAACCCCATTGCTTCAAACACTTCTTCAAAATCGCTGCACTGAGTTGATATATTAGGCAATGAAAGCATTGCCTCTGTGAAGAACCGCTCTTGGTTGTGTGTTCTGTTCTCGCTTTATCGATAGGTCAAATCAGTTCTGCATCGGTTTTGATTTCTACCAGTGCGGGACCATCGAAGGCAAGGGCTTTTCGGATCGCTTCATCCAGTTGGTCTTTCGTGTCGACGCGGATGCCAAGCCCGCCGCAGGAATTAGCGAATTCGGCAAAATCCGGATTGTGCAGGGATGTCTGCCAAACCTGCCAGTTGCCCGCACGCTGTTCCTTGGAAATCTTACCCAGTTCGCTGTTGTTGAGCAGGATATGGGTCAGGTTCATGCCGTATTTGACGGCGGTGGTAAACTCCGCCAGATACTGGCCGAAGCCGCCGTCTCCACTGATTGAGATCACCGGCCTTCCCTTGTGCGCCTCGACCGTCTGGGTGGCGGCCCAGGCACCCATGGCAGCGGGGAAACCGAAGCCGATAGAACCCAAGTAGCCGGACATCAGCACTGTCTGATTGGTACATTCGAAATAGCGGCCAAAAGAGTAGGTGTTGTTGCCCACATCTACCGCGATGACGGCATCCTCCGGGCAGGCCGCTGAGAGTGCGTCAAAGACGGTGGCGGAATTGAGCCCGTGGTCGTTATTGCGAGCCGCGCGGCGCGTTTTTTCCTCACGCCATGCGTCCCAGCGCCCAGCCACTTCGGCTCGTTGGTCGACGGTCGAATGCATTGCCGGCAGGTCGTTCAGCAGGCGCCGGGCCGTGACGCCGACCTCGCCCCAGACCGGCACATCGACGGGGTGGAACTTACCCAAAGCCATTTGTTCGAAATCGACTTGGATAATGGGTTTGTGTTCGGTGATCCCGGTGTGATTGGCAAATGACGCACCGAACACGATCAGGAGATCGGCTTCGTTCATGCAGCCGCTGGCGATGGGGGTGCCGCTGCGGCCAAGTACCCCTGCGGCCAATGGATGTCGGTCACTGACCTGACCCTTGGCCTTGAAGGTGGTCAGAACGGGGGCACTGAGTCGCTCCGCCAGCGCGAGTACGTCCGCCATGGCCTCCCTTGCACCGTAGCCAACGATGATGGCCGGACGCTGTGATGCCGCAATTTTCTCTAGCGCCATGCCTAGCGAGTCGTTGGCCGGTGAAATTTGCTGTGCTGCCAGGCGTCCATCGGGCGATGAACTCTGCGCATCGTCCGCCGCCGCAAAGACCTGGACCTCGTCTGGGAAGATCAAGTGCGCCACATCCCGTTCGACGATGGCATGCTTGAGCGCCAACGTCATCAGTTCCGCGTGTCGGCTGCCCGGCAGCACAGTCTGACTGAAGCGGCTGACCGCCTGAAAGGCCGAGGCCAGATCGATTTCCTGGAAAGCACCCGGGCCGAACACCTGGGTGTTGACCTGACCGGTCAACGCGAGTACGGGTGCGCGATCGACCTTGGCATCCCACAGGCCGGTCATCAAATTGGTCGCGCCGGGACCGGCGATCGACAGGCAGGCGGCAGGTTTTCCGGATAGCTTGGCGAAGCCTGAGCAGGCAAAAGACGCGGCGCCCTCGTGGCGAATACCAATGTAGGTGAGATTCCCAGCATCTTCCTGTTCGCGAATCGCGTCCGCCAAGCCCAGATTGGAATGCCCTACCATGCCGAAGACATGAGTGACACCCCAGTTCACCATGGTTTCCACCATGACGTCGGAGATGGTGCGGGTACGTTCCCGATGCTCCTTGACCTGGACATAGACTCCGTCATCGCGCACTTCGACTGGGTAGGTATCCACTCCATCCCCGAATCCACCGGGGGATTTACCGCTCAACGGATGGAAGTCCCAGCCATGCCAGGGGCAGCGCAGCCAGCATTCGCCGCTCTCGTCGCATTCGATGCCGCCCTCGCCGAGTGGGCCACCCTGGTGGGGACAAGCATTGTCCAGTGCCCCGTACTGGCTCTGATGGAAGGTCAGGGCGATGGTTTTCGAGCCGGCCTGTACCGAACGGACCTCGTCATCCTTGAGCTCATCCAGCCCGGCCACTTTGTACCAAATCGTATCGAGTCCCTGGTCGGCGTCGTGTTCCTCCTGGGTAATGGCGTTATGGCTGCCGTCACAGAAGGGGGGATTGGCCGAGCGTTTGCATTGACACAGAAATGCCTTGCCATCCTGCTGTGCGGTGAACGCCTGTGGCTCGAATCCACTGCCTGCATGAGAACCGTCACAGAAGGGCTGGTTGGATGAAAGACCACAGGTGCACCAGTAATATTTTTTATCTTTCTCTAGCTCAACGGCGATGGGTTTAGTGTCAGCGATTTTCGGTTTGTTCATGATGTATCTTCCCCTCCCGGTTTTCGGGACAGCAGTTGCACAACTGCGCCTTACTCATTACGAAATTGGCCTTCGCGGATGTCACGGACAGTCTCTTCGATTTGCACGATGTCGAGCCCGGTCAATTCATGTTGCAGGCTGGTGCTATCCATCATCATATCGATGTTGGGCGGTCCGCCGGTCTTGTATTCGAGTTGTCGCGGCGTGTAGGCTTCTAGCAGCATATTATAGACAGTATACAAAAGAAGCTTCATTTGGCGAATATTGTCCCAAGGCTAGCGCATTTCAATCGCAGATTCTAAAAGCACTGAGCGGTATTCATCGTTCATGGCTGCGTTCTTTTTCTTCCGTGCCATACTTATCTTCTTCGTCGTATCGAACTTAAATAAGTTGAGAGCGATCTTCCTTAGCGCATTGAAAGCAAAGGCTCCATTTCCTTTCCGAATGCGGCACTCATCTTCTCTGAAAGTCATATCTAGCATCCAATGCATACTCTCTACTTGCCAGTGTCCTCGGACGGCTTTAAGTACTTGCTCTGCATCTAAATCCAATGAACTCGTATACCAACGAGTCTCTTTGCTCACCTTTCCTGTCATTGAATGTTCAACCTCAGAAGTGACTTTAATAATGCTTCTTAGACCACCCCATTGATATGGTTTACACATCCACCATTAATCTCCTTTCAAGAACAAAACGACTAAAGTGTTGTTAAGCTGATTAATGTGCTATTTAAGGCTGCATAATGAAAAATATTGATGAAATTCCAACTCTACTAATTGAGCAACGAAAGAAGCTTAAGTTAGAGCAAAAAGATATGTATATGCGTATTGGAATGAAGCAGCAACAATACCAGCGTATTGAAAGTGGTGCTGACGTACGACTATCAACATTACTTCGGTGCTTGAAGGGCTAGGACTCGAAATGACGATCTCACCAAAGGCTAACCGTCAGGAAGCGGATAATGTTTCTAGCACTGCTAAACTCGAACCACAATTGTCAGATCTAAAAGATGATAATGATGATCTTGAATTTTGGTTTGGAAATGAAAGCTGAGCATAAATCTGCATTAATGCTTCACTGGAGAGAATTACACGATGATTTTAAAATAGTCACCTAGTATATTTTATCTACTAAGTATGCCCCAATTTGCCCCAGTAAATGTGGGCAGTTTTGGGGCAAATTTGGGGCATTTCGAAGTGAAAAATGGGGCTGTTTTTACCATTCACCTGTTCGGATAACCTGTTTTCAAGCAAACAATAAAAGCCCTTATTCACCTGACTTCACCCTACTCCCAATCTAGGATAACTTTGCCAGAAGCCCCGCTACGCATGACGTCGAAGCCTTCTTGGAAGTCATCGATCTTGTAATGGTGCGTGATGATTGGCGTGAGATCTAGGCCTGATTGGATCAGCGATGCCATCTTGTACCAAGTTTCGAACATTTCACGACCATAGATACCTTTGATGATCAGGCCTTTGAAGATCACTTGGTTCCAGTCGATACCCATGTCTGATGGTGGAATACCTAGTAGCGCAATACGGCCACCGTGGTTCATGGTTTTCAGCATTGAGTTGAATGCTGAAGGGTTGCCAGACATTTCTAGACCTACGTCAAAGCCTTCTGTCATGCCTAGCTCAGACATTACGTCTTCTAGTTTCTCTTCAGCGACGTTTACCGCGCGCGTTACGCCCATCTTACGAGCAAGATCTAAACGGTATTCGTTTACGTCAGTGATCACTACGTGGCGAGCACCAACATGTTTCGCTACTGCTGCTGCCATGATACCGATTGGGCCTGCGCCTGTGATCAACACGTCTTCGCCAACGAGGTCGAAAGACAGCGCTGTATGTACAGCGTTACCAAACGGGTCAAAGATAGACGCTAGATCGTCAGAGATCCCTTCAGGGATCTTGAACGCGTTGAACGCTGGGATCACTAGATATTCTGCAAATGCACCTTCGCGGTTTACACCTACACCGATTGTGTTGCGACATAGGTGAGTGCGACCGCCACGACAGTTACGGCAGTGACCACAAGTGATGTGACCTTCGCCAGATACGCGGTCACCGATTTCAAAGCCACGAACTTCCTGACCAATTGCAACCACTTCACCCACATATTCATGGCCGACAACCATAGGTACTGGAATGGTCTTTTGCGACCATTCGTCCCAGTTGTAGATGTGTACGTCTGTACCACAGATAGCCGTTTTCTTAATTTTGATCAGAATGTCATTGTGGCCGACTTCAGGCTTGTCAACCTCAGTCATCCAAATGCCTTCTTCAGGCTTTAGCTTTGATAGTGCTTTAATTTTCATAATATAACCTTAACTAAAGATCCTTGGTCCTAGAATCTTAGATGATGCCCATGTCCTGACCAACTTGGATAAACGCATCAATTGCACGGTCTAGTTGCTCACGAGAGTGCGCAGCTGACATTTGAGTACGGATACGTGCTTGACCTTTTGGTACCACTGGGAATGAGAAACCGATAACGTAGATGCCTTTTTCTAGGGCACGTTCAGCAAACTCGGCAGCAACTTTTGCATCACCTAGCATGATAGGAATAATCGCGTGGTCTGCGCCACCCATCGTGAAGCCTGCACCTTCCATACGTGCGCGGAAGTGTGCTGCGTTTTCCCATAAGCGATCACGCAGATCGCCGCTTTCTTCTAGTAGGTCTAAAACGCGGATAGAAGCGCTTACGATTGCAGGAGCAACAGAGTTAGAAAATAGGTATGGACGAGAGCGCTGACGTAACCAGTCTATCACTTCTGCTTTACCAGAAGTGTAACCGCCTGATGCGCCGCCCATTGCTTTACCCAGCGTACCAGTGATGATATCGATACGATCCATCACATCATGGTATTCATGCGTTCCTGCACCATTCTTACCCATGAAGCCGACGGCATGTGAGTCATCCACCATGACTAGCGCACTATACTTGTCTGCAAGGTCGCAGATAGCAGGAAGGTTAGCGACTACACCGTCCATAGAGAACACGCCATCCGTTACGATTAGCGTATGGCGAGCGCCCGCTTCTTTCGCAGCGATCAATTGTTGCTCTAACTCTTCCATGTTGTTGTTTGAGTAGCGGAAACGCATGGCTTTACACAGACGTACACCGTCGATGATTGACGCGTGGTTCAGTGCATCAGAGATAATTGCGTCTTCTTTATCAAGAATCGTCTCGAACAGACCGGTGTTCGCATCAAAACAAGAAGTGTAAAGAATAGTATCTTCTTTACCGAGGAACTTAGATAACTTTTGCTCTAGCGCTTTGTGGATGTCTTGCGTACCACAAATGAAACGAACCGAAGCCATACCGAAACCATGCTCGTCCATACCCTCTTTCGCCGCTTCGATAAGCGCAGGGTGGTTAGCTAGACCTAAGTAGTTGTTCGCACAGAAGTTAAGTACTTCTTCACCGCTGGCAATTTTAACTTCAGCCTTCTGTTGGGACGTGATAATACGCTCTGCTTTGTAAAGGCCTTCCGCCTTCACTTCTTCAATTTGCTGCTGAATCTGTTGGTAAAATGCAGAAGACATTCGGCAATTCCTTCCTGTTTAATTTGTCGAGTTTTTACTCGATTAGAATGAGAGCGAGCCTTTGAATGACGGGGGTCACAGGCGTTCACTTGTCAATTAAGTGTAGTGTAATTCAAGCAGGAAAAAACGATTATCCCTTAAGGTGGAAAAGCATTAATGAATTTGAGGAACAAATTAGATTAATGCTTTCCTATCAGGCTGTAATAAAAGGAGTTATTACCAAGTTGGTCGTTTGAGAAGTGCTTCAAACTCCTCTGCAGGCACTGGTCGGCTATAGTGGAAACCTTGGCCAAACTCACAGTTTAAGTTTTTCAAATAGTCCACATGACGCTGCTCTTCAATGCCTTCGGCAACAATCTTCAGATTCAGCGCTTTCGCCATTGCAATGATCACGTTGACTAATTCACGATCGGAGTCATTTTCAAACATATTTTGCAGAAAACTGCGGTCAATCTTAAGGCGATCAAACGGAAACTTCTGTAAATAACTTAAAGCCGAGTAACCCGTACCAAAGTCATCAATGGTGAGTTTCGCCCCCAGCGCTCTGAGGTTATCAAGCAAATCAATGAGCTCCTGACTGTGGTTGAACAACAAACTTTCGGTCACTTCCACATCAAATTTCTCGGCAGGTAATCCGGACTCCTCTAGGTGCTGTTTGATCTGCTCGAACAAACGATCACAATATCGGAATTGCACGCTAGAGAAATTCACCGAGACTACGACAGGTGAAATCGTTTGCCACTGTGCGGCTTGATGGCACGCCTCGCGAATAGCAAATTCACCTAATTGATGAATCAAGCCGTTTTTCTCAGCGATAGCGATGAACTCTTCAGGGCTCACAAAACCATATTGTTCATCATTCCATCGCATCAATGCTTCAGCCCCCACTATTGCGCCTTTTTCCAAGTCGATAATTGGCTGGTAATAAAGATCTAATAAATCATGTGATATGGCGTGACGTAAACGACTCTCTAAATCGAGGAAACGCTGTAAATCATGGTTCATGTTGTGGTCATAAAAACAGAACGCATTCCGTCCATCCTGTTTGACACGATACATCGCCATATCAGCACAAGCGAGCAATTGTTCAGCATTGTCACCATCTTTCGGAAAAACCGACATGCCCACGCTCGCCGTCAGGAAGAACTCATGATGTTGCCAACTAAACGGCTCATTAAACACAGACAACACCGTTGTCGCAAAACGCTTAGCGCTGTCGGTGTCTTTTAGATCCGGAATAACCAACAAGAACTCATCGCCCCCGTTACGTGCGAGTAGATCCGTTTTACGCACAGCTTGCTGGAGTCTTTCTGAGGCTAACTTTAGAATCTCGTCACCAACAAAATGTCCCATGGAGTCATTGATCTGCTTAAAATGGTCAAGGTCAATGAACATCACTAATACATTGGAATCACTGCGCTGCGCTCGAGAAAGCTCAAGTTCCAAACGATCCGCACCAGACGTTCGATTCGGTAGCCCCGTGAGCACATCATGCTTCGCTTGATAAGCCAGTTCTAACTCTGAAGATTTACGACGTTCAATTTCACTCGTCAAACGTTGATTTTTCTGCGCAAGAATATCTTGGCGCTTTTTCTCTTCTTCGAGTTTTATATTCAGCTCAACACGAGTGTTATTAAGATTAAACGCATACAACAAACCAATGACAATCAAGATCGCTAATACACTTAACCCTGAAATAAACATTTTCGAAGTATATAACTCACGTTCAGTCAGAGATTCAAACCAGGCCATGAGCTTGAAGTCGCGGTGGCTACCAACAGGAATTTCAAAATAGATTTTCTCTTGTAACTCTTGTAAGTTCTCATTACTGTCACTGGTATCACCTTCCCTCAACTTTTGGTTCAGAGAATCCCACACATCCATGTCGAGATCATTGATTCTCAGCACCATTCGGCCATAACTATGCTCGTGCTCTTGGTTTGTCAGCTGATCAATAACCACGTTTTCATTAATATCTGCAATTAGATAACCTACCGTCTTGGTGGATAGGATTACGGGCTTAATAACTTGTATTAGTATTTTACCATTGTCTCTGGTCGCGACGATATTGTCCGCACACTGATGATTGTCAAGAAGGTGAACGCTATAAACATTCCGGTTAAAATCTGGCCCAGAAGCCACGATGACTTTCCCATCTAGGCCAACCAGTTTTAACTGTGTATAAATCGGTAGACCATTAATCGCTTTGGCTGCCGTCTTTTTGTTCAGTTTACGTTCCAAATTAACTAAGCTTGCCCCCAAACCATATTCCATCGACATGCCGGATGCTAAGTTTGCAAAAAACGTTTGTACTGTTTTGTCTGTCGACAAATTATCAATATCTTCACTCGCTATCGTAAATAGATTATTAAGCGTTCCTGCATAACTCTTTACTTTTAGTTCTAATTCTCTATGCTGGGATTCTCTTAACTTATTTTGCCCCAAGCTCGTTACCGTAATAATCATGCCTAAGTAGAGCGATACCAGTATCGCACTGATTGTGATTATTTTATTACTTGATAATATATTTCCAGACTTAATCATATGCCTTACTTATTACCTTCTAAGAAGTAGTCATTATAGAAATAATAAATCGATGGGTAATATTTTTCGACCAAAGCTTGGTACGATCCATCTCTCTTCATAGAGATTAAATATTGGTTAAAAGCTTCTTTTAATTCTGACGAATCTTTACGAAATGCTACCGCCATTTTCTGCTTTTCCGAAATCGGGCCAATCACTTTGATTTCTCCAGGCCACTTCTCTAAAGCAATGAGCGTATCCGCGACATCGAGTAATGTACTCTCAGCGTCGTTTTTCATTATTGCCGGGACCATTTCGTTTAAAAGTCGCGCTCCATCAGGCAGAATCACTTTTGCGCCAGTGTCATACAAATCATATAAGTTAGGATCGAGGCAAGAGTGCTCCATTGCCAGCACTTCACGACCTGAAATCATCTCTCTAACAGCAGTGACATCACGTTCGATTTTACCTGTTGGCTTGATTGGTGTTAAAGAAGAGTCCGTTCGCGCCACAAGCCATACGCCTGATGGAAAGTAATCGTATGAGTAATCGATTACTTCAGTGCGCCAATCTAAAATCGTAACACCATTCGCAATGAGATCACCTTCAATTGGCACCTGTTCCCCCTCCACCAACTGCTTATCCTTATAATGCACTTGGCGACCAGTTAGCTTACCAATCATGTTATTCCACTGAGCCGGAACATATTCATAGCTCACGCCTAAAGAGTCAGCAAAGCCCTTGATGATTTCAACGTCTAAACCAGTCAGTGTCTTCATTTCACCTTGGTTAATGTAAGACACAAAATTGGCATAAGGCACTCCTATATGGCGCAATACACCACTCTCTTTGATCGCTTGTAGCTCATTCGCGTAAGCGGGAGGTGAAGCCAATGCGACCATTGCCATCGCAGCCAAGCTACGTTTGCGTGTATTACCTAACATAAATGAATACCTTTTCATTTACAAAGCGCCCAATTAAGGGCGCAGAATACCAACCTAAGATGGAATTAGAAAGAGTAGTAAAGATCTGCAATCGCTTTTACCAGACCTTCAACATCGCTCTCATCATGGAACAAGTGGGTCGAGATACGCAGTGCGTGCGTTTCGTATGCGTCCTCTTTGTATAATTTGAAGCTTGTCGTGCGGATGATGTAGCCATATTCTTCACGAAGACGGTCGCGGAACAGAGTCAGTCGCTCATTATCTGTCACATCGTTTAATGGGTTAAACGTTGTTAGACCACTGGTTAAGCCTTCCACATTTGGCGAATACATCTGAGCATGTGGTAACGCTTCGTTAAGCAGCCTCTTACATAAAGCGCTCAACTCTAGTACACGCGCTTGGATGCGGTCACGACCAATTTCATCCCACATTTGACAACTATCCGCAAGCGCTTGTTTTGCTGGGTAGTTATCATTACCAACGTATTGCATTTGTAACTGCTTACCTAAGTAATCTGAGTGAGAAAGAGAAGAGTTGATCAACCACAATGGATTTTCACGATCGCTCCAGTACTCATTCAAACGGTTGCCGTTATCACGTACATACAAGATACCTGTTGCGCCCGGACCACACTGCCACTTATGACCAGATCCTGTATAGAAGTCACAATCCATATCGTGGAAGTCTAAGTCAAACATACCAACAGTGTGAGCACCATCAACTAAAGTTGGAATACGGTATTCTTTCGCTAAAGAACAGATCGCTTTAGCAGGCAGAGTCGTACCCGTTTTATAAGTAATATGAGAAAAAACCATCAAGCGTACATTTTGGTGCGCTTCAATCGCATCACGGAAAGCTTGAACGTAATCTTCTTCAGTCACACTCTCTGTACCTGTAAAGACAGGAAGTTGAACCTCGACCACGTCCACACCAAAGCGGTGTTTCGCCACATTCATTGGAGATGTCGCAGCAATATGCTCATGGTGAGTGGTCAGAATAACATCACCTGGCTCGAAATGTAGGCCGTTAATAATCGAACATAAACCATCGGTGGTATTGCGGCATAGTACCATTTCATTCGCATTCGCACCAAAGCCCGGTGCAATGTCGGCAATCATATCTGATACATAAGGAAAGCCGCCAAATTCACCTTTCATGTCCCAAGGGTATTTCGCAACCAACATATTATTGTGCTCGTAACCTTCTAAAACATGCTTTGGCATCGACCCTGTGGTACCGATATTCATGTAAGTCGTTCGTTTATCTAAAACAAACTGCTTTTGTACTTTATTCCAAAAGTGCTTATCATTTTTTTTGCCTAGTGTGCCGCTGTTCCAATCAATTTTCGGTTCCGCTGCTTGAACAGCGCCAGAAAATGCGGAAGCACTGACGCCAGCTACAACTGCGCCAGTTGCGCCTTTAAGAAAATTGCGTCGGCTGTAATTAGTCTGAATAGATTCCTTGTCGCTCATTTTTCGGTCCTTGTCGGAAATTTAGCCATATTATTAATTATGAGACCGTAACTATCTGTTACCAATACATTATTACCTATTCACCCAATGAATTAGGCATTTTCACTGCAATTAAGTGACCTCGGTTCCACTTTTCACTAATAATGGCGAGATAAGCAGCAATTTCCCCCTTAATAATTAAACAACTAAACACATATAAAATAAACAACTAAACACACATTAAAATACTCCCACAAACACCCATCGAATAATATATCGAACAATAATTTAACAATCCGTAAACAACAGCTTAAATTGAATTTTGTTAACTCAAAATGGCAACATCGACACCAAAGTTAATTATTCAGTGTGTCACATTAAATATGTGATGATATGCATTTTATTTAGACCCATCCTTTGTGTTGTTTTAATGCAATTTATTAATGTTTTTTACACGCTAACAACATGGGAAAGAAAGCTACCTGTCGTTATACCCAAACGACATCAATATGTAGAGAGCTGATCTGTCACTGAATCACGCAGCCAGAGATTACTTAGAGATTCACCACCAACATCATAACGATCTAAGGATGAACTGTTGCTAACAGGTAGATTTGATTGTACTCGTTACTAAATAGCTATGGTGTAGCATCAATATCGATTGGACAATTTTCGTTCCAATGCCCAATGAGCCTGTGGGAGCACTTTTCTCGATATGATTGGTAAAAGTGAAATAAATTCGTGACTCACTCTCAATTAAGTGAGCTTGGTAATTCACCTCTGTTCCGATTGGGCTGTGACGCAACGCATTTCCAATAGGTTAATAGTTAAGCGCTCCACTAAACCTTTATCACAGACCGTTTGAATCCCTTTGTCGGCATCAATTTTCAACACCACTCCTTTATGTGAAAACTGGCATTACATCGTCTTGGTACACTCAGCCATCAACGTACCAAGCTTCACTGGGCGATATTCATAACTCGTCATAGGGGCTTCTTTGTCCGTGACTCGTGTAGGTTAAGTATTACGCTTCGAACATTTTGCGTTCTTGACTCTAAGAATGACGATCAAATCTATCAGCAACTTCATCAAATTCTCACAAGTTCTATCGAATATCTGAGCCAGTAATGTCATAGTGCGACTCAGCTATTTACTCTAAGTGCTAATCCCTCCTACAATGCGTGATTCACGGTTCTCATGACGGCTCTCACAATGATTCATCACGTGCTTTCTGCCTACTATGGCGAAGTTTATGGCATCGCATTTTTCAATCACTACTTAAATAACTACTCATGCGCCAAGCGAGATGAACTTTGGGAAACCTTGATGAAGGTAGAAGAACTGACCGCAGAGAAGCTCAAACCCATTCTGACCACCAGAGGAATGGACATCGAGAGTCGGCATAAAGAGATGCTTGAAAAAGGCCTCGCAGATGCAGAAAAGTGGATCGCGTTACCATGGGACGAACTGGTTTCAACCTTACTCACTTGGGTCGAACCTTATGAAGTGAAATACCGTCGCTGGTATGAACAAGTTGAGGTACAGACCAGCACAACAGAAGAGTCCACCACTTTGAAAGCCGCACTTGAGTTAATCGCTGATCACGAGACCGCGATTTATCGTTGCTGGCAGCAATACCATTTTGGTGAATCAGGTTTGCCGATCCTAACGGCTTTTCTAATAAAATATCGTTAATGCGAGACGGCGACACTTGAACCAAGCTACGTTGCGCCAGACAATATCGTCATTTCGCTACGCAAAACTGAATAATTATGGTTAACCCAAAGCTCATTGCTCTACTTCCTGATCTTGCTTCGTTTATCTTAGTAGTAAACGAAGGCAGCTTTACTGCCGCAGCCAAAAAACTCGGTGTAACGCCCTCTGCTTTAAGTAAGCTGATCACACGATTAGAGCAAGCCCTTTCAGTAAAACTGTTTGAACGCACCACGCGTAAACTGCTCATCACCCAAGCTGGCCAAAAAGTGTATGCCCAGAGCATTGCTATGGTGAACGCAGCGCAGCAAGCAGTGGAGCTCTCTGCAGAAGAACATACTGAGCCAGCAGGTGCTCTCACCGTCGCAGCACCAGAAGCGTTTCTTAATTCGGTGCTTCAGCCGTTTGTTTTACCTTTTTTGCAGCGTTACCCAAATGTTCAGCTGAAGTTACGCGCCGCAGATGGTGAGATTGACCTGTTCCGCCAAGGTATTGATGTGGCGTTCAAACTCACGGATAAGCCGGACGAAAACTTGGTTTTAAAAGAGATCAGCAAGACCAATCTAGTTTTGTGTGCTTCTCCAGATTATCTCGCCAAACACGGTATGCCAGGGCATCCAACTGAGCTTGAACAGCACGACTGTATTTACCTTGCAGAGAACGACAAAGACAACATCTGGTCATTCTTCAAAGAGGAAGCGTTTCACTCGATTGCCGTCAGTGGTCGCTATGCCGTTAATCATTCTCAAATGCGTTTAAACGGCGTAAAGGCAGGGTTGGGGATTGGCATCTTCCACGATTTTGTAATTAAAGAGGCACTTGCGTGTGGCGAAGTGGTTGAAGTGCTGTCGGATTGGATGATTAAGAGTAACTACCACGGCGCTATTGCGATGCAGTACGCGCAAACCAAATACATGCCAGCCCGCCTACGCGTGTTTATCGATTTTATGAAGGAACACTTGAGGTCGAAGGAACTGCGTCATGTTTAATGCCATTCACCACATCGCGATCATTTGCAGTGATTACCCAACTTCGAAACGCTTTACACCCAAGTGTTGGGGCTAAAAGTCATTGCTGAAAATTATCGCAAAGCCAGAGACTCCTATAAGCTTGACCTTGCTCTGCCTAACGGTGTTCAAATCGAACTGTTTAGCTTACTCTGTGTATGAACTCAAAAACAAGGTTAATAAGTGACTGCTATCTCACAGGTTTTGTTGGCTAACCGCTGAATAAAACAAGGGGAAAACACTACGGTACGTGCGCCCCAGTAGAAAACAAAGCCTCGGCGCACCGAGGCTTTGTTTTACGACTATGCGCTAATTACTTTGCTGGCATAGGAAGAATTTCAAACATCCCATCAAAATCGTCCAATGTGTTAGCCAGCTGGGTAATAAGGATTGCATTTCCCGTTAACTTCGCTTTACCGGATTTCACAAGTTCATCCAACGTTGCTTGTCCTAGTACCATCGCAGTCATATCCGCTTTACTGATTTGCAGCGTGACATCTGTGGTTGGCAGCTTATCAACTTGGATGTTCGCCATATTGGAGTTAGACACTTCCCCAAAGTATGACTCATTTAAGTCTGGGTGGTGAATACCAAAGTTAAAATCGAGGCCTGCTTGCTCTGCTTTCTCCGCATTTAATCGAACTGCAAGGAAGTCCAAGAACATGCCAGTTGGCGTATTCGCAATGACATCTGGAGATGCGAGTTTAATCGATGGCTGAATGTCTCCAGTACGAAGCTCAACGGCGCCTTGCAGGTAAGAGTTACGCCAAGCCATGGTTTCAGACTGGTAGCCTTGTTGCTCAAAGCTATCCGCCAACGCAAAACGGTAGTCGATATTGCTTGGCTCACACTGAACAAGGTCATTAAACAGTTGTGATGCCTCTTGGTACTCACCCTTTTTGAAATGCGCTTGTCCTGCATTGAATAAGGTATCCGCACCTGCGGCTTCAACATAAACACACGACTTCGCTTTGGTTTGCAGTGGATTGGTGTTCACTGGGTTCATGTCATGGTAACCAAGGTACAGGTTCACAACTGCTCGTGCATTATGACTGTATGAGCCATGATAGCCGTTTGTGTGCCAAGTGTCTTTTTGAGATTGAGGAACGATTTTTTCAATCTCACGCCCAACATCATGGATGGTGACACCATGGTTCGCTAAACGCATCGCTTGGTTATGGATAAAGCCATAGTTATCACGTTGGAGCGTCATGTAATCCGCAATTTCGTTGGTTTCTGTCTTGCCATCATTCCACACTGGTGCAGAGTGAGCGGCATGAATGTTATCAACCAAGCCACTATCAACGTAGCGTAACTTCAGCTCTGTAAGATACTTGGTCCAAACTAGTGCATCACGCACTTTCGCACCACGGAAAGTATAGATATTGTGCATACCGTCATAGGTTAATTCCGCAGTATTCAACGAGCGGTATTCGGGAATATAAAGAACGATTTCTGCAGGCGCCTCAGCCCCCGGCATATTGATCGCGTGGAACTCTAACCCGTCAATGGTGACGACTTTTTCGCGTTCTTCAATTTCTTGTGTCGGAGTAACCAAGGTGACTTCACCACGAGAAGTGCCGAGACCAAGCGCATTATCAACGATGCCCTGAGTATTGTTATCCAACGTGGTTCCGTATTGGTAATTGGCACGACGCCCCATTGCAGCACCTGCAATCACGTTTTCGTCCGCTAGCTCTTTGATAAAGTCATTTGGTGCATAGATTGGTGCGCCTTCAACAAAGTCACCCGACTCAAAAATACCGCGTGAACCACCAAAATGATCTGCGTGCATGTGCGAGTAAATCATGCCCGTAATTTTGTGTTCGCCATTAATCTTTGGCAGATGCAATTTGGCAAATGCCCATGACGCCGCTGCCGCTTCTTTCGATAGCAAAGGATCGTGAATCACATAGCCATTATCAGTGCGATAGATGGTCATGTTAGACAAGTCTGCACCGCGAATCTGATACACCCCATCTGTCACTTGATACAAACCACCAGCGGCGTAGTTCAACATTCCCTGGCGCCAAATCGATGGGTTAACCGATGCAGGTAATTGCTCCACACTCATGTCTGACATGTATTCAAAGCGGTTCTTTAGCTCGCCCGCTTCATGAGTGCCAAACTCGGCAATGAGCCCTTTCTTCGTACGATCAAATGCACTGACGTCTTGCCAAGGTAGATCTTTCGCCAACGTCGCATTTGCACGCTGAGTATGTTCCGTCGCTGGCTTACCTTGGTAAGTATCTAAGCTGGCGTAATCCGCCATCGCAGAAAAAGAAACGAGTAGTGCAAGTGAAATCGCTGAAGGTGCAAAACGGTTAGTCATAGTGAGCCTCGTGGTGTCTCGTTTTTCGATATGAGGCTACTTTAATTCGTTGACACATCAAAATACATGCATGAAACTTTATTTAAAACATCACATATTGTTATGTTTTAAGAGGAGGAGCTTGTGCAACGATCCAATATCGACCTGAATTTACTTCACGTGTTTATTGCGGTTTATCAGCACCGTTCAATCACGGTTGCAGCGGACATCATGGGTTTAACTCAGCCCGGAGTCAGTGGGGTGCTGAAACGACTTCAACAGCAGCTAAGCGTACAACTTTTCGTTCGCTCAGGACGAGGCATTGAGCCTACGCATCAGGCTCACGAGTTAGCCCGTCAAGTTGAACCCGCACTCAATCAAATCCGAAATGCGTTGGAAGGAATAGACAGTTTCTCCACAGAGAACTCACGTCGTTTTGTGGTTTATACCACTGAACCCGTAATGTTAATGCTACTGCCGAAGATAGAGGCCGATACTCGCCTAGGACAGGTTGAGATTGAGTTACACCCTACGCTTTCTAGTGAAGAAAAACTGATCCATAACCTCAATCAACAAAAAGCCGACTTGGCGATCGACTTCGCGAATTACTCCGCACCTTCTTTTTTCTCTGAGTTTTTTTTAAATGATGAGATTTGCGTCATTGCTCGAAAAGCGCACCCGAGAATACAAAACTCACTGACGCTTGAGCAGTTTTATGCTGAAAAGCACGTCACCTTAAAACTGCGAAGAGAGGACGCTTATCTTGCTGACTATTTTACTAAAGAGTCGATTGGGGAGCGCAAAGTCGCTGCCGAATGTGATTCATTGGTGTCTCAAATGACGATGGTCTCAAACTGTGATTACTTAGTAGCGACGGTAAGAAGTATCGCTGACCAATTTGCAGAGCGACTCGATCTGCAAGTGCTTGATGCTCCTTTCACCAACATTCCTGTGAAATATCGGCTACTCACCCATAACCGGATGAAACACAGTCCTGCCAATATCTGGCTAAGAGACAAGCTCAGGTCATATTTCTCTACCGAGTCATCGACTTAGTAACGAGAGAAGTTGGCGATAACCGCACAATAGTATTGAGAGTGATTTAGGGGAGGAAGCAAGAGCTGGACGTCGAAGAAACAAAAAGCCCACCAAATGGCAGGCTGATTTTTGTATTCATTTAAATATTACCTGAGCGTTCAACCGAACAGCTTGCTCCAGATACTTGGGTTACGCTTGTCGTGATACTCTTCACGTAACCCATCAATTTCACGCAATTGCTCTTTCGCTTCAGTTAGCTTACCTGCGTCGAGGTCTGATTCAATATTATCTAACGTGACAGACAGTTTATTAAAACCTTCTAGGTAAAGGTCAAACTTTTCTGGTGGGTAGTTACCACGTTTAGATTCTTCGACGATTGCTTGCAAGCTATCAATGGCAGACTTCATGGTTTCGACATCCGATGCTCCCGCTGCCTGTTTAAAATCCATTTTCATCTGCTTCATATTTTGTTTTAAATCGACGGCTTCTGCCATTGCGTATGTTGAGCCTAACGCAACCACACACCCTAAAACTACAGGACGTAACATTTTTACTTCTCCATTGTGTGCCGTATTCTGAGTCAGCTTTTTATACCCATAACCAAGGTTACTCAAGTATTGGAGTCGCAGTGTAAAGCAATCTATTCGCTGGTGCACAGGCAAAAATGTAATCAGGTTTATGCAGTGCGAATCTCGTCAAATTCTACGATAGGATTACGGCCACGTCGTTCTAGAAATGACAAAAACTGATCAGTCGAGTGAGTGATCACCTTAGAGCTGTCAATGCCAACACCATCCATCAACTCACTGACTAAACTTAAATTACCGACATCATGACAGAAATGTGCGTCACTGCCCGTGGTAAAGTACACACCGAGTTCTTTCCCTATTTTCGCAATCTCATAACAACGCTCCACACTACCAACGCGGCTGTTGCCTTTCAGTGTGGTGTTATTGATTTCAATCGCCACATTATACTGTTTTGCACACGTTAATACGGCGTCAAAATCAAAGTCAAAATTCGGGTTGCCCAAATGCCCAAGCGCATCTACACGACCATTTTTAATCACATTAATCAAGGCTTCGGTATGAATGGCTCTATTTGCGGGAATAAAGACGGGTTCGTGAAAGCTCGCAATCACCCAATCAAGGTTGAGATCAACACTAGACGGGATATCAATATCCCCTTCTGTATTCAGAATGTTTGATTCCACACCGCGAATAATCGCCACTCCATCTAAAAAGCGAGGAAGCGTTTTTTGGTTTGAGAAGAACCAGTAGTGAGGCGCACCCGGCATTGATTCCGCGTGGTCAGTGGTACAAAACATATCCAGACCATTCACTTTTGCCAATTTAGCGTTTTCAATCAACGTACTGTATGCATGGCCACTCGCATAGGTATGTGTATGAGTATCAACTTTTAATTCCATCATTCATTCTCTTGAGTGCACAGTTGCAACCATTGTATACCCAAATGAGTTTAAGGTGCAGGATGACGTGGGGTTACAGGAGCAAGCACAAGAAAAACAGCGAGGCGTAATAGTAAGCGCTTTCCAAGTGGTTTGACGATGAAATGCACTAATTTTGCGAATGTATACACAGAGAATCATTTGTTTGACCAAATTGAATCCAAAATTAGTATAAAGTACAACATATACACTAAGCTCCAAGGAAAGGTCTTATGAAACTTATCAATGTCTTACTCGGTACCGTATGCTTACTCGTTCCCACACTCGCTACAGCCGTTCAAAATGCCACGGAGCGCAACCCGGGGGTTTCAGCCTTTATCATCGGTGGACAGCCAGCCGCAAAGAATCAACTCCCATTTTTCGCCCGTATCATTCTCCATCGTTCTGGTGAAAAACAGTTCTCGAACCTTTGTGGCGGTTCAATTATCAACGACCGCTATATCATGACTGCCGCTCACTGTGTGACGTCAGATGTCTTTACTGACCGGTGGACTATCGACGACCTTCGTGTCTTGGTTAAGAACCCCACAATGGACAACGTATATATTGAAGAATTTAAAGACGTCCGGACAATTACCATTCACCCAGACTACAATGCCAGTGATTTATGGCTCAACGATATTGCGATTTTGGAGCTTAGTCACCCAATCACCGACAATGTCGAGTCCATTACTCTACCTCAAGACTTTGGTGATTACAGCAGCCAATCTAAATATCAGATATTCGGTTTAGGTCAAACGTCGACAAATGATGAAACCGGACCAAACGCCTTACTCTGGGCAGAAGTCAAACCTCTCACTGACACTCAATGCGCCTCATTAGTGTCTGGCTATAATGCTCAGGAAAGCTTATGTGCCAATGGGTTCCCAAACCAAACCTATACCAGTATCTGTCGTGGTGATTCTGGCGGCCCATTAACTTACCAAGATGCTAACGGAACTTACCAACAAATCGGGATTGTTAGCTACGGCTCGAGCATCTGTGAATCACCTGACATTCCAAGTGTCTTTACCGAAATACTTAATTATACGTCTTGGATTGAAGCACAAACGAGTGCGGGTAATAAGACCAGTTATGATGCCTCACTAGCAAAGACCGAAGACTACCACAGTCAAGGTGATTCCGGTTTTGAACCAAAAGACACGATCAGCAATAGCGATCAAAACAGCAGTGGCGGTTCGACAAATTGGTTAGTGCTATTGCTTACTATTTCTCTCCTAGTCAAACGAAACGTCAGTCAAACACGTTAGAAATAGCAGGCTATTTCATAGCATTGCTCCCTTGGACTCGAATCAATGACAACGATCTGAATCCAGCATCTTGAAGTCACTTGGGTATATAGGCAGACGAGCTCCGAGAAATGAAATGACTAACACTTTTAAAATCAAACACGTGGTGGATGCTGTAAAATTTAACATTGCGATCTTCACCAGTGTAATGATCGCTTTTGCACTGTCTTCGTTTTTCGTCATCGCATATGATACTTATCAAGTTATTTCGTTTGTTAGCGCCATCTTAGTGGTTTGCTTTTTCCGCTACGATAGTAAAGCATTAGCCCCCACTTTTCTGGGACTTCTTGTCTATTACTTATACACCAATAGAGCCTTTGACACCTCAGCTGTCATTGCTGCCACAACGATTCTCATACATTTCATCTGCTGCAAACTGTTTAAGCTACTACTAAATAAACAAGAGCATTCAACGGTATTTTCGGCGATGAAGTTATATTTCATCGTTTTCGGCTGCATGCTACCCATCCTAGGGGCGATAACCTTCTCATTACTTAAGTACTGGTTTAATGATGCACCAACCAGCAGCACGTTTTTCATCTATTCTGCGTTAGGGCTGTATCTTACCCAACTGTTAGTCACTCCACTTCTGCATGTCGCACTGAACGCCTTACTAAAAGATCGCACTAACGGGATAACTCAATTGGATGACAACTTGCGCGTCTCATCAAGCCGAGAACTAGGCTACATCGCTTGGCTTGGCATGTGCGTGGTCATTATGGCCGTGGCGGTTTCTCATTCAAGCCCACTGCTTGCCAATATACTCTGTTTTCTATTGTTGATCGTCATTGTATCGGGCTTTGGCAGACACGGATTAATCCGCCCTCTTTTGCTCGGTTCTGTTGCCATTCTCACTATCATCCAAAATGAGATACATCGGGTAAATCTCAACTACGGGCACTATGCTAACTTCTTAGAATGGATCGTGATTGCCGCCGTAACAACGACGTTGGCGTACCTGTTAGGCAGTCAATCCATTCGTCGCTACGAGCTTGCTCAGAAGCAGATCCAGTACGAGCGAATCGACCCATACACTGGCCTGTACAACATTGCACAGCTAAAAGAAGACTTAGAGCTCCACGGTTCATTGGTATTAGTGTACTTAGATTTAGCGCCAACGATTTCGAAAATATCTGACTTGGACCATGAAGGGAAGACCCAGCTTATTCAACAACTTCATGATTACTTATGTAAAGGCATTACCAGCTTACCACATTGCTTCCGTCCACCTTTCTCTATCGGTATTCTTGGTTACGCTTTGCGCGATAGCCGCATCAACTCTAATTTAAACCGTCTCACTAAATACCTTGATGAATTCCAGTTTTATTGGCAAGGCACATCGATATCGCTGGTGCTGCCAACATTGCACTGTACTCATGCTTCACTGGACGATGACATAGAGAAAACCGTGTCTGCACTTTGCGATCAGCAACCGAGTTACGGCCAGTCAATACGCTGGTTAGATACGCATCACGTACCAGTGAGAGGATTAGACAAACTAAGCTTTATTCAACAAGTGTTTAAAAAAGGCATGTTCGAACTTTATTGCCAACCTTATGCTAAGTTAAATGGCAAACAGGACAACGCATGCAGTTTCGAAGTGTTGTTGAGGATAAAAAACATCGATGGCACTTACCTTTCCCCTGCAGAGATTTTTCCTCTTATCAATCAGTTCGGCTTAGAAGTTGAGCTTGACCACTGGGTTATTGATAACACATTTAAAATGCTGAGCGGGTCTGTTCGCGATTGGAGCCACATTGAAAAATGCGCGATTAACTTAACCGCAAAAACGCTTGGGGTTGAACACTTAGCGGATAGCATTATCAACCAAGCTAAAGCGTTTAACATCCCACTTTCCCGTATCTGTTTTGAAATTACTGAATCTGCCGCATTCCAGAATGAGCAACAGGCGATTGATACGTTAGTCGCGATGAGAACGGCGGGCTGTAAAATCGCGATTGATGATTTCGGCACCGGGTATGCGAGTTTCGCTTATCTGCGCAAACTGCCATTAGACATATTGAAAATTGATGGTGCATTTGTCATCAATCTACCAAATAGCGAAACCGACCGATTGATCGTGAACTCCATTTGTAATGTCGCCGATGACATGCATTTAGAGACTGTTGCTGAGTTTGTGGAAACTGAAAAACATATAGAGATATTGAAAAACCTAGGTATCACCTACGCGCAAGGCTACGGTGTGGCGAAACCTAGACCACTACTTACATTTTTAAACACATTTTGAGCCTGAAAAGAAGCTGGAGATTAGATGAAATTTAAATGAACATAAAAGGGCGTTTATAACGTTCTTCGCTTTAGCCGCGAGTTAATAATATCTTCAATCAGTTTTTGTTCTTTTTTGGCTTTCTCGTAATTCTGCTTTTGGCGCCAGCGTTCAAGCACTTTTTCCAGTCCCTTAATGCGAGCATGCTTGATCTCTAGTGTTTTTTGTACCGAGGCGCATTCTGCTTGCATCAGCGCTTCCTCTTGCTCATGGTGACGGAGCATCTTTTGCAGCAAGTGATCGACACGATTAAGGTTCATTAATGTGGCGCTATTGAGTGTCGGCGTCGTCAATGCGGAATGCCCTGCATGCGCTTTCAGTTCCGATAACTGCGCCAACTGTAGCGATAAATGAGCGTGTCGCTGCCGCATGACATCCAACTTCTGACCTACTCTATCGCGCTGCTTTTCTTCCATTTGTTGCAGTTTGCCGACGGCTTTTAACTTGGCTTCCATGCACTATTGCCCATTTTGAAACATCTGTGCCAACGCGGTTAAACTGGTTGGATAGTCTACCGCTTCATTCGCTGATTGCTGCAAATAAGCACGCAATTTCGGGTACATCGAAACGGCCTGATCCAACTCCGGATCTTGCCCCGGCTGATATCCTCCCAACGGCAATAACTCTTTCACCTGCAGATAATTGGAATAGTACTGACGGAAATTGTTCGCAATAGCGCTGTGCGCTTCATGAGTACATGCGTTCATACAGCGGCTGATCGATGCATTGATATCAATAGCGGGATAATGCCCCTGCTCTGCCAATTGACGAGAAAGAACAACGTGACCATCTAATATTGCCCGAGCTGAGTCCACCACTGGATCTTGTTGGTCGTCCCCTTCAGCTAATACTGTATAAATTGCGGTTAAACTGCCGTGAGGGTTTTCACTGTTCCCTGCGCGCTCTAAAAGTTGCGGTAATACACTGAATACCGAGGGCGGATAACCACGCGATGCTGGCGGCTCGCCAAGTGACAACGCGATTTCTCGTTGCGCCATGGCATAGCGAGTAAGCGAGTCCATCAACAATAAAACGTCTTTGCCCTGATCACGAAAGTATTCTGCTACGCGATGGCAAAGTAACGTCGCTCGCAAACGCATTAATGGTGATTCATCGGCGGGTGCTGCAATAATGACCGCTTTTTGGCGTGCTTCTGGGGTTAAATTTCGTTCGATAAATTCTCGAACTTCTCGCCCTCGCTCACCAATCAAACCAACGACGATCACATCCGCTTCGGTGTTTTTCGTGATCATACCCATTAAAACACTTTTACCAACACCACTGCCGGCCATCAGACCAATGCGCTGGCCTTTACCGACAGTCAGTAGCCCATTAATAGTACGGACACCAACGTCTAGCGGCGTATCAACTGGCCTACGCTTAAGCGGGTTGATCGGTTTTGGCTCAAGTGAAACTCTATCACCGCCCTTAAGTGGCGCACCATCATCATATGGTTCGCCTAACCCATTAACCACACGCCCTAGCCACTGCGAACTAAGTTGTACGGTGCTGTCGCCATCCAGTGGGATCACTTTTGCGCCAGCAAATAACCCGCCTAAACGTCGTATTGGCATCAAATAAGCAACCGTATGTTCAAAGCCCACCACTTGCGCTTCAATCATATCGCCTTCCGCTGTTTCGACTAGACAGCGTTGTTCTAGTTTGAATCGGCACCCCACTGCTTGTAGCATCAGCCCATTCACCTTGATTAGGCGACCGGTAACTCGGGCGACAGGGATCGAATCGAGCGATGCTAATGCATCGCTCAAACGTTCATTCAATAGTTCGTGGCTTAAGGTGCTACTCATTTTCTACTTCAACCGAAGGGAGAGGAACTTCGTCCAGCAAATGCTGCTTTACGTTATCCATACAAATTTGTAATCGAGAATCACAACTCGCATCAGCCTCTGCATCATCCGTCACCAAGTGACAACCACCTACCGGCAATTCGCTGTTCGCAACCAACTTCCATGACGATGACAACTCTTTATTGATTTGCGTGATCCGTTCAAGATCTTGCGGATTCAAATGCACCGTCACCGTTTCTGCTTTACCCGGCATAGCCGATAAGGTTTCATCCACCAGCGCCAAAATCTGCTGAGGCATGAGTGTGAGTTCCGCTCGAATCACTTGTTGCGCGACTTTCTGAACAAGTTCACAGATCATTTGACGCTGCTGTTGCTCTTTCTCACTTTGCCAACGAGACAAGGCTTGATAAAGTTCGTTGACCGGTTTTGCTGCCTCTAAAAAGCTTTGTTTACCCGATTGCTCTCCAGATACGAAACCTTTCTGAAAACCTTCTTTCTGCCCTTCTAGAAGGCCTTTCTGCTTACCTTGCTCAATGCCTTGACGTAGACCTTCCTCGTGACCTTGCTGCAAGCCTTGTTGAAAACCAACTTCTAATTGCTGCTGAATATCAACTTGAGTCTCTTGCCAGTTCTGGCTTTCCGATACAAAATCATCTTCAATCGTAACTGGCTTAGCTAACGGAGGGAATCGATGTAAACGATAACCATTCGGAGGTAAACGCATGATAGTGGATCTTCTCTCTGCCATTGTGTTATTCCACCGTTTTCTCTTCATAAAGAACCAGCTGGATTTCACCTGCATCATCCAGTTCGCGAACCATCTGCATGATGTCGTTACGTGCACGATGAACGCGGCTTAATGCCACCGCACCACGTGACTCCATCTCATCTTCTAGTGCTTTTACCATGCGCTGTGGCATAGAGCGTTTGATCGCTTGCAGCAACGTAATCTCAGATCCTTTTAGCGCCACTGCCCACATTTCTAGTGGAATTTGTTGCACAAGAATATCCATCGTTTCTTCGCGCTGACGGCCGAGAACCATGAAGTCAAACATGTTCTGTTCGATCTCATTGACAACATCGGCATCGTGAAGTTTAAGCATTTCCATCAACGACGCTCGATCACCTTCAAAACGGTTAATGATGTCGGCCGCCTGTTTGACGCCCGACAGGGGTACGCTCTGATTAGCGGACACTTTCTCAATGCAACGTTCCACCAATTCGTGCAGATCATTCGCTACTTGATGGTCAATGTCTTGTAGTTGTGCAATGCGGAATAAGATCTCATCATGATAATCTTGTGGCAGATGCTTCAATACCACAGAAGAGCTATCCGCGGGTAGGTAAGCCAGGAAAATCGCCTGCATCTGCGGATGCTCATTGACGATAAACCGCGCCAATGTTTCCGCTTCAACCCATTGCAAACGTTTCATATTGTTGCGAATTTCATCACCGTATAGGTTATTAAGTAAGCCTTTCGCTAAATCATTACCCAACGCTTTGCGCAGCGTATTCGACAAGTACTCTTTTGAAGCACCGCGAATACCACTGTGATCACTAAAGTCTTCAAAGAAGTTCTGAATCACCGTACGAGCAGACTCACTTTTGATGCCGTTGAGTTTCGCCATTGCACGAGTAACACACTGTGTTTCGTCTCGACTAAAATGTTGCAACACCTTCGCCGCCGCGTCCTCACCCATGCCGAGCAGCACCAGTGCGGTTTGTTCTACATAACTAAGCGTCTGCTTCGACGTTGACTGTGCTGTGTTCATTGATGTTTACCCATTGTTTCAATATCTCGGCTACACGCTCTGGCTCTTCATTTGCAATAAGCTGTAGGTGTTTAAGTTGGATCTCTAGTGGTGATCCTGGCGGTGGCAACATATCGCTGTTGACATCCAGTCCAGAAGACAGAGCTATACCTTTCTCGGATAGGCGACGATTAAGTACATCTTCATACTCGTACTCTTCACGAGTCTGTAAATTATCATAGCTTGGTTCATCTTGCGGCGGGGCGAACTCCAACTCAGAAGAACGCTTGTCTGCGCCAGTTAGGTGCATGATCAGTGGACGAAGAACGAACATAATCATCGCCAGACCCAACATGCCACCAATAACGTAACGTAAGGGCTGCTGAACTGTTGGGTCTTGCCACCAAGGCAGTGCTGGCGGCGCGTCGATCACAATTGGGGTGAAGTTAAAGCTCATCAAACTCAAGCTGTCACCACGTGCATTCGAGATACCCACCGCGTCCATGATCATGGTTGAGATTTGCGATTTATCCGCTTCACTCCATGCGACACCATCCGGTGCGGCTTGCGAGTTAAGCAGAACTGACACGCTGAGCTTTTCAACTTGACCTTGTTGGTACTGAGTTCGACGCACACTGCTGCCTACCGCATATTGGCGATTAACTTCTGAACGTGCATTGGTGTTCTGGCTATCGTTGGTTGGCGTTTCACCGGTTACAGGTGGTTGATTGCTCAAAGAGCCCGGAATACCTAATGCAATTTGGTCAACGGAGTTGTTTTGGATAGTGTGTTCATTACGAACGACCGGTGCGTTATCGAGGATCTCTTGTGTCTCTTCGACTTGGCTAAAGTTCATATCCGCCGCAACTTGTACGCGGAAGTTACTTGGCCCCACGATCGGCGTCAGCATGTCAGCCGCGCGCTGGATGATTTGCTTCTCAACACTCTTTTGGTATTCAAGGTATTTCGCATTCACTTTGCCCGCTTCAGCAGAAGCCACATCCGCACTCAGTAGTCGACCGTATTGGTCAATCACCGAGACAAATTCAGGCTTCATTGCTGTCACGCTGCCAACCACTAGGTTGATGATGGCTTCGACCTGCTCAGGCTTCAGATCTTCCCCCGGCTTAAGCTCTAACATCACAGAAGCCGAAGGGTTTTCCGTGTTTTGGCGCACAAACAAGGTTTGACGAGGAACCGCAAGGTGGACACGTGCATTCGCTACTGCATTTAGCGACATGATAGTGCGCACTAACTCACCTTCTAAACCGTGGCGATAACGTGCCGTTTCCATAAACTGGCTGGTACCTAGCGAGCTGTCTTCTTTTAATGAATCCAGACCCGTTGGCAATTTCGCTTTCACCCCTTTCGAAGCAAGCAGCATGCGGATGCGGGCAACTTCACCCTCCGACACCAACACTTGGCCGTTTTGTTCTTGCATGCGGTAGCTAATGCCTTCGCTTTCAAGCACTGAGATGATTTCACCGATATCGAAACGCTCTTGCTGACTATATAGCGGTCGGAAGCTCTGAGAAGAACTCCACAACGCGACCACAATAATCGCGGCAACAATGGCTGCCAATACGGCGGACAACACAAGGTTACGCTGGCTGCTTGACCACAACTGTCTGATTTTATATTTCACATCATCCATCCCTTTTGAAGAGGATAGCGTTTGTGTTGAACTCATAGGCATTGCCGTGTTTCCGGCAACTTGGGGAGTAATTTCTGACATAGATTACACCGGCATTTTCATAATATCGTCAAAAGAGGCCACAACCTTGTTGCGTACCTGCATCAGTGCATTGAAAGACAAGCTCGCTTTTTGACTTGCCACCATTGCTCCAACCAAGTCATCACTTTTCCCCGTTTCTACCGCTGTCATTTTCTGACTGGCCACCGATTGGTGCTGGTTCACCGAATCCAACACACTGGTCATTGCTTGAGAAAACGATAACGGTGCATTCAGAGATTGCTTGTCGATCGGGTTAGCACTTACGACAAATTCTGGCTGCTGAACCTGAGTTCTCATGATCTCCATTTTCGACAGCATTAATTGCTCTGCCGAGATCGCGTTGGTAGGTTGACTTGCCATTTACTGTTTCTCCTTTTAGGCAGCCGAGCCTAGCGCCGACTGTAAATCAATACCGTGTTCACGCATTGCTGCGAGCTTGTAACGCAACGCTCGGGTAGATACGCCCAAAGCATTTGCGGTTTTGGTTCGGTTTCCACCAAACTGACGTAATTTTTCCAAGACAAATTGATACTCCGCCTGCTTCTTTGCCTCAACGTGACCAAAACTTGAGGTTGGCTCCGCAGAAGGCACTCGAACGAGAAAATCAATCGGTAGCATCAGATCATGGGCAGTGATGTAGTCACCGTGACGCATCACTAACGCACGTTGAATGACATTTTCGAGTTCACGAATATTCCCTGGCCAGTGATACTGACACAGCGCAGAGATCGCATCCTGAGACAAACGACAACGGCTGCTGTCTTGGTATTTTTCGATAAAGAATTGACTGATAGGTAGAATGTCCTCTTTACGCTCGCGCAACGGAGGCCAGTGCAAAGGTAAAACATCAAGACGGTAGTAGAGGTCCTCACGGAATGTGCCTTTTTGCACTTCTTCACGTAGGTCTTTGTTTGTCGCAGTAATCACGCGAATATCCAATTGAATCGCTTTATGGCTGCCGACACGCTCAACTTCGCGCTCTTGTAAAACACGCAATAGTTTGGCCTGCACTGCTGGAGACATTTCACCGATTTCATCGAGTAATATCGTGCCACCATTGGCCTCTTCAAATTTTCCGCTTTGGGAGCCAGTCGCGCCAGTAAATGCCCCTTTCACATGACCAAACAACACCGCTTCAAGCATAGATTCTGGGATAGCCGCACAGTTCACTGCAACAAAAGGACCATCCAAACGTGGAGAGTGCTCGTGCACATAACGTGCGAGCACTTCTTTCCCGGTGCCTGACTCACCCGTTATCAATACACTCGCGTTCGTACAGGCAGCGCGATGTGCCAATTGAAGTACCTGCTTACTACGCCAAGACTCGGCCACTATATTAGCCAATGGTTTACCCAGTGCTTCAACACGTTTCAGTAAATTCAGTAGTTGATTGGTTTCAAATGGACGCAATAGATAGTCAGTCGCCCCTGAATTCATGATTTCTGCCGCGAGAAGGCCTTGTTCTTGATCGACAATCGCAATCACAACACCTACGTTTCGTTGCCTCTGGTGACACACTACAAACTCACGAACACACATATCCGGTAGTGTTGAACTGACCAAGGTAATGCTTGCTCTCTCTTCTAATAGTGCACTTCGGCCTGTACGAGAATGTCGAGCGGAATAACCCGCACTCTCAAGTACATCCAATACGGGTTGAGCAAGACTTTCATTGGGCTCTACCAACAAAATATCCGTTTTCGTCATCATTGAACCTTGACCTTCTTTTGTTGAGTGTGTTGTTTCAATTCTTTATGGTTTTTAGCAATAACGCGCTCGTTGTCTCGAACAAGGCGCAACGTCACCCGACGATTTTTCATTTGTCCTGCACTGGTGTTATTACTAGCAATCGGATAGCGAGAACCATGCGCTCTCACTTCAATGAGGTTGGCATCGATTCCCTTGCCGACAAGGGCTTTGGCAACTTGTTCAGCGCGTTGACGAGATATAGTGAGGTTAACTACATCGGAACCAACGTTGTCTGTGTGCCCATCTACAAGGATTTTAGTGACTCGGTTATCAGCAGACACATAACTGTATAACGCAGCAATCGTTTCTAACTGAGATGGGGTCAGTGTTTTTTGCCCAAATTGGAAAGGCAGGACCAGATCACGTGCTTGCGAAAAAGACAATTTAGGTAACCGCTCACGACACGCTTTAAATGACGCTAAAGCAGGTTGAATTTGAATGGTTGGCAACGTCAGCTCGGAAAGCGAGGAAGCATCACTCCCCATAAGTGACAGTGTAACCCATTTTCCTTTAGTAATACCATCAAGAAGTAACTCACTTCCTTTTACGAATTCAAATCGACGCGTTGCTTCTGGAGCAGTTTGTGACGCTAATAAATTCGTTATCAGCTCACCATTCCATGGGGCACTTTGAGTTTGAAGAGAAGCGCTATTCCATTTTTCATCGCCATCTTTTACTTCTGAAATAAAAAAAAGGCGATTATCAGTTTCCGCCCGGAAGTAAAACTTCCCATATGGAATGTCCGTATGAATTAATCTGCATTCAAGTTGATTTCCTTTATAATCCCAACTCGATAGATCCATAGGAACAATGACACTTTCACCTGCCAAGGTTAATTTTGACCATGTCATAATCATGACAAATATAAGTTTTGATATTTTTGTTAAAACGTATTTATTACATAACCTTGACTTAGTTAGATTTCTCAAATATGCCATCATATTAGGGTGTCTGGCATAGTTAATCATATTGATTCCCTATTCTAAAACATTGAAAGTGGTCAATAAGCGTACAAAGAACGAATTTCCACTCGTACCTATAAATGAATGGCTTCATGATCAGAAAGTAACGCATGATGTTTGTGTTCAAGAATTGCTGTGAATTTAACCGATCATTCCAGATAATTAACACATGAACTTATATTCTTATCTTGAATTTATAGGACAAAAATAACTCTTTTTATTTTTTATGAAAAGTGCCTCATTGCCTCCGCAAATCAACATATGAACTAAAGTCACATTATTTAAAGTTGAAACTAAAGGTTAGTAAAAAACTCTGTGTAGACTACACGCTATTAAGTTAAAACAACTTCGAATGTTAAGGCACGGTAAAATATAAATGGAAAGCAGAGACAACGAGCCTATTTCCGACATCAAACTTCTTGATGTAGAATTATTAGGCAAACCTATTCATATCATTCGAGAAAAGCTCGAAAGTTTGATTTCAGAATCTTGTTCTAGCCTAACCAATGAATTACAAAATTGGCTCAGCACCAACAAAATCGAAGCAAACTTAGTTTCAGTAGAGCTACACAGATTTTCACCAACTTTCTTGGATAAAGACCAAACCTCCATTTATCAGCATCAAGATGGCGGCATGGTGTATATCTACGGAGACGCACAAGCATTAATCAAGCTTGCTGACCGTTTTTACGGTGCGGCAACAGAGCGCGCCTCTACAAGCTTGACTGCGAGTGACTTGCGCCTTCAAGAGCGTATTAGTCGAATCATCATCAACTGGCTAGCACCTCAAGAAATGTGGCAAGCCTGCGAGTACGAAACGCCAAGAGGCATCGGACTGCATGCCGAGCTTTCTATCGCGTTCGATGACTGCCAAGGTGCGGTTCATCTCAAATTGGATAGTCAGTTGATTCAAACCTTAATAGATCAATTGAAATTACAATCCGATGTCGACCTGTATCAGCCATTTTGCCGTTCTCTGGCGTCAACGCCTGTTCGACTCAATGTCGTACTCAGTAAAAAAAATATGGCATTGAGTGATGTTATCGGACTGAAGCCGAATGATATTTTACCGATAGAGTTACTCAATACTGTGCCAGTCAGTATTGGCAATCAGTCACTTTTCACTGGTCGTATTGCCGAGCAAGACGATCAACTTGTTTTGATTTTTAACCCAGATAAGGAATCGCAGCGATGAGCGAAGCCCAAGCAACCACAGCATTCGACGCCGATGATTTGAACTTTGACGATTTTCAGCTAGAAGACTTTGCCCCAGAGCAACCATTCCAAGCAGAACCGGTAACAGAACGCGATTTGAGCTTTTTTAAAAGCATTCCTGTTACCGTTACCTTAGAAGTCGCGAGTAAAGAAATCCCACTAGGCGATTTGATGAAAGCGGGTGAAGGCACAGTGATTGAACTGGACAAACTCAATGGCGAACCTCTTGATGTGAAAGTAAATGGTTCTCTGATGGGACAAGCAGAAGTCGTGGTCATTAACGACAAATATGGCCTACGCCTGATCGATGTCCATGACTCTGCGCTTAGCGGCGTTGGCCGATAAATTCAGGTGGGTTGCGCGATGAATGTTCTGAGTGACAGTCAGTGTCGGTTGCCTTTACTGGTGATTACATTACTTGGTTTACTGTTGTTTACGCTGCCAACCATGGCGGCAGACAATGGCTTAACCATCTTATCCGTTTCCGACGGTGACACGCAGCAAGAATACAGTGTTAAGCTACAGATCCTCTTGCTAATGACGGCACTCAGCTTCTTGCCGGCCTTCATCTTGATGGCCACAAGCTTTACACGCATTATCGTAGTATTAGCCATATTGCGTCAGGCGTTAGGCTTGCAGCAGAGTCCGCCAAACCGAGTTTTGGTCGGCATTGCACTAACGTTGACGCTGCTTATCATGCGCCCTGTCTGGACCGATATTTACGACAACGCCTTCAAGCCGTATGACAAGGGTGAAATTACCTTGATGCAAGCGTTTTCGGTGGCAGAAAAACCTGTTCGTCACTTTATGTTGGCACAAACCCACCAAAGCTCGTTGGAGCAAATGCTGCGTATTGCCAACGAGCCTATCGACCAAAACGTCGAAGATATTTCATTTGCTGTCGTGTTGCCTGCTTTCGTCATCAGTGAGCTGAAAACCGCATTTCAAATCGGCTTCATGTTGTTTATCCCGTTTCTGATCATCGACCTTGTCGTTGCCAGTGTATTGATGGCAATGGGTATGATGATGCTGTCACCACTGATCATCTCGCTGCCATTCAAGCTTGTCGTGTTTGTTCTGGTGGATGGCTGGGCGATGACTGTCGGCACACTATCCGCCAGCTTTGGGTAATGGGAGCGCAATATGACACCAGAACTCACCGTTACACTATTTTCTGACGCCGTCTGGCTGATCATCTTGATGGTAGCCGTCTTGGTTTTGCCGGGGTTGATTGTTGGTCTTTGCATTGCGGTATTTCAGGCTGCCACGCAAATTAACGAGCAAACCCTCAGCTTCCTGCCACGTTTGTTAGTCACGCTGCTGATGGTGATTTTTGCGGGTCACTGGATGCTACGTAAAATCATGGAATTGTTTGATTTCTTGTTCCACAATATTCCAGGGATGATCGGCTAATGGCGATCACGTTTGCGGAACTGTCCGTGATTCTAGGTCAGCTGTGGTGGCCATTTTTTCGCATCGGTGCCGTATTCATTTCCATGCCATTTTTTGGTGACGCGCTGATTCCAGTCTGGGTTCGCAGCTTGCTTGCGCTCTCGATTGTGGTGATCACCGCACCACTTATGCCACCAATGCCAGAAGTCGAACTGTTCTCGATGACCTCGCTTTTCTTAGCCTTCGAACAGGCGATATGGGGCCTGATGTTCGGCTTAATCCTGCATATGTTGTTCAATGTATTCACCATGCTCGGCCAGACTATCTCGTTACAAATGGGCTTGGGTATGGCGATGATGAACGATCCGGTTAATGGTTTGTCTGTGGCGATTCTAGGCCGCATGTTCCTTATCTTCTCGACCTTGTTGTTTCTTGCACTTGAAGGGCATTTATTGGTTATCGATATCGTCATTCAAAGCTTTGTCATTTGGCCTGTGGGATCGGGTATCTCCGCCCTTTCCTTGCAAGGCGTTGTGAACATCTTTGGGTGGATGTTTGCTTCTGCGCTTGCCTTAGCGTTACCAGCGATCGTTTCTATGCTGCTCGCCAACATCAGCTTTGGTGTGATGAACCGAGCAGCGCCATCACTCAACGTTTATGCGTTGGGCTTTCCCATGACCATGCTCTTAGGTTTGTTCAGCGTGTTGATCTCTGTCTCTGGCGTGCCTAGTCGCTATACCGCGTTAGTTCACGACACCATTCGTTTCTTGAATAACTTTATGTTGGGGGGCGCATGAGCGAACAGTCGTCTCAAGACAAAACCGAGAAAGCCTCGCCCCAGAAGGTCAAAAAAGCCCGTCAGGAAGGGCAAATTCCGCGCGCAAAAGAGTTCACTACCGCCGTTATCTTCCTAGCCGTTGCGATGTTTTTTTATTCCCAACTCAACAGTATTTGGGAAAGCATGTCTGGCGTATTCCGTTACAACATGACCCTAACCAAAGCCGACTTGGAAAACCCAAAGCAATTGGTGGAACACCTTGGTCAGAGCTTGGCGGTGATCATTGAGATGCTATTGCCCCTCTTCTCAGTAATCATCATTGTCACCTTTGGCAGCAGCATGGTGCTGGGTGGGTGGATGTTCCGCCTTGCGAACGTCATGCCAAAACTCAGCAAACTGAACCCTATCTCTGGCATTAAACGTATTTTCTCTACTCGCTCACTTGTGGAATTGGTCAAATCGACTTTTAAAGTACTCGTCATCTTCGGCATTCTTTATGGCTACCTAGACAACCATCTACAGCCGCTACTTGGCATGCAAAACTTACCACTCAGCCAAGGCTTCTCACTGATCATGTCGATTTTGTTTGAAGGTCTGCTGCTGATGGGGTTCGCCCTATTGCTGTTTGGGGTACTTGATATTCCTTACCAACGCTGGGAGCACCTCAAAGAGCTGCGCATGACCAAACAAGAACTCAAAGAGGAGTTCAAGAACAACGAAGGTCGACCAGAAGTTAAACAACGCATTCGCCAAATTCAGCAGCAGTTTGCTCGCCGTAAAATCGACAAAATGGTGCCAACCGCAGACGTGGTGATCACCAACCCGACCCACTACGCCGTGGCATTGAAGTACGAGCCGTCGCTGTCCGATGCACCATTTGTGGTGGCAAAAGGCGTCGATGAAACCGCGATGCACATTCAACGCATCGCCCGCGAGAACAAAGTCGAGATCATCAACTCGCCGCCGCTGACTCGTTCGATTTATCACACCACAGCGATTGAGCAGGCCATTCCGAGCCAACTCTATATCGCAGTGGCCCATATTTTAACTTACGTTTTGCAGTTGAAAGCCTTTCGTAAAGGGGACGGAAAGGAACCGACGCCTTTGCCTCATTTTTCAATTCCAAAGCATTTGCAACACTGATTAACCCGCGTTTACCCAAGGACACAGAGTATGTTTAACCGGTTAAAACACCTTCAAACTTCCACTAAAGGCTACATTGGTATTCCAATCGTCTTGTTGATGGTATTGGCAATGGTCATCTTGCCTTTACCACCATTGCTATTGGACGCGCTGTTCACCTTCAATATCGTGTTAGCGATCTTGGTATTACTGGTCAGCACGACAGCGAAGCGACCTCTCGATTTTTCGATTTTCCCAACCATTTTGCTGGTCGCGACCTTACTTCGCCTCACTCTAAACGTGGCTTCAACGCGTATCGTATTGCTTGAAGGTCACAACGGCAGCGATGCTGCTGGTAAGGTAATTCAAGCCTTCGGTGAAGTGGTGATCGGCGGTAACTACGTGGTCGGTATGGTGGTGTTCATCATCTTGATGATCATTAACTTTGTTGTGATCACCAAAGGTGGTGAGCGTATTTCCGAAGTCTCGGCACGCTTTACCTTGGATGCTCTACCAGGCAAACAAATGGCCATCGATGCCGATTTAAACGCAGGCTTAATTGACCAAGAAACCGCCCGTCAGCGCCGTAAAGAAGTCGCGAACGAAGCCGACTTCCATGGCTCAATGGATGGTGCGTCTAAATTTGTTCGTGGTGATGCGGTTGCGGGTCTGCTTATCCTGTTCATCAATATCATCGGTGGTATCAGCATTGGTGTGTTCGAGCACGGATTACCAGCGTCAGAAGCCTTCAAGACTTATGCCCTGTTGACTATCGGTGATGGTTTAGTTGCTCAAATTCCATCACTATTGCTAGCAACCGCGGCCGCCATTATCGTGACGCGCATTAACGACAGCGATGACGGCATGTCGGAAACCATGCATAAGCAGTTGCTCGCGACATCAGCAACCTTGTATACCGTTGCGGCCATCATGGCAATCATTGGAATGGTCCCGGGTATGCCTCATCTTGCGTTCTTCACCTTTGCCGCCGTGTTGGCATTTGCAGGGTGGCGACAAAGCAAAAAGCCGGTGCAAGATACCCAAATCGACCAAGTGGAGGCGCTCTCTCATGCGATGCAGGTAGAAGAAACTGCACTCACTTGGGACGATATTCCTCATGTCCACACGCTGTCTCTTGCGTTGGGCTATCGTTTGGTTCACTTGGTCAACAAAGAACAAGGTGCGCCTTTAGCACAGCGTATTCGTGGCGTGCGCCGTAACCTCTCTGAGCAAGTGGGCTTCTTGCTACCAGAAGTGCGTATTCGCGATAACCTAAGTTTAAAACCAAACCAATACACCATTGCGTTGAACGGTGAAGTTATTGAACAAGGCTTTATCGAGCCAGAACGTCTCATGGCGATTGCCGTTGGTGAAACCTATGGCGAAGTCGATGGTATTCTTGGCAGCGATCCTGCCTACCAGTTGCCTGCCGTTTGGATTGAACATCAAGACAAAGCCAAAGCGCTCAACATGGGCTATCAGGTGGTTGACGATGGTACTGTGATCGCGACACACATCAGCAAAATCATGAAAACCAATTTGGCTGAGTTGTTCACCCATGACGACGTTGAAGCCATGACTCAACGTTTGACTGCGCAAGCACCCAAATTGGCCGAAGCCTTAGCCGCTGCACTGACCCCAGCACAGCAACTTAAGGTCTACCGTCAGCTTCTGCTTGACCAAGTTCCACTGAAAGACATTCGTACCATCGCTAATACCATGTTGGAGTCTTCTGAAAATACCAAAGAGCCAATTTTGCTTGCGGCGGATGTACGCTGCGCGCTGAAACGCACTCTGGTGAACTTAGTCGCAGGACAAAAAAACGAACTGAATGTCTACGCTTTATCGGATGAACTTGAGAAAATGCTGATGGCTTCTCTACAACAAGCCCAAACAGCAGGCGCTGTCATGCTCGATAGCTTCCCAATAGAGCCAAACATCCTTAGTCAGTTCCAACAGAACTTGCCTTTGATTCGTCAGCAACTTAAACAACAAGGCTTGCCACCCATCTTACTGGTGATGCCCCAATTGCGACCACTGCTGGCGCGTTACGCACGTACCTTTACCCAAGGATTGGCGGTACTGTCTTACAATGAAATTCCAGAAAATAAACAGATCAACGTGGTAGGAAACCTTGGCTAATCTCATATCAACAACAGCGATGTACGATTATTTATGCGGCCTCGCACTGCAACATATTGTCACGGACGACGACCAACTGGTGTTTGATGCGCTCAAACACAATGACATTCAACACGCCTGTCAAGCCATCCGTAAAACCAAAACCGGTGAGGTGGCATACCAACACCTCACCCTGCGCTTTGGTGTACGTGGCGAGCAGAGTGTTTATCAGTTTGAATTGTCTGAGCAAATGCAATATTGCTTAGATTTATACAGCTTGTATTTAGCCCTGCGCCAAACTCAGTTCCAGCTCGATACCTTTCATCCGGATCTTATCAGCAATGTCGTTGTGCCTATTCGGATCGACGCCTTATTATGGCAAGCAGGCCGCCATTTTTTGAATCAGATGATTCAATTCCACAAGGCAGCATTTCAACATGTCGTGCCCTCTTTACAAGCCGATGAATCCCTTTGCCTGCACGAGCAAGTCACCACTTTGGTTGAGCTGTTAAAAGACAACGCGTATGCGTTATGGTTTGAAATCGCGACCAGACAAGTGCACTTCGAACGCATAGCAGAGTTTAAACCTGATATGATTAAGCTATCCGTGACAATGGAAAACAAACAAGATCAGCACGCGTTTCTGCCTATCGCGCGCTTTCTTCGTCACAATCAATTTCCTTGGGTAGCAGGGAGAGTCGCCAGCCAAAATGAACTCAATCGCTACCGCTTACTCGGTGCGAATTATTACTTTGGCTATTTCAGTGATATTCCCACCTCATTGTCGTTTAAATCGTTCGACGATGAATAAATAGGGTAACGATAAAGGGCGAGTTCAGAAATAAGAACTCGCCCTTTTTTATGTCTGAACAGCCTTAAAACACGAGTTTTCTGGAATAGATATCACCAAAAACCATCAAAATTGGCGATTTTGGCAAAATTTTTAAATTTTCAATTAATCATTAAAACCAACCGACCGCCTCTAGTTAGTGAGCGGGGCGATAGTCCCACATTGAACAATCAAGGAGAACAGATTATGGCTCTATCAATGCACACTAACTACGCTTCGCTGGTTACTCAAAACACGCTAAGCAACACTAGTAACCTACTGAACACAGCAATGGAGCGTTTGAGCACGGGTTACCGTATTAACTCTGCAGCAGACGATGCAGCTGGCCTACAGATCTCTAACCGTTTAGAAGCTCAAACTCGCGGTATGAGCGTTGCGATGCGTAATGCACAAGACGGTATGTCTATGCTACAAACAGCGGAAGGTGCTTTCGATGAAGCAACTAACATTCTGTACCGCATGAACGACCTAGCAACTCAGTCTGCAAACGGCACAAACACAGCAAAAGACCAAGATGCTCTTCAAAAAGAATTTGCAGAACTAGGTACTGAGCTACAAAACATCATGGATAACACCAAATACGCTGGTGATACATTGATTACTGCTAATGGTATTAAAGCGGGTGGTCTTACTCTACAAATCGGTTCTTCTTCTGCAGAAACGCTATCTTTAGCAACAACAGTAGATACTGATGTTACTGCGGCACATACTGCTCTAAAAACAACAGTACCTGCCCTAGACATTGGCAGCACTGGTGATGCAAGCGCAGCAATGGATGCGCTAGTTTTAGCGATTGATGAAGTTGGCGCAGCACGCTCTGGATTGGGTGCAACAATCAACCGCCTAGACCACACTGTAGTGAACCTAGGCAACATGGTTGAAAACACATCGGCAGCGAAAGGCCGTATCACTGACGCTGACTTTGCTGTTGAATCTTCAAACATGACGAAGAACCAAATGCTAATGCAAGCTGGTACAACGGTTCTTTCTCAAACTAACCAGCTACCAGGTATGGCAATGTCGCTACTGCGTTAATAGAGACTCACTATTCGCTAATAACGCGCAAAATTTAATTCGTCCAAAAAATCAAAGCCTCCTCGTATCCGGGAGGCTTTTTCGTTGTTAGCGAGAAGAAACTTGTTGAACAGTTCCAGTTCGACAGATTCCACACCTCGATGTGGCTCATACGCTTTGAGCTCTGGAAATCGAGAAAGCGTCTCTACACGGCTGCTCACCAGCTCTTCGGCATTAATGTTCTGTTTACTGCGCAGTTTGGTACCGATGAAAGCCTCATATGCACGAGCACACTTCATCAGTCGTAAAACAAAGTCATTCATTATTGTCGTTCTTTTTTAGTCGAATTAGGGGGGAATAGCCAGCCGCTAGCAACCACAAAAATTGCAGGGGCATAAGATAGCAAACCTTTGCATTCAAACAGGATCAGAAAAATCTGAATCCCTTAACAGTAAACGCCTAAATTTGCGCATTATGCATATCGCTCATGCCTCGCTTTTCTTCCCTCCATTGGATTAAATCTTTCACCACTTTTGGTCGCCTTTTTTATTTGGGAACCCCATTAGCTATCAAGGGGAAAGCGGAACCAGCAAGGTGGAAAAGTCGCTTCCTCCCAACACACAGAATGGTCAGTAAGATACTGTTTTATATAGATATAGATATCAGGCACACATCTTGCGATTGAGTATTTATTACTGGCATAGAAAAGCCAAATACAGATGAGAGAGGGAGCGACCTCATGAGTTCGTTAGATCCAATTACCATGGCAACCCAGTTCGCCACGTTAGACGTTCAGCCATTTCAGCAACGTTACCAATTGCAAGCCGATCGTTACCAAACACAGTTGGCTGCTCTAGGTAAAGTCGAAAGTGCGCTGCGTGACTTCCGATCTGCGGTTAACGAGATGAACAGCAGCACAAACAGCATCATCAAAAATACCGCAACGACCTCTCAAGACGGCTTTTTCACCGCGAGTGCCGATGCCAACGCATTAGTCGGTAACTACCAGATTTTCGTTGAGCAAGTGGCTACTTCACATCAGATTTCTACCGGTATGCCTGCAGACTTGGAGGCCACTACCGAGGTCCCAACTACCGGTACGTTAGAGTTCACCATCAATGGTGAAACCATGACGTTAGATATGTCGACGGTGGATACTGACGGTGATGGAAAAGCGACCGTGACGGACCTAGTCAGCGCGATCAACAACAACCCTGATAACCCAGGCGTGAATGCCACGCTTGTGCGTTCAAATGGCCAAACACACTTCATGCTCTCCAGTACCGAGACAGGCGTTGCGAACAGCATCAATGTCAGTGCCACTGGCACAGGACAAGCGTGGTTTGAAGATGCGTTCACCAACACAACAGAAATCAGTAAACCTCAAGATGCTGTTATCTGGCTTGGCGCGGAAGGCACAGGGCTGCAACTGACTAACTCAAGCAATACCTTTGAAGGTGTGATCGATGGTGTCGACATCACGGTCACCAAAGCACAAAACTCAGGTGAAGCCCCTATCTCGATGGAAGTCGGTGCAGACCTTGAAGGCACGAATGAGCAAGTCACTAAGTTTGTCGACACCTACAGCGCCCTTATTTCTACGCTAGATGAGTACACACAAATTGGTAGCGAAGACCAAGCGCGTGGCGTTCTAGCCAGTGACCCAACGCTACGTTCGATTGAAAGCCAATTAAATGCGCTTGTTCGTGGCGAACATGGCGGAATGCGTTTGAGCGAAGTCGGCATCACTATCGATCGCGATGGAAAAATGAAAGTCGACCAAGACAAATTCGCCGAAGCACAGAAGAGTAACAGCGCTGCGCTTGAAGCAATGTTTAACGGTGATGGTGCCCTGCTCGACTCACTCGATGATATGGCAGAACCGTTTTTGAAGTTCTCGTCTGGCACGTTCAATTCTCGTAAAGATGCGCTGCAAGCCAATATGGACCGCATTGAAGACAAACAAGTCTCTTTAGAGCGCAAGTACGAGATGTCGTACAACCGCTACCTCACCCAATTTACTCAAATGAACACCTTAATGACGCAAATGAACCAAACCATGTCGCTGTTTGGTTAACGCTTTAGGAGAAATACTTATGCTCATGGATTCCGGCTACGACTCATACCAACAGGTCGATCTGGATGCTCAAGCAGCATCCGCTAATCCACACCAACTCGTCGTCATGCTGATCGATGGGTTACTCGATGAAATTGAACGTATTCGCGGTCACCTTGCTGCGAATCGCCTCGAAGAAAAAGGAATTGGCATTAACAAGTGCATGAACATCCTTATCGGCTTAAGCAGCGCATTGGATGAAGAGAATGGCGGAGAGATCGCCGAGAACTTGCGTCAACTCTACGATTTCTGCCAAGTCGAGTTGTATTACGGCAGCACTCAAAATGACGCAGAGCGTTTGGACAACGTAGAGCGTGTGATGGGTAACGTTCGAGAAGGATGGATGAACTTTGGACAGCAAGCATAAAGTGTCGCCGGAGCGATTTCGCCACTTATCAAAACTGATCCAAATCGCTACTAAAACAGCCGATTGGCAAGCACTAAAACGCTACGATTTACAGTTGCGCGAACTGCTTATCAGTCATAAGCCTTTCTTGAACGATATGAAACTCGCACCGGAAATCCAGCGAGCAAAAACGGTGCATGCAACTGCGTTTGCTGCACTCGAGAAAGCCACCAGCGAACTACAGCAAGAGATGAATATGGTTAACGACCAACAGGAACGAGCCATGGCGTATCAGCTTGCAATGACGATGGAGCTAACGCAATGATGGTCACCAACTCAATGTCTGCGAGTTCACCTTCTCAATCTACCGCCGTAGGGAAGATCTCTCACGCGCGTTCAGAGCAAGGCGTTTCGCTAGCAAATTCAGCCACGGTCACTCAACAGGGTCAAACCAACGCGTCTATCACCGTTGCCGGATTTCGCTTAAATACGCAAGCCTCACCAGCGGAAGCGATGCAACCTGACGTCAGTTCACCAGAGCTCCACACAGAAGACACCTCTGATGAAACGTTACTAGGTAATGCTTCATCAGAGGTGAATCTGGCCACGCAAGCGCAAGTTCTCATGCAAGGGATAAGTAAGGCGGCGATTAAGCAAGGCGAAACCAACCAGCTTGCACAAGTGTCGGCAAATAGCACCTCGCACAGTGCAAACATGGGCGCCCAAGCCAATTCAATGCTTACCTCCCCTACGCAAGAAAACCAAAGTGGTGTTCAAGCGAGCGCGGCAAATTCGCTTAAAGTTTCTGCTTCTGATTTGCAACCGTTGCTGAATCAATCTGCTCACGGGCAAATATTCGCAGCCAACACGCAATCGCAGACAACAACAGCGCAATATTCAAATCCAACCTCACCGCTTGCAACAACTCAAGCTCAAGGTGCGGAGTGGGCGGCCGTTCGCGTGGATACCAGTTCCGGTAAATGGGGCGAGCAGATGATGCAAGTGCTGCAAGATCGCGTGACTTTACAAGCTCAGCAAAACCTGCAAGAAGCCAAGATTCGTCTCGACCCGCCAGAGCTTGGCAAATTGGATTTGTTGGTGCGTGTTGAAGGCGACCGCTTGAGCGTACAAATCAACGCCAATACCGCCGCAACCCGTGAGGCACTGATGCAAGTGTCTGAGCGCCTTCGAACTGAACTGCAAGAGCAGAACTTCGTTCACGTAGACGTCAACGTTGGCTCGGATCAAGGTCAAGAGCGACACTCTCATGACGGCACTCAAGAAGAAGCAAACGTCTTTACCGCGCGTGAAACCAACGCCTTCAAATCTAATACAACAAACTATTCAGAGCATTGGCTGAACACTCAAGCCTAATGCATCATCGAGGAAAAAGGTTATGACCAAACAACAAATGATCGCCCTGTTTATCACCATGATCATCACCAGTGCCCTCGTTTCCGCTGCCACTGTGGTCGGCGGTATTTGGTACCTCAACAAAAGTTCAGAGTCTTCATCATCAGACTCCAGCGTTAGCGCCTTATTGGAAGATTCACCGTTGGCATTCTTAACTTCTGAGCAACCAACGACAAAAGGCCCAAGCTTTCATCCATTAGATAAAGTGGTGCTGACCATCAAAGGCAAAAAGCAAACTCACTTTGTGATGCTGGAACTTGCGGTGGAAACACGCCGCCCAGAGCGCATTAAGGACATTGATGCCTACATGCCGATGGTTCAAAACTCACTGCTAAAACTGTTCAGCGACAAAACTTTTGATGAGCTTCAGCAAGCAGGTGCCATTGATATCCTGCAAAGCGAAATCAAAGAGAACCTACTGCTTTCGTTCGCAAAAACCGACATCGTACGTGATATCGATGATGTTTTGCTGACCAAGTACGTTGTGCAATAACGGAGCACAGCTATGTTGGAGATGAACTTACAGGAAAGTTATACCGCGACGGAGGAAGTGAATACGCCGTCGCGCCCGATTGATGAAAATGCACTGCTGCAGCGTCATCAAGTCATGGTTAAGCGCGTCGTAAACCAACTGCGCGTTCATGCGACCTCACATTGCAGTATTGAAGACATGCAGCAAATTGGCTTGATTGCACTTGTCGAAGCCGGACGTCGTTATGGGGATGTGGATGATCCGCACTTCCCCGCCTTTGCCGTTTGTCGTGTTCGAGGGGCTATTTTGGACGAGCTTCGCCGTTTGGATTGGCGCTCACGCAAGACCCGACAGCAAGCACATGAGCTTAACGACGTGACACGAGACCTCACTCGAGCGCTAGGCAGAATGCCAACCGACGCTGAAATCATCAAAGCACTCGGCACTGATGAGCAAGACTATTACAACCGTCAAAATGCAGCTCTTGCAGGGGAAATGCAAAGCCTTGATCAATTAATGGAAACCGGCAGCGACAGCCACTTTGGTGGTCAGTATGACGGTATGGAACATGAGCACATCCGGCGTAGCTTAGACACTGCGCTGGGAAAAATGTCGAAACGCGATCAACTATTGCTCACTTTGTTCTATCAACATGAGCTCAACCTCCATGAAATCGCGCTCGTGCTCGATCTGACGCCACCTCGCATCTGTCAGTTGCACAAACAAGCGCTAAAACAACTCAACCAATTAATGTCCTCTTAGGAGTCACAAGATGCAAAAGTTTTTTGGAGCCATTACCGTCCTGATGTGTGTCTTCGGCGGATACATGTGGGCAGGCGGTAAACTCAGCGCTATTTGGCAGCCAGCCGAGTTTTTGATCATCATAGGTGCGGCAGCAGGCTCACTGATCATTGGTAACCCGCCACAAGTGTTAAAAGAAATGCGCCAGCAAGTACGTGCGACCATCTCTGGCCCGCGTCAAGAGTATGAGTACTACATGCAGCTAATGGCGCTACTCAACAACCTGCTCGAAACCGCTCGCAGCCGTGGCTTTAAGTTTCTGGATTCGCACATTGAATCACCAGAACAGAGCTCAATTTTCCTCGCTTATCCGAAAATCAGTAACGATCATCGTCTCATTTCTTTCATTACCGACAATTTACGTTTAATGGCAATGGGACAAATGTCGCCTCATGAATTAGAGGGACTATTAGAACAAGAAATCGAAGCGATTCAAACCGAGATGCTTTTACCTTCACGCTCTATGCAGCGCACGGCAGAGGCACTTCCTGGGTTCGGTATTCTTGCGGCAGTCGGTGGCATCATTATCACCATGCAAGCCATTGACGGCTCAATTGCGTTGGTTGGTTATCATGTTGCCGCCGCCCTCGTTGGTACATTCATTGGTATTTTCGGTTGTTACTGTTGTTTAGATCCACTCAGTAACGCTATGGCTCAACGCGTTAGACGAAACATGACGGCTTTCGAATGTGTACGCGCCACTCTGGTTGCTTACGTAGCGAAAAAGCCAACATTGCTTGCTATCGACGCTGGTCGTAAACACATTCAGTTAGACATCAAACCAACTTTCAACCAAATGGAGAAGTGGCTAGCTGAGCAGGAGGGATAATGCAAAAACAAGAGCATGTGGTGTTCAAACGCGCAAAAGCAAATAACCATGATGAGTTTCATGGTGGTGCGTGGAAAGTCGCATTTGCCGACTTCATGATCGCGTTAATGGCGCTGTTTCTTGTCCTTTGGGTCATGCAAGTGGTCGACAAGGAAGAGCGTAAAGCCATTGTGGCGCACCTTCATAGTTCGAGTGTTTTTGATAAGAGCTACGGTAACCCTTTCGATACCTCACAAAGTATCTCTCCTATCGACTTGGCACAGGACTCTTCTGTGCCAAGTAAACACAACTCTAACCATGTCGTCAGCTCCTTCTTCCAAGGTGACGGCGATGGCCCAGAGATCGATTCGCTTATCCCAGGTAATTTCGACAGCCAGGAACAACTTGCTCTGCTCGCTAAGGTAATTGATGAAGTCGTGGGACAAATCAGTGCGCAAGGTAACGTTAACGTCACCATTACACCACAGGGTCTGCGCATTGTTCTGCAAGATGATTACAAGCAGCACATGTTCAGCCGTGGCGGTGCAGAGTTAACCCCTTTCTTTGAAGACTTATTACTTGCGCTTGCCCCTGTGTTCGAACGCATCAGCAATCCATTGATCATCAGTGGTCATACGGACTCGACGCCATTCAAGAAGCGATTTGGTCGACAATCGAACTGGGCGCTATCCGCTTCTCGTGCCGATGTGGCAAGAAACACCTTGGTGGAAGGTGGCATGCCAGATGATCGTGTCTTGCAAGTGACTGGGATGTCGGATCGTGCCCTGCTTAATCCAGAAGAGCCAGATTCTAGCGAAAACCGTCGTATTGAATTATTTGTTTTAACGACCCCCGCCTCACAGGTGTTGGCAACGTTATTTGGTAATCAGCAAGACAGCGAATTACAAAAAGCAAAACAAAAAGCAGAGTTTAATCAGCCTGTTTTTCGCCAGGAAATCATTCGTTATTCGGTGGATTCGGACTCACCAAAAACGGAAATTCAAAACCTCTAACCCCCTAGAAGGTCACCAGGGCTTTGATACTGCGTGACCTTTTCTACCAATTAACCGATGTTGCTGTGACTGTTTAGTTGAGTTCAATATGCCCGTACCTGCGCCTATTAAAAACAAAAATGATGCTTTAAAAAAAGCCTTTCTTTGGCTGATCATTTTCGACTACCTTTTGTTAGCATTTTTTCTCACCCAACTTTCGAGCCTCAATCTCAATAGTGGCACCATGATAAGCCTGTTGCTTGTGGTGTATAACATTTTGCTAGTTTCGCTATGCTACCAGCGCACCAGCCATCAAGACTCTTACATTCTCTATCCAGTGCTGTCCGCCACATTGCTGGCCTTCGTTTGTTTTCTCTATTTTTTCTTCTTAGTTTAAAGTGCCATGCAGCGAGGGGGTGGCCTCCAAGCGCATAGACCAATCAATACAACAGCATGCTATTTGACACAAAAAAAGGGGATAACCTCATCCCCTCTTTCCGATTAGCGTGCCGTTTACATCACGCACTCTTTTACCGCTTTGGCTTTCTCAATGCCTTTTTCTATCAATGACTTCACCTCATCACTGTTCACTGATGCCATCATGCTATTTATCGCATCTGCGGCTTCCGATTCGGAGGTAGATTCAACATAGCATTGATAGGCGTTGGCAATGCGATCTTTCATTTCTTCGATAGCTTGTGGGTCACTGAAGTCCACATTCATCGCGTCTTTTACCGTATTAGACAGTGTCTTAGCCGTCTCCGATGTGGATGCAAATTGCTCGAAGTCAAACCCGACTGAATCAACTTGTTCTTGGGTCTTTTCCATTTGCTCTTGAACCACTTCCGTAGCCTCATTGGCGGTCTCCTGGACTTTATCCATGGTTTCAGTTGCCGCCTCTTGTACATTATCCACGGCTTTATTAGCGTCGTCACAACCAATCAACGCCATGGCCATCATCACTGCAAAAAATGTCTTTTTCATTTTGAACCTTTATCCATTTTTATAAACACTATGAAATTTTAGTTCATCACTCGAAGATAGGTGACAATCAATGGTCATTCAGAACGACATAAATGAAAAAAGGAGGATCATCGTATCCTCCTTTTGCTGATCTGGTGATGCTTACATCACACACTCACTCGCGGCCTTAGCTTTATCAATCCCCTTTTTAATCAGAGATTTAGCTTCATCATTACTGATAGACGCCAGAATGTTATCCATCATTTTTTCTACGGTTGACTCGGAAGATGCCTCTACCAAACAACGATAGGCATTGGCAATATCGTCTTTTGCCTCAACAAGCGCTTCTGGATCACTGAAGTCCGCATCCAATGCTTCCTCCACCGACGCCGCTAACGCTTGGGCAGATTCCGTCGCTTCACCAAATTGCTCAAGGTTAAAGTCAACTGAATCGACATGATCTTGAATGATATCAATTTGTTCTTGAACCGAGTCTACCGCTTTGTTAGCCGCCTCTTGTGCCTGATCGATCGCCTTTGTCGCGTCTTCACAACCAAACAGCGCCATCGCCATTATCATTGTTGAGATAATCTTTTTCATTTTGAGCCTTAACAATCATGGGGATACCATGCAATACTAAACCATCACTTCTAGTTAGTGGAAGTAAGTAATTCCGCTTAGCAAACGCTGAAGGCCACTCCTCTTTTCTTGGCGCTTACATTTCACACTCTTTTACTAATTTGGCGCTTTCAACCCCTTCTTCAATTAACGTTTTAGACTGCTCACTGTTGATAGTCGCAACAATTTTTTTAATCAAGTCTTCGGCCGTAGAAGCGGAAGTATCTTTAACGAAGCAGTGATATGCGACGGCAATATGCTCTTTTACTTCCTTAACCGCTTGGGCATCACTAAAGTCGACATCCAGAGCTTCTTCCACCGATGCCGCTAACCCTTCGGCTGAAATTGCCGCATCCCCATATAAGCCGAGGTTAAAATCGACGTCTTCAACCTGCTCCTGTATGTCCACCATTTGTTGTTGAGCAGCATCAATGCTCTTATTGGCGGCTTCTTGTGTTTGTTCCATCTTCTTTGTCACATCTTCACAACCAAAGAGTGCAATAGCCGTTATCATTGTTAAGACGATCTTTTTCATTTCGAACCTCACATGTTTGTCAACGTACAGTACGAGCTGGCCATGGAATTATTATTGTAGGCACAAGAAATGAATCATTCACCATTTACATACGCCAATTCCCCGGCGACGAAAGTGGAGTGGATATTGCGCTCATCACCAAGCATCATTAGCGCGAATAATCGATCGGACAAGCCTTGTGAGTAACGAGCGTGCAATTTCTGTAAATCGGTAGCAGACCAGTTGAGTACGACAAAGTCCGCCTCTTTTCCTGTCTCAAAGTTTCCAAGTTTGTCATCAAGGCTTAATGCTTTAGCGCCTCCGAGCGTCGCGAGGTAAAAACCCATGTACGCGGAGAGCTTTTCACCCTGTAATTGAGCCACCTTATAGGCTTCACCTAGTGTTTGGAGCAGCGAAAAACTCGTGCCCGCACCAACATCTGTACCCAGACCAAAGCGAATCGCCAATTTTTCGGCCTTTTCCAAATCAAACAGGCCACTGCCAAGGAATAAATTCGACGTTGGGCAGAACGCGACGACAGAGTTCGTTTGTTTGATCACATGCCATTCAGGCTCTGACAGGTGTATCGCATGAGCAAAAACGGATTTATTCCCGGCCAAACCATAATATTTGTACACATCGAAATAGTCGACGTACTCAGGAAAAAGTGACTTTACCCATTCCACTTCATTTTTATTTTCAGATAGATGTGTATGAACATAAACATCGGGGTACTCCTTTTTCAATCGTCCCGCGACAGCGAGTTGCTCAGGTGTCGACGTTGGGGCAAAACGCGGGGAGATCGCATACTGTAATCGATGATGGTTGTGCCACTTTTCAATCAATGTTTTGACTTGCGAATAACTGGATTCCGCGGTATCGAGCAAATAATCAGGTGCGTTTCTGTCCATCATGACTTTGCCTGCAATAAGCCTCAGGTTAAAACGCATCGCCTCTTCAAACAAAGCATCAACCGACTGCGGATGCACAGTACAAAACACAAGGGCGGTTGTGGTTCCGTTTTTGAGTAGTTCTTTGATAAAAAACTCTGCCATTGCTTTGGCATGCGCTTTGTTTTCAAACTGCTTCTCTGTTGGAAAAGTGTAAGTCTCGAGCCATTCCAGTAACTGCTCGCCATAAGCAGCAATCATTTGTGTCTGAGGATAATGGACATGGGTATCGATAAAACCAGGCATAATGAGCTTGCCTTGTAAGTCCTCAATGTGTTCGTACTGTTTATAGTCAGATTCGTCAAACGCCTTGAGCTGCTTAATATGACCATGTTCTACAACTAATAGACCATCAGCTAGATACTCATAACTTGCAGATTCATCATCGACGTCACAAGGGTTTTCAATAAAGTGGAGAAAACTCGCTCGAATTACTACTGTCGTTTCTGTCTTCATGCATCACACCACTCAAAAGATCGACACGTTCTAACTATAGCTGATCATCCTTATTTCAAACTTGGGCTCAGCAGCAACGCATTGCGTTCATGTCCGTCAGCACAAAGCCAAATACCCAAGCAACCTCAACATACATAGGTATAGTCGAAAAAAAACCGAGCGTGATGCTCGGCGTGGTAATGATTCATCCTGTGCTATAGCGCATAGGAATAGCTTATTTAGAAAATGCAGTGCTTAGTATAGCTTGTCGCTTCATTCGCCGTCCATTCACCTTTTGGTTTGTCTTTCAGGTTTTTACACCACTGCTCACTGCCAATGCCATCTTGAAGGACACAATACTTAGCGAAATCCAAAGCATTGTCAGTGGTCCACTCTGTCTTTGCTTTGTCGCTCATATCGTTACACCAGCCTTCGGTGCCAACTTCATCAGAACACGCGGTAAGAGCGGAAGATGCCAACAGTAGCAGTACCAGATTTTTCATAAAATTAAGTGCCCAGTTACAAACAGTGAATGAAATATACCGAAATTATCACTGCCAGTGTTAAAAAATCGACAATTTTAATTCAGTCAACTTCGATGCGTTAATAGAGCGTTTGTTTGTGCATCCGTCGAGCTTGAACTAATGCTTTAAGGTCCACCGAACCGGTGCCAAAGCAAGATAAACGCAACTCAAGTGCCATTTGCTCTAAGTGTTCAACTACTGCTTGTGTGCTGATTGTGCCAGCTCTCAATACTGCGCCTGCCTGACCAACAAGGTTTGCACCTAGATGAATGGCTTTTGCTGCTTCAAGTCCATTGTATATCCCACCAGAAGCAATCAATGGTAACTCTGAGTATTGACCTCGAATTTGCGCTAAACATCGTGCGGTAGGCATACCCCAATCACGGAACAGTTCTGCTGCATGCTGCATTTTACTGTCAGTCTGGCAATAACCCTCGACGGCAGACCAGCTTGTACCACCAGCCCCCGCGACATCAATCGCATCCACACCAACGTCGACCAATTGTGTGGCAACCGCTCCGCTGATACCAAAACCGACCTCTTTGACGATCATCGGCACATCAATGCGTTGCTTTAACTGCTCAATCGACTTAAGCACGCCAATCCAGTTGTAGTCACCATTTTGCTGCAAAGCTTCTTGCATTGGGTTCAAGTGTATAAACAATGCATCGGCTTGAATGAAGTCGACTGCGCGTTGTGCATTGTCGAGACGCTGTTTATCTCTTAGTTGGGCGGCACCTAAATTGGAATACAAAGGCACGCCATCAGCTAGGTCACGAATGGTTTTACCTAACCCTGAATGTAAACTGTCTTCTAAGCTTACGCGCTGCGAACCAACCCCCATCGCAATACCCATTTCACTCGCAGCCTCTGCCAAGCGGCAGTTAATGATCTCGGCCTCTTTCGCGCCGCCCGTCATTGAGCTAATAAGAAATGGCAACGCCAGTTGGTGACCTAAGAATTCTGTCGATAAGTCGATGCCTTTAAAATCACATTCTGGCAATGCGCAATGTTCAAATTCGACAGACTCGAAACCCGCCGTTTTGTGCTTCATGTTCATGTCATGATGTAAAACAGCGTCTAGATGTAAGTCTTTTCGGTTCGTCTGCGGTGCCATAATGTAACTCTGAAGTGAAACAGTGGCGCAGTATTGCGATCCTTAACATTGACGTCAATGCGAAAATTTAGAAATAACCTAACTTCTTTTCCGCAACCAATCACCTGTACTCATCTCCACAGCCCTGCCCCCTCTCGATACCTTTCCATACTAGTACAGTGAAAAGCGAGGGCTTAGTCAAAAAATATTCTATCAAATGCGGTTACACACTCGAATACCCGCCTCGCAATGCCAAAACGGCAAATGGCAATATCAACAGGGACAATGACTTGAGACTATAATCGAGCCTTAGTGCTTTTTATACGACCTCATTAAACTTCCATTTACTGACCGACAATAATCCATTTTGCGATGAAACTGATTCATGTACTGGCCTAATCTCGCAGATGCAATCACGAACTCGAAAACCAAAGCCCACCAAGTTCACAACCACATATCGTTCAATATCCAACCATACGTTGCCCTTGTAACCTTACTGTAATGAATACGGAGGAACTATGAAAAAACAGAATATGACGCTCATATCCCTTGTTATTTCACTTTCATTCAACGCTGCCTCTCAAGCAGATGAAATGATTAGAAATGGCAACTTTACCAATGGCATCGATGGTTGGTGGACAGCGGGGGGCTCGATTGACACCAGTGGCGACGAAGCGTGTATGGAGATAACCAATCCAGGCACCAATGCATGGAGCATAATTTTAGGCCACGGTGGTGTGGGGCTTGAGAAAGGCCAAGAGTACACCATCAGTTTCGATGCGAGAGCCGATGTCGATACTCAGGTTAAAACCCTAATTCAACATGAAGGTCCTCCTTATACTCACTACTTTACTGAAGACACGCGGATTGGTAAAACCACACAGTCTTATCGCTATCAATTTACTCAGCAGCACGATAGCGACGCTGGCGGTGAGTTTCAGTTCCAAATGGGCGCACAGAAGCCTGCCACCATTTGTATCACCAACGTTTCCATTGACGGTAAGCCGTATATTCATATCGCAGAAACCTCACCAATTCGTCAAAACCAGGTTGGTTTTTTGCCAAAGGCCGACAAATTTATTTTCGTGGCGTCTGAATCTACGGAACCACTGCGTTGGACACTTAAAAATGCACAAGGTATCAGTATTGACCTAGGCCAAACCACGCCGTTTGGCCTCAATACAGCCTCGGGTGAAAATCTGCACCGCATCGATCTGTCTCATTACACCACACAGCAAAAAGGGCTGACCATCACCGTTGATGACGAAACGGGGTTCCCGTTTGATATTCGCAATGACATCTACCACTCATTGAAGCACGACGCGTTTTCCTATTTTTACCAAAACCGCAGTGGTATTGAGATTAAGCCACAATATGTCCAACGGGACGACCTAGCAAGACCTGCTGGCCATACTAAAGATATTGTCACCTGCTACGACAAGCAAGACGCATGGGGCAATGACTGGCCTGGCTGTGACTTTTCGATTGACGTCACGGGTGGCTGGTATGATGCTGGCGATCACGGTAAATACACGGTGAATAGCGGCATCACGACATGGACCCTGCTAAATTTGTACGAACGTGGCACATGGGTCGAGGGCGCTGCGCTGCCATTCTCTGATGGCTCGGCAAAAATTCCTGAGCCACAAGACGGGGTCAATGCGCTGCTTTCTGAAGCACGTTGGAATATAGAGTTCATGCTTGCAATGCAAATTCCGCAAGGCAAAATGGTGTATGCGCCAATTGGTGACCAGTCAGATGGCAAAAAGTTGCAACTGAGCAAAGTTGATGGTTCACACCTAGCGTTCCATAAAATTGCCGATGAAGTATGGACAGGGATGCCTCTCCCTCCACACAAAGACACTCAAAAACGTTATGTTGGTCAGCCAAGTACAGCAGCAACACTCAACCTTGCCGCAATTGGTGCTCAATGTTCACGTATCTGGAAAAACATCGATGCGAGCTTCTCCAAACAGTGTTTAACGGCGGCTGAAAACGCTTGGAAAGCGGCAAATCGCTTACCTGAGATCTATGCTTATGACAACTTTACCGGCTCTGGCCCTTATGATGATCTGTCACTAAGCGATGATTTTTACTGGGCGGCAACTGAGCTCTTTATTGCGACAGGAAACCCTAACTATAAAGCCTTCCTAGAAGCTTCACCTCACTACCTAGAAACACCAAAAGGTAATCAGGCCACCGATGGCGACATCTTCTGGCAATATACTGCGCCACTTGGCACCATCAGTTTAGCGGTTGTGCCACATACCTTGGGAGAGGGCGTGACCCTTAAGGCACGTCAGGCGATTATCCACACCGCAAACCAATACGTAGGCCAGATGAAAAATGAAGGCTACCACATTCCTTACAGCGTGAAGTCTTACCCTTGGGGTTCAAATTCCAACCTTGTAAATCGCAGCATTTTCCTTATCTATGCCAACGACTTTAGCCAAGATATACGCTACTTGAAATCCGTAGCCAACGCGATGGACTATGTACTGGGCGCAAACCCAATGAACATCTCATATGTCACAGGCTACGGCACTCGCGCAGCGCAAAATCCACATCACCGCTTCTGGGCAAAAGCCGTTGATGAAAATTCACCCGCACCTGCACCCGGTGCGCTGATTGGAGGGCCAAACTCCATCAACTTTAGTGACCCTATTGCCGCGGGCATGAAAGGCAATTGTATCGGTCAAACCTGTTACAAAGACAATATCAATGCCTGGTCGCTCAATGAGATCACCATCAACTGGAATGCACCTCTGGTTTGGGTCAGTGCAGCGTTAGATGAGGGTAAACTTAACTAAATCTGAATCATAAAACACGAAGTCGCATCAAGGATATTTTCGTCTTTGATGCGCCAGTTACCTCTTCTTGCAACGCACACAAACAAGCACAAGAGTTTGCTGCTTAATAAGAGTTAATTAGCTAAGCAATTAAAATAGTTGAAAAATTTGAATTTGGCCCACTATTGGTAAGCTGTCAGTTTTCATTGCCATTCATTAATAATGAATCGCTCATCTCCCAAATTTTACGACCCATGTTGTACATTTCGCTCGCCTGTAACACAGTGGACTAACCTTTAATAATACAAGCGGTGACAAATCAGAACATTCGTCATCATTGTTAGATAGGGAGTACGCGTTGTTTACCTTATTAGCGGTGATTTTGGCATTTTTCGCCATGCTCATTACATTGAAGGCGGTCGGCCGAGTGTCGAGATTGGAAGATGAAATATCTCAACTGCATAAAGAGTTAGCTGAGTTACGCTCACGCCTTTCCGAGTGCGTCACACCTCAGAGCCAGCAACGCTTTGAACCGACGTCAAATGTTGAGTCATCGCCCTCTTCATCGAATGCATTCACCACCTCAGATGATCTTGAGATCGCGTCAGATCCTATCCAAGATCTCGCCGTCAACGAACAATTGCAACATCAGCAAAAACTAATATTTGAACCTTGCAATCCAGACTCCGATGACGTTCATATTGATCGCCTTAATCAAATCAACGAGTCTGTGTTTGAAAAACAAGCCAATAAGTTACTAGCCAACATTCAAGAGAACTGGTTAGTTTGGGTTGGCGCGATCGCCATGCTGATTGGTGGTGGCTATTTGGTGCAAGTGATTGGCAGTCATATTGAACTCTCCCCTCTGATGCGCGTCACCATTGCCTTCTCGCTCTCTCTTGCCACCGTCCTCGCAGGCGAATGGTTCCACCGCAAAGAGCAGAAAAACCCCGAGCGTGCCAAACGAGCTCACGGCTTTACGTATGTCCCCGCAGCCATTGCCGGAACAGGCTTAACTGGCGTTTACTGCACCGTCATTTTTGCCTTTGTTTTTTATCAGCTGCTATTGCCGAGTGTTTCTTTAGTTATCCTAGCGGGTGCCGCTTTCTCTAGTCTTGCGCTGTCTCTGCGCCAAGGCCCGTTGATGGCTGTGCTTGGTCTCATTGGTGGATATTCAGCGCCGTTGTGGGTTGCAGGAACCGAGCCCAATTACTACCTATTGGCGAGCTACATCAGCGCAATATCCTTCGCCGCGACCTTATTGATGCAATCCGTCCAGCGAGCGTGGCTGTCGCCTAGTATTACTATCCCTCACCTGTTGTGGATGTTGGTCTTGATCGAACGCCTGCCAACTGACACGTTATTCTCATGGTTGGGTATCTTCCTATCATTAACCTTATATCTGGTCTTTGCTGTACCAAGGCTGGGGTGGGCGCTCCATCCACGTTATCGTCATTGCCACGGCAAGTGGACGCATCCGCCAACAGCCATCGCACTGACACTTGTTCTTTTGATGCTGTCTGCACTCGCTCGGATGCCGACAATTAATATCACACAAATGCTGTATCTATATGCGTTTCTGCTGGCATTAATCTGGCTACCTGCGATTCGCCAAAGTTGGTCTTTACGCTTATTCCTTCCAAGCACGTTGATTACCGCAACCGCAATTTTGCTGCTCTCCATTGCACTAGAGTCCATTTACATGCCCAACGCACAAACATGGGTATTAGTGGCATTGGCAGTCAGCATTACTTTGACCGCACTACGAACACTTTGCCAAATCCTTGCTGGTGATCGTTCACCAATCGCGCTGATGTTGTTGCTTGTCCTCGCCCCATCAATGGCGCTGATAACTTTGCTCTACGCCGATGAGTTTATGGGCCGTCACGTTCTGGGTTGGACCGCATTCACCGCACTCGTCGCATTCTATTACCTAGTACTTGGACACCGTCTTCAAGCTGTAGCACTGGAATGTTCTGCCATCATGCATGCCATCATTGCCGGAACGGCTTTTGTTTGGCTAAGTGACACTTGGTTCACCACTGCCATTTCGATCCAAGTGGCGGTAATGGCGCTGCAAACTCAAATTAACCTGTTCCGCCCTGCCAATTGGGCCGTGAAAGTCGCAATGGGCATCTTGGTCGTTCGTCTGACCTTATTACCTTTTATTCCACAGTGGCAGCCTGTCAATGCTGGTCACTGGGCTTGGGTACTGATCAGTTATCTGCCTTCTTTGGCAATTCTTGCTTACGCACGTACCGTATTGCATCGCTCAGATACAGAGCTCGCCAATTGGTTTGAAGGTGCGTTCTTACATGTGTTCTTGATGGCGGTGTTCACCCAAACCAACTACTGGCTGACAGGGCAATACGGCTACCTTGGCGACATCGATTTCACTTCGGCGATTGTGTTTGCTAACCAAGCATTAGTGATGGGTTTGGTTTACAGCTATCGCAGCCAGTTTGCGCAGAAACTAGCACGGGTTTATCAAGCTTACAGCTACCTGCTTTGGGGCACCTTTGTTGTATTGATGATGCTACTCAATAGCCTTGAGTCGCCGTTGATGATCAATAATGTTTCCGCGGAGTCTTTGCCTGTATTCAACATGCTGTCACTCGGATGGCTGCTGCCTGCGGTTATTTTACTAGTCACCACTTACAAGCGTTGGAACACATTACAGATCCCGCGCCCTGTAGTCGCAAGTTTTGGGCTTATCTTAGCGACCGCTTGGCTAGGTATGTCGGTTCGGCAGTTCTGGCAACCTGTCTCGATGACCCTAGCTCAACCGACTGGCATGGCTGAGCTTTTTACCTACTCGATTGCCGGGTTGATTGTCGGTGGCATACTGACTTGGGTAGGCGCAACACGTAAAGCAATGACAATTCAGCGTATTGGTCTGGCAGTGTTAGCGTGTGTCGCGCTGAAGGTGTTCTTGTGGGATGTAAGCTCACTGGATGGTTTCTGGCGTGCGATCAGCTTCTTAGGCTTAGGCGCATCACTGATTGGATTGGGATGGTTATTCCAAAAACTGCATCGCTCAGTGGCGGAATCGGTGGAACAAGTGGAATAGAGTTCAGGATTATATAGCGGTGATTCCCAACTCGTTTCTAGGTTACGCAACCACTGGTGAATTGAGAAGGGAATCTTGGAGTGTTCTTGAAGGGCTATTTCAACAGCGCCACCACGGTATGGCGACGCACATTCGCTTGTGCATTGAGCGCTTGGAATGTCGAGCTAAACTGGCCTGAGCTTGCCATAAAGTCATCGAGCTTCGCATTTACATCAGCAACACTCATCTGGTTAGATTGACTCTGCACAGAGCGCATTTGTAAGTTCAATTCACCGTGAAACACTTTGGCTTCTTCCAAGCTGTTTTGCACTTGTCTAATATGCTGGTTCACTTTGGCGATGGTCTGTTTGATGCCATCACGAGAGCCTAAATCAAAGCTTAACTCAGCGATGCCATCCGGTTCTGATTTTAGGTTCAGCACATTCGCTTGCCCTGCAGGAAAACGATGACCTTCACCCGTCACTAACACTTTTTGCTGCATTTGTTGATATGCAGTCTCGTGCGCTTCAAACAAGATGGTGCCATCTTCTGCCAGTGATGCTCGCATGCCCATCGCAATCAAACTGCGGTCGAGCATTTTCACGGTACGTGCACCATCGGCTTGACCATCGAATTGGATCATCACCGATTGGCCTTGCGGAAAGTCCAAGCGGATTTGCTCAGCTTTCTCACTCAAACGATGCACGTTCAAACCGGGGATCGAGAATCGACGGATATCCGCTTTATCCAGCTTGAGGTGCAGTTCGTTATCAATCACTTTCTGCCCATCAAAACGAGCTTGCTCAACCACTTGTTGAATCGATGCTTTAGAACGAACGAGCCCTTCTTGCAGACCAGGGACATTCTGTGCACCTTGGTTGACGGCTTGTGTCAAACCTCGCTTGATTTGAGTCAGCTCCTTACCAATCACTTGCAACGATTTACAGGCAATTTGTACCGCTGTTGCTTGTTGCTGACCTTGAGTAAGCTGAATACCGGAAACAGAATAGGCTGACGCGGTGTCAGCCTGAACTTGCGTAGGACGCGGCTTAATCGCACTGCTCGAATCCGCTGAGCGGGTTGGCATGATAGAGGCTTGTTCTTGCCCACCTAAGCGTATGCTATGGGGTCTTACCTCTACTGTGCTCATCACCATACAAAACTTCCTTAAATACGATCAAACAGGTTGAGATCGTTGATCTTCACGTAGCTAGCTTGCGTTGCTTGTAACGCGGCCATGTAGTTGCTTAAACGTACTGATGCTTCACTGTAATCCAATGCCGATAAGTCACTGGTCACCTTGTCAACGAACAGTTTGTTTTCACCGTGTGCGCTGTCCATTAGGTCAAGGTTGTTATGGCGACCACCGATTTCTGTCATCGCTCCCAGTACGTTCGCCAAGGTATCATCAATCGCAGATAAGCTCGCGTCTACCTCCGCTTGAAAATTCGGACTCGGGTTCTCAAATTCCGCAATCAAAACGTCGATTTGGTTCAACACATTATCGCCACCACCAAGTTCCAGGATCTCTTTTGCCGTCATATTGGAATCCATGGTCACGCCCTTTGCAACAGTTACCACGCGTTTGTCGCTGTTGCCATCAACTTGGTACGCACCACCAGCATTACTCACCGCAGGCTTGTCCGTCTGAGTACCTGAAAACAGGTAGTGGCCTTCTTCGTCTTGGGCATTGAATGAAGACTCAATCGAATCACGGTAGCTTTTTAGCTCGATGATCATGCCACTGCGGTCTTCATCGGTTAATGTGCCGTTCGCGCCCCAAAGCACCAAATCACGCACGCTCTTTAGGCTTTCATTAATGGAGTCCAAGTGGGTTTCTTGGGCAGAAAGTGTGGTTTTCAGGTTGGCGATATTACTTTGATACTGGCCGATCGCGCTGTTTTCACGCTCAAGGTTCAGCAGCTTAATCGACGCCATTGGGTCATCAGAAAGCTTGGTTAATCGGTCACCCGTGGCCATTTGTTGAAGAACATGCCCTAAACCTGCGTTGTTGGTTTGCAGACTTTGCAGCATCAACTGGCTAAATTGACTGTCACTGATTCGCATCTCGGGTTCCTTTTAGAATAACTGCAATACAGAGTCGAAGAGCTGGTTAGCGGTGCTAATAACTTTCATGTTGGCGTTGTGTGCGTTAGCGAATGTCATCAGATTTGCCGCTTCTTCATCGCTGTTAACGGCGCTGACATTGTCGCGCGCCGCATGCGCTTGTTTGTTCATTGCGGCTTTGGCTTCGTAATCCGCTTCTGCTTGGCGTGCTTTGATCGCTGTTTCACCGACCATTGCGGTGAACGCATCGTTCAAGCTCAGCGAACCATAGCCAGTGACTGAAACCGGCTTATTGCTAAGTTGAATCAGGTCATTCAATACATCCGCATTACCCGGCGTGCCGTCGCTGGAGAATGCTAATTCTTCCGCGCTGATATCGGTAATGGTTAGGCTTGCAGCAGGGTTTGCAGGATCGTAACTAAACAATGGTGTGCCCGGATTGCCGTTGAGATCTTGCCCTGTTGCCAGCACTGCGTTGTATTCATCCGCCAACGCTTTAGCCATGTCATCCAAAGCAACTTGGTTTGGCTTTAGCACTTCGGTTTGATAATCGTTAATCGCACCCAACTTGCCGCCTACCGAGTGGTCAATGACAAAGCTTTGCGATGCAAAATCGACACTCAAATCGGCAAGATATGGGTCAGTTGGGTTTGGTTTTGCCGCTAGCTGACCGTAATCCGATCCCATCACCAATGGCTGACCAGAAGCCAGTGTCACTTGCATGCTGCAGTCTGGTTGGTCGGTCGTTTTGATTTCAACAATCTGAGAAAGTTCGCCAATCAACGCATCACGAGTATCCATCAATTGAGCTGGGTTACCGCCTATGCCTTGCATCTCGACTATCTGCTTGTTCACATCAGCAATGTTCGCCATCAAGCTATTGGCATGGTTCAACGCCGCAGTACGCTGGTCACTCATGTCTTTGTGTTGATTATGAAGAGACTCAGTTAGCGTATTGAAACGACGCGCTAACGCTTCTGATTCATTAATGATTTGCTGACGGTATGGAATCGATTCCGGTTTTACCGTGGCATCATTAAGTGCGGCGTTAAAGGAATCTAAACCTGCTGAAACACTGAATCCATCAGCGCCAAGCGTGTTCTCAAGTTGACTCATCGCGCTGGTATAGCCTGCCGAATAAGCCGCTAAACTGTTAGTAGACCATGTTTGCTTAACCAAGAACTGGTCCGTTACGCGACGAATACTCGTCACTTCAACACCCATGCCAGGGCTGAGTTTGTTGTACTTACCGTCACCAACGGATGCCATCAGCGCTTGTTGTCGGCTGTATCCCGGTGTGTTGATATTAGCCACGTTTTGCGCGGTCACATCCAACGCCACACGGTTCGCGTTTAAGCCTGAAAGGGCGATATTCACAAGGTTCATTTACAGCTCCATTTTCCTAATCAGCGGCTGAGTAAACGCGGTCGTCATTCCGGCTTCACCGAGCACTTGTTTAACAGAGGCGACCGCTTGCTGCATGGGATTAACTGCATCGGTTGTCATCGCGATGTCACCCTTTTCAAGTTGTGATTTGCGTTCAAGACTGACCTCTTTTCCATCGTTTGCTGGAGAGACATTGCGTGATTGGTCGAACGCCACTTCGCGCATTGAAGGGCTAAGTTGCTGGATCAGCATATTGGCGATACCGGAGTTCTGTTTTTTCGCCAACTCCATCGCTAATTGTCCATCGTACATATCGCGAAACACGCCTTGTTGCTGGCTAGCAAACGGGCTGTCTTTGTCGGCCAATACATCACTGCTGCTGCGCATTTGACGCAGCACCATTTGTAGGAACATCGCCTCGAATTGACCCGCAACCACTTCAAGAGCACCTTCTTGGTCGCGACTTTTCTTGATGCTCGCTAGGGCACTGTTGTCGTGATACAGCATGGTATTGAGTTGAGCTTGATCGCCGCTCGTATCTAACTTCATCGCTAACTCCTTAAATCACCACAAGTTCAGCATTCAGCGCACCCGCTTCGTTCAATGCTTGCAGAATCGACATCAGATCCGTTGGCGTAGCACCTAAGCTGTTTACAGCGTTGACAATGGTGTTCAGTTCCGTACCCGGAGGCCAAATCACCATTTGCGCCTGATCTTCGTTTACTTCGATTTGGGTTTGATCCACGACTTTGGTTTCACCATCAGCAAACGCGTTAGGCTGGCTGACTTGTTGAGATTCGGAGATTCGAACGGTCAAGTTGCCGTGGCTTACTGCCGCTTCACCAACCTTAACATTCTTACCAATCACCACAGTACCCGTACGAGAGTTGAATACGATTCGAGCCGGTTTACGGCCTTCTTCCACGCTCATTTCTTCCAACATCGACATCATGGTGACACGCTGTTGGGTATCCATTGGCGCACGCATTTCTACACGCGCTTTGTTGATCGCTTTTGCCACATTTGGGCCAAAGGTATTGTTGATTTCACGGGCGATGTTCTTTGCTGTCGTAAAGCTTGGTTTGCGTAGATTCAAAGTAATTTCGTCACGCTGGTTAAAGTCAGTTTCGATTTCTCGCTCCAACGTTGCACCATTTGGAATGCGACCTGCGGTTGGTGTGTTTACTTCTACCTTAGAGCCACTTTTACCCTCGGCGGATAAGCCCCCCACCACCACACTGCCTTGAGCGATGGCATACACTTGGCCATCAATACCGCGCAGTGGCGTCAACAGTAATGTGCCACCACGCAAGCTTTTCGCATCACCGATAGAGGAAACCACCACATCCAGTGTTTGACCTGGGCCAGCCATTGGGTCAACGGATGCGGTAACGCTTACGGACGCCACGTTACGTAATTTTGGGTTCATGCTGTCATCAATCTGAACCCCAAATTGGCGCAGCATGTTGGTAATGGATTGAGCGGTGAATTTCACTTGGTTACGGTCACCTTGACCGGCCAAACCCACCACTAAACCGTAACCAACCAATTGGTTTTCTCGGATGCCCTGAACATCCACCAAATCCATGATCGGAATTTCCACTTCAGCTTGTGAAGTGGCAGGAAGTCCCAAGGACAAAGCCAATAGAAAAGAAGTAAAAAATGCGTTAATAGACTTCATTAGAATGGTACCCATGGGCTGTTGAAGAACTGCGTCAGCCACCCGGCTGCGTTGCTATCGGCTAATGCGCCGCGACCTGCGTAGGTAATACGAGCATCAGCAATACGCTGAGAAGAAACTTGGTTGCTGCGGTTGATGTCATCAACGCGCACAATGCCTGTGAGCCGGATAAATTCATCGCCTTGGTTGAGTCGCAGCCATTTTTCACCGCTAATGCGAAGCACACCATTTGGCAATACCTCATGCACAGTCACGGTGATCGCACCTTGTAATTTGTTGCCTTGCGAGCTGGATGCACTGCCATCAAAGTTGCGGCTGCCATCAATACTCACGCCTAGCTCATCAATGGTTTGGGTGCCAATGGTTGCCGCGGCAAAGTCTACGGTTGAGCTTTTGCCAAACTGTGTGCCTGCCTTCTTACTTGAAGAGGTTTCTTCAAAGAGCTGCACGGTCAAAACATCACCGACTCGGTAGGCTCGGCGATCTTGAAATAACGTCATTGTGTATTGGTGACGATAAAGGCTGCCGGACTTGGTCTCTGGCAAGGTGTAATCCAACACTGGTGGCGCGTATTCCTCTGTGTTTGGCTCGGGTGGAATAAATTCATCACGACCCGCACACCCCACCAGCAACACGACGGCAACTGCCCAACTCTTCGATAGCCATTTCATTGCTTTTTCCTTCATCATCACCAATTTCTTACTTACATCGATTGCGCGACAAACTTCAGCATGTCGTCTGCGGCAGAGACTACTTTGGCGTTCATCTCGTACGCGCGTTGAGTGGTGATCATGTCGACCATCTCTTCCACTACTTGCACGTTTGAGCCTTCTAAAGCCCCCTGTTTGATGCTGCCTGCACCGTCTTCGCCCGCAATCAATTCATCCGCAGGACCACTTGCTTCTGTCTCGCGGAATAAGTTGCCACCAACAGCTTCTAGACCCGCTGGGTTGATAAACTTCGCTAGCGTAATCTGACCCAGTTGCTGCGGCGTTGGATCGTCTGCAGAGGTTGTCGTTACCGTGCCATCCACACCCACAGAGAACGAAATCGCGTTGTCTGGGATTTGAATTTGCGGTTCCAGTGGCAAGCCTTGGCTGTTGACCATCAAACCCTCTGAGTTGATGTGGAACTGACCATTACGCGTATACATGATCTGACCGTCAGAGTTTTCGATTTGGAAAAAGCCTTGTCCCATCACCGCTAAATCCAACTCTTGAGTGGTATTTTGAGTGTTGCCCTGAGTGAAGACTTTCTGCGTTCCCACAACACGAACACCGGAACCAAGCTGAACACCGCTTGGTAGTTCATTCACTTGGTCGACTTGCGCACCGGGTTGACGCTGAATGCTGTAGAACAAGTCTTCAAACACCACGCGATCGCGCTTAAAGCCGACCGTGTTGACGTTCGCTAGGTTGTTAGAGATGGCAGTCATTTTCGTATCTTGAGCTGCCATGCCCGTCTTACTTACCCATAATGCTGAATGCATTGGTTATCTCCTTTGGACGAGAATCCCTTCGTGTAAGGGTTATCTCGCCGCCATCAATTTGTTTCCGGCTTGCGCCAAGGTTTCTGCGGTTTTCATCATGCGTACTTGCATTTCGAAGTTACGCGTCAGCGACATCACGCTCAGCAGTTCATCAATGGCAGACACGTTACTGCCCTCAATGTGCTCTGGAGAAAGCTGCACGGTTTCATCCGCAGGGAAAGGCACGCCATCTACGCTATGTAGCAAGCTGTCGCTCTCTTTTTGCAGTTGGTTGATTGTCGGTTTTACTAGCTTTAAGGTGCCCACTTCCACTTCTGCACCGCCACCCGGTGGAATGACAGACACACGGCCACGTTCACTGATTTCAATCTTCTGAAAATCAGGCACCACCATAGGGCCGTTTTCACCCACAACAGGGAAGCCATTGATGCTCATTGCGCCAAAGGTATCGACTTTGATATTGCCCGCTCGCGTGTAAGCTTCATTGCCAGCAGGTGTTTCAACGGTGAGGTAACCCTCACCCATGATCGCCACATCGAGAGGGCGGCCAGTTTTCATGATGTCGCCAGAATCAAAACGCGTTGCGGCGGAGTTGGTCACCACCATGGTGCGGCCATCAAAGCCCGAACCTTGTAGTTCAACACTGCGAACGCGCTCCATATCGGCACGGAAACCTGCGGTGTCAGCATTCGACAAGTTGTTCGAACGCACGTGCTGAGCCTTGAGGACTCGGCTCGCACCCGACGTGGCAGTAAATAACAAGCTATCCATGCGACTCTCCCATTACACCGCGTTGAACAGAGCTTGAGTCAGCTTGTCATTGGTCGAAATGGTTTTCGCGTTGGCTTGGTAGTTACGCTGCGCCGTCATTAACGCGACAAGTTCGCTAGTTAAGTCGACGTTAGAGCCTTCTAACGCACCCGGTGTTAAGTCACCCAATGTGCCCGTACCCGGAACACCCATGATTGGTGCGCCTGAGCTAAAGCTCTGTGTCCATGCCGTGCCGCTCACTTTCGATAGACCTTGCGTGTTAGCAAAATCGGCTAATACAACCTGACCTTGTAACTGAGACTGACCATTGGTGTAAGTCGCATAAACCATACCGTTGTCTTCCACTCGAACGCCCGCAAGCTCACCTGAAGTGTAACCGTTAGGGTTGTTAGTGCTCACGCCAAACGCAGCGCCAAACTGAGTGCTGCCGTTCAAGCTGATATCAATGCTCATTGCGTTTGCGCCCGCCGCAGGGAATGCAACGTTGAAAGAACCCGTTGGAGATGCCAGCGTGCCATCGGTATTGAATTGAACCGTTTGAGCCGTTGCTGGTATCGTTGGCGCACCGTCGACTTCCACATTCACTTGCCATTCGTTATCTGATGTCTTCGTGAAGTACTGAGTTACTGTGTGCGAGTTGCCAAGTGAGTCATAAACCTTGCTGGTGTAAGAAGAGTTGAATGAGTTTGGATCGGAAGAATCAAATGGGTAAATCGCTTGATCGACTGCCGTTGCGCTTGCATCAAAGTTCGCCACAAAGTCAAGGTTATCGGTTGCTTTAGCATTTAGTGAAGACGTAGAAACTTTAATATCACCAACAGAACCAGTTTGAAGGTTAGCATTGTTGTCTACGCTATAACCTTGCAACTTGGCACCATTATTTGCGGTTACGAAGTTGTTCTTGTCAGTACCAAACACACCTGCGCGAGTGTAAAGCATCTGACCCATGTGATCTTTCGTCACAAAGAAGCCGCTGCCGTTGATCGCCAAGTCCATTGCACGACCTGTGCCTGTCACCGAACCATTCTTATCGAAGTTCTGAGAAATCGACGCGACTTCTACGCCGCCCGGTTGCATGCCGTTGTAAACCGCTGCAAATTCTGTGCGACCACCTTTAAAGCCGTACGTTGATGCGTTGGCAATGTTGTGACTGATGGTATTTAACTCTGTGTTGGTCGCGTCCAGACCACTAAGTGCGATGTTAAAACTCATAAATAACCTCTGATTTCCTTATTTGGTTAAGCACCAAACTGAGTGATTTGATAGAAAGGAACGTTGCCAACGCCTTGGACATTGACCAGTGCTGCGCCACCTGAGCTAGGAATACGTACCTGCTCAACCGTGCCTGCCAGCAAAACATTTGGGCTCTTTTGCCCTTCTTGAACTTCCACCGCGACGGTGTATTTGCCCGGCTTCAAACCAAGTTCTTCTGGACTGATAGAGAACTCGACGTCACCCGCACCGTGTGCACCTAGTGGGACTTTGGTCGATTGACCGAATTCATCTTTGACGACCAATGCGACTTGGTTCGAGCCATGTTCTAGCTCAATTTTGCCACTTTGCAAGCCTTCACCAAGTTCAAACTCGTTTGATGATACATACACGGTTTGACCAACCAAGCCCGCCGTTGAAAGTACCTGCATGTTGTCGAGCAATACCATGCTGTTTTGCATGAGCATCGACATGTTTTCGGTACTTTGAACCTGAGAAAATTGCGCTAACTGGCTGACATACTCCGTGCCATCAAGCGGGTTAAGTGGGTCTTGGTTTTGAATCTGTGCCACCATTAGCGAAATAAACTCGTTTTGCAGTGACGTTGCGCTGTTCATATCCGACGGGTTCGCGGAAATGCCACCTGTGTCGCCACTAGCAGTGGTCGCGACTGGCGCATCAGAAGAAAGCGCGGTGTATTGTGCGAGACTCATTAATTACCCTGCCCTAGTCGAAGCAGACCTTGCTGCATGCTTTTCACATTCGTCAACACTTCCACGTTGGTTTCAAAACTGCGCGTTGCGGACATCATGTCTGCCATCTCTGAAACCACATCAATGTCTGGGTAGTACACATATCCTTCATCGTTCGCTAGCGGGTTGTTTGGCTCAAAGCGTTTTTCTGCCTGACCCGCATTCTGCACCACATCGACAATGCGCACTTCCGCATTCGGATAAACACCGTTTTCCGTCGCCAGCTGTGTTTTTTGATACACAGTTGCGAACACTGGCTTCAGTGCTTTGTAGGCATCATCCGGATTCGAAGACACTGCATCGGCGTTGGCCAGGTTACTGGCTACCGTGTTCAGACGAACGGTTTGCGCCGTCATCGCCGAGCCAGTGATCGAATAGATATCAGTAAATGACATGTTTAACGTCCCTCAATCACTTTCGCCAAGCCACTGAATTTCATGTTGAGAAACGTCAGGCTGGTTTGAAAGTCCATGTTGTTTTGCGTGAACTTGGCTTGTTCCACGCCCAGTTCTACAGTGTTGCCGTCTTTGCTGTTTTGGTAAGGCACCGAATATTGCGCCTCAACCTGAAGCTTCGGCACTGGTTTGTTCACACTGCCCGCTGACATTTGATTCATCACGGTGGTGAAACTTAGGTCCTTTGCCAAGTACCCAGGTGTATCAACATTTGCTAGGTTACTGGCGAGGACTTTGGTACGCTGAACGCGAAAATTGAGTGCCTCTGGATGTACACCTAACGCATTTTCGAATGTGATCGCCATGCATCTTTCCTTAAAGTCGGCTCGAATACATCGAATATTAAAACAAGATGTATGCCATAAAAATTATTCTTATATATCAATGAATTATAAACAGACAGGGAAGCGTCGCTTCCGGATTGCGGAAACCATTCAAAAGAAGGGGAAAGGTCGATTTCCCTCAATCATGCTGCTTTGCGGTTTGGCTCTGATTGCAAGCTCGTTGAATGCCATTGCTAATGAGAAAACCCTGACGGTAGATGAGCTCAAAGCCATCGTCAGCGAACAGTTTGAACAAGAAGTAGCGCAAGTCGCACAGTCCCGCCAATGGGGAAATTATCAACTGGACTATCAAATTTGGGTACCAGGTTCTGCCAATCATCTGCCCGTTTGTAATTCACCTTTGGCAATCACAGGACGAGATAATCGTCCGTTGCCTATTGGTAATTTAAAACGAGCTGTCAGTTGTGAAGATGTCAACTCTCAATGGCGAATCAATGTGACTATCAAATCTAAGGTGACACTTCCGGTTCTCGTTGCCACCACTGCGATTGGACGTAACGAATCCATCTCAACCTCAAACTTAAAAATTGAGTCGCGAACGATTTCTCGTCAAGACGACTTCTACACACAGACAAACCAAGCCATTGGGCTAGAAACCATTCGCCGTATTCGAGCTGGCCAAATGATTGATCCAACCAACCTCAGCGCTCCGCCACTGATTGAAAAAGGCAACGAAGTGATCATCATCGCTAGCAAAGATGGATTTAGTGCTAGCACCAAGGGCGTCGCCTTAGAAAACGGAAAGAGAGGACATCAGATTAAGGTTGAGAACATCGGTTCAGGTAAAGTCATTCGGGCGGTTGTGACAGGGGTGAATCAAGTCCATACTCAATTCTGATTTTGGACTCAAGGTAACATTTTCTCACTTTACTACTCGTCATCCAGTATCGATATCGAGTAAAAATTAAAGTTTAATGTTCATCAAACCCTGGTCGCCTAATCGATTTAGAACATGATGATTAAGGACCACAACATGAAAATCGATAAAGTCACGGGCGGTCATGTCCCACAAACTAAATTTCAGCAAGCGAGCAAAAAGCCTGTCGAACCTATCGTACAGAGCAAAAACCGAGAGCCCGCATTTCAAGCAAATACCGCGGCTATAGACCGTGCTCAAGCAGAAATGCAATCACTGCCAGACATTGACATGACAAAGGTCGAACAGATCCGCAGCGCATTAGCACGTGGCGAGCTGAATCTCGACACCAAAGCGCTGTCGAAAGCAGTGATGCAATTCCACACTGGGCACGAATAACGCATCTCATTAGGAGTCAAGCATGGCAACGGCGGCATCACAGCACATTCAGCAGTTTGTTCGCTCTATCGCAGAAGACGTCAAACTCTACCAACAACTATTGGGGCTGATTCAACAACAAAAAACATTGTATTTGCAATTCGATGGCGATTCGCTAAACGAAAACATTCTAAAGCAAATGCCAATTTTGAATCAGCTTGGTCGCTCTGCAAGTGAAAGAAGCCAGCTAATGCGAGCTCTTGGGCTGCCGTGTAATGAAGCCAGTGTGAACCGAATCTTCAATGCCTTGCCATCTAAAATTGGCACGCAAGCAAGAAAGCAATGGACACTGTTGGAATCCTTTGTGAAACAATGCCAACAGGACAATCAGAGTAATGGCCAAAGCTCTGCGGCGTTCCAAGAGTTAGTCAGTCAACTCAAGCAACCTGTGCAACATACTTATGAAGAGCGCTCTTTCTAAACGATTTTCGCTCTGCCCGCAGACATTAATACCTTCCCGGCGTTCCTCTGTGGGCTTTCTTTTCGTTGCCTTATCTTTAGTGAGTCCCTCCTCATCCGCTCATGCAAAACCACACCGTGATGATATTCAACACCAATATCAAGTGCTCGTCCCTTATAAGTCGCAAATTGCCGAACGTCTTGATTCAGCCAGCTCATTGATAGACCACATTTTTAAACAATTAAAGCTGAAGTCGCTGCCAGCTAACTTGGTATTAGTGCCAATGTTGGAGTCTTCCTATAACCTAGATGCGGTTTCCCATGCAAATGCTGCCGGGCTTTGGCAATTAATTCCGGCGACCGCAATACGATTTGGATTACAGGTGTCATCAGACAATGACCAACGGTTTGACGCCGAAGCTAGCACTCAAGCTGCGCTAGCTTATTTAGCGTTCCTATATCAAAAATTTGACCACGACATCACCCTAACGTTAGCGGCATACAATGCTGGAGAAGGTCGCGTTGCAAGAGCAATAAAACGAGCAGGAACCGACGATTTTAATCTGCTAACATTGCCAAAAGAGACGCAACAATACGTCCAACGTTTTTATGCGTTAGAGCAATTAGTTGATGTTAGTAAACTGCGCAGTGACTCTTTTCAGCCTTTATTATTATTTTCATCGCCATCGGTACATCACCCGCAACCACTTATTGACCTAGGCCGCCTGCCACCGCTGATCGATTTATGATGAATCAGCCAAAGTCAGAAGCATGTAAAATTACATTTCCTTGCGTCATGAATCCCTAAGTACGTGATCTCACTTCCAACACGCGTCGAAAAGTTCAATTAATCTATCTCAAAATTAAGAAATCCAATACGAGCGGTGAGAATCTAGCCAAAAAACTTGCAATATGTGTAGATATTGATCACAGGTCTTTACGAAAAAAATGAAAATCAATATTTTTTGCCTATTAATTATTTACACAGCAAATACAAAGCGGCTATTGTTATTGGCATAAACATATTGATACAAAATTAGAGTATCGAAATAGAACATAAGAATGACGCTTCGCTTGCGCGTCTGGAATAAGTCCGAGTTCCGGGGGAGGAACTCGGACTTTTTTATGACTGGCGTTGACTTTTTATCGGTGGGTTATTATCCCAATCATACTAAATAACTGTTCATTTACTTACTGTTATTGGTATTACAACAGTTCCTTCGCGATCAACTGTAGAAGGAAAGTTTCGCGATCAATGCTCATCCCTTTTTTCGGGCTCTCTGCCATGGTCTTTTCGTTGTGTGCAATCGCCTCGTGTACATTCATCCAGACTGGTCGCATACCATTCTTCACCTCATAGTCTTCGTAAGCGGTCTTACCCAGTTCACGATCTATTTTGCAGGTATAGCAATACGAAATCATATGCATCACGTCTGCATCTTCTTTATACCAAGGACGAAACTCTTCAAAAATACCAAATGGCTTAATGCTATGAATGTTCTTCGCCCCCGTTTCTTCTTCTAGCTCACGAACCAAGCCTGCGATGACATCTTCACCCGCATCGATACCACCGCCCGGCAAAGTGTAATCGTGGTAACGCTCTGTATAGAGTAGTAATACATCTTCACCGTCTAACACGATGGCTCGCGCAGCATTACGCTGAAAGATGATTTTATCATCCAGATGTTCAATATCTGGGTGCGTGGTCGATTTTAGATGTCTCATCGAGGTTTCCGCTATGAATATTTTGCACGCATACTACCGAATTTCATCGGCTTTCCCAAGTTTCAATTTGGATACGATTGAAGCCAAATTGTTTAAACAGCGAGCAATTTCTAAAATATCCTAACCGGATCATGCTTTTAACAAACAGAAGACAATCTTTTTCTTAAAGTCTCCTATAATCAACGCAATAGTCGCTCATCCCATGTGGAGATAAAGAATGAAAAAAACAAGTTTAATGACAGCAGTGTCTGCCACGATGGTACTTGCAGGTTGTTCAACTTATGAAGGCGCAACTCGCTCTACAGAGTACACATCAATGTCAAACCCAGCGGCAGTATACTGCGTACAACAAGGCGGGGAACTTGAAACTGTAACGGAAAATGGTGAACGCATAACCTACTGTCTTCTATCTGAAAATGAACGCCTTGAGCAGTGGGAGTACTATCGTAGCAACCACAAAGAAAACAACCCATCGTAGCCTCACCCTCATTAAGCTTTCGCAATCTTAGATTGTATTGAGTGCTGTACGTACTCACCGCGAGCTAAAGCGCTAGTTTCCGGATCGAGGCGTTGATTTAACGCTGTGAGGATCGGATGGAGCACCGTCAACGCTTGCTCTGCTGCTAGAACTGAATCATCAATGGCCGTCATCTCGATGGCCTTTTTCATTTCTGAGATTTGACGTAGAACCTCTTGTTCTAAAGGCAAAGCTTGGAGATTCTCTATCGCCTTGAGAGCAATGGCTAATGGTTTGGCTTGCACCTGAACTAAGTCTCGCTTAAACGCCTTGTTCTTCACTCCCTCCAAATACACACGATACGTTGTGAGTTCATCAGACAATAAAAACGCCTCAGCGTAAGTACCAACATGAGGATAGTGTGCGCTGATGTGGTGATTAATATCAATCGGAATATCTAACTCAATCCCCGCCTCTAAACTCCCCGTTTTGAGCACACGCAGTAAGCCTTGTTCATCCATCAAGGTTTGAATCTCTAAAATGCGCTCTAAGTGGTAATCATTGGACAACAACGAGACTTGAATCCGCTGGTCCTTCTTGCAAAGCCCGCTTCGCTGCAACGCTACCACTGAATTTTGCATATTCTGCACTGTATTAAGTGACTGGTTTTCTAGGATGATTTGGCTCTGAGGAAAAGGCATGAAATCAGAGGCTGTTAGCTGACGAAAGTAGGTGAGCATGGCATCGGCTTCAGAGACGGTTTGACCCCGTGTCACGCCACCACAAAAGACTAATGCCGTCGTTTCAACGCGCAAATCCGTTAACGCCTCAACTAATGCTTCTACTCGAGTTCGCCCCTCGAGAGTCAGCTCATCGTTCACTAACCGCTTACCAAGAACGAGGACCACCTTATCTAACGTCATTACCAAGTTCTCATTTCCCCAATTTGCACTGAATGATTTGTATACAAAAATTCACTTTGCCAATACCCCCTCCCGACATTAACATCTACTTAACAATGTTATTCTAAATGACCTTGCGAAAGGTCTACGGCTACAGGAAGTTCATTATGCTGTCGATTTTCGATATTTTTAAGGTTGGTGTAGGCCCATCCAGTTCACACACTAATGGTCCAATGCTTGCAGGTTACCATTTCACTCAACTACTGAGTGACTCTATGTCGAAAGTACACAAGGTGCAAGTTGACCTTTATGGTTCTTTGTCACTGACCGGAAAAGGCCATCATACTAACCGTGCCGTTGTACTTGGCTTGATGGGAAATCGTCCTGATACCATCAAAATGTCGAGCGCCAAAAATGCACTGCAACATACTATTGAACATGGCACTCTATCGGTCTCAGGCGTCCATGTGATCGCGTTCAACTATGCTCACGATATTGTCTTCCACAGCGATAATCTTCCCTTGCATGAGAACGGTATGATGATCACCGCATTTGATGCTGAAGGCGGACAAGTGGCATTCGAAACTTACTACTCCATCGGCGGAGGCTTCATCGCTACCGCTGCAGAACTAGAACACGGCTGTAACGAAACGGAAGTGCAAGTCCCCTTCGCGTTCTCTTCTGCTGATGAAATGCTGGAAAAAGCTGAACAAAACGGTCTAAGCCTCGGTGGAATGATCCTTCAAAACGAACGCGCATTTCGTGAACAAGAAGACATTGACCAAAAAGCACAACAAATATGGAAAGTGATGTCACTTTGCATGCAACGAGGTTTCGATACCGAAGGAATTTTGGAAGGTGGGCTGAACGTCACTCGCCGAGCGCCAAATCTACTGAAGAAACTTGAAGCCAATGCGGCAATTGAAAATGATCCAATGGAGATCATGGATTGGATTAACTTGTTTGCTTTTGCTGTCAGTGAAGAGAATGCGGCAGGAGGACAAGTCGTGACCTCTCCAACCAATGGTGCTGCGGGTGTGATTCCCGCAGTACTGATGTACTACCATCGCTTCATCAAAGAACTCGACACTAAGCAACTTAAAGACTTTCTCGCTGTCGCTGGTGCGATTGGAATCTTATACAAAACGAATGCATCGATTTCGGGTGCAGAGGTTGGCTGTCAGGGTGAAGTTGGTGTCTCCTCTTCTATGGCCGCTGCGGGTTTAACGGCACTAAGAGGGGGCAGTAATGAACAAATCTGTATCGCCGCCGAAATCGCCATGGAACACTCATTGGGTATGACTTGTGACCCCATTGGGGGATTGGTTCAAGTGCCATGTATTGAACGAAACGCGATGGGGGCAATTAAAGCCATCAACGCCTCTCGCATGGCCTTAAAGCGCACCAGTAAATGCCTTATATCATTAGATAAAGTTATCGAAACTATGTATCAAACCGGTAAAGACATGAACAAGAAATACCGTGAGACCTCATTAGGCGGATTAGCGTTGATTCATATGGCACCGCCTTGTGAATAACCTGCGCTTAGCGCCTTCAAATTCATGAAGATCTTCCATGATTGGCGGAGAACGTTCCGCCAACCGCTTCAACTGGATGTAACCTTCCGATAGCCAGTGACAGACGCTGGCTCAGAACCGAGCTTTTCGTTCAAGCCTGTCGCAACATCGTTTGTATCCATACCATTGCTAACATCATCAAACATGTCTTCGAAACGTTGCACTTCTTCACCTAAAGAGCCAGTTGGTGCGAGCTGTTTCTCATCACCGGCCATCACATAAACGGTACCAACTCTAGCAAATAGATGCGTCGAATCGCTCACAGGTAGCACAGCCCGCAAAAAGCGGACTGTGAATGTATGTGGTCAAATTTCGTCCGAAACGGCAAGCGTTGCCGTTAAGACATCCTGACCAAACAACACACTTCGCTCCGGCGACCAGCCATAAAGCGGATCTGGGTAGTTGTTATTATCTTTAAATGGCATTTCAATCGTATAAGACAAGCACTTAAATTGCTCCGCAACCCAATTAGAGCCTACCGTTAAATTAGCTTTACCTGGCTCGTCTTTGTCATAACCAATTTTATCTTGGAATTCTGGCGTAATGGTTAAAAGCGCCTGCTTAAACATCGCCTCTAACTTAGCAAGGTTCTCATCGTAGGATGGAATCCCCTCAGAGCCGGCAACAAAGTTGTATGGAATCGCTTCATCACCATGAATGTCCAAGAACATATCCACCCCTGTTGCTAACATTCGCTCACGTACTAGGAATACTTCCGGGCTTTTTTCCATAGATGGGGTTTGCCATTCACGGTTTAAATTCACACCGACTGCATTAGTGCGCAAGTGACCACGAATACCGCCGTCTGGGTTCATATTTGGAACAACATACAACACTGCTTTTTCTAATAGCGCACGCGCAACGGCATCATTTTCATCAAGAAGGCGTTGAATCATCCCTTCCATAAACCATTCAGCCATGGTTTCACCCGGGTGCTGACGGGCGATCATCCAAATTTTCTTTTTGCCCTCTTCTGGCTCACCAAAAGTCAATAAACTCATGTCGTTGCCATCGATGGTGTGGCCTAACGTTTCTAACTGACAATGGTGAGCAGTTTGCGCCATGTGTAACAGGTCTAGGTGTCGATCGTACGTATAAGGTGCGAAGTAAGCAAAGTAGATAGAACGATGCTCAGGAATCACAGTAAAGGTCAGGGTATCCCCATCAAATTCAGTGGGAATACGGAACCATTCCTCACGGTCGTAAGACGCCACCACATCATAACCTTGCCAGCCCTCCGGGTAGGCTGATTTTGCCAAATCCAATAATTTAATCGTGTGCGATTGCTCGGCTTCTGTCTCTAGACGAAAGTGAAACCATTGGTAGAATTCTGACATGTTGTCATTCGGTATTTTTAGTCGGATGTTATTTTTGTCATCCGCGTTCACTACGTGAATACTGCCACTATCAAAATTGCTGAATACTTTCATTATCTTTACTCACCTTTTGCATCTGAGTTTTAAACACTGAGGCTATCATAAAGGTAAAGTGCCCCCTATCACTTTCATCCTTTGATCTTGTATTTAAAGCCAAAACAATCAGTGTAGCCAAACTTTCCCAACTCGGTACTTAACACTTTATCGGTCATCTAATTTTCAGCTCCATAAGAAAAAATATGAGCTAAGATTACCAAAGTATCTATTCAATCATAAGGATAACTAACGATGCTTGTCACATTTAGCTGTAAATCCTATTCAAACGTCATCATGTTCCACGATATAGCTTTACATATGCTTAAAATGATGGGGCATAGTACCGAGATCCCAGGTGCGATCCTCGCCGATGACGTGCCAGCGGCACTCAATAATTTAAAAATCGCGCTCGATAATGAAAGTGATTTGCCAGAAATAAAAAGCCTTTCAGATGACGAAGATATGACAGAGCATGCTGTTAGCTTAAAAAATAGGGCGCTTCCATTAATTGAACTTCTTACTGCAGCGTCACGAGAAAAAAATAACGTAATGTGGGATAATTAATAGCAAAGCGTAATAACCACCAACTCGTAAGTTCCTCGTAGAAAATAAATATAATGGGGGGAACCCCCATTATTCAATATCAATAAGTCGCTACTTAAAAAATAAATTTATAATAAAACCTAACGACACCTAAGTTCACGAATAGGATATTCATATTTAACTTTTAATACTGATTGATAGACTTTTTCGCCATAATACTGAGGAAACTCATCCACCGTTACTTTCGTATTAGTAATAGAAAATGATTTTCGGTCAACATTACCATAACTATTGACAAACTCTTTCCGACGTGGACTTGAAGCCATTCTCTGTTAGTCTTTAATCATATCAAATCCTATCTCGTATGCTGCTTGTTTTCTATCAACAACATCCCCACTTATGGTCTCAGTATTACCCGCCCAAAAGAAACCACCTACGTGCCCGGTGCCACTGTCAAGGTGACAAGGCTTGCTAGAGTGATTATACGTTTCATAATGTGCTCTTTACTTACATTAAACTTCGAGCTTATAAATACTCGAACAATAGAGAGCATTAATAAAGACCAGAAATTACTTCGGAACATTAAAAAATTTTATTAGTCATTATTTAATAGATATATTTGGCTATAAATATATCCAATACAAATTTTAGACTAAATCGATAGTTAGCTGATAGCTATTGCCTCTATCCTAACAAGTGTTTTCATTAGCCAGTTTAAAGTTAAGTTAAAATGGTTCCTCTATATATCAATAGTTGCAAGACACCAAACTCATAATAAAAATAAACGCCCCAACAGATCCTATACCCAAGTGACGTCAAGAGGTAGCATTCAGAGCGTGGTCACTGATTCAAGTTCAAGGGAAACAGCACAGAGTAATAGTTGGCTCTTCCAAGTTGCTTGACGATATTGTTTATTTAACAAAGAAAGTGCTTCAGTGACACGCTCCCAAACGGTAAATGCGCTACTATTGAGTAAACGCTGTAACAGACTCAATACTGATGGCATCATGTCGCCAATATTCGATATCACAGCTTATCTGCTCACCATGTTGATTGTAATTGATGCGTTCAATTACCATCGCAGGAGTGCCAGAGGTGGCGCGAAGTGCTTGAGCCATTTCCCCCATTAACGTACTCGTAGAAATCCGATAACGAGTGCTTTGATACACGACACTAAAGTGTTCACGGCAAATATCTGTTAACGAGCCAGTGAGTTCGAAATCCAATAGGTTTGGAAAAATATCTGGACGAACGTAATTCGTCACGTATACCACTGGTCGCTCATCCAGATAACGTACGCGATCAATACGATAGACATCAGAAAACGGTTGCAAGTCCAATAAGCGTGTCGCTTGCTTATTCGCTAACGTACTTTTCGCCGCGACTAATTGTGTTTTTGGTATGCGGTTTTGTGCCTTAGCCATAGCCTGAAAGTTGAGCGTTTGTGTTAGATCGTAACGCAATGGCTCTGGCGCGATAAACCAACCTCGGCGATCTTCACGATAGATCCGGCCTTCGACTTCCAGTAACGACAATGCTTCACGTAAAGTGACACGTGTAGTGTTGAAGGACTCGGCTAATTTTCGCTCCGCAGGTAACTTTTGTCGAGGGGAGAGCGTGCCCGCTTCTATCTGTTCAACAATTGAATCTTTAATTTTTACGTACTGCACGAGGAGTCCTTCTCTGTTGCGACAATATCATATGTCTCACTAGCGTTACCGTTTCTACACCCTTTTGACTGGTAATTTCAATCAATATCTACGTTAGAGTTCTGCCAAGCATACCTAACTAGAAGAATACTACCGCAGAAATCGCCATCTATGCATCACCAAATAGGTGCATGACAGCACCCCACTTCACACTGGGGCGTTTTTTGTTTTAGGGTACGGAAAACAGGCGACCATCTAAACTAGCGTATACACTTATTTTTACGAGATTAGAGCAAGTTGAGGTAGAGTTTGAAGATACGGTTAAACAGTGGATTACATAAGATTTATGTGGGGTTCTTCGCCTTTGTATTCTTGGTCACATCTGCGTTCGTTACTGCCCAAAATTTACCAAAAACTGATTTTTTGAAAAGTGAAATCACACGACTCAATAATGAATCTCCCAAAGACAAAACCAAGATCGCACAATACGAAACCCTTTTGAAAGAAATCAATGAATTTGCGACACAGCAGTCATTAACCAAAAACTATCAAAATGTTATCCATCAATTCCCAACGCAAGAAAAACAACTTCAAGAGCAAATCGCTCAAGCAAACTCATTAGACATATTTAACACAACGGAAACGACAAATTACAATGATCTCTCACAGTCAATTTCATCGCTTCAAGCCGCCATCAATCAATGGCAGATTACGTTGCGCTCCAATGCACAAAACCTAACACAACTTACCGAAGATCGAAAAACACTGCCCGTTTCGCTCGCCAAACTCAATCAAGAGATAGACAAAGCAACTTTTGCCAAAACAGATAAAGATACCATCATCAAATCTTCATCACATTCTCAAGTCGACCAATGGCTTACAGCGACACGTTTACAAGGATTGAAGTTAAAACAAGAAGCCACATCTATGGCTTTACAAAGCTTGGATGAACGCTTTGAATTACTTCAACTCGAACAGAAACTGCTCGAAAAAAAACTAGAATTAGCTTCACCCGTTTTAGAAAAGCTGCAAAATAATCTGACAAAATTGGAGCAAGCCTCGGTTAAAGTATTAATCGCTGAAGCAAAAGCAAGCGCAGAGAGGATCGTCGGTCCATCAAAAAAAATACAACAAGATATTGATCAATTACGTCAGCATGCAGACGAGCTGGAAAGTGTATTAGTTGATATCGATGACACTCGAGTGTCCACCCAACAATACCAATTGAAGCTACACAACTTATCCGAAGAGCAAAGCTTGGTGAGAGAAAACCTAGCTTGGTTAAAAAACAGCCCTGCCTTTGGCACCTCTCTTCGCGTTCAATTAGAAAGGCTCCCCAAAAAGGTGGAAGACAGGGTGATCCCTGATAAGATCGCACATGCTCATATTCGAAAATATGAACTCACCCAGTTATTAGACAAAGAAAGTAGTGTGCCTACACAAGAGAACGATGATACGTCTTTAAAACCGACAGAACGTATAAATAATCTTTCTAAACAAATACTTGAAAAGCTTATTGACGACTATGAGAAATTGATTATTGCACTAAGCAAACTGCAGGTAAGTATTAATCAATACGCATTAGAGGTTAAAAATGCGCGTAATTTCCTGAAAGAGCAACAACTCTGGGCACGAAGCAATCCACCTTTGTGGCAAAACATGGCTCATTTTGACCCTAAGGTGTGGTTTGGAACTTCACATCCTATTTCATCCATGTCGAAACGCTTAAATCATTCTTCATTACTGTTTGTAAGCATACTTATGCCTACTTACACCTTAATTCTGTTTTATCTCCGTCGTAAGTCCGATGCTTACTCCATAAGTTTGAGTGCTCAATATAAAAAAGTATACGGTCACCCTGTAAAGGACCGATTTCAAAACAGTGTCTCCCTATTACTATTGGTGATATGCCGTGCTTTCATTCTACCAATATGGTTTGCCTGTACTGCCATGATGTTATATTGGGTCTGGCCTTCTCCGAATTTTAACGACTCAAAAATACTAATCATGGCAAGCGCCTTTGCTCTGTTTGCCTTAGAGCTCATTCATGGGATGAGCGAAAAAAATGGGTTGTTAGAGGTTCATCTCAAGTGGCCAAGTCAGGTCTGTACTTTTCTTAATGTTAAGAGTAACCAACTCTGCATACCTATCACTGCCTTTTTACTCATCATCACTTTCGCCGAAGTTGTCGCAAACAATGAACAAGCCGAAGTTTCAAGGCTATTATTTTTAATTTTGATAACAATAATGACCTTCGTTTATTTTGGGTTACTTAAGTCTGATCGGATTTCGTTGGTACTTCCTGCTCCACTTCATCAAGGGGTGGGGTTCTTCTTACTGAAGGGCATTATTTTGGGTTCATTTATTGCCATCATCATATTGAGTGTGATGGGGCTTTCTGTTGCATCTCGGATGTTCCTGGTCTATCAACAGATGACCATTTTCTTGCTGCTAGGTGGGTTATTTATCTATCAGCTAGGAGAACGCTGGCTTAAACTTGAATATCGGCAACTAAATTATCAACGTTTACTCGCACGACGTGAAGAGTTAGTTGCACACCTGCAAGAACAAGAGGAAGAGTCCAAGGAAATAGCTCGGCTAAAAGAAAACTTACCAGACGTTGACGCTCAGGGCTTGGATAGCGAAGAAATAAATGAACAATCGACCACACTATTGAAAGGATTGTCTTTAATCGTTTTAGTCATCGCGCTGCTTACACTCTGGTCTAGTGCTTTAGAAATGACCCGTTGGCTCGATAAAGTTATCGTATGGCAAGTCAGCGAAGTGATCAGCGGCAGTTCAACATTGGTTGACGTGACACTTCAATCGCTCATTTTAGCCGTTATCACACTCATAGTGACCTTCGTTGCTATCCGCAACTTACCTGGTATTTTGGAATTGTTAGTGTTGCGAAAGTTAGAGCTTGGTCCTGGTACGGGATACGCGATAACGACCCTACTACGCTATTTAATTTTAATGGTTGGTGTCATGTTCGCGTTTTCTACTCTCGGTTTTCAATGGTCAAGATTGCAGTGGCTGGTCGCGGCCTTTGGTGTCGGCCTCGGTTTTGGCTTGCAAGAGATTTTCGCTAACTTTATTTCTGGTTTGATTTTATTATTTGAGCGTCCAATCCGCATTGGGGACATCGTAACTATTAATGATCTCTCCGGTACGGTTAGTAAAATCCAGACACGAGCAACGACCATTATTGATTGGGACAATAAAGAAATCGTCGTACCCAACAAAACGTTTATTACTGAAAAACTGATAAACTGGTCACTCAGTGATTCCATTACACGAATTGTGATACCGATTGGCGTGGCATACGGCTCCGACATCGAAAAAGTAGAGCAGCTGCTCTATGATGTCGCCAAAGAGCATTCTATTGTGCTTGACGACCCCGAACCTTCAGTATTTTTCTTATCCTTTGGAGCAAGCAGTTTGGACTTTGAATTACGTGTGTATATAAACTCAATTGATCATCGCTTGCCAACCTTGCATATCATTAACTCAAAAATTGACAAACTGTTTAAACAACATGGTATCGAAATTTCTTTCCCGCAGATGGATGTTCACGTACGTGACTGGCCAAGTAATGGAGATCGACCTCAAGCAAACCCTTAACCGGCAAAACTACACCATCCCCTTAAGCTTAGCCAAACCGTAAGCTGCGACGGTAACGCAATCCTTGATTTCAGCGTCGATCATCATCTGTTCGAACGTCGCTATAGAAAAAGCACGAGTGATGAGATCCTCTTCTTCTGCATCAAGGTGGTTACCGACTTCACACAAGTCACTGGCAACATAGACATGACAGGTCTGATTCAAAAATCCATACGCGATAAACTGAGGACCAACATACTCCATCGTCCCCGCTTGTAGCCCTGTCTCTTCGCGCAGCTCGCCTTTCGCTAATTCTAAATGGTTAGCATCTGGGTTTGACTCCCATGCACCTTGAGGAATTTCCCAGCAACGTTGACCAATGGTGTAACGATATTGCTGAACTAAGTGGATCTCCCCATAGTCGATTGCCAGAATCGCGACGCAGTCTGGTTTATCCACCACCCCATAAATCCCTTCGGCTCCGCTCGGGCGTAAAATTTTATCTTCTCGCACCGTCATCCACTTATTTTGATACACCACTTTACTATCGAGCTGTTTAATGTCTGCCATGATGATTCCTTCCCATAATGAAACTCCATTCTAACGCGGTTTGCGCCGGCATTTATAGACGGCCTACTGTCTTTCATTTGAGCACATGGCGCAAAATGGCAAGTTTTAGGTCAAATGAATTTCTATAGTTATTCCATCAGCGCAAGGCAAGACTTTGCAAACTTGTTCACTATTTGATTGAGGGTTCTTATGAGCGCAGCAGATAAAGTCTACGGTTTTAACACGCCACAACGTCTGTTTGTTGGTTATACCTTAGCGGTATTGGTAGACCTGACGGTACTGAACTTCTACGACGAATATTGGGATTTCGTGACCATTGATTCGTTTACGATTTCGTTTACAGCAGCACTATTACTTCAGTTGCTCCTGAAACTTTCAATTAAAGCAGAACACAAAATTGCAGAGTACTTTAAATCAAAACCTGGCACTGCCCCGAAGATCTATCGCGGACTTTCGACATACGTCATTTTAGTCGGGTCGAAATTCATCATGCTTGAAGCCATCAACCTGTTGTTTGGTGACAAAATCAACTTCAGTGGCCCATGGAATGGTGTGGTCGCCTTCTTTGCCGTCGTGTTCACCATCTTGATCTCTGAAGTCATTGTCGGCAAGATTTATTTCAAACTGGGTGAAAAAGAGCTGCAATCATAAGTAGACTAAGCTCCCCACTGACAGCGCTGATTATTCGGCGTTTTCCCTTGTCTTCTTTGCTTATCTTACATACCACAACCCAGTAACTTCCAATGGATATTTTAAAAGCTAAAATTATCTTCCTATGGATTAACTATACTTGCTTGGTGACATATCTAATGTAGGCAAGGAGGCCTTTCATGAATACTCAAGCGATCGTTCGACTGACAATGGTTGTCAGCCTGGTGTTTTGCACTTTGATAGGCTCAACAACACTTGCCAACACCAACCCCGCACTCCGTATCTCATTAGAAGAAAAGCAGATACTGACGGAAATTAGAAACAACGTATTTGGCGGAGCAAGGCTAGATGCGGCATTTCGACAAGCCACCATCTCCGGTCAGGAGCCCCCCATTTTTCCTTATGAGATAAACGATCGCGGGCTCATCATATGGGAGCTCGCCCCCTCCCAAATACACGCATTTTCAAGCAGTGTTGGCATCTTTCCACCCTACCAGATCACGAGCGTCAAACCAGTCGTCATTGATCGTTCTCCAGCGGATGCCACGCGCTTTGACACATTCCTCGAAGAAAAGGGATGGCAACGGTTAAGAGAGATTTTATTCCCGAAAAAATTCTATGTTATCGCGGATATCGGACTCACTACCCGTGCGGAGCAAGGTTATAAAGTCGACTTAAAAACGTTTGTTCAACTCTCAGGAAGTGACACCACGTATCTGTATCGATTTGCCAGCTATAAAGCGATGCCTGGAACTGACTTGTTGCAACTATCCAATCTAACACCAACGCAAATACAACTCACCTCATTGCCTCAACAATGGTCCGGCACACTGCTAACGAATGAGGGCAATTTACATTGGACGGTTCCGCTCAAGACAAAAAAAGCCGACAGAACAGAAATCAACAAACGCCTGCACTTTTCACAGTGGTATCTTGATGCAAGTGAAACAGTCTTGGGGCCAATGGGAAGCGTCTCCCGCTATTATTACGATGGCAGTTCGGTCAGTGCTAAGTTCGTCACAACCAAGCCAAGGTCTATCGACATCCACCATGACTTTCCATGGGGGCAGTTCGTTATAGGATCACCACAAGCATTTGTACTGGCGGAAACGAGCGAGTTCCTAGTTCAACCCGTCACTTCTCCTGCTCAAGTACTTGCTGGTGGTGTTAGTGCATGTGCGCTAGCGACACAATCGAGCAATAGTTCAGAGCTTTTCACCCACCTCATCGGTTGTGTTCTGGAAGGGCAAGATCCACAAGACGTATTTGCAACGCTGTTTGGTATCGCTCAATCTCAACCCGCTGTGCTTCCAGCCCACACCCTACCAACCTTATACTATGCTCTACTAGATATTTACCAAGGTCTGGGCATTCTTTATGGCATAGAAAAACCGAAGATGTTCTTCTCACTGCTGAACGCACCAAAGACGCTGTTTATCAACTTTGAAATTGCCACTCATCGTGTCCGTGCATTTGAAAAAGCCTTTATACCCCCCTCATTTAAGCTCGCCAAAATGCGTTTTTATCCAGAGCAACATAAAGCCGTTTACGCCGTATCGTTGAATATTTATCAATCGGTGGGACAAAACCTCAATGGCTATCGAGCAGAATGGTCGACCTATGTCATCAACCCAGAAGAATCCGACCCTAAACCTAGGTTCAGCGTCTTAGAGGCACAAACCAACATCGGCGGGTTTGATCCGATCATCGCTTTGGAACGTTACCTACCCGGTATGGACTTTTCTAACCCGGCTACTTTAGCGCAATTAATCGAGCCGCCATCCGATCAGTTCACCTATACCGAGAACATTAACGATGGGATTCAAGTTAGATTAAGAGACAGTACAGAGGGAATAGTGCTAGACGTTGATATTCAGTATCCACCAGCTTCTCAAATGCTCAAGACCAATCCAACCACAGAATGGATGGAAGCCAATGATTTTATTTATTGGGGGAAAGTAGCGGACATCCTGAAATACGATCAACAGGTTATGTTTGCTGACTTACTGGTGTTCCCCGTCAAATCGACCGATCTAATTTCAGATTCCACTTTCTCTGAATATGTTAAACCCGATCCTTTGCCGATTATTATTTGGAACGGCGGGCAAGATGTCGCACTTGAGCCATGGGGGAACCTCGAAGCCGTGATTGTTGATGAATAATGTGATAGTTGATGAATAAAACAAAAACACCATCGTGCATTCGATGGTGTTTTCAATCCGGTCCCTAAAGCCTTTTTAGCATGTTAAGACGAACTTTGCATGCTAGGTAGCCAAGGTCACCTAGGTAATCTACGATATCTACGCAACAAGGATACTTTTTAGCTCATCTAATGAAGCAACCGTATAGTTTGGTGCTATTTGGCCATCAACACTTGCACCGGTAGTATTCAACCAACAAGTTTCAATGCCAAAATTATGACCACCAAGAATATCGGAATGCAGGTTGTCCCCCACCATCAGTACTCGAGTTTTACATGGGTAGCCCATTTGCCCCATCGCGTATTCAAAGATACCTAAATCCGGTTTCGCGATGCCAACTTGCTCAGAGATCACCACATGATCAAAGTAGTTCGCCATTCCTGTACGCTCTAGTCGAATCGCTTGCAGTTCGGTAAACCCGTTGGTGATGATCCCCATCTTCGCTTTACCATGCAGCGCTTCCATCAGCTCTTTTGCGCCTGGCAACAACGTACAGATGTCTGCCATCGCCTCTAGAAAGGCACTGTTCAATTCTGCCGTCGTCGTACTCAGCTTTTCAGCCCACTCGGTGAAACGCTTATGCTTCAACTCTTCTGCCGTCACTTTACCATCTTGATAATCGACCCATAGTGGTTTATTGACCGTTTGGTAGTGCACGAAGTCTTGCTCAGTAAAATCTACGCCTTTGCGAGAAAACATCAGCTGCAAACCTTTGAAGGCATCAAAGTGAAACAAGGTTTCATCAGCATCAAACAAGATCCAGTCGTATTTCATTTTCTTCTTTCCAATATCAAGGTCATTTCTGGCGAGTAGTTTAGATGGTCTTATTCTCAATGAAAATCTCTTATTCGAGACTCTTTTCCTCACTCTCGCTCGAAATACGCAAAATGGCTGATTCAAAAAGCAATCTCATTCTAAGTTCGTTAACTGCTGCCCCAAACGAGTCAGACGATCGCCGCAAACGTTTATTATTGGAATTGATAATTTAGAATACGCCGCCCTTAATTGATGGGGGGACTTAAACGCAGATACTGAATTTGGCAATGCAACAGACGCTCGATTCAACGGTGTATTAGAGCTAATGAGTGATTCTTTAGTTAATCAAACTGTTGATCACGTCGGCCAACAGAACACACCAGAATCAGCAGGGGCAACGCACGAAGACAACAGCAAAGGTCACCCTTAACCCAGAAACACGCACTGCAACGTTTGGCTCACGAGTGGATTACGCGGTGCCATCTGCTGACCTTGATGTGGTAGATACAGGCGTATATTGGCAAGCAAAAGGCGAAGAGGGTCGTTTGTTATTTAATGACTCTCGAGTTGGGGATCGTGGTACAGATAAAGAAGTGTCTTCTGACCACCGCTTTGTATGGGCGACAGTAAAAATTGACTAGTCTTTACTCATCGACATACATCTTTGCACGCTAAAAACAAACAGGCCACGAGTTTTTAGAATGAAACCGTGGCTTTTGTGTTTTACCATTCAGGGAGACGTTAAGACTTATCTGCACCACATTTAGCACATTCTTGATACGTTCTCTCACCTTCGCTAATGACGACATAGTGATTGACACACTTCTCACACAAAACCAATGTTGGATAAGCTAATTTTGCTTTCTTGGCGTTGATATCACCCTCAACTACGTAGAACTTTCTCATTTTTGTCATCACTGATTAGAAATTTATAAGGCATTATATTTCCAATCTACGCATGTTCTACATAATTTTGCGCGCTATTCAGGTGCAGCATTTAACGAGTTCTCTTGATCCAGACGACGAATCAACTTGGCAGGCGTGCCGCCGTAAAGGCAGTCTGGTGGGACATCACTGTTTACCACTGAGTTAGCTGCAATGACTGAGCGAGCACCAATGGTCACGCCTTGGTTGATCACCGAGTTGCCACCAATCCAGACACTATCTTCGATTGTGATCGGCTTACAAAACGTTTCCCACTTGAGTCGACTGTGGTAATCCAGAGAGTGCGAAGCGGTATAAAACTGAACACTAGGGCCGATAAGAACGTGGCTACCGATGGTGATTTTGGCTCCATCAAGCATCACCACGTTCATGTTGATAAAAGTCTGCTCGCCGATCTCAATGGTTTTACCAAATTCACAATGAAATGGTGGTTGAATATAGCTATTTCCCACCTTGCCTAGTAGCTCTGCTTGTAAGGTAATACGCTCTTCGGCATCGGTGCTGCTATTCAACTTGAGTAACGTTTTGGTTGCATTCGTACGAATCGCATCAATCTCTTCGTCTCCACCATCAAAGACTTGCCCAGACATCATTTTTTCTAATTCGGTCACTGGATTATTCCTACAACTTTTGACGTTAATAGAGTAATGCAAAATATTGATAAAAAAGAGAAAAGCTCGCGCTTTTCTCTTTCCTATTTTGTGATTTTGCAAAGGGGTTTATACAATTTCCCAACTATGAGTCATCTCTACGCCTTTACCGAGCATCAAACACACTGAGCAGTATTTCTCTAGTGAATCTGCCGCTACTTTAGCTACGATTTCGGAGTCTAGGTCTTCCCCTGAAACTTCAAAGTGGATATTCACTTGTGTAAAAATTCGCGGTGCTGTTTCACGGCGCTCCGTTGTAAGCTTTGCGTTAACAGAAGTAACTTTTTGACCCGCCGTTTTCAAACCATCAACAACGTCTACAGAACTGCAACCACCAGCAGCCATTAATACCATTTCCATTGGGCTTGGTGCCGTTGCGCCGCCGTTGCCATCCATCACCACTGAATGACCAGATTGAGACTGACCAAGGAACTTAAAGCCTTCTACCCATTTAACTTCTGCTTGCATGGTTTCCCTCATATTGCTATCCAACTCACCGACTCTACTTTCGCTCGATGAGTGCTTGTTTCGTGCCGTTACTGTAACTTTCTGGTCAAAAAGGGCAAAGGAATTTTCAACAACACTGCAATTTTTTCACGCCTTATCCTGTCTTGTTACGTAATACTGATAACGAAACTAACGTTTGAGGCTGCTATGAAGAAAGTATCTAAGTTGCTGTGGGCATTCGCTTTGGTTACTCCTGTCCTGCTTATTCTACTCAGCAAAGTGGGGACTGCCGACACCATGGGTAAAGCCAACGCATCGAGCACTACCGACATTGCGACATTAGCGGGTGGTTGCTTTTGGTGTACTGAATCGGATTTAGAACAATTGCCGGGAGTATTGGACGTTGTGTCTGGTTATTCAGGTGGTGATTTAGCAAACCCGACCTATCGCCAAGTCTCTTCGGGAAAGTCTGGCCATATTGAAGTCATCGAAGTGAAGTTTAACCCTAACGTAGTGAGTTACGAGCAAGTGCTAGATTATTTCTTCCGTCATATCGATCCTACGGACGACAAAGGCTCATTTGTCGATCGTGGTTCTCAATATCGCCCTGCAATTTTCTACCATAATGCAGAGCAAAAGCAGATTGCCGAGCAATTTATGATGGAAATCAATAAAGCAATGATCTATCCAAAGCCACTCAAAACAGAACTGATCGCGTTTGAAAAATTTTACCCCGCAGAAACGTATCATCAAGATTACTACAAAAAGAGTAGCTTGAAATATAAGTACTATCGCTACGCATCTGGCCGAGACAAATACTTAGATAAAGTTTTTGGTGACGATCGCCAAGAGAATCCCAAAACACTACGTCAGCTTATTGAAGAACAGGAATTACAAACCAAAGTAAAGGTTTACACTAAACCCTCCGACAAAGAGATTAAGGCAAAACTGACCGAGCTACAGTACTACGTCACCCAAGAAGAGGGAACAGAGCGTCCTTTTGACAACAAGTACTGGGACAACAAGGCAGCCGGAATATACGTTGATATTGTGTCTGGTGAGCCACTTTTCTCATCTACCGACAAGTACAAATCAGGCACTGGCTGGCCAAGCTTTACTCGACCAATTAACCCAGCTTACATCGCCGAGAAGACCGACTTTAAATTGGTCTACCCTCGCACCGAGATCCGCAGTAAATTTGGTGATTCTCACATTGGGCACGTATTTAAAGACGGTCCAAAACCAACCGGGTTACGTTACTGCATGAACTCCGCTGCGATGGAGTTTATCCCTGTCAACAAGATGGCGAGCCTAGGTTACGGCGATTACCTGTATTTATTCGATAAATAGCCTCATGCTACAGGTAGCCACTCCTAACAAGTAGCACTACTCAACAAATAGCTACACTCGACTAAAATCAAGCGGTATCAAGCAAGGTGAAACCAAGAGGAGTGAACAATCAGAGCGATGAAAGGTTTTAAGTCCAATCTGCCGATAAAGGTTTGTCTTGTGTGTAAACGCCCATTTTCTTGGCGAAAGAAGTGGGCGCGAAATTGGGAAGAGATCATTTATTGTTCTGAGCGTTGTCGAAGAAGTAAAAACAAAGAAGTAAAAACAAAGAAGTAAAAACAAAGAAAATGTAGGGCACTCGCCCATCGTCTCTTTCTGATTCTAACTTTTAAAGGCCCTGATCTTTTACCAAGGTAATAACGTGCCATCATAAGCCCAAAATGCCCCGCTATCTTGAGGGGTTGAGTTTTCTATCAAGCTCAATAAATCATTTGCCACACGTTCTGGTGTAAACAACTGACCCTCAGGCACATTCGCTTGAAATGGGGCTGATAAGGCGGTATCCGTCGTACCTGGATGAAGTGAAAGCACCGTGCCATGTTTGACCATTCGATGCCATTCTATCGACATGGTTTTAAGGAACATGTTTAACGCCGCTTTTGATGCGCGGTAGCTGTACCAACCGCCTAGTTGATTATCTCCTATGCTGCCGACTTTGGCCGATATGGTGGCAAATTTGGGCGCGGTACTGCGTTTTAGCTTGGGTGTAAAGTATTTCGCTAACAGCAAACTCGGCAGAGTATTCACAGCAATGGTGAGATGGAAAAAATCCGCATCGAGCGCGTTAAGGTTCTTCTCTGGGCCTTTATCTTGAGTGTGCAACATACCCACGCAGTTCACTAACCAATCAACTTGTTCAATTTGCTCACTGAGCGCTTTGACTTGGGCATCTTGCGTCACATCCACTTGATACCAGATAACATGAGGATGCGACCAACTGGGCTTTTGATTGCGGTACGTTGCGTGCAACCGAGCATGAGGAAAACGAGCCGCTGCTTGTTGCACCATCGCCAAACCAATTCCACCATTACCACCGACGATGAGTATTTCCATCACAAGTTCTCCGCGTTTTCTATGTAGTGTTCTGCGGTATCCAGTATCGCTTGACGTTGCTGCTCTTCCATATTGTCCCAAGAGCGATAAATCATCCTAATTCGTGGGTGGGTTGCTAAACGTTTATCGTGTTTGTTCATAAAGCGCCAATATAAGCTATTGAATGGACAGGAGCCTTCACCGCTACGTGCTTTGTTGTCATAATGGCAGCCCTTGCAGTAATCGCTCATTTTGTTGATGTAAGAACCACTCGCCGCATAGGGTTTTGTGCCAACAATGCCACCATCAGCAAATAGCGCCATCCCTCGCGTATTCGGCATTTCTACCCATTCAATGGCATCGACATAGATGCCGAGGTACCACTCATCCACTTGATCGGGGTCGACTTCCGTTAGCAAACAAAAATTACCCGTGACCATCAAACGTTGGATGTGGTGCGCATAGGCATAATCTAGCGACTGCCCAATTGCGTTTCGCATGCACGCCATTTTCGTTTCGCCATTCCAGAAGAAGTTGGGCAGCTTTCTTTCTGCTCCCAATTCGTTCTTTTTCTGGTAAGCAGGCATGTTTGCCCAGTAAACGCCGCGAATGTATTCCCGCCAGCCTAGTATCTGTCGTACAAAACCCTCAACTTGAGAGATATCAATATCAGCGTTGGAATGAAATGCCTTGAGTGACGCATCAATCACTTCTTTGGGGTGCAGCAGCTTGCTATTAAGCGAGAAAGAAATCCGACTGTGATACAAGCTCCACTTAGCATCATGCTTCCCCGTCATCGCGTCTTGAAAGCGACCAAACAGTGGTAAACAGACTTTGCAAAAATGAGCGAGTAAGGACAAGCTTTGCGCGCGATTGATCGGCCAGATCAAATCCCCCCCAAGGTTGCCTATTGTTTTGATGTTATGTCGCGCTAACCGATCAGTAATCACACTCACATCAGTACTAAACATCAAGGGATGTGGCAGTTGTTCAATGTCTTTGGCTTTGAGCTTGTTTCGGTTATTAGCGTCGTAATTCCATTTCCCTCCTAACGGTTTGCCATCTTGCATCAAGATATTAAAACGCTTACGCATGCGGCGGTAAAAGTGCTCCATCATGATGTGCTTACCTTGCGGAAACTGTGATTCAATCTCTTCAAAAGGTAATAAAAAGTGTTCAGTATCAACGCATCGCGTCACAACCCCTTCAAGCTTGAGTCTCGTTAACTGTTCCAAAAGTCGGTATTCATCTGGGCGTTGATATTCAAACTTGATTGCACCAACGTCACTCACATAATGCTGTAAGAGTTGCTCTAGAGCATCGAAAGGCTGGGTGTCATCTAAAGAAAGATACAAGACCTGATGACCCTCGCTTTGGCGCTCTTTTGCAAACAGTTCCATTGCAGAGATGAACGCACACACTTTTTGAATATGGTGCGTCACGTAGGTATTCTCTTGCTTAAGCTCTGCAATCAGGTAGAGGATGCTTTCGTCAGGTTGTTTAAACCAAGAATGCTCACTGTTGAGTTGATCGCCCAAAACCAATCGTACGGCTTCAAATTGCATTACGGCTTCTCCTAGGACGAGGTTTTTTCTTGGCTTTCCATCACGATAGGCCAATCGACCATGTCCACGCTGTCCAACTGGGCGCCAGCACAACGGCCTTGCCATCGGTCAATAAATTCCATATATGGGTCATACATCTGCGTCTGTTTTTCGAGGTTGAATTGTCGTGACCCTCGCGGATCGGCTCCGACTCCAGCCAGGTATTGCCAATTTCCCCAGTTCGATGCCACATCGTAGTCGATCAGTTGTGATTCAAAATATGCTGCGCCATAGCGCCAATCAAGGCCAAGTTCGTGCACCAAACAACTTGCAACCAATTGCCTGCCACGATTCGACATGTAGCCCGTTTCATTGAGTTGGTGCATACAAGCGTTTACGATAGGGAAAGGCGTTTCACCTTTCTTCCATTGCAAAAAGCGATGCGCATAAAATGTGGTAAGCGGCGGCTGGTTTCGAATACCAGCAAATTGAAAAAGTTGCTTTCCGTATCTGCGAGCATACCAATAGAAATACTCACGCCAAAGAAGTTCGAAATAAATCCAATAGGTAGAGTCATTCGCTCCATTGAGACATTCATAGTGCTTCAGCATTGCGAAAATGGTCCTCGGTGAAATACAGCCATGTGCTAGCCAAGGAGAGAATTTCGTTGAGTTGTCTATACCATCAAGACTGTTACGAGTGTCTTTATATTGACTCGCCAATGACGAAAAAAAGTATCGTTCACAATGTATCAGCCCAGCCCGCTCACCACCTTTTAGCCACGCTGATTTGCTTTCCTCATCCGAGCTTAATAAGACAAGCCAATCTAATTCAGGAGGTGGTGGGGGAAGCGATTTAACCATTTCATCGGGTAACTTGACCTTTTGCTTCTCGGTCTTTTTTCGAAACTGAGTAAAGGTCTTGGGCAATGCATCGAGAGTAAAGGGGAGCTGCACAATGTTGAACAAACTACGATTATGATGTTGAACGACACAAATGTGCGGACATTGAGTTCTGATGGTTTGGATCACACTTTGCTCATCAGAAGAAGGAACTGCATCTACATAAAGGTGCGTTACACCTGACTGCTTAATGGCGTGGATGATCGCCACTCGCGGCTCCCATACCGTTGTAAATAATCGCTGCCCAAACCCAATAAGAGATTTATCTAAATCATGTAATGATTGCTCTAAAAATTGTCGTTTTACCCGACCAAACTCACGCTCTTGCGCAAAGTGTGCCAAAAAAGGCGTAATTTTAGGCAAACAATACAGACAAATGAGCTTTTCTACTTCTGAGGATGCATGTTGCAGCAATCGATTATCATGAACTCTCAAATCATTTGTAAACCAGTACAGACCCACCTTAATGCTCACAAGACACTCCTTGCTTTACATGAAACCATATTCCAACTTTTCTTACGAATCTCACTGAGTCACGATCAGAAAAAGCTGTCGAGATGGTATTAGTGCCTACCGCTTTGGCGGGGAAGAATTTGCGTTGATTGTACCAAACAAGTCGTTTCGCATTGGTCTCAAGTACGCAGACAGACTGCGGCGAATGATTGAAAAATTGCGCGTCACCGATAAACGCTCTGGCACACAGGTACAAAGCATCACTGCGTCATTTGGCGTGGCAGAGTACCAAATCGTTGATACGCTAGAATCGCTGATTAATAAAGCTGATAAACAATTCTATGAAGCCAAACAGCTAAGCCGGAACCGTGTCATGCCCGTCTAAACGGCTTTTTCAAAACACAAACCCCCAAGCTTGTGCTTGGGGGTTTGTTATTCTGACTCTTGAATGTAAATTAATCCATTCTGTAACAGTAACTTAAAAAGTAATCTTCACCATTTTTAGCCGTATATTCTTTATCTTCACTGCACGCCATTGGTTTGCCTTTCTTATCGCCTTTAATAAGACTAATCCAGTGACGCATCGCCGTTGTTGCATTGCCCGTTAGCTCTGGGCTGAATGTCGTACGTGTTTCGAGTTGGATGTCATTGATATCCATTAGCTCAATACATCCCGTGCCTTTATGACAACCAAACAGCACTTCAACATGACTGCCTGACTCGTCTTTAAACAAAATGGATTTTGGGTCTTCTTTTTCACCCGTATAAGCCACAAAGTGTTTTGGGCTTTTCAGGCCACTATGGGTTCCATCTTTAAAGAAAACCAGCACATGTCGGTAATCAATCACATAGCTTGAAACATCTTGGTGTGACCCTTTTTCCAACGGAAACATACGGTCGAGTAGTTGCTTCGCTTTCACCTGTTTCTCACTCTGCTGCTCAGCACTTACCGCTTCGACGGCAAATACAGCTTCAGCGATAAACGGACGTTGTTGTTGGGTTTCTTTTTTATCGAAGTTCAGCATATTCATCGTCATATCCTCGTACTTAACACACTAGTTAGAGTAAAAACTTAAAACTGACGTTTAAGTTTCAGGCAAATTTGTGAAGTGGAGAGTAAATTTCTTTGCCTGCTTATTATGAAGACTAGCGAATTATTGACTACAATTTCACAACAAAAATTTTACAGTGTGAATTTTACAAAATGTCTGTGCCAAAAAGCCTGATTCGCCAGTCCCATTTTTTAGGTACGAAAATTCGCAACCTAAGAAAAAACAACCATTTAACGTTGGAGGATTTGTCTGCGCGCTGTGTAAGAATTAATCCGGAGTACGCACCATCCGTTTCGTACCTTTCGATGATAGAACGAGGAAAACGGGTTCCTAGCATCGATATGCTAGAGGTGATTGCCGAAGTTTTTCAAAAAGAGCCCGCTTGGTTTTTGGACGATAAGCCGGAGCTAGAAGCGATCACCCCCAACAAAGGCAATCGAGGTGGCATCAATGGTATGGCATTAGAGCCAAGCTTCTTGTTCTCTAACGATATTCTGCAAATTGCCATTCCTGAGATGCTTTCCCAAACTGGCATCACAGGGAGGCAATTTGCCCATTTGTTAATTCGTGCTCACCAAGAAAACCACCAAAACCATTTCCCAGACTTAGAGCGTGCAGCAGAAGAGGTCGGATTGAAGCGCTTAAATTTATCAGTAGAAGATCTGATTGATATCGCTAAAAGTATGGGATTTAACATTCGTTGGGTAGACCGAGCACCGCAAGACGTCATTGATGAACTAGGCGTCAGCGCCAAGCAACTGGTGACCTCATTTATGGAAGCGCCAGGCACCATCTATCTCAACAAACTCATGCGTGACTACCCTACCAGGTTGAAATACGACCTTGCGGTTTATATTGGCCATCGAGTACTACACAGTAGTGATGGGATGAACAACGTATTGTCCATCGGCCAACAGAACAACTGGGATCAACCAGACGGCTCGGCATCAGGTTCTAGTCTTAACTCTCAAGACATTCTGCAAGCATGGCTTGACTTTGAGTCTAGTTTCTTCGCGGGGGCATTATTGTGTCCGAAAGTACCTTATCGCCAGTTACTTGACCGCTCAGGTTACGAAATCTCGGTACATAAAAAAGCGGGAGTTTCTCCCTCTGTCGCAATGCGACGTATGACTGTTGTATCCCCATACCCTCACTGGCACTATTTTGATGCTTATGGCCCGGGTAAATTAAAAGCGGTCTATCGCGGTAACGGTATTCCACTACCGTGGGGCAACATGCGCACGGTTAACGATCCTTGTCAGCACTGGGCGGTATTTAGACGGTTATCACAACCTCTAGATACCAGCTCTGCCCAAATTTCAATTTTAAACGTGGGGAATGAACCAAGGATATACTGTTGTGAGTCGGTCAATATTGTTGACCCTGCTGGTAACAATCGTGTGTTGTGTGCGGGTATCGATCTTAATCCCGCTATCTCGGCTCAAGGAGGGGATGCGTTATCCATCGCAGAAGAACTCAAATCACTGTGTGTCACATCAGGGGGAAGTAGCGTAATTCCACCGCATATCAAAAAAGATCTCACCACCATCGCCAAAATCCTCAACATCAATTGGATTGAACGAGGAATTCAAACACAGGCAAGGTTAATTTGTTCTAGAGGCGCGGTGTGCCCAAGACAGCCAAGCTGTTATAGCAAATGTCATGAATCTGAAAACTCAGAGGGTGGTATTCAATCGATTGAACTGTAAAAAGAAAAAACGCCAACCACAATAAAGGTGATTGGCGATATATATCTGTGAACAATCTGTATTCACTAACAACGTCAGTTGGCTAGATGACCCTCGGCTTAATAAGGGTCAGTTAAGTAATTGCATTATACGTGCCAACTTTAAACTTGCGACACACCGTTCTTTTTCATGCACACTGTCGCTTTCTTAAGCAACAAGTTGCAATATGCAATTGCAAAATGCAATCGAGTATAAATATGCCACCAATGGCATTATTACTTATGCTTTTCTCAGCAAAATGATTTCCCCATTACTTATCCCTTCCCGCGACACGACGCTTTTGCCTGTACATCCAGTCATCAGCAATCTTCATCATCATTTCAGGGGACTCAATCTCAGAATCAAACACGGCATAACCCAAACTGGCTCTAAAGTAAATCTGTTGGCCGTCATATTTTACGGGTGTAGAGCACAGCGCCTTTCTGAGTTTATTTAAGAGTGCTCGAATATTTTCTTCCGTTTCGGGGTTGTGCACTAATACCAAAAATTCATCGCCTCCTACGCGCGCGACAATATCGGAACGACGTAGAGTACGCTTCACGCGCTGAGCACAAGCGATCAATACCTTGTCGCCAGCATCATGACCGAAAGTGTCATTGATATGTTTAAACTTATCCAGATCAATATTAATCAATGCAAAACTGTAGCGCTTCTTGTATCGCTGAGCGATTTCAAACTGCTGTTTATAAGATTGCATGAAATAGCGACGGTTAGGCAATTTAGTAAGCTCGTCGTGTAAGGCACGGCTATCTGCAATGCTATACAAGCGGTAGATGACGATCATCGCACAAATTAAGACCAATAAGATCGAATAACCAACTATTCGAGCCAAATTAAAAATATACCAAGGCACTTGGTTATCTGATTCACCATTAGAGTGTACTGCCATGAGCCACCCTCCGTTAGGAAAGTGAACCCTCTCTCTTCCATACACTTGTTTTGATTCATTGTGATCGCCAAAGAACACATCACCATACTGACCAAGGTTATCGTAACCTCTAATGGTTAAAGGGTATAAATACGAGAAATTCAGCACGCCAATATCTTGAAATAGCGCTTTTAAATCGATCGTAGCCCTGATGGACCCCCAGTAGTTCTTATTAATGGGAGGATCAAAAAATACTGGCACCTGCACAGTAAGGATCAGGTCGCCTTCTTTTAGGCTCACCGGGCCGGCGACAACAATGTCTTCAATCTCTCTGGCTTTTTCTTCCAGAATACGAGAATGCTCAGCAACAGCGCTCTCGTTGCCTTGTCTCGGATATGCTCGACGTAAAACCTCATTTTCTGCAATACCAATACTGATGATGTGTCGGCTTTTATCTAGAATGTGATTCACAATCCTATTCAGTTCATGATAATCATGCGTGGGCAGCAAAGTAATGGTCGCCGCAAGCGTACTGACCTTATAGATGTCAGCCATTAAAGAGGCTTCTAAGCTCGCTCCTAGAAGCGACAGTTGCTCTTTAGTTTTGACTTGCGTACGCTCTTGGCGCAGCTTGTTCTGGCTTTGATGCAACAGCTCTATCGTCGCAACACAGACCAAAATAAAAGTGGCAAAGAAAAGTACAAAATAGTGCTGCTTTTTGGGTGAATAAGACATGCGCCCCCCCCATAATTTGACACACAAAAGTGATAAGTATTCACCACAATTAAATAACTTACCTATAGTAATCATAACCAAAACCACTAATGGTGCGGGGAATTATTCCGCAATTTTATGACCAAAACAGGATGACCAATATGGATAAACAAGGTGATTTATTTGAAAGCTCATTTTGGCAAGATGTCAGTCATGGCAGAATCTACTACCAACCTGATTTTCTGAGCGAAATAGAAGCGGAGCACTATTTTTCTCGTTTGAGATCGACACTACCGTGGCATCAAGAACACATTATGATATTTGGTCGTTCGGTGCGTCAGCCACGTCTACAAGCTTGGTATGGTGATACTGCTTATACATACTCCGGCCTAACCATGCCCCCCTCCCCATTAACTCCAGATCTAAATGAGCTCAAAGTGCGCAGTGAAGCCGTTGCTCAAACCACATTCAACTCAGTGTTGGCCAATTTATATCGCAATGGACAAGATTCCATGGGGTGGCATCAAGACAATGAACCGGAGCTAGGAGCAAATCCCGTCATTGCCTCGCTAAGCTTGGGCGAAACCCGCCGTTTTGTGCTCAGAAATTTACATTGTAAAACTCAAATTGAATACGAACTTTCCCCCGGTTCTCTACTGATCATGGCCGGTGAGCTACAGCATCACTGGAAACATGCCGTGCCCAAAACAGCGAAACTTAAAGGTGAACGAATCAACCTTACTTTTAGGCACATAGTAACGTAACCCGTTGTTATGAGTTAAAACCGGCCACAAAGCAATAGGCCATATTGCTTACGTATTGATGAGATAAGAAAAAAAACGCCATATAGACGGGTTTTGTTCAAATATTTATTTGGCCATCACTTACAGCGAAATAAAGATACCGGCTAAGCAAGCATTCATTAAGTTTGCGAGTGTGCCCGCAGCTACCGCTTTTAGCCCCATGTTTGCCACATCTTTACGACGTTCAGGGGCAATCACACCGATAAAACCTAGCTGAATCGCAATCGAACCAATGTTCGCAAAACCACACAGCGTAAAAATAATAATTACTTGGGTATGTTGAGATAGCATCGCTTTGTGCTGTACACAGTCAATGAATGCTACGAACTCGTTCATTATCACCTTCTGACCAATGTATGAACCCGCCGCTAAAACTTCGTGACTAGGGACACCAATCAACCCCGCCAGAGGCGTAAATAGATAACCGAAAATCGCTTGTAGCGTAATGTCCGCAAAACCGAACATTTCACCAAGGTTTTCCAGTTGATTGAAGAACGACTCTCTTACAGCAGGAACGCACAACCTAATAGTGCAACAATACCAAATAGACTAAATAGAACACTCATGAATCGGACCTACTGAACATTGAAAAAGAAAGAAACGCCAAAGGAATTGGCACAAGAAAGGAACAACGTATCGAGTGGCAGCGCACTCGCAGATCCAAATTGGTGATAGAACGGATAGTTCGAGATCTTATTTTTTACCTTATACAAGCAATTGAACGTAGCTGGTCCGATCCGTGGGGTCATTCACTGCGGTCGAGATTAACACTCTGCCTGATCCATGTGGCGGCTTGTATGGGTAAGGGGCTTGAACAGCTATACCCTATTTCCCGCTTAAACGGGACGCAAGTATAGTCAACAAAAAGAGAGTTTCATTATGTTTATTACGCAAACGTTCAAGCATTCAAGAATCAAGCAAAGATGCCATTCAAGGCCCATACTTGTATAAAAAGCAGGGCTTTAAGGTAAAACTGAGCCATGAACACCATTAAATTGAGTAATAAATACGCAATCAAACATCAAACACGAGAAATACGTAATTTTATTCTCGCCAATTGATGGATTTTGGATATACAATCTAACTCGCTTCTTTCGGAAGCCTCTGCTTACGCAGAGTATCATGATGCCGAGATGGTGAAATTGGTAGACACGCTAGCATGAGGTGCTAGTGCCTTAGGTGTGAGGGTTCGAGTCCCTCTCTCGGCACCATTATCTTTCCTAAGAGAAACCTAGAGTGTAATGCAAAGTTCTAAGCAGGCAAAACCATCCGCAGATGCTAACCAATTACTTAGCGAACTAGCGGTGCACGCCCTATTACACCTACACTTCAAAATCCACGCATCCTCGCGAAATCTTCCCCAAAAAGAGCGTAATGATCTGCTACAGAAGTGGCTTAAACCTAAGCTAAAAAGCAATCGCTACAAGCTGATTAAAAAGCCGTTAAAGTCATTAACTCAACAAGCAAAAGGGGAAAATGGTAACCTTGAAGTCTTGCTTGAGCGTTGTGTTGGTGCCGATAAACCGCGTAATCCGCAACCTCATCTCGACAGTTATTTACTTTTAATTAACGAAATCGAGAAAAAGTTAGGCACGACCGTATTGCTCTCTCGTCCTGAAGATGTCGACTTATCTCATGATCAACATGGTTGCTTATTGTGTGTGCTATCCGATAACTTAAACCAGCACTTCGACGACAATAATGCCCTAATTGCACCAATTTCGATGCTTTTCCGCGGACCTATGAGCCAACGCTCTTTGTTCCTAGGCAGTATTTATGCAAGCAACACCTTCAATTACGAAGTGCTGTACCAAGATGAACAGTTTGTGCGGATCACGCTAAAGTTAGCATGATCACTAGAAGCCATGTTTTCGAATCTAAAAAGGCCGCGAATTTCGCGGCCTTTTTCCTATCCAATGCCATTCTAATCGATAACACGGAATCGAGCAGTAAAGTGGCGCAATACCGGAGGCTCGTAGTCAAACGTTAAACCTTTTAACTCATGCGCTCGGTTCTTAAGTTCGATGATCGCATCAGCGATGTAATCCATGTGGTCATTGGTATAAACACGACGAGGAATGGTCAAACGCATTAGCTCCAGCTCGGACGCTTTTTGCTCGCCCGTCTCTGGATCACGCCCTAGCAATAGTGAACCAATCTCTACCGCTCGGATTCCCGCTTCTAGGTATAAAGCATTACATAACACTTGTGCCGGGAATTGCTCTGCGGGAATATGTGGCAAGATTTTCGCTGCATCCACGAATACGGCGTGACCACCGGTTGGGTATTGAATAGGAATTCCGCCTTCACGTAGACGCTCACCCAAGTACTGTACCTGACTAATTCGGTAATGAAGAAAATCTTCATCAGCCCCTTCATACAAACCACGAGCTAGCGCTTCCATATCACGGCCAGCCATACCGCCATATGTTACAAAACCTTCCATAGGAACACATCGAGTCTGTACGGCCTGAAACAACTCTTGGTGGTCGCGAATACAGCACATACCACCAATGTTCACCATTGGGTCTTTCTTGGCCGACATCGTTAACATGTCACCGTACTGGTACATCTCGCGGATGATTTCTAGGATCGACTTATCCTCATATCCCGCTTCACGCTGCTTGATAAAGTACGCATTCTCACAGTAACGAGCCGAATCAATCACCACAGGAATGTCGTATTGGGTGGCAATTTCGTACACGCTGCGCATGTTTTCCATCGACACTGGCTGACCACCGGAGCTATTACACGTAATCGTCGTAATGATGGCACAGATGTTAGTTGAACCATGTTCTTCAATGGTTTCCACTAGCTTACCAAGGTTGAAATTGCCCTTCCAATCATAGGGGGTCGTAGTATCAAATGCTTCTTCCGTCACCACGTTGATCGCCTTACCACCATTAAGCTCAATATGGCCTGCTGTCGTATCGAAATGGTAGTTAGAGATGAATACCGGTGTTGTACCGCCCCTGACTTGACGCATTCGCTCAATCAAAGCAGGGAACAAAATTTGCTCCGCACCACGACCTTGGTGTGCAGGCACAGTGAGCTTGTAACCAAAGAAATGCTCTACCGCATCACACAAGTTGTAGTAATTGCGACTGCCAGCATAGGATTCATCCCCCATCATGATTCCTGCCCACTGATTATCACTCATAGCACCTGTACCAGAGTCGGTCAGTAGGTCGATATACACATCATCACTGCGAAGCAGAAAGGGGTTAAAACCCGCCTGTTTAAGGGCAATTTCTCGGTCAGCCAAGGTCGTCATTTTGATAGGCTCAACCATTTTGATACGGAACGGTTCTGGGATACGTTTCATTGTTAATTTCCTTATACATATGACCCTACGCACTTAAGCGTAAGATTAAAAACAAACAAATAAATTGCTTCTCAATGCGAGTGCATTGAGGAAATTAACGCACAGAGATTTTACTAAGAAGAGACAAGCAGTAGTCTAGGTTGTACCAGAACGACAGCACCAAACGGCTATCGAGAATAGCCTTAATTCTCATCGTCTTCGTCCTCCTGATAAAAGAAAAGTCAGAAACCCCATGTCTCTGACCTTTTTTAATATAGTGCAGTTTTCAATCAAACTTCAGTGAAGTTCGCCTCATTTACGAAGGTTTAGCCCTTTTCATTCTGCGCTTGATGTTGTTCTCTTTGACCATGTAGTCGAACAAAGGAGCAAACAAGTTGGCAAACAGAATCGCTAACATGATGCCTTCCGGGTAGGCTGGGTTGAGTACGCGGATAAATATGGTCATCACACCAATCAAGATACCGTAAGCCCATTTACCGCCATTAGTGAATGCGGCCGATACTGGGTCTGTCGCCATAAAGAAGGTACCAAACGCTACACCACCAATCACAAAGTGCCAATAGAACGGCATAGAAAACATAGGATTGGTATTCGACCCAATCGCATTAAGCAGTAGCGACGTCACGGCTAAGCCAACAAAGACACCCGCAACAATCCGCCATGAGGCTATCTTCATAAAGATCAGCACCAAACCTGTGAGTGCAATCAGCAAAGTCGAGACTTCCCCCATCGAGCCCGGCAGGTTACCAACAAATGCGTCCATCCATGAGATAGGTTGTCCCGTCATGTTGTTCATCAGGGCACTCTGACCGCCTTCATACCATTGACTAAGTGGTGTTGCGCCAGAGTACCCATCCGCAGCAATCCACACCGCACCACCAGACATGTTAGCGGGATAAGCGAAGTACAAAAATGCGCGTCCTGCCAAAGCGGGATTTAAGAAGTTTCGTCCCGTACCACCGAAGATTTCTTTCGCCACCACGATACCAAAAGTGATACCCAACGCGGCTTGCCATAATGGAATGGTTGGAGGGAGAATCAAGGCAAACAGAATCGAGCTGACAAAGAATCCTTCATTCACTTCATGCTTACGGACGATGGCAAACAACACTTCCCAAAAACCACCGACGATAAACACGGTCGCGTAGACGGGTAGAAAGTAGGTCGCGCCGACGAGTAGCTTACTCCCCCAACCGGCTTGACTCGCCGCTTCAACCGACCCCCAAACCCAACTCAGCCCCCAAGAAGCATCAATAGCTTGTTTCGCTGCTGCTTGGTCAAGACCATACAACAAAGCATAGCTAGATTGCTGACCGATGTTATACATGCCCCAAAACATCGCGGGGAAAACGGCTAACCATACCATAATCATGATGCGCTTTAGATCTATGCTGTCTCGAACGTGGGTAGCGCCGTGATTCACTTTACCCGGCGTATAAAAAAGGGTTTCGACAGCTTCAAAGAGTGGGTAGAACTTGTGGTACTGGCCTCTCGGTTCAAACTTTGGTGAGACCTTTTCAAAATAACGCTTCAAGCTCATTGTTCCTGTCCCCCTTTTGATCACGAACATATGAAGTATTACGCCAGATAACGAAAAGCGATCGTTTTTAATCTGTTCCCACTTATTCAGCGTAACTAACTGTCTACATAATGTGTACTAGGGAGAGAACTAATGGATACTCTTGCCATCGATTTAGCGCGGTTTCAATTTGCGTTCACCGTCTCGTTTCACATTATTTTTCCAGCATTTACGATCGGACTTGCAAGCTATCTTGCTGTGCTTGAAGGGCTGTACTTGCGAACAGGCAACAAACAGTACATGCAAATCTACCGATATTGGTTAAAGATTTTTGCTATCAGTTTTGGCATGGGCGTAGTTAGTGGCATCGTTCTCAGTTATCAATTTGGCACAAACTGGAGTGTCTTTGCAGACAAAACTGGCCCTGTTCTTGGTCCACTCATGGGCTACGAAGTACTTACCGCTTTCTTCTTGGAGGCAGGTTTCCTCGGGGTCATGCTTTTCGGTATCAACAAAGTGGGAGAGAAACTGCATTTTGCTGCCACTTGTATCGTTGCTTTTGGCACCTTTCTTTCGGCGTTCTGGATCCTCTCTGTCAATAGTTGGATGCAAACGCCAGCTGGCTATAGCATCAACGAGGTCGGTCAATTCATACCGGAAGATTGGTGGGATATTGTCTTCAATCCCTCCTTCCCTTACCGCCTAGTTCACATGCTCTTGGCAGCATACTTAACTACCGCCTTCGTCATCGCTGGCGTAGCCGCGTTCCACTTACTCAAAGCAAAGCATAACCCGTTGGCACGCATCATGTTCTCAATGGCGATGTGGATGGCGGCGATCGTCACTCCAATACAGATACTTGCTGGTGACATGCATGGCCTAAACACAATGGAGCATCAACCCGCCAAAGTGGCTGCAATGGAAGGGCATTATCAATCACATAAAGGTGCGCCATTGATCTTGTTTGGTATCCCGAATGAAGAAGAGAAGACAATAGAATACGCGCTTGAAATTCCTAAATTAGGAAGTCTGATTTTAACGCATGATCTCAATGGTGAAGTGAAAGGGCTTGACGCCTTCCCAGAAGAAGAGCACCCACCCGTCAGTATTGTTTTCTGGTCATTTCGCATAATGGTGGCGATTGGGTTCACTATGCTTCTTATCGGGTTGTGGAGTTTATGGCTCAGAAAACATAACAAACTGTTTGATTCTCCGGCCCTGTATCGAACTTGTCTATTCTTTTCTCCGGGCGGCTTTGTCGCAGTATTAGCCGGCTGGATTACCACTGAAGTCGGTAGGCAACCTTATACCGTTTATGGTTTGCTAACGACAGCGAATTCCGCCTCTCCCATTGATGCTGCGGCAGTGAGTGTCTCCCTCACCGCATTTATCGTTGTCTATTTCACCGTATTTGGTGCGGGATTCTTTTATCTTCTCCGTCTGATGAGAAAGTCGCCAACACGCTATGAAGAAGGCTTAGACAGTCGACTTCCAGACGGTTCAGAAACCGACATCATCACCCACTCCAATCATCTGACTTAGGGAGTAACAGACATGGATTATGCACTTATTTGGTACGTGCTCATTGGGCTTGCAGTCTTGATATACGTAGTGCTCGATGGGTTTGACCTCGGTATCGGCATCCTATTTCTCAGCGCAGATAGTAAGGACGAACGCGACATGATGATGAACAGTATCGCGCCAGTTTGGGATGGTAATGAAACTTGGTTAGTACTTGGTGGAGGTGGGTTGTTTGCTGTATTTCCCCTCGCTTATTCTATTATCATGCCCGCTCTTTATGCCCCTCTTATTCTGATGCTTCTTGGGCTCATTTTACGTGGGGTCTCTTTTGAGTACCGTTTTAGAACGCAACGCGGACAATTTCTTTGGGATAGCGCTTTTTTTATCGGCTCCTTCACTGCGGCTTTAATGCAAGGCATCATGTTGGGTACATTGCTTCAAGGTATTGATGTGAGTGATCGAGCATACAATGGAGGTTGGTTCGACTGGCTCTCTCCTTTCAGTTTGTTTTGCGGTGTTGCGCTGGTATGCGCATACATTTTACTCGGGGCTTGTTGGTTGCTAATTAAACTGCCTGAAGACATGATCCGTCGATACTACGTTGTTGCCCGCCGCTGGGGATTGGCGATGGTCGCGAGTATTTTTATCGCCAGTTTATGGTTGCCAATTAGTAGTGAGTTGGTCTTTCAGCGCTGGTTCTCTATGCCTAATTCGCTGCTGTTTTTTATCTTACCTATCGCTGCGGCCATTTTGATTTGGCAATTGTTCAAAGCATTGCTAGAACACAAACCAGTAAAAGCTTATGTTTTAGCAATAGGCCTATTCTTTATTTCTGCTGTTGCTTTTGGTGTAAGTACTTTCCCTTACTTAGTCCCCTTTGCACTGACTTATCAAGAGGTTGCCGCTCCAGATAAGAGCTTAATTTTCTTGCTCACAGGTAGTGCGGTATTACTACCACTGATCATTGCTTATACCGTCTACTCATACTGGGTATTTCGAGGCAAGATAAAACAAGGAGAGGGGTATCATTAATGAAATTCCAACCGATTCTTTGGTTCATCTGCATTTGGTTAATAAGCGTGCTAGCTCTCTTCATTGTTAGTAGCCTCATACGCTATGTGCTCATGTAAATCGAATAACGAGCGTTTAAATAACAAGACTTGGCCAGTGTTATCACAACGAACCCCGCAGGTTCAACTGATTAGGTATATACTGATTCAAGAATAAAACAATGGAGTGCTTTTATGAATGTGAGGATGTTCTGGACAGTGATGCTTTCAATTTCTGTTCTACCATTAGCAAATACAGTTCTTGCGGTTGACAAGCAGATGTCTCAAGAGATGAAGAAAAAGATGCAGGCCATCTGTTCGCCGGAAAAAGGGCTTGCTGGCGGCTGGAAAGTGTCTGAAGTCACCCCTGATGCACGGCGCTCTCTTAACATGGTTTTGCATCAAATGAACGCCACCGACCAGCTTAAACAGATCAATCAAGTCCGAACTCAAGTGGTTGCGGGTACACGCTACGCTATCGAGTTCGAGTTAAATAATGGGGAGATCTGGAATGCAATGGTATTCCACAGTTCTCGTGGTGACTACATGATCGAAAGACACGCCAAGAAAGGTGCTCTCTGTCCAAACAGTAAACCTTAAGCTCTGAATCGATTCAATAACCAAAGGCGACCACGTCGCCTTTGCTATTTTTAAACCTTTCCATTTACCTTATCGCAAATGTACTCTCCGATTGGCATGGCAGATGTGGCTGCTGGCGATGGCGCATTACATACGTGTAGACTTCTTGCGCTCTCTGCGAATAGGAAGTCATGCACCAAGGTTCCATCAGAAAGAACCGCTTGCGCACGGATTCCTGCTGGGTAAGGTTTAAGATCCTCCACTTGAATACTTGGGCAATATTTATTGACCCGCTTTAGATACCCTGATTTCCACCATGAGTTTTTGAACTCATCCAAGCCCGTTTTAAGATGCTTTTGCGTGACTTTCCAAAAACCCGGGAAGCTGAGCATTTTCAATGTATCGTGCAGGCTGAAATTTACTTTCCCGTATCCTTCTCGCTTCCAGCCCAGCACCGCATTTGGCCCCACAGTGACCGAGCCATCAATCATGCGTGTCAAATGAACACCTAAGAATGGTAAATCAGGATCAGGGATTGGATAGATAAGATGATTCACTACGTGGTCATGTTTGCTGTCTAGGCGATAGTATTCACCACGATACGGAATGATTTGAAAATCGGTAGGGATACCCATCATCTTCGTCATGCGATCAGCCATCAAGCCACTGCATGTGACCAAAAACTTGGCGTTCAGGTGCATGGTTTTTCCATCAAGAGTACAAGTAATTTGCACTTCTTCGCCTTGCTCTTCTATCGCGATAACTTCTGTCTTCAAGCTCACATGTCCACTGAGCTTTTGGAACTCTTTTACCATCTGCCCTGTCACCAAACGATAGTCGACAATACTGGTCGCTTTAACGTAAATCGCACCTAAACCGGTGATGTGCGGCTCAGCCGATTTCAGTTGTGCTTTGTCAAGCAGTTCTACCTCGATACCGTTGGTAAGACAACGCTCATAAAGGGCGTTCATGCGATCAACTTCCTGCTCATTGGTTGCGACCAAAAGCTTGCCGCAATTCTCAACTGGAATATCGTGCTTCGCACAAAAAGAGAGGGTTCGCTCTACACCACGCTTACAAAAATCGGCTTTCAAACTGCCCGGTGCGTAGTAAACGCCAGCATGAATCACCCCACTATTGTGTCCGGTTTGGTGCTGAGCAAAATCAGCTTCTTTCTCGACTAACAAAATAGAGCAGTCTGGGTAACGTTGCTGCAATTGCCACGCAGTAGAAACACCGACAATACCGCCACCAACAATAATGTAGTCATAGACAGGTTTCATACGGCCTCTCATAACACCGAAAGTTGAGATTGTTGTAATTTGAACTTACGACCACTGTAAACAAAAATTGCGACAAAGACAGTGCAACAAGCCACACGAACCAAGATGGGAATATCTGGCCACACTAATAGCGTACCCGATGCCAGCAAAACAAATCTGAGCAAGAGATTCAGAGGCCCTTCTAGATACCCCTCTATCGCACCGATGAGCGAGTAAGTACCAATGATCGCAAAAAAGCCAACGGTTAGTACAGAGGTCACATCCCAACTTACTAAACCGGTATAGGCAATGAGTAATGGAACGAGATACAAGCCTTTAGCAATCTTCCATGCCATTAGGCCTGTGCGCATCGGCGGCGTTTTGGCAATCGTCGCGGCAGCAAATGCAGTCAAACAAACCGGAGGCGTTACATTGCTGTCTTGTGATAGCCAGAAAATGATCAGGTGCGCGGCCAACAATGCTAACCCTACTGCCTCGATACCCAAACTTTGCTCTAGCAGAGTTTCCATAAAGTCAGCGGGCACAAGCGCGACCATTTCTTTTGCAGTTTCTAATGCCATTGGTGCATTCAAGAGTTCCAACTTATCAGGCGCCACAAGCATAAAAATCGCTTTTGCTTGCTCTGGCAATTGGCCCGATATCATCAGCTCGAGTAATTGATTTTCGGCGATCAATTTATACAGAGCAGGTGCAGAAAGCGTCCCCAATACAATGTATGCGGCCGTTACTGGTAAGCCCATCCCAAGAACCAAAGACGCCAGAGCAATCAATATCAACATGATAAACAAGTCCCCATTTGCCCATCCATCAATCATCAGTGAGAAGGTGTTCCCAATACCGGTTGTACTGATCACATTGATCACCAAACCGATGCCCACCAGCAACACCGCCGTCGTGGCCATATTTTTCGCGCCTTGAGAGAGCGCTTCGATGATCGCTTTCGGGCCCATCTTATGCTCTTTAGAGAACCAAGATGCCACCACCACAGAAATAATGGAAAGTCCTGCGGCATACGTTGGCGTGAAGCCTTGTATCAGTAGCGTGACGAGAACGACAAGTGGAATCAGATTGTGCCATCCACGGATAAGCACCTTAACTAGCGATTCTTCACTCGTCGTGATTTTCTGTACGCCACTGCGTTTTGCTTCGATGCGAACGAAAAAAGCGACCGATAAAAAATAAATCAACGCAGGCACAAACGATACTGCGATGATATCCACATAAGGGATTTGCGTGTAAGACGCCATAATGAACGCCCCAGCCCCCATTATTGGTGGCATAAGCTGCCCACCCGTTGATGCCGCCGCTTCGACGCCTGCTGCAAAACGGGAAGGAAAACCAGCTTTCTGCATAAGAGGGATACTAATAACACCGGTTGATACGGTATTGGCAACACTAGAGCCAGAAACCGAGCCCATCAAACCAGAGCCAATGACCGCAATAAAGCCCGGACCACCGATGATTTTGCCAGCAGCTGCACGAGCCACATTGATGATGTAATCCCCCACGCCAGAACGGACTAAAAACGCACCAAAGAGGATGAACATAAACACGAACGTCCAGCTAATGCGAGAAATGGAGCCAAACATCCCTTCAGAAGAATAAAAACTGCGGTAAAGCAAGGTTTCCATGCTCAAACCGGGGAAATGAAAAATTCCCGTCGCCCATTTCCCCCACAGCACAACATAGCTCAAACACACCACAATCAGCACCGGAATAAACCAGCCCATTGTGCGACGGATCAGCTCAATCACGATGAGAATGGCCATGATGGCAAATACCCAGTCACTAGTCACAAACTTCACGCCACGTTCATACAAGGCATCTTCAGCAAAAGGAATATAGATCAAACAAGCGATCGCGCCCAATGCAATCAATACGTCTACCGCCAAGGCCATTTTGCTCTGTCTAAGAGAGATATGAGCCGGGTACCAAAGCGCACAAATCACGGCAAATCCCGCGAAATGGGTGGCGGAGATCCACAACTCTGGTAGCGTCGATAAGGTGTTAAACCAGATATGCAAAATAGAAAGTACGACACCAAACACCGTAATGGTGGTGGTCACCCATGGGAAGTCACTGCGAGTGGGTAGCTCAAATTTCTGCAATCCCTTTTCAATTGAGTCGCTCATCTCTTACTCCAAGCTCAAAGGCGTGTGTGGCTACCCGAGGTTACATTCGACTCAAAGGCCACTAAATCCTGCTGCCTTTTGTTCCATCTCAGAAAGTTCAAAACCTAAAGGCGGGCGAAAGTGCCCCAAGCTTCTACTCGGGGCAAAGTGGGCACTATTGCACTATCAATGATGATGGGACATCAACGCCCATTTCTTTGTAGTAACGGACAGCACCTGGGTGTAGAGGCACTGGCAAACCAGCAATCGCCTTTTCAATCGCCATTGCTTTGGTCGCTTTGTGGATGCCTTGTAGGAATGGTAAATTTTCGTAGACCGCTTTCGTTAGCTGATAAACGTCTTCTTCCGAGATGTCGTCACGCACAGCAAGGAAATTTGGTTGAGCAATGGTTGTGATTGGCTTATCCAAACCGGGATAAGTGTTAGCAGGGATCTCGTACTTGGTCCAAAGGTTATAAGTACCATTCGCCTCTTTGATTTGCTCATCGGTAAACGAAAGAATAGAGATATCTTTACCTAATGCCGCAAAGGCTTGAGTCACGGCACCAACAGGTACACCTGCTGGCGTATTCATACCATCGATAGTACCGTTTTGTAGTGCACTCGCACTACCACCATAGCCCATAAATGCAAGGTTGAATTTTTCAGGGTCAACGTTTAAACCTTTCATGATCTGGCGACCTGAGTTTTCTGTCCCAGAGTTCTTCTTACCAATAGAGAACTTCTTGCCGTCTAAGTTATTTAGGTCAGTAACTGTGCCTGTTGTAGCGAACTCAGTTCGAACAATAAAATGTTCAACGTTCTGCCATAACATAGAAACTGAACGCAACTGATCTTGGCGACCGCTTTTCGCGTAAGGACCTTCACCAGACCATGCCCAAGCGCCGTACAGCCCCTGAAGAATAGCGAATTGTGCTTCGTTCTCATTGAGCAATTTTACATTTTCACCAGAGCCCGCAGAGCTAATTGCAGATAAAGAAAAGTGGTGCTTGGGTGCCAATTTCACTTTGCTCAACGTGGCAAGTGCGACACCCACTGGGTAGTACGTGCCACCTGTTGATGCAGTGGCAAGAATGTAGCTACGCTCTTCCGCCGCAGCATTAGCAGCAATACCAAAAGAAGTTACTGCAACAGCCAGAGCCTTAACCAGCTTGTTCATTTTCATTATTACTCTCCGTGTAGTCGTTTTGCGATTGAAGTTCACACTATGCTAAATACTAATTAACAACAAACCACCTTAGGCAATTCTGCTTCAATCTTATAAGTCATTATTTTAATTGAATTACTTAATAGCATACGGGATAAGCAAAAATCCGCTTATTTACCATTAAACTGATAAGCAATATTTTGCCTATTTATAGGTGCGCTTTTTCCATTTTACTTCTCAAAAAGTTAATGAGTTGTGATCGATAAGAGATAATCCCCCAATAGCGAATGAGAATTTTTTGCCAATTATGATGATAAGGTGAAAACCACTAAGTAAACGTCTTGGCAACAAGAAGTTAAGGCGCAATGCCCTAGCTTGTTTATTTGATAAACATCGACACTAGCAAAAAACACTAAAGACTGAGCTAAAAATCACCAGAACATAGAGTGTTAATGAAATGAAAAGTCATATAGTCCAACTTATAACCTAGCGTCCAGTTCAATCCACCACTTCATAAACATACATCAACCAGATCAGCTTATTTTCTACTGCAGGGTTGTATCCATACCCCTATGTTGCTACGGTATCAGCACACCAAGGTAAACGTATTCCTTGGTATTTTTTCGCCATTAAGGATCACCCATGCCAGCAACTGCGCAATTACAATTTGCTTTAAAACGCCCATCAGGCGTTGCTGCTACGATCCTCCTGCTCTCTCTGGAACAGATTCAGAGCTGACAGGCGATTTCTAAAAATTCTGTCAGTTTGAGAAGAAGCTGACGGGAACACTTCATACTCTCCCCATTCCTTTCAGTTTCTTCCAAGTGAAACGTAAGAGGAATAACCATGTTAAGCGCACGCAATATCGCTGCTTTAGGCTTTATGACTTTCGCCATGTATTTAGGCGCAGGTAACCTTATTTTCCCCCCCATTTTTGGGTTACCAGGCGGGTGAGCACTTTCTCAGTGGAATGTCTGGCTTCCTCTTAACCGGTGTTGGTCTACCAGCAATGGCACTCGTGATAGTGGCTATCGTCAATGGTTCCGACAAGTTAACCGCAGCTCTGCCTAAATCCTTGGCAACCAGTTTTTGGGTGATGGTGTTTATCGTGATTGGCCCTGCATTCGTGATCCCACGAGCCATTACCGTCGCTTACCAATTTAGCTTCGCGCCCATGTTTGGCGACGCCGCTTTAGTGCCTTTCACCATCGCGTTCTGTGTAATCACCATTTTGTTCGCGCTTTACCCAGGTAAGTTGATCGATAACTTGGGGAAAGTTCTGACGCCAGCATTGATGGCAATCCTAGTGACAATATCGATCACGGCTTTGGTTTACCCTGCAGGTGAACTCACACAAGCAAGTGGTCCATACATCAATGGCGCTTTTGCTGAAGGCTTAACGCAAGGTTACATGACCATGGACGCGCTAGGTTCAATCGGTTTTGGTTGGATCATCTTCCGTGCTATTCGCAGCATGGGGGTGGACTGCCCGAAAGCAACGGCGAAGTACACGCTTATCGCCGCATTGATGTACGCCATCGCAATGGCATTTGTCTACACCTCATTGGCTTATATTGGCTCGACTAGCTCGTACTTAGGTTTCGAGTTTAGCAACGGCGGTGACATCCTAACGGCATTCACTTTTAATCACTTCGGTGCGTTTGGTTCACTATTGCTAGGTGCCGTAATGATACTGGCATGTTTGACCACAGCGATTGGTGTCACCACTGCGGGCAGCGAGTTCTACGACAACACGTTTAGCAAAGTGAGCTACAAAGGTGGCGTGATCACGACCATGGTATTGGCAGGGTTGATCGCTAACGTAGGCCTTGAGCAGCTACTAGCCATCACATTGCCAACGGTTGTGGCACTTCATCCAGTCGCGATTGCGTTGATGATCATGGCGCCTATACGTAACAAGATGTCACAGATGATGGTTGTCGTAACCGTGTTTACCGCGCTGGCATTTGGCTGCGTAGATGCATTGCACATCCTCGGTTGCATGCCAGAAGCAGCAAACCAATGGCTAGATAATAACATGCCGCTATATCACTACTTTACAAGCTGGATTGTGCCCACTGTAGTAATCGTCTGCATGAGTATCTTAGCCTACAAATCTGAACAAAAAATCCTACTGGCAAACTCTACACGTTAAGCCATTACCACAGAAGCCCACGGAAAGGGCTTCTTTCTATTTAGCTGTAAAGTGTCATCGGTCCAAGACAACGGAAACGAATTAGTCTAAGATAGCGAACATTTACTGCAAATAAGTAAAGGATTAATAACTACTTAGTCACTATGCTAGGATGGCAAGGCAACATGGACAACTTTTCTTTAGATATAAGAACGCTCAATTTCACCATTATTCTTTTCTCTTGTATCTACTCTATTGGACTCATGTTCTACCAATACAGCCAACGTAAAATTCCGGGGCTCACGTGCTTCGCTATTTCACTGTTGTTCATTGGTGCTGGCCCAATGTTGCTAAGTTTTCGAAACGGCGTATCCGATTGGGTCACTGTCGTTGCCTCAAATACCATCATATTGCTAGGCTTCTTACTCACATTATATGGGGTGAGTGTGTTCCGCGCTTACTCACTCAAAGTCGCGAATTGGTTAACGGTCGCTTTGCCCATCGCAAGCGGGCTAACCTATTATTTCACCTTTCACGTCCCGTCTATTCGTATGCGAATTATTGTCATTAGTATCTATTTGTCTACAGTAACACTCGCAAGTGCTGTTGCAATGATGAAAGGGGAAAACAATGATCATCGACTGCCAATGATTGGTATGGCAACTTCTCTATGCGGGTTCAGCATTTTCATGGCCGCACGGGTCATTTGGTCTCATTTCGACGTAGAGCTCACCAGTTTCATGACAGCAGGGCTTATCCACCAGCTCACCTTCTTATTCAGTATCTGCCTGGTTGTGTCGATGAGTTTTTGTATGCTTTGGCTCATCAATGCACGTCTACTCACCTCAATTAAAGAACTTTCCGCTCAGGATGCCTTAACGGGGCTGTTAAACCGTCGGGCAATGGAAGGTGTCATTCCTGAGATCGTCGAAAAAGCCAGATTAAAACAAGAACATCTCAGTATCATCATGACTGATATCGACAATTTCAAGCACATTAATGATGCCTGTGGTCATCTGTCGGGTGATGAAACGATAGTGAAAGTGGCCAAGCTAATGACAAGGTATTTACCACCTTCAGCTCAAGTAATTCGCTTTGGTGGGGATGAATTTATGATAGTACTGCCATGTCATACCGCAACTCAGGCGGCTGCCCATGCAGAAAAGCTAAGAGAGTTGGTGAGAACCGAACCTTGCTTCGAGAATAGTCCAAAGCCTGTTACCATGAGTTTTGGTGTTGCTCAAAAGGATAAAACTGAAAGCTTGCACGATGTGATTTCACGCTCAGACCACGCCCTATATCACTCCAAAAAACAAGGCAGAGATAAAGTCACCGTACTCTCTACAGAAGAAGAGTTTGGCCGACCTTTTTACCAACAAAGTGCGTAACTAACTGGTGTAATCAGAACGGTTCAGACCAAACTTGTGCATCTTTTGATTGAGCGTTCTATGAAGTAAATCCAACTCTAACATCACACCAGCAATACCGCCCTGATGCCTAACCAACGTATCGTGCAAGATTTTACGTTCAAAGTTATGCAGTTGAATCGCAAGTGGTACACCAGACTGTGCTGCCTCGGTCGTTGACGAGGGACGGCTAGATAGTACTTCCATCACCGAAACCGTATCATCCAATACAAACCGCATCGCCACGTTTTGCAACTCACGCACGTTACCCGGCCATGAGTAAGCGCCTCACTTAATGCTTGGCTCACCACCTTATTCTGCCGAGCAAAGTGCTTAAAGAAAATCAGCGAATCCTCTTCCCTCTCTCTCTGTGGTGGCAAATAGATCTGTGCAACAATGAGACGTTCCCCAGATTTACCCAATATCATGGGCGAAGCGAACAGATTGCTTCAGGTGTTAGGAAACCTGATCTCTAACGCATTAAATGCGATGAAAAATACAGAAAGCTCGCAGCTAAACCTTATCGTGACTCCAACCAATAATCAGGTAGAGTTGCTCATTAGTGACAATGGCTGTGGCGTATCGGATGAGCTGCTAGAATCGATGTTTGAACCCTTCCAGGCCTCGAAGAAAATTGGTGAAGGCTTAGGATTGGGATTCGTGATCACCGCAAACAATATGCGCGATATGAACGGGCAAATTACCGCACATAAGAATAAACAAAATGGATTGACCTTCACCTTATTGTTCAAATCGGCGTGAATTTCTATCGATTACAAAATCATCATTAAAAATAGGCATCCCCGCTGTTTGAGAAAAGCACGATCTCAATACAAGAATCCCTCCTTGACCTATACTATTCTCTAACACTGAAAACATACACTACAAAACAATAAAGAGTGAGAAACATGATTACGTTTCCTGAGCATTTTCTTTGGGGCGGTGCCATTGCTGCAAACCAAGTAGAAGGGTCGTACAACCTTGGGGGGAAAGGGTTATCGACATCAGACATGTTGCCAAACGGCATCTTGAGTCCGCATCAAACCCGTGAAGAACGTACGCCTGGCATCAAAGACGTGGCGATCGATTTCTATAATCGCTACCCCGAAGACATCGCGCTATTTAAAGAGATGGGGTTCAACTGTCTGCGCCTGTCTTTGGCGTGGAGCCGAATCTTCCCAAACGGTGACGAACTAGAGCCGAACGAAGAAGGCTTGGCGTTCTACGATAAAATTTTTGACGAATTAGCGAAGCACGATATTCAACCTTTCGTAACCTTGTCTCACTACGAAATGCCTTACGCGCTTGTTGAGAATTATGGCGGTTGGGGCGATCGTCGCGTCATCGAATTTTTCGAACGCTATGCACGTACTGTGCTCGAGCGCTACAAAAACAAGGTAAAACTCTGGCTAACATTCAACGAAATCAACATGTCTTTGCACGCACCATTTACTGGCGTGGGTTTGCAAGAAAATGCAAGTGAACAAGACATTTACCAAGCCATTCACCACCAGTTAGTGGCAAATGCGAAAGCGGTAAAACTGTGTCAGCAAATCGTACCAAACGGCAAGATTGGTAATATGTTGCTTGGCGCGCTCAACTACCCATACACCTGTAACCCTGATGATGTTCTCGCGGCAATGCATGAAAACAACAAATGGTTGTTCTTCGGCGATGTACAAACTCGCGGTCAGTACCCTGGCTACATGAAGCGTTACTTCCGTGAAAACGGCATTGAGATCAAGATGGAAGCGGGCGATGTGGAAGAGATCGCAGCGGCAAGCGTCGACTTTATTTCATTCAGTTACTACGCCAGTGGTTGTGCGAGTGCGGATCCGAAACAGAAAGAAGTCGGCAACATCGTCGATAGCGTACCAAACCCATACCTTGAAAAGAGTCAATGGGGCTGGTTAATCGACCCGAAAGGTCTGCGCGTTCTACTAAACTTCCTACACGATCGCTACCAGAAGCCACTGTTCGTGGTGGAAAACGGCCTAGGGGCGCGTGATGAAATCGATGAAAATGGCGAGATTCAAGACGACTACCGCATCGCTTACCTTAACGATCACCTAGTGCAAGCGCACGAAGCGATGTTAGACGGCGTGGAACTGATGGGCTTTACAAGCTGGGGACCAATCGATCTAGTCGCTAACTCCACTGCCGAGATGAGCAAGCGTTACGGGTTTATTTATGTTGATCGTCATAACGATGGTCAAGGCACACTCGAACGTAAGCGCAAGAAGAGCTTCTTCTGGTATCAAGATGTGATTCGTACTGCCGGTGGCTCACTTAAAAGCTAGTCTTACTGAAATATAAAGTGCCATTTCTTTAAACTAAAAGCTTTAAGTGACAACTGAATCATTGAAACTAACCAAGCCCTGCAAACGCAGGGCTTTTCTTATTCTCGCCATTCAGTCGATTAAACACCGATTTCATCACCGTCTTCGCGGCGAATAACAACCGTCGCGGCACGTGGGCGCAGTTTCATCCCCGCTGGTGTGGCTTCCGCAGCATTGTCACTGTATGGCCAGTTACCTGGGTGTTGAATGTTCACGAACAAGGATTTGTAATCTGGGCTGATGGTAAACCCCGTGACTTCACAGCCGTTTGGACCAACAAAGAATCGCTTCAACTCAGCTTGGTTATCTGCGCCAATCACGACCTGATTGCCATTTTCATCCATCAGTTTTGATGGCACGACAGCGAGCATCTGGTCGTTGGTGTATTCTTCCACCTCATCCGCACCGTTATCGGTTTGAATCCATAAAATCCCACGCGGATCAAACGCCAGACCGTCAGGGCTTGCAAACTGGTTAAGCTCCGTCAGGCTAGATCGGTTAGTATCCGCATCACCATTTGCTGGAGCACCAAACACAAAGATATCCCAAGTAAACTCTGTTGCTGCTTCACCTTCATCCCAGCGAATCACATGGCCAAACTTGTTGTTCAAACGCGGGTTGGCAGGGTTGGTATCGTCTTTACGCTTAGTGTTATTGGTGAGCGTTAGGTACACAGAACCGGTGAATGGATCTACTGTACACCACTCGGGGCGATCCATTGGCGTCGCACCAACAAGGTCAGCCGCACCAGCCGTATTAAGAATGATTTCTGCCAACGAGTTAAAGCTGTCTGCCAACGTACCACCAAAAACGGTCGTTCCGTTTAGCGTCAGTGGCAACCAAGCACCTGTGCTATCTTCATTGAAGCGTGCCACATAGAGCGTACCCTCATCCATGTACTTATCACCCGTTGCCAAACGGTTCGCTGGATTTGCATCTGCAGGGTCCCAGGCAGCTGCTGATTCAAATTTGTACAAATACTCAAAACGAGAATCGTGACCAGAGTAAAATACAACGGGCTTACCTGCTTCAAGCTTACCGAATGTACAGCCTTCGTGGCGGAAACGACCTAGCGCTGTACGCTTCTTAGCGCGAGAGTTTTGCGTGTAAGGGTCAATTTCAACAATGTAACCATGGCCATTTGCTTCGTTACGATAATCGTCCATCGCAGTGACTCCCGTTGGTTCGACATTGAATCGCGTAAACTCATCCAAACGCTCATCGGCATTACCCGCTAGCGTTTCCCATAAATAACGCGTACTTTCGTCATCCACACCAATACGATCTTGCTCTTTCGTACGAACCCCCGCATTGACAAAATAACCCGGCCAGTTCTCCTCACACGTTAGGTAAGTGCCCCATGGCGTAGAGCCATTACCACAGTTATTTAGTGTACCGCGCGCTTGGCTACCATCCGGCGAGAAGCGAGTCACGGTGAGAGCAGTGTGTGCAACAGGACCAGACAGATCCATGACTGTCGCACCAGTGTAACGGCGGTTTAGTGGGTCGGTATCCACCAACTTCCACATATTGTCTTCTAGTTGAATACGAACAACTGACACACCATGTGCGTTAATTTCTTTGCGGACTTCATCAACAATTGTACGTACACCATTCTCTACCGTGGGTCCATTTGGATGCAGTACCGAAGTATCAATGTACTCATGGTTAATGCACAGCAAACCATCCTTTGTGCTGTCGTTCAATGGAAAGAAATGCATGCCGTCATGATGCATGCCTAATGCGTTAAGTTGATCAGCACTGCTGTTGCTGCCATCATCTTTCCAGGCATTACCTTGTGCATTCAAAGGCGTCCCCCAAGGCACCAAAACTTGTGCGATGTAGCCTGGAGGCACAACGACCGCATCAGTTAATGAGCCTGGAATGGAATCGAAATTCAGTACCGCATTTGATACGCCTGAGCCACTTCCAGCAGAAGCCACCGAACCTGAGCCTGAAGAATTACATCCAGACAGACCAAATGTACCAAACGCTGTCATGGCCCCCATGCCGATCCCACCTTTCAGGATACTACGACGAGACAAACTCGCTTCCAGTACTTCTTCAAAAGGCTTGTTGTTACTATGGTTATAGCGTGTTGCATCGAACGTTTGCTTGCTCATGGTGTTACTTTCCCAATGTATGAGTGAGTTATCGGTTTATGAATCATGTTCGAAAGGAAGTGTGAAAGAGAAAAGTGACGGAAATAATCCATCTTTGTGAACTTTGTGTTTAAAAGATGCTATAAAGCACCTATCCACTCTACATACTCCCGATTTTGCTTGGGCTAAGCTAAGTTTGGGGGTATAAGGTTTATACTCGAGTGACTTCAACTCGTGCCTCGTATGTAATCAAGGCACACTCGCTGAACCTAGCATCTTGAGGTTACTTAGGTATATTTAAATCATCCACGAGAGATAATCATGAAACTAGATAAAATCGATAACAAAAATCGTCGTCTTCGTAAGAAGCTGTTCCTAGGTGAATTCGCAATTCTAGGTTTCGATATCAGCTGCGAAACTGACATCAACGACTTTGACCGTTACGATGCATTCGTTGATGACTTTATCGACTACATTGATGGCCTAGGCCTATGCTTTGGTGGCGGTGGTCTTGAGCTATTCGAAGGCTTCCTATGTTCAATTGAGCGTTACAGCAGCGCAACAGAAGAACAAAAAGCGCAGGTAGTAGCATGGCTACAAGCTCGCCCAGAAGTAAACAGCGTAAAAGCAGGTGAATTGGTTGACGCAAACTACCTATAATCTGGTAGTACAACGTAAAAACCAATGGTAGAGAAAGCTAGTCTTAGGACTGGCTTTTTGTTTTTTACAAACAGGAATAATTAGGAACTAATCGGAGTTGGTATTAAGTGCTTGTAGAGCTGGCAATTAAAGGGAAACATTAGAATTCCATTGCCAGCTCAGTGACGTCGAGTGTGGTTTACTATGCTTTTCTAGCAGTCTCAGTTTTCGTATCTTTCCAGTATTGGATACGTACACGGTGTAGCTGAGCCCTTCTCATCTTTTTCATAGCAATCTCCCTCATCTATATAGGTAACGCTCTTCATGAGCTTATTGTCTAAGGTTATTTCCCCTCCAATCTATAGGGGATAGAACGAATTAACTGTGACCAATTTCACAGCATAATGATAAATATCGGTTTTGCACGTTCATTTTTTAACCAATTAAACCATTTTCATCTTGATGATACGGTTAAGTTACTCATTACATATGACAGAAAAATGGCAATCAAGTTCCGTAATTCATCTGTCATTAAATCTTAATAACGACTCTTCGATTAAGAGTAAAGTGCGTGTTCCATCTTCTTACGCCTATCGAATACGATACGCAATCAAGTACATCCTCAATCTAAAAACCGAAGCTGTTCTCCCTCTGTGATCACGGAATCTCTTTGCTTTCGAACTTATCGTGAAACTGATCACATTCTAGAAAAAGGGAAATAGAGCCATTGCCATACATCAACCCGAATCTTTGTGCGAGATCTCTTACAAGCCGCGTAAGCCAATCTCCCATCACCAGATAAGAACAAAGCGAATTTGATAGTAAACAACTGAATTATAGGAATAATAAAAACAAAACCAAGGCATACTGCAAAAGTTTTTTTTCTAAGGCGATTGAGAGTCATCAACAAAACATCAATACTGTCTTCGTCGACAGGAAGTTGACGGGAACAGGAAAAAGCCTAATGGATTAGGTATCTTCAGGATGAAGATTTGGTAGCTTAGGATGAGTTATCAGCAAGGATGTAGTTAAGCTCTTGGATAGAGTTCGCCCGTCAGGATGATAGGCCAGAATGGACACCGCTAGGAAGGCGATGAACAAGGAACTCGGTTAAAGGACTTAACCACAATCAAGGATAGATGCAGGGAGCACCTATAGTAGCTGGATTGCTGCAAAAGAGAATAAGCCCCGTCTGGGAAATCAGGCGGGGTTTTATTTTGCCTGTCATTTCTGATCAAGCGCCTGCATAATGCTATTATTTCTGCAACTTATCTTAACAAACGTCTTAGCACACAACACTCTATGCTCAATCCTGTTTGGTTACACACGTTCAAAACATTAGTCGAGGTCGGTCATTTCACTCAGACCGCAGAAAAGCTCTATATGACACAGCCGGGGGTAAGCCAGCATATAAAAAAGTTGGAACAGGCGTGTAATCACCCTCTCATTAAACGTGAAAACAAAAGTTTTGAACTGACCGAGCAAGGTCGAATGGTGTATGCCTACGCGCTCGAGTTAGAAGAGAAAGAGAAAAGTCTATTAGAAGATTTAAATTTCGATGACCCATTTGCAGGTTATTGCAAGCTCGCGTGTTCTGGTTCTCTCGCGTTGAGGTTATTTCCGCCTCTATTAGAAAAACAAAAGCAACATCGTGGCTTATCGATTCAGTTAGAAGCAGCCCCGAACCAGTCCATACTCAATGGTGTGGCTGACGGTCGAATTGATATGGGTATTGTGACCCACTCACCAAATAAAAGTGTGTTCCAAAGTGAGCAAATTGGTCGAGAGACTTTGTGTCTGATCTTACCGAAATCCTACCAAGGAACAACGCTAACTCCGGAACTACTGAAAAGCTGTGGTGTTATCGGACACCCTGACGCCGAGCATTACTTGACACTATTTTTCGACCAATGTGCCGAACCTTTACTAAATGGAATAAAAGTCAGTGGCATGCCGCGTTCTGGATATGTAAACCAACTCAGCCAAATACTTTTACCCGTAAGCAAAGGGCTCGGCTTTACCGTTTTACCGCGCAGCGCTGTCGAGAGCTTTCCATTAAGAGAGGCATTGTATGTCGCGGAGCTAAAACAACCCGTTTATGAGGATTTGTTCTTAGTCAGAAAACGCAGCCGCACATTACCTCTGCGCTATCAAACCATCAAAGAAGTATTATTAGGTGTGATTGATGGCGCGGTGCATGGGGCAAAATAGCAACTTAAGTTACCAAATTCGTTTTAAACTATTCTCTAAACGTTTAATATTCGTGGTCAAATCATCACTTTATTTCTTTACATTCATTCCAAAAAATATTGCTTTTTCACAATATTTTTCTTCCTCTAGCCCTTGACAGTCGCACACAGTAAGGGCTGAGCGTACAATAAATTATTTTTATCGTTTCAATTATTTTTTTTCGTTTTTATCCATTAAGAAAACCCCCTAAGGTTCGCCCTCTGACGACGTGGTTGTCCAACCACCATTCTAAATCGTTGTTGAAGAGTGGGTTCTGTCACATCATTCACACACTCTCGCTATACTCTATACTTACATTTTTAATTTGGTACTGACTTACTAAGGAATTGCCATGCGTATTGCTATTCTTTCTCGTAATGAGAATCTATATTCCACTATGCGCCTAAAGCAGGCGGGTGAAGAGCGCGGACATCAAGTTGATGTTATCGATACTCTGCACTGTTATATGGATATTACGAGTAACAACCCTCGAATCCGCTACATGGGTGAAGAATTGCCAAAATACGACGCAGTGATCCCACGCATTGGTGCTTCTATCACTTTCTACGGTACCGCTGTTGTGCGTCAGTTTGAAATGATGGGTACGTTCTGTGTGAACGAGTCAGTCGCAATCAGCCGCTCTCGTGACAAGCTACGTTCGATGCAGCTTCTATCACGTCAAGGTATTGGCCTTCCTCGTACCGGTTTTGCTCACCACCCTGATAACATCCAAGACGTGATCAAAAACGTTGGTGGCGCTCCACTGGTTATCAAACTGCTTGAAGGTACTCAAGGTATCGGTGTTGTTCTTGCTGAAACAACAAAAGCCGCAGAGAGCGTTATCGAAGCATTCATGGGTTTAAAAGCCAACATCATGGTGCAAGAGTTCATTGAAGAAGCAAACGGCGCTGATATTCGCTGCTTCGTTGTAGGTAACAAAGTTATCGCAGCAATGAAACGCCAAGCAAAAGAAGGCGAATTCCGTTCGAACCTTCACCGAGGTGGCTCAGCTCAACTTGTTAGGCTAAGCAAAGAAGAGCGCGCAACGGCAATCAACGCAGCGAAAGTGATGGGCCTAAACTTATGTGGTGTCGACATTCTTCAATCAAAGAATGGCCCTGTGGTAATGGAAGTTAACTCTTCTCCAGGTCTTGAAGGTATTGAAACTGCGACAGAGAAAGACGTTGCTGGCATGATCTTCGATTTTATTGAGAAGAATGCAAAACCAAACGCTAACCGTACTCGCGGTAAAGGTTGATATTTGTTTAATACCCATCTTAACTTATTTAGGTGGGTACAAGTGAGTGTCTACACGTTAGACTCTCACTGTTACTCGTCGCTAGGATGACACTATGAATCAGAAAATGATCATTGGGAACGCCGAAGCAATTTGCTTACCTGAGTTAGGGATTACTCACCTAGAAGCGCGCATTGATACTGGTGCACAAACTTCTTCTATTCACGTAGATAACCTTGAGTGTTTTGAAAAAGACGGTCAATCTTACGTAGAATTCGATTTACACCCAGATGTCTATCACCTAGAGCAAGTGGTTCGCTGCAAAGCTCTAGTGAAAGCAAACCGTAAGGTGAAGTCATCAAATGGTACATTCGAACACCGTTACGTAATCACCACGATGCTGCGTATGGGCGGTCAAGAATGGCCAATCGATATTACGCTAACGAACCGTGGTAAAATGACCTACATGATGTTGTTAGGCCGTCAGGGTATGGCAGACAAAGTTCTGGTAGACCCTAGCCAATCGCACCTACTGGCGCCATAATCCCCGTAGCTACAGATGAGTGAACTTCACAGTCACTCATCTGGCTCTTTACGCCTTTCTTTAATTTGCTTTTTTGTTTCTTAATAGAGAGCGTACCAAGCCTTTTATTTTTACCTTTGTCACTCGCCAATGTGTGATCGGCCTTGTAGGCGTAGTATTCATAATATGTTGATAAGCAGTATGGTCGAAATCGACTTCTCCGCCGTGGGCAACCAACAAGCATGTTGGATTCATTTCAAAGACTCGCAACAACGATTGACGATACTGATTCGGATGAAAGATAGGAAACGGTGCAATCAAGTGATTCTTCACCTGCACCATTAAGTCTGCGACATAGAGCAAATCTTGTTCTGGATGATAAACCGATAAATCTCGGTCGGTATGCCCTGGCGTTTCCAACACTTGCCAATCTTCAAACCCAGGGATGGTATCACCATCCAATAGCTCAAGATCAGGACGAAGCTTTCGCGAGTACCATAAATTACGCTTCGGCTTGCGCATTCTGTTCGCCATCCATCTAGCCAAAATTAAATCGGTCAAATGCATAAGCCAACCGTCAAAACCACCATACCAATGATGCTCTCGCTTTGCTGCCAACACTTTACATCCTGTCAACTCACGAAGCTTATGCGCAGCTCCAGCGTGATCTGGATGCATATGGGTGACAATGACTAATTTAAGGTCGGAAAAACGGCGATTAAGCTGATGCTCGATAAAGTCTTTAAGATGAAGAATATCTGCCCGACTTGCTCCATCAAGCAACATTAGCTTATCTGGATACTCCGCGAGATACATCGTCTGTATGTACCCTTGAATTCTGTGAAGCCGCAAAAATCTGTCCTTTGATCATGTTGATAATTCGTCGTAACCAATTTCCTACTGGTCAGACCAACTATAACAGTAGGATGAACACTCTGTTAAATAAATCGTTACCCCCTCACTAATAACAAATGCTAATCGACACGGGTAATTTTAATCATTAGACTCCAATTGGCTTTTGTCCGTTAATGCGCGCACACGGAGTTCGTGTCAGGGTATGAGGTTATCGCCTCATGATTTGCTTTTTTGTACTTTCTCTTCTATTAAATTAAGAACTTAAGTACATTTTTGTGAGATTCGATGTGGAAAAAGCATCTAAATTAGACCGCATTCGCGCGGACTACAACGTTCACTACTGGAGCCAAGGCTTCTACGGAATTGATGACCAAGGCGAGGTATATGTATCACCTCGTAGTGACCGTAAACACCAAATCCCTTTCAGTGCCATTGTGAATGAGCTAGAAGCGAAGCAGTTAAATCTGCCTGTACTCGTACGCTTCCCGCAAATCGTGCATCAACGTGTGCACGGTATTTGCCAAGCTTTCAACCAAGCAATTGAAGAATACCAATATCCGAATAAATACCTGTTGGTTTATCCCATTAAAGTAAACCAGCAGCGTGAAGTCGTTGATGAAATCCTTGCAAGCCAAGCTCAACTTGAGACGAAGCAGCTAGGACTTGAAGCCGGCAGTAAGCCTGAGCTTCTTGCGGTACTGGCTCTTGCTCAACAAGGCAGCTCTGTGATCGTATGTAACGGCTATAAAGACCGTGAATACGTACGTCTTGCGCTTATTGGTGAAAAGCTAGGTCATAAAGTATTTATCGTTCTCGAGAAACTGACTGAACTTGATTTGGTGCTTGAAGAAGCGAAAAGTTTGGGTGTCACCCCGCGTCTCGGTTTGCGTATCCGCCTAGCGTCTCAAGGTGCGGGGAAATGGCAAGCGAGCGGCGGTGAAAAATCTAAGTTTGGTCTGTCTGCATCGCAAGTATTAAGCGTGATTGCGCGCCTAAAACGCGAAGACAAGCTCGACACCATGCAATTGGTGCACTTCCACCTAGGCTCACAGATGGCGAACATCCGTGACGTACGCAATGGTGTGAACGAGTCTGCTCGCTTTTACTGTGAACTGCGCGCAATGGGCGCAAACATTGATTACTTCGATGTGGGTGGTGGCTTGGCGGTCGACTACGACGGCACTCGCAGTCAATCTTCGAACTCAATGAACTACGGTTTGGCTGAATACGCACGCAACATCGTCAATACTGTTGGCGATGTATGCCAACAGTACGAACAACCAATGCCAGTGATCATCTCAGAATCTGGCCGTTCATTGACGGCACACCACGCCGTACTTATTTCGAACGTGATTGGTACAGAAACATACCAGCCAGAAGACGTGTTCGCACCCGCAGAAGATGCCCCTATCTTGCTACAGAATATGTGGCGCAGCTGGGAGAACTTACAAGATGGTACCGATGCGCGTGCTCTGATTGAAATTTATAATGATACCCAAAGTGATTTGGCAGAGGTACACTCGCAATTTGCTACTGGCGTACTGAACCTCGAACAACGAGCATGGGCAGAGCAATTGTCACTGCGCATTTGCTTCGAGCTAAATCACCAGATGAGTGCTAAGAACCGCTTCCACCGTCCAATTTTGGATGAGTTGAGCGAACGTCTTGCGGATAAGTTCTTCGTGAACTTCTCTCTTTTCCAATCTCTGCCAGATGCGTGGGGTATTGATCAGGTATTCCCTGTTCTACCACTTTCTGGTCTAGATGATGTGGAAGAGCGTCGTGCGGTGATGTTGGACATCACTTGTGACTCCGATGGCGCAATCGACAACTACGTTGACGGTCAAGGCATTGAGAGCACGCTACCCGTACCAGCATGGAGCAAAGACAAGCCGTACCTAATGGGCTTCTTCCTAGTAGGTGCATACCAAGAGATCCTTGGTGACATGCACAACCTATTTGGTGATACCCACAGTGCAGTAGTCAACGTTGATGAGAATGGTCAATTTGAGATCAGCTACATCAACGAAGGTGATAGCGTAGAAGACATGATGCGTTACGTTCATATCGACGTAGATGCGATTCGTGACAATTACAAACAATTGGTTTCCGAGCGTGTTGAAGCCAATGAACAAGCACAAATCCTAGCTGAGCTGGAACAAGGTTTAGCTGGCTACACCTATTTAGAGGACTTCTAATATGAATGATTTGTTTACTAAAACCGATTATTCGCTTTACTCCAACTCTATGTCGTTTCTACGTCGACCGTACATCAAAAACCCTGTATCGGCAGACGCTGACGTTGTCGTGCTTGGCGTTCCTCTGGACATGGCGACTTCTGGTCGCCCTGGTGCTCGTATGGGGCCAGATGCGATCCGTCGTGCGTCAGTCAACCTTGCTTGGGAAGGCAAGAAGTTCCCATGGGACTTCAACGTATTTGATAAATTGAAAGTGATCGACGCCGGCGACCTTGTGTTCGATTGTGGTGACGCAGAGGATTTCACTTACCGTCTAGAAGCAGCGACAAGCGAAATTCTAAAGAGTGGCAAGACCATGCTAGGTTTAGGTGGTGATCACTTCATCACGCTGCCAATCCTGCGTGCTTACGCGAAGCACCATGGCCAAATGGCACTGATTCACTTCGATGCGCACACTGATACTTACGCAAACGGCAGTTCTTACGACCATGGCACCATGTTCTACCATGCACCGAAAGAAGGTCTAATTTCTGCAAAGAACTCAGTGCAAATTGGTATTCGTACTGAATATGAGCAACAAGATCACGGTTTCAATGTCATCAACGCGATGCAGGCAAACGACATGTCAGTAGAAGAGATTCTGGCTGAGGTACGCCGCACGGTTGCTGATAAACCAGTATATGTTACGTTTGACATTGACTGTCTTGATCCGGCATTTGCTCCAGGGACAGGCACACCAGTATGTGGTGGCCTAAACTCGGACAAGATACTGAAAATCATTCGTGGTTTTGCTGGTATGAACATCGTGGGTATGGACGTGGTGGAAGTTTCCCCTCCTTACGACCACAGTGATGTAACCGCTCTAGCGGGCGCGACGATCGCACTAGAACTGCTATACGCATACGCTTCAGGTCGCGCATAACGCATGTATTACAAAGGGGGCTTCGGCTCCTTTTTTTTGTCTTGAGCCCTCCTGCAAAAAAAGATTATTTTTTCTAATCCAAATCATAGATTTTTGTCTTGCTCAACTTCACATTTTTTGATTGCTAAGTCATCACTCAAGCTCTAATATCTCGCGCCTAGAACCCCTAATCACTTTTTTACTTGGCACTCTATCATAGAGAGCTATGGTTTTTTACGCCCTGATTTTTTGGAGAGATACGCAAATGTCCGCCTCGTTTCCATTAGCGAAACTTACCTTTTTAATCGCAATCCTGACTGCCGTAGGCCAAATGACTCAAACGATGTACGTGCCTTCTATCGGTCATATGGCGGGTGAATTTTTAGTGTCAGCGTCTTCACTTCAAGCGGTGATGGCGTGTTACCTAATCCCTTATGGTCTATCGCAATTTGTGTACGGTCCACTGTCTGATCGCCTTGGCCGTAAACCGATCATCATCGTCGGTTTAATCATCTACATCATCGGTACTTTAGTGGCGTTGTTCGCACACCAGTACGAATGGTTTCTAGCAGGTAGCTTTATCCAAGGCTTAGGGATCGGCTGTGGCGGCGCGATGTCTCGTACTCTGACTCGCGACTGCTTTGAAGGCGCAGAATTGCACCGTGCAAACAGTTTGATCAGCATGTGTGTAATTTTCTCTCCACTTATTGCACCAGTGTTGGGCGGTTACCTAACAGAAGCTTTCGGTTGGCGCTCTAGCTACCTATTCCTTGCTCTATTTGGTATCGCCGTTGTGATCACCATGATGACAAGCATGATGGAAACATTACCAAAAGAGCGACGCAAATATGAATCCGTTGCAAAGAGCTACAAGTTCGTACTGTCTGACAAACGATTCCAAGGTTTCCTATTGGTGCTTGTTGCTACTTTTGCTGGTGTCGCAGTATTTGAAGCTGCGGCTGGTGTGCTACTAGGTGGTGTACTTGGCTTACCAGCAACCACAGTAAGCTTGCTGTTTGTATTACCGATCCCGGGTTACTTAGTCGGCGCTGGCTTATCGAGCTACATTGCACAACGTCGCTCTGAGCGCCGCGCTCTGAATGTAGGTCTAGTGGCTATCCTAGTTGGCTCAGCAGTCGTGTTGATTCCGGGTCTGTTTGGTCTAACGACAGCGTTAACTCTGATTGGCGGTGCAACCATTTACTTCTTGGGTGCTGGTATTTTGTTCCCGGCAGCGACAACAGGCGCACTCTCACCATTCCCATATCACGCGGGGACGGGTGGTGCGATTTTGGGTGGTATGCAAAACCTAGGTGCGGGTATTGCGACACTATTCGCGTCGTTTTTCCCGGCTCAAGATCAAATGCCACTTGGTGTCTTGATGATGGCAATGTCAATCATCGCAATGCTAGGATTACGCTGGGTGAATCACAAACACGATCACTCGAACGAAATGCCATTGGCAATCTAAATTAGTGACCTCACCTTATTCAAAGGGACATGCTGAAAAGTGTGTCTCTTTTTGTTGCACGCTTCTTGTCTCCAAGCTCCCATCTGCCAGCTTTAGCATTTAACATCTCCGCTATTCTTTGCTAAAAAGAGCCGTTGCTTATATACATCACCGGAAGAATACAAACGTACCTTAACTCTCAACAACAAGAGGTGCTGATACTAAAACGAGCAAAGTACAAAATAGGGATATACAGATGCGTTTCACTTTAACCACATTCGCCGTATCGGTCGCGCTCGTCGCTGGATGCAGCAATCAAGGAATACCAACCATGAACCACCACTCCCAATCGCAGCTCATTGCTCAACAAACACAAGCACCCGTTGCGAAGAAAGTTCCTCATGCAATGACAATTCATGGCGATATTCGTGTCGATAACTACTACTGGATGCGTGATGATGAGCGTAAAGATCCAGAAATCTTGCAGCATCTTGAGCAAGAGAATCAGTATGCGGAAACAGTTCTAAAGCACACCGAAGCCTTTCAAGAGCAACTGTTCGAAGAGATCAAAGGCCGTATTGCAAAAGACGACAATTCAGTACCGGTTCGTAAAGGCAGTTACTACTACTCGAATGAAGTCACAGGCGACAATGAATACGAAGTGCATCTACGAGCCAAAGATTTTGCTGGCAAAGACAAGCAAGTTATCTTGAATGTCAACGAGCTAGCGAAAGAGCACGAGTTCTTCAATATCGGCGGTTTATACGTGAGCCCAAATGAAAACATGTTGGCTTATGGCGAAGATACGCTCAGTCGTCGTATTTACACCATCAAGATTAAAGACCTAACGACAGGTGAATACCTCAACGATGAAATTGAAGGTGCATCAAGCGCGATAGCATGGCAGAACGACAACCAAGCCTTCTACTACATCAAGAAAGATCCACAAACACTGCTTGGCTACCAAGTGTACCGCCATGTATTGGGTTCGCCACAAAGCCAAGATGTACTGATCTACGAAGAAACCGATAGCGCCTATTACACTTACCTCAGTACAAGTAAGGATAATGAGCAAGTTTATATTTGGCACTCCAGCACTGAAACCAGTGGTGTCTCTCTAATTGATGCAAACGATCCTGACGCAAAAGCAGAGCCATTCTACCCGCGTGAACAAGGTATCGAATACAGCATTGCGAAGCTCAATGACTGGTATTACATCTACACGAACTACCAAGCCGTAAATTTCCGTCTGATGAAAGTTCATAAAAACGAAATGCATGATCGCGCTAAATGGCAAGATGTCATCGCCGCTGACAATGAGACTCAGCTTGTCGACTTCGATTTGTTTGATGATCACTTAGTTTACGAGCAACGCGCGGATGGTCTCTCAACCGTCAAGATTCGTCAGCTTTCAACAGGGAAAGAGTTCCCGCTAACATTCAACGACACCGCCTTTGCTGCCTATCTCACTGGCAACAACGAACTGGACAATTCCAAGGTTCGCATTTACTACAGTAGCTTAACTACGCCAGGTACTTACTATGATTTCGACCTCAATAGCGGAGAGTCAGAGACCATGAAACAAACACCTGTACTGGGCGATTTTAATGCCGATGATTATCAATCCGAGCGTATAATGATCACAGCTCGTGATGGAAAGAAAGTACCTGTTTCTCTGGTTTATCGTAAAGATCGGTTCAAGAAAGATGGCACAAATCCTATCTATCAATACGGTTACGGCTCTTATGGCTCAACCATTGAGCCTACTTTCGGCTCGACTCGCTTAAGTTTGCTCAATCGCGGTTTTGTATACGCCATTGCCCATATTCGTGGTTCTGAAATGCTTGGTCGTCCATGGTATGAAGATGGCAAGAAGTTAACCAAGCAAAACACCTTCAACGATTTTATTGATGTGACAAAAGGTTTGGTTGAAGAAGGCTATGGTGCAAAAGAGAAAGTTTTTGCGGTAGGAGGCTCCGCCGGAGGCTTGCTTATGGGCGCGATTATCAACCAAGCGCCAGAGTTATATCGTGGTATTGGTGCTCACGTACCATTCGTAGACGTGGTTACGACAATGCTGGATGAATCCATCCCTCTAACCACCAACGAGTACGATGAGTGGGGCAATCCAAACGATAAAGCCTACTACGACTACATGCTTGATTATTCGCCATACGATAATATAAAAGCGCAACATTACCCGAACATGCTTGTGACAACAGGATTGCACGACTCGCAGGTTCAATATTTTGAGCCAATGAAGTGGGTAGCCAAACTGCGTGAGATGAAAACAGACAGCAACGTCCTAATCTTCAAAACCGATATGGAGGCAGGTCATGGCGGTGCCTCTGGTCGATTCAAGCGACTAAAAGAAGATGCCTTAGAATATGCCTTCTTCCTAGATCTGCTAGAAGCCAAGTAAACGTTCATCTAATTCCGAAATAATGCCCGCAACTTGCGGGTATTTTTACGCATTCTCTTTGAGTCTAAGCGATGACTCTCCTCCACAAGAAAATGCAAAAGAATAACGCCTACTCATAGCGAGTAGGCGTCAATACAATAAATGTGTTTAGGCAGAAGAAACGGTTCTATTTATTAGAAGTAGTAACGAGCGCCGATTGTCCACCAATCGTTCTTTTTGTTACCAATATCGTTGCCTAGGTCAAACTGGTAGCCAGCAAACGTATAGAAAGCGGATGTCACAGCGTATTCAGCTTGAATCGCCGACTCGCTGTAAAGCGTCTTACTCGCTTTGTCGTCTTCTACCGACTCGTAGTTCACACTGAATGTCCAGTCGTTGACGCCGTACGCCAATAGACCGTCAAGTTGAACGGTTTTCGCGTATGTCGTTCCATCGTAAGTGAAGAAATGATCATTCATACCGTATACGATGGCTGCATACAGACCTGAACCGTATTCACCGTAGTTAGCAGAAATCACATGAGACGTCGCCGACTCTGATTTAGTACCAACCTTTACATCACCGCCGCTGTATGTGTAGCCTAGACCAAAACCTGCTAGCTCTGTGCCCAGTGCAATTTGGCCACGATCATCATATACTGTTTTTGTTGTTTTTTCGTACACTACACATTTTACATCACAATCTTCGACAACTTTTTCTAAAGTTGTACTTTCTTGTGTTTGCTTACCTTGCCAGCCCACAGCTAAGCCTAAACCAAAACCGTCGCCAAACTCATAAGCATTACTGTAGCTCAGCATTTTATTCGCACGACCTGTACCTAAATTACCGTGATTGTAGTACAAGAAGTCATTGGCAAACGCGATTGGCATATCCGCTACGCCTGCTACATCGTAGTAAGGTGACCACTGAGTACCTGCTACTACACGACCAAGTTCTGCGTACGTCGCACCAATGTAACCTAAACGAGTAGTGAATGAAGTATCGCCACCGTCTAGGTAGTTTAGAGCCCACTCACCTTTTGCATCGACTGTTACGCCGTTACCAATGTCTTGCTTACCAACGACATTGATGCGTGGAGACACTTGGTGTATGCCTACATTGTCTTCAAAGTATTCACCAATACCCACATCAACGTAACCACCGATAGACATTGACGTGCCATCGCTGTTATAGATTTCTGCTGCGAGAGTCTGTGTACCACATGCTAGTGCCGCCACTGCAACGGCTAGAGTTTTCATTTTCATTGTTAACATCCATATAGTTGTTTGTACCGGTTCGCCCCGACAGCAAGAAATTAGACATCAATCGCAACGAACAGGTAACAAGGTAGTAATGAAACACAGCTGAAACAAATGCTTTCCCCCTAAACCACCTACATTTCTGGTTATTATTTAACCTAAATCACAATAAAAAAGGGAACTTTTCATTCCACTTCATAATTTGTGTGGTATTTACCGTGTCACAATCGCCAACGTGCGAGTGGCTTCTCAATTTTGATACTTTTACTGCCCATACGATCAATAGAGTCAACTTGCAGTATTCTGTGCGGTGAAACCAGAGCCTTTAGCATATTTGACGGTCGTCTACTCGTCACGATCCTTAGTGTTTTATCCTGTTCAAATTGAGCTTTTAAAGAATGTTTATCTGCCTCTGACCACTCCAACTCTGGTTTGAATTGACGACCAGCAACAAACAGTTGATTGCCTGACGCAAAGTCTTCCAACGATTCATCGAGTAATATGACTGAATCCATTTCCATTTCAAAGATCGCTTCTTGCTGCTGGTTAATCAGTTCACGCATTTTTAGCATGAGACCCTGATGGTTTTTCTCAATCGCCTCTTGGTGCTCAGGGTAAATTTTTTGCAGATCCTCTCCGACAATCGATGCCATTCGAATCAAGTTAACCGAGTTCAACCACGCGTACTTCGACGTTTTACCCTTATCAAGAGTCAATACGGCAACACCTTGAGCACGAGGAGAAATCGCTTGCGATGCATCAATTTCAATCAATCGAATATTACCTTGTCTTGCATAGACATAAGTCGGGTCTTGGTGCCAAATTGCCCCTAGAGTAATCGCCACCGTTGCCGACTTACCCGCTTCAATCACTTGCTCTTGACCTTGATTCGCAAACCAGTTAGCGACACGCTCAATACCATAACGTTTAGGTGGTAAATACGTCGTTTCAATACCCGTTCCTTGCATCAACTGCTGTGAAATCATGTAGGTAACCGGCGTGCTGGTTAAGATATCTTTAGCAAACGTAAATGGTGTCAATGTGCTCATCACCACCAAACTCAAGCTCATCTTTATTTTTTTTGTATTCATATTCTATTATTCGGATTAAGGATCACGCGTTATTCATGATTCGGTAAATCGTCGCGGCTAGGAAGAACGCTGCCGAGACAATAATGATTGATGCACCTGACGGAATAGGAAGTTCAAACTCCATAGGAAGAACGGCACCAATCAGGCAAGCGACGGTGGCCAACAATGATGAAAGCAGAACGAAACTACCCATTCGCTTAGTCAGCAACCTTGCCGTCGCGCCAGGGATCAATAAGAGTGCCCCCACGAGCACCGCACCAATGATCTTTACCGCCGCAATCGTCACCAGAGTGATCATCATGACAAACAAATAATCATAAAAACTGGTATTGAAGCCTCGCACACGCGCGATGTCCGGGCTGATGCAGGTGAGTAAAACTCGGTTAAATGTCGGGATCAATAGTAGAAGGATAATCAAACAGCTCACCGCCAGAATCGTGATGTCTCTGTCTGTTACCGTGAGAATTGAGCCAAACAACACGTTCTCGAGCATATGAATGTTGATCTTACGAGCCACGTACATCAGCAATGCCGCACCGACGGCCAAAGCCAATGCGAGAAAAACCCCAACAAGTGTATCGTAAGGAACATTGGTTCGATTACGCACAAAATGCAGCAATAGTGCGAATATCATGCAGAAACTGAACAACCCAATAAACGGATTTTCCGGTGGCTCTCCAAGTAAAACGCCGATGGCAATGCCTGTCAGTGCTGCGTGACCTACCGCTTCAGAAAAAAATGCTAAACGCTTGGCAATGACTAATGTTCCGAGCCCACCTAACAGCGGACCTAGAATTAACGCAGCAACAATCGCATTAACCATAAAGGCGTAAGCGAAGCTTTCACTTAACCAGCCAGCTTCTACGCCACGAAGTGCGAGTTGTCTTAACCACTCCATTATGCGGCCTCCACTTTTGCTGTGTAATGCTTAAATAGAGATTCAATACGCTCTGGACTTAGCACTTCTAAATGATGTCCTGAAGCCACAATTTGGCGATTCACTACGTGTACTTGTGCATTTAAACGGCGCACCGCTGTGACATCGTGATGAACCGCTAATACTGTTTTTCCTTCTGCCACCACTTCAAGAATCAAACTTTCTAAATAACGAACCCCTTGCTCGTCCATGCCTGTTGTTGGCTCATCTAACACGAGTAGGCTTGGATCATTTAATAACGCCTGCGCAAATAACACGCGTTGTTGCTCACCGCCGGACAATTGCCCCATTCGACGATCACTGCGGGCAGCCATACCCACACGATCTAGTTGAGCTAGCGCTTGTTGAGTTTGTTTGGTTTTTCTTCGCCAAAACAGAGGTACGCGTGTTTGGTTAAGCAACACAAAATCCATCACTGTCAGAGGTAAACTTGCCTCAAACATCGCCTTTTGTGGTACGTAGCCAATTTTGCCTAATTGCTGGTTTTGCTTAAGGTTTGGCCAATGCATCGAGATATCCCCCGTAAATGGGGTTAAGCCCAACACAGAACGTAACAGCGACGTTTTTCCGCCACCATTTGGTCCCATGATCACGTGGCATTGACCCGCCTCAAATTGAGTTTGGATATTTTGAAGAATAAGGTTACCGCCGTACTGCAAGCTCACCCCATCGATTGAAATAGACGGACCGAGCATCAGGCTTTCTCCTGCTCGTGCTTACTTGCTACAAACTTCATCGCGTCGATTAGCGTCGCCACGTTGTTACGCATTTCAACTTCAACTTTATCTGCTTCATATTCCCCATGCGTCATGTGCGAAAAGCGATAAAGCTGAACACCTGTCGCTTCTTCAATCGTATCGACAAAGCGGTTAGGCATGTTCAGTTCGTAAAACAGCACATCGATGCCAGATTGACGGATCTTCTCGATGGTTCCTTGCAGTTGGCTCGCACTTGGCTCAACGCCATGAGCAGGTTCAATCACGGCAGCCACATCGACACCAAACTCTTGCAAGATATAACCATAGGCATTATGCGTCGTTGCTACTTTCATCCCAGCGGTATTCAATTGGCCTAAAGACAACATGGCGTCACGCTTTAACAAACGAAATGTTTTGGCGTAGTTACGCGCATTCTTTCGGTAGTAAACTGCATTGTCAGGATCGAGCTTGCTCAGTTCACTCGCAATGGTGTACACCTTTTGAATCGTGGTCGATAGGCCAACAAAAGTATGCGGGTTAACCGCGCCTTTGCCCACCGATTGCCCCATCGCAGGCAATAAAGGCACTTCTTCGTTCGCTTCAATCACGACAAGATCATTTCGCTGGGCCGCCTGAATCACTTTCAGCGCAAAATCATCATGACCAATGCCATTTACCACGATGACATCCATTTGATTTAAGCGCTTTAGGTCATTCGGCTGTGGTAAATAGTTGTGTGGGTTAAACCCCGCATCCACCAGCGGAAGAATTTCCGCTTTATCCCCTACCACAGCTTTAACGTAACTGTAATAAGGCTGCAGAGTGATACCAATAGTTAGCTTATCTGCAGCGATGCTCGAAGCAGAGACCGCAAGCAACACACTTACGGCCATAATACGGCGTAATAGAACACGTTTTATCATCGTTATTTTCATTTATGTTGAACTTAGTGATCATGTGAATTGGAAGAAGGTGACGGCACGAGAACGATTTGCAGCCAACCTTGACGTTGACGATCTTCTTGCTTCATCAAGGCGCTAGCTTGAACAATACCAACAGCCTGTGAAAACCAGATGTCTGCCTGAGCATTACGGCTATCGAGGAGCATAGACGCTGCACCTTGTTCATCCTGTCTCAGCCCGAGATAAAGTCCGGAACCGAGTCGTTTCCATTGGTGCGAACCTTTACGCTGCCAACTTTGGTCTTGTACAAATGGTGCAATCCAAAATGCTTCTAACTCACTCACTTCCGGCCACGTGTCAGCGTCTACACGAAGATCTCGAATTTCTTCATGAGCGAGTTTGAGCTCAGCAACCATGGCAACCTCTTCTTGCGCAAGGTCAGTGATCGACACTTGATGAGCGAACACTTCCGAGTGCTCGGTCTCGGCTTGGTGGTACGGTAATAAGAACGTTGATGCCGTAAGGATTACGGTGACGGTCAATGCCACCCACTTTCCTTCTCGATTACCATTATTAGGTCGAACGATTTGTGTGTTCATTTCTCTTGTAACTCAACCACATCTACTTCGACGGGGTTTTCATGACCCGCATCAAACACAAGATAGAAATCCGTTTTCGGGTGAGGGAACTCTGCGATGGAACGCCTATCGGTTCTTACTTTGGCAATCAAGTTATCATCGTAGTCGTACATTTCGACATCAAAGTCCACTGCCGTTGAGCCATCCGAATAGCCAGCTTGGCAGATCACTTTTTCTTGTTCTAGATGGCAACTCATCAAAGGAAAATGTGCAATAGCCTGAAACGATGCCAGTCCGAAGAACAATAAAGAGATTTTGAGAATGGAGGTGCTGTTCATGGTCATTCCAAAGTGGCTCCCCTTTAACGGTGAGCCACAATTTGCTTAGTTAAGTTGAGTTTCAAACGTCAGGTGAACATTCGCACTGGTTTTATCTGCTAGAGGGTCGTTTTTCAGCTCACCTTTATAGTTGGCTTTCATCAGGTAACGACCAGCGACTTCCGGCGTGAATGTAATTTTGCCATCTATATCACTCACTACATCGATTTGCTCTTGATGGTTGCGGTAAAGCGTACCTTCACGAGTAATTTCCGCAGTCACACCTTGTTGAGGTTCCCCATTAAAGAAAAATTGGAAGATCACTTCTTCACCTTCAATGATGTCTGAAGGGTGCGTAAGCGGCTTCATCTCAAGCCACTTACCTTCGATTTCAAACACTTTTTCTGTCGGCATACCAACCGTTACGTAGCTTTCTGCACGGGTGTAGCTTAGCAGAGTCACCACATCGCGTGCTTTTTCTGGAATAACGCTCGCACGGTCAGCCTTACTCGCTTTTGCCCGTTTGACCGTGTCACGACGGCCCGCCTTGTATTGGGTGTAATAGCTCGGTTGATTGTTGATCGCGACCTTGTGTGTGCCTTCCTCTTCGAAATAGAAGTCAAACATCGAGCGGCGTTTCCCGCGCACGACAAAATTAGGACGCTCAGAACGACCATCTGGCATGATCACAAACGCTTGTTCACTACCTGCGGGTTTATCAAAAACAAACGTACCGTGAGATGCGGTTACATCGAACGTTAGCCAATCACCACCTTCTTTCGACACCGTGAAATGAGAAGGAAGAACCCAACGGGGATGTGCTTGTGCCGTTGTCGCCGCAGCTAAACCCATTGCCATTACGCTTGCTAGTGCCACCGCTTTCATTTTGGTCTTCATTATTACTCCTTCTCTATCACTTGACTTGGTAATTGACGGTGATTACGCCCGTCTCTTCCGTTGGTTTGATTTGGTAGCGTGCTTCTTTGTCTGCTAACTGAATTTTTTGACGCAGGTAGTTGCGACCACCGTGCTCACGCACGACTTCTACATGCAATGTATAGCCACCTTGCTCAAGGCGCTGACCGTCATCGTTGGTACCATCCCAAACAAAGCGATATTGACCTGCCGGGCGAGTTGCTGATGTTACCGCATCAACCAGTTCACGATCGTAACGACCGACTTTGCGCCACCAGCTACGAAGGTCTTTTAACCATTCATCTTTACCAACCCAAAGCTGGATGGTTTTCACTGGTTTACGTTTCTCATCCTCAATCCAAACCGCCACATAAGGACGTGCGTTCATTGAGGTATCGATTTTTGGTAACTCAAATTCAACATCGACTTTGGCATTATCTGGTAGTGGTTCCGCCAAAAGAGGAAGTGGAATCAGCGCGGCTATAAGTGCAGCCTTATAAAATGGGGGGCGACGGAAGAATCGACCTGCGTTTAACATAGGGTTCTCTCTATATGACCTGTTATGGCACAGCAACAAAATAAATAACGAACGACAATACGGTGCCTAAACTCATCCACTGCATCGACGTTCTGAATGTTTTCTTCTTTGGTAACAACAGGCACACACCAGTCAGGGCAAAAAACACCATTAACACTGCTGTTATGTCGATAAACCACTTCCACGTGTCGCCACTATTACGCCCTTTGTGTAAATCATTAAGCTGCGCAACAATGCCGTAGTGGGTGGTTTCAATTTCAGCTTGGCCCGTTGTCATATCAACAAAAACGGTGGCGTTGTAACCTGGACCTTTAAAATCCAAAGAAAGCTCGCCTAATACCAATTCTCCATTTTCTACTTCGGTGTAGACGTCCAAAGCTGATGGCATTCCACGCAGTTCATTTTCTTGAGTAAGGAAATCCAACAACGCCGAACGATTTGGTTGAAAGTTTCCCTCTCTTTCAAAAAGGATCTGAGAGGGAATAGTCAGAGTGTATTGCTGGATGATGGGTTCACTGCGCTCGAACAACTCAGGGCGATTCAAGGTAATCCCTGTCAACGCGAAAAAAAGCGTCACCGCTAAAAGTGCCATAGAAACATAAATGTGCAGGCGGCGAGCCCAAGTTTGAACACCTTTGCTTTTGAACAACATAGAAAATAATCATCACCAATAACCATGAATTGCAATTTAAGTGATAATCATTCGTATTGGCATTTAATTTACATTATTTACGTTTCAATATTCTGCAACGATAGCGTTTCTGGAAGGGTTGAAACAAAAAGACCCGAGCTTGCACTCAGGTCTTTAGGCTTCTTTCAATAACAGACTAGCCGCTTTGACTCTCTTTTGCGTGACGCAATTGAGAGAGGTATTTCACCCAACTATCTGCTTGAGTGGATGGTTCAATCTCATTGGCTCGTTTCGCGTTAGCGAGGGCATCGTCGAGTCGCTTTAATTTATAGTACGCACGAGTCTTCACCAATGCGACATCCGCTTTGCGTCCAGGAACGTTATCTAAAGCGACAAGCGCATCTTGATAATGACCTTCCTGAACTAACAGTTGCGACAGATTCCAATAGTATTGACGATCCAATTTGGCTGCTACGCGCCAACTATCAATCGACTTCTGCCACTCTTTCGCTATTTGCCAATACGTCGCTTGTTGTGCTTTCAGTTTGCTGTCTGAGTTAATGTCATTTAACTCAGCCAACACTTTCGCTGCTCGCTCCGGGATACCACGCTTGCCATACAGCTGAGCAAGAAGTTTCAAGTCATCTTGATTCAAGGTAACGCCTTGCAATTTAGCAAGGGCTAGAGAGTCAAGTGCGCGCTTGTCATCATCCACTCGCAAATAAAGCGCAACAAGTTGTCGCCACCACTCCACACGCTCTGGCTCAATCGCTATCAAACGTTTGATCGTACCTATTGCGGATTGCCACTTTTTCAGTTCAAGTTCCGCAGACAATTTGATCGACAGTGGTGCCATCTTATCTGGCAGACCCAACTTCTCGTATCGAGCCATCGCAGAAAGCACTTTGTTCCATTGATTTAGCTGATAGTGGGACTGTGCGATACGCAACCAAATATCGTGCGATTTTTGCTTCTTTGACACTGATTTGCTCAAGTCGTAGTAGTGAGGCAGAGCTTTAGTAAACTGCTGCTCGTTGAGCAACATGTCGGCCAGCATCTTACGTGTTTGCCAAGCTTGCTCGTCGTTCAAAAGACCGCTATTTACTGCGCTCTCCAGTTGTTTGATAGCCGGCTTAACTTGCTCATTTTGCCAATAGAAAATACCCAGCATCCGAGCAACAAACGCTTGATCATATTCGCGAGATAAGTCGAGGCTTTCAAGCGTGGAGATGGCTTCTTGCAGCTTTTCTTCTTGCGCTAGGTTATGAGCACGCTGAACGCGAGTTGCTGTGTACTGACTCAGTTCATTCGCGACAGTGGTAAAAGCACTCAGGCTTAATACTGCACCAATTAAGAATTGCTTCATCATTTGGCTAACTTGAACTCCACTCTTCTGGTTTGCCCAAAGCGCTCGACCGCAACACCGTTTTCGACTTTCGGCTGATACTTCGACTTCTTCAATGCACGAATGGCTTCTTTTTCGAACATTCTCTTAGGCTTAGCATCAATCACTTCGATATCTTTAGGGCGGCCTGTCGCATCGATTGTAAAGCGCATCGTCACGTAGCCTTCTATCTTCCGCTTAACCGCTTTACTTGGATAGCGAGGCTCTGGGCTGTATAGCATCATTGCCTGTTGGTTACCCATGATACCTTTCAGGTTCGGTGCACTGATCGCAATACCATCCAGTGCGGTGTTCAGACCCAATGCACTGATTGGCGTTACTTGGCTCATTGGCTCTGCTTGAGTTGCAGCTTGAGACAAATTCATCGGCTCTGGCGATTTTGGTGGTTCAGGCTGCTCAGGTACAGCGCGTTGACGACGTTGCACATCAGCATCGTTCTCTACCATCACCATATCAAAGCGCACCGCCTCCGAAGGTTTAGGTGCACGTTGATTGCCTTTATCGATCATCCACGCCATAAAGCTAAACAGGCTCACCGCAATCATTATTGACGCTGGTAGTGCGAGTAACAGCCTGCCCATTAAGGTTTCTCCGCCGCCAACGCGATGTTCTTCACGCCTGCACCCTTTGCCGCATCCATCACTTTCACAACCGTACCGTTGTAAGCATGTTCGTCAGCTTGAATCACAAGCGACGCGTCTGGCTGCTCAAGCAATAGGTGCTCAATGGCGGCTTCCACACGCTCGATATCTACCAAACGTTTATCGATGTACACGTCATTTGCTGCGGTTACCGCGATAAAAATGCCCGCGTCTTTTTGACTAACCACGTTCGATGCTTGGGGGCGATTCACTTCCACACCAGACTCTCGCACAAATGAGCTAGTCACAATGAAGAAAATCAACATGATGAAGACAATATCCAGCATCGAGGTTAAGTCGATCTGTGCTTCATCCTGTCGATGAGTTCTACGTCCGAGTCTCACTTCTGACTCCTTAAAGATTGTTCTAACTGGAGGGCTTTGCGCTCACACACCTTGCTTAAGCGCGCATGCACAAACATGCCAGCAAGTGCTGCAACCATACCTGCCATGGTTGGCAGCGTCGCAAGTGAAATACCCGAAGCCATCAATTTTGGATTACTGCTGCCTTGTGTAGCCATCACATCAAACACCGTGATCATGCCAGTCACCGTTCCCAATAGACCAAGCATTGGACAGATCGCCACAAGTACTTTGATGGTTGAAAGGTTTTGGTTCAGTTCAATGTGCGCTTTGGCAATCCATCCTTCGCGGATTTGATGCGCGTACCAAGAGTGATGATCGGCTCTTGCTGACCACTGCTTAAAAAGCTGTTTCTTCACCTTTGGAAATTCCGTTGTTAGGTAAAGAACACGCTCCATCACCAGTAACCAGCACACCGCAACAACGGCTGCCAACCACCATAGAATTTGGCCACCTTGTTGCATGAAGCGCATCAAAGTTGAGGCCCAATCCTGGCTGATCAAACCCAATGTGTTGAGTAGGATCTGCTCCATTACGCTGCGTTCTCCGCTACAGTGTTCGGTGCTTTTTGACCTTTTGCCATATCACGCTCCGCTTGCTCTGCCACAAGACCAATGCCCTGCTTCTCAAGGATATTGCGAATGTTCTCAGCTTGAGAGCTCAATACGTTGTGTGCCAGAAGCAGCGGCATCGCAGCAACCAAGCCAAGTACAGTGGTAACAAGTGCCATTGAGATACCGCCAGCCATGACTTTCGGATCACCGTTACCAAACTGAGTGATCACTTGGAAAGTTTCGATCATGCCTGTTACCGTACCCAGTAGACCAAGCATCGGTGCCAGTGCCGCAAGCAGTTTCAGCATCGACAAACCTTTTTCTAGATGCGTTTGCTCATCCACCACCGCTTCTAATAAACGAAGCTCTAATGCTTCAACGCTACGATGTTTGTCTTTTTGGTATACCGCAAGGATACGACCAAGTGGGTTATCTTCTGGTTGAGTTGGATTCTTAAGCTGTTTGGCGATTTTATGACGGGCAATCATTAGTGATACACCGCGAACCAACGCAATGATCAAACCAATCGCTAACAAGCCAAGAATGATCTGACCAACCACACCACCAGCGTTCAGGCGATCGGCCATCGTTGGCGAGTTTGCTAGTTGCTCAAGGAGTATGCCGCGAGAGGGGTCAATCACCACTGAGTCGATGTCACCGGTCTTTAAGCTGCTTGCTGTTGGACCATTTTCTGGTTGGCGAAGGTAATTCACCGCATCACCGCGTTGACCGTTCCACTTCACGTAACCAGCGTCACTTAGCAGCGCCAATGAGCCAAGGCGAACACCGTTGACCGTTTGTTCACGACCTTCACCATCAAGCAGAGTGAATGACACCTTCGCCAGCTCACCACTTGCTTTAACTTGCTCTTCCATACTGCGCCACATCGCGTCAAGCTGCGGCAACGTTGGTAGTGATTTAGCGGCAACGATATCGTCGATATTTTGCTGGTATGAGTTTGCATCTACACCAGTAACAGAATACTTAAGTTCTGCTTCCAGCTCTTTAGCATTTTGACGAACCACACCAAATAGCTCACCCAAGCTGCCAGTTTCAAGGCGTAGCTTTTCTTCTAACTGCGCAAGTTCCGCTTCATTTTCACTGAACGTCACCGCTAGTGTATCGGCTTCTGCTTGCAGCGCTGATCGCTCAGCCACAAGCTTGTTTTTCATTGCTTGCAGCTCTTGTTGGGTTTGCATAAAGCCAGACTCACGAGCGACGTTGTGCGACTGTTGTTGACGATTTTCTTGTTGCACTTTCTGCAGCAAGGTTTTGTTCGCTGAAGCTTGAGCATCGCTTGAAAATGTGGCGTGAGAGAGAAGCGCAGTACAAGAAATCAATGCGACCGATAGCCATTTCTTCATCATTATTTATTTGCCCTCCGCAACGTTTAGAGACACAGGCAAAGTAAGCATGCTCGGTGCGATCTGTTTGTTTGCCATCGCAAAGGCTTTATCGAGATCTGGCTTTTGATTAGGATCAACCGCTTGCCACACATTTTGTTGCTGTGACCAACGCCAGAAATGTTCACCTGACAAGCTACGTGCAATAAGCGATACGCGGCCTAGGTAAAGAATATCAGCTTCAATTTGGTCCTTGCTACCCAAGGCGATCTTACCTTGGTAAACACCGATCTTAGTGCCGTAATCCATTTCAATTTGGTACGCTTCTAAAATTCGGCGGAATTTTTCAGCATCTGTGACATCTGCGCGGATCATCATAGCGTCGAGTTTTTCGATACGCGCTGCACGCTGCGCCTTACGAATTGGCTTATCCTCCGCCACAATCGTTTTAAGACCATCGAGCATGTGGTACATCAAAGGCACCACGCCTTGACGAGTCTGAGCAATCTGCTCAATTTGCTCGTTAAGACTTTCTACTTCTTGGTTTTGGCTATCAACAAGGCTCGCGAGGTGGTTGCGATAAATTGTCAAATTGCTGACTTCTTCCTGCAGCTGTTCAATCTCAGCTTCTAAAGTCAGCGCTTTTTCTGCACTTATATCAATGCGTTTTTGGCTCACTGCCGACGCTTGGTTAGTTTTACTCTGCATGGCTTGTGCATCGTTAAGATTTTCCGCGTGAACGGGAATCAAAACCGATGAGAGCAACAACGCAATACTTGATTTCATTAGATTCATACGAGTTTACATATCTTAATTCTAGAAACACTATACCCAAGTAATCTCAAGGTTCGCGTTTCAACGAAAATTACTTGGGTATAGCAAAGGGGAAGCCTACCCCTCCCCTTTCTTCGTCAGCTTATTCAGTACTTGAACTGGATTGTCGCCATATAATTTCGGCCTTCGCCGATCACGACCTCACCCGCTCCTGCTTGTTGGCTATTCGTGCTACCACCACCAGCGAAGTAATGAGTATCAAACACATTTTCCACATTGAGTCGAGTCACGATATCCAAGTTCTCATCATACTTGTATGTGTACGCCACGCCCATATCAATGCGAGCATACCCATCTTTCTTAAATGTGTTCGCTGCGTCTCCGTAGCGCTCACCTTCATAAAATAAACCTAGGTTTACATCGGTGTTACTGTGAACGTTGTAGCTAGACCAAACACTTGCTGAAAACTCAGGAACGTCTGCAGGGCGATTGCCTTTGTAATCCGCACTTTGCGTGATTTCCGCATCTAAGTACATGGCAGAGGCCGTTAGTGAAAGCGCATCCGTCACAAAACCTTGTACTAAGATTTCTGCACCACGGTGTACTTGCTCACCATCCTGAGTCTTCTTGTACATCACATCGCCACTAGCATTCACACCGTCTTCAACATCCAACGCGATGTTTTCTAAGGTGATATCGAAAAACGCCCCCGTAACGTATAGACGCTCGTCAAACAGTTCCCACTTTGTGCCCACTTCGTAAGAGAGTCCACGTTCGGCTTCTAGATCTTCACCATCGTTAGTGTAATCAGTGCTATTAACTGTGCCTTGAGGCATAAAGCTCTCAGAGTACTGGACGTAAATCGAGCCGTTGCTTGCTGGGTGGAAAATCACACCTAGCTTTGGTGATACTTGGCTTTCAGTATGCTCATCAGTGCGCTTTTCATCGTAACGAACCCCCGCAAGTACTTGCCAGTGATCGTTAATTGTCATCATATTTTGCGCATAGATACCCCAAGTATCGTACTCAGATGTAGACTCTTTTGCTTTTCCTGAGTAACCAGGGCGAGGAACAGTCTGACCAGGTTCAATTTCAACTGCTGAGTAGTATTCTTGAAAGCGGTCATATTTGTAGTCTAAATAGTTAGCACCGATCAAAAATGTGTTTTCACTACCAAGCAGAGAAAAATCTGTGGTCACATCTAAATACGCCGTATCAAATACCCAATTATCTGTACGCTCATTTCCTGAATGAATGATCTTGTTATCTTGAGCGTATTTACTGAAACTTGGATAAGATTCCACATCAAAACGTTCGAAGTCTTGACGGTTATAACCCGCTTTCACATTTACGCTATCTGTCACTTGCGCATTGATATCGATGCCGTAGTTTTCTACATCGTTGTCAATTTTTGACCATTGTGCATCCCAGATGTACTTATCACCACGGACTGGTTTACCGTCCACAATGTATGCACCTGAATCAACACTTCCGTCATCTTTAGTGCGGTCATAGTGAGCCGACACCATGATATCTTCCGTGATGTCGTATTCCACAACCAGACCACCGACTACGCGGTCAGTCTGTGGCTTAGTGCCATCACCATATTCACGCCATGAGCCGTAGCTCTCTTTAGCAAGAATCGCACGCGCACGCAGCGTTTCTGCTTCGTTAAGTGCGCCACTCACATCCAACACTGTGCGAGAGTGATCATTTGAACCAATATCTTGGCTCAAATGAGCTTGTGTTTCTGTTGTTGGCTTCTTCGAAACCATGTTTATAAGGCCGCCTGGTTCAGAATTGCCGTAAAGGAGACCTGAAGGACCTTTAAGAACTTCAACTCGCTCTAAAAGCTCAATTGGTTGACGGTAGTGTGACCAGTGCTGGCTCCCATCGCGCAGGAAGCCATCCGAGCTGCTCAGTTCAAAGCCACGCAACGAGAAACGCTCACGGTTACGGCTTGTGCCTCCCGCGCTGACACTCGCATCGTTTTTCAGGACTTCACCTAATGTGCTGGCACGTTGCTCATCGATAACCGCTTCATCAATCACAGCCACTTGCCCTGGCGTTTCCAGTTGCATCATTTCCATGCGCATTGCCGTACTGTTGGTATCGGCTTTGTAACCGAACTCGCGCCCTTCTACCACTAAGTGCTCATCTGTTTTTTGAACTTCTGCCACTGCAGGCGCTGCTAGCACTGCACCGATCACTAATGCCAACTGGCTCTTAGTAAACATATCCTTCACTCCGGTTATTTTCGGGCCACACATTCCACCAGTGCGATTCCCTTTGAATTATTTTAGGCGTGAATATAGATGATAATAATTACCATTAGCATTAAATTTACATTCTTTGCATTTGGATTGTTGTGTAGAGAGATCGGAATTCATAGCTCTTTTGAGCAAGTAGCTGAGCCCCTCTATCATTTCGCTAGTTTGTTATTGTCGAAACGACAAGGTAACCACAAGCCCCCCTTCATCACGGTTAGATGCAGTAACGGTGCCTCCCATCATTCGCATCGATTCCTTTACAATGGCAAGCCCTAGCCCATAACCGCTTTGCTTTTTGTCTCGGGAGGCGTCCAATCGAGTAAATGGATCAAAGATATCCGAAAGTTTACCCTCAGGGATACCAGGACCATTGTCAGCAATAGTGATAATGACTTCACGATGTGTTTCGATATTCTTATCCGCTAGTGAAATGTCTATTCGCGCAGAATCGCCGGCATATTTAATGGCGTTTCCTACTAAGTTGTTCAAACAACGTAGCACTAAATTTTCATCACATTGCACAGTCGTGTTCACTGCATCACAAACAAATGTCAATGCTTGCGCTGGTTTCAAATCGATCTTACAACGCTCCACTTGAGGAGCAAGTAACTCTTCTAAATCACTGGACGTTATTTTTGTGCCGTAATGTGCATTCTCCAGTCGACTAAATTCTATGATTTCACCGATCAAATGATTCAGTTCGTTGGATTCTTCTTCTAGCCGTGTCACTAAACTTTGTTCGCTTTCCCCAACACGTTTACGCAATAGATGTAAGACTAAGTTTTGACGAGCAAGTGGGGTACGAAGCTCATGAGAAACGTTACGAATCAGACGACGCTGCTTTTCAGCCAGAGAATGCATCTCTTTAGTCATATTATCGAAGTCACGAGCTAGCTCGTTAAACTCGCGAATATTGGATTTCAACTCATTTACGACACTGACATTAAAATCCCCATTCGCTAGCTTTTTGCTCGCCTCTCTTAATCGATCCAGTGGTTGTTGCAAATGTCTTGCTAGAAGCAATGAAAACAGCGCCAATATCACCGCCGCAATCACTACCTTTAACACTCTGAAATACAAAACAAAATCATGAACCGGATGCAACTGGTGAGGCAATTTAATAACTAAGCTATTGTTATTCACTAAGGGAATATTGATGATCGGTCGACTTACTCTACCTTCGAGTTGCTCATCAAGGCTTCTTTTGAATCTCAGTTTAAATTCAAAGTATGGATGCATCATTCGATGCGTTAACGGCTGATAGTTTTCATCCAAGACAAACAAATAGAAGTGCTGTGCATTCGCCCAATCTGCGAGCTCATCCATATCACCATCTTCGATAAGAACATTCGCTTGATGGGCAAGATCCAACATTTCTGCTTTTACACTCAGAGGGATCTTCAACATGGCCCTGACTAACGCTTGTTCAGCGACCGCCTGAACGGCCAAAATGCTAAAAACGATGGCGGTGATGTAAGTAAAGAGCTGGAAAGCAAGACTACCTTTACGCTGAACAATATAAGGAGGGCAAACCAATTTCATCAACTAGCCACAACCTCAAGGTAGCTGTAGCCTTTGCCACGAAACGTTTTAATGTGTTGCTTCGATAGACCAGCACCCACTAATTTTCGGCGGATATTACTGATATGCATATCTAAATTACGATCGAAAGGACAAAGCTCTTTCTTCAATACCTTGATTTGCAATTCCGCTTTCGAGATCACCACTCCCTGATTCTTCACTAAATAATTCAATAGCTCAGCTTCGGTACCAGTAAGCGGTAAGCTATTCAGTTGCTCACTGATGCTTTGTACGGTGCCGTACATCACCTGTCTTTGTCGCTCTAGCCCCACTCGACGAAGAATCGCTTTAATTCGCATCAATAACTCTGCAACGTTAAATGGCTTGCCGATGAATTGATCGGCTCCAGATTGGTAGCCCTCTAACATCGAGTTTTCATCATTCAAAGCAGTCAGCATCAAAATAGGCGTCGCAAAACGCTGACAGATACGACGTGCAACCTGTATACCACTAAGGTTAGGTAACATCACATCAAGAAGAACGATATCCACCGGCATCTCTTCCATATGCTGAAGAGCACTCTCCCCACAATGAACGGACGAAACGGTATACCCCTCTTCCTGCAATACTGCTTCTAATAATTCACACAATGGAACATCATCATCTACGAGCAAAACACGAGACATCACAAAACCAATACACAAACGCAAATAATAATAATTCGTATTTTATTGCTCATTCGAAAATTTAACAATCTCACTTTTTATGTTTTTTTTCGGCGGCTCATAAACGCAAAAATGCCCACTTTCCTGTGGGCTCTCACACGTAAGATATGCCTCTTTCTAGCAGAAAATCACATCCTTAGTCCTGTAGCCTTTGCGACATCTTCAACAATCATTCGTAAATGGGTACTTATTGATTGAAGCGTTTCTAGCTCATCTTCATTAAATGGATGAATCAGTACTGAGTCTGCGCCCTTCTTACCCACAATCGTAGGCAAACTGAGTACAACGCCATTTATGTCATATTGCCCTGACATCATGGTGCCAACTGGAAGCACCGAGCGCTCATTAATTTTAATGGCTTGAATAATGCGAAACACACTCGCTGCAATGCCATGAACAGTATTGTGTTTACGGCGAAAGATTTCATAACCTGCCTGTTTTACGGCTTCAAGTAATTCATCGGCGTCGATCCGTTCAATATTATGAGCATCACAATAGTAATCAGCCGATTGTCCAGCGATAGAAATCACACTCTTGGGTATAAAACAAAGACTACCATGCTCACCTAACACATAACCAAAGACATTCTTAGGATCCAGGTTCACTCGATTTGCAACAATACTCATCAAGCGTGCTGTATCAATGACACAACCGCTACTGATCACTTGGTTCGGATCAAAACCCGTATTCATCGTAATAAAATGTGCGACAATGTCACAAGGATTTGATACCACGATAAGTATTGCATTAGGCGCAACTCGCTCCACTTTGTGTGCGATCTCAACCCCCACAATTGCATTAATTTCCGCGATATCGATACGAGTCTGACCTTGTTTGATTTGTGCACCAGCGGTAATAACCACAATATCTGCTTCCAACAAATCCAGATAATCATCACTAGCGGTAATATGTGTATTCTTAGAAAAGGTCAATGCAGCAGTATGCCGAAAGTCGAGAACTTCCCCTTCTGCTCGTTGTAAATGGTTATCCAATAGAACTAATTCACGTACGCTACCCAGGGTCAAAAGATAATTGCATACCCCAACGCCAACCGCTCCTGCGCCAATCACACCAATTTTCATGCTGCTCTCCCTGATAATTAAAGGATGTATTCACACAGTCATTGCCTTTAAAAAATGGGTGGTAAGCGTATAAAAGTCCAACCATTTATATTACTTCAAGTTGCATTCCCAACAGGTTTGTCCATCGTAAGGACGACTAAGTAAGGGCGTTTTGTCCCTAAAATGCGCGAATTAAGCATGATTTATCTCTTTAGATACTGAGCTATCCCTATGTTCTGATTAAAAAAGGAGTACAATCTGAACCAATCACTTACAAAGTAAAAATGTATATGCAAACGCTTTTAATTGGCCACCGTGGCGTGGCAGGAGAATTCCCAGAAAATACCAGAGCCAGTGTTCAAGCCGCCATCGATCTCGGTCTTAATTGGGTCGAAGTCGATGTCCAACCAACCAAAGACAATGTACTGGTTGTTTGCCATGATCATAAGGTAAACCGATGCAGCAATGGCCAAGGACGTGTCGATGAACTGACATTAGAACAACTGAAGGCCTTAGATTTTGGAAGTTGGTTTAGCCCTGATTTTTCTAACCAGAAAATCATGACGCTTTCTGAGTTGCTTACTCTTGCTGCTGAGAATGAACTCAACTTAAACATTGAAGTTAAGGTTGACCACCATCCCGCAGAACAAGTGGCTAAAACGCTTGCACACACACTGGCTAAAGGGGCACTATCTAAAGAAAAAATGCTTCTATCTAGCTTCAGCCCTGAAGTCATAAAAGCACTATATAAACATTGCGGTGGTCACCGCCTAGGGGTACTCAGTGAATTTTTTACCAAGAAAGATCGGCTATTACTGGAAGAAGTGAATGCTTATAGCTGTAACCTCAACATTAACTGGGTACGCGCACGCCAGATCAAAAAGCTCCAGCAAGCCGGTTACAAAGTAATGTGCTATACGGTAAATAACCCAAGGAAGCTAAAGCACCTACCGCAACTGGATGGTATCTTCAGTGATTATCCTCGCCGATTCATGGATTAAATGCTATTTACACTCTCGCTCGGGAACCTACGGAAAGAAAAAATTACCATTCAATGGAAATCGGGGTTCCCATTTTTACCAGCTTAATAAACTCTTCCATTTCTTCATTAGTAATTGCAATACAACCATTCGTCCAGTCAAAACTCTGAATATACTGAGAAGATTGCGTCTCACCATTCTTAAGACCATGGATTTTTATATCGCCGCCAGGTAACACTCCCTTTCGATGCGCTTCAAGACGGTCAATTGCGTCTGGGTAGCTGATATGTACAGAGCGGTAAAACGCTGAATCTTCGATAATGTAGTCAAGCGTATAGTCTCCCTCAGGGGTACGATTATCGCCCTCTTCTTGTTTGTGTCCCTTAGGATTAGCCCCTAACGCTATACGATATTCCTTAACGACTACGCCTTCTTCCAACAAGTACATTCTGCGCTTCGATTTATCTACTTTGACAAGATCGACTGCCGCCTGTGCACCCATAGATAAAAAACAACATAAGAATAGAGACAACCACTTTATCGACATCGTTTGAAACGCCTAACCAACACAAAGGAATACAAAAGAAAGGCAATGCTAGTCAGAAGGCCATATTAAAGCAAACTTAATATCAGCAAATTTAACTACTCAATGCTTCCATGAAGTCTTACTTTATATACCCAAGTGACTTCAAGATGCAGGATTCAGAGCGCTGTCATTGATTCCTTATTTACCGAAAGTAAGCAAGGAAAACAACGCAGTGTAATAGCCTGCACTTTCCAAGTTGTATGACGCATAAATCGGTTCAATGACACGCTCCCGAAGGGCCCTCGTTGCAAATAGTAAGGGCCCTGGCTCGTATACTAATGTTGCCGATTTTTGATTTAGACCCACGAGACCTTAAAATCGCCGCTTACATAAAGCCTACCAACGCACTCGAGACGCTAACTTTTCTCTAGAGGGCTTAGTTGGCTTTAATTTCTATGGTAAAAACGTTGGGGTGGTCGGCACGGGCAAAATTGGCATCGCGACAATGCGTATCTAAAAAGGGCTTGGCATGGAACCGCTGTGCTATGACCCATACGAAAACCCACTCGCAATAGAGATGGGAGCTCGTTACTGTACAATTGAAGATATTTACACTCACGCGGATGTCATTTCTCTTCACTGCCCAATGAGTATAGAAAACTACCACCTTCTGAATGAACACTCCTTCGCAAAAATGAAAGATGATGTAATGATCATTAATACCAGTCATGGGGAACTGCTTGATTCTGTCTCGGCAATCGAAGCACTGAAACAAGGCAAAATAGACGCGGTCGGGTTAGATGTTTACGACAACGAAAAAGACTTGTGCTTCCAAGATAAATCGAATGATGTGATTGTCGATGACGTTTTCCGTCGCTTATCAGCATGCCATAACGTATTGTTTATGGGTCACCAAGCTTTCCTCACGTATGAGGCTCTCAATAACATTGCTTCTGTTACGTTGAATAACGTCAAAGCCTTCTTCTCTGGAGTGACTTCAGGCAATGAATTAATCAAGTAAATGGAGATATCAAGCAGTATAGTAGAGCGTAGAAATTCAGCTATGCTATACTCCTCGACTATTAAAAATTTGAGTCCAATTACCATGAGCATTAAAACTGATATTCAAAAGCTACACAACCGTCTAGATACATGCCAGCGTAAACTTGACGGGGCACGTTCTCGTGGTGATCAAGAAATGATTACTAAATTCACGAATGAAGTTGAAGAGCTTACGAAGAAGCTAAATCAATTAAAACACAAGCAAACTTACGAGCTAAACAAAGAGCGTAAAAGCCTGCTTGATATGCCATTCTCTCGTGAAATCACTAAAGAAGAACAGGCTGATATCGGCAAACTAAAGAAACGCGTTCGCGGCCTAGTCATCGTTCACCCTTTAACGAAAGTGGGTAAAGAGCTGCGCCTAGATGTGATGACAGGTTTTGCACCAAAAGAGTTCTAATTGCCACATCAAGCATCTGATATTGAAAAGCCCAAACTATTAGCGTGGGCTTTTTTATACTTGAAATTCAGTTAGTTTCAATAAGTAACCGTACAACGAACTGGTCGGTCATTTCTCATCGCATTTGAGAGTTATATTTCTAACCGGAGACGTAACTGAAGGAAATTGCTAAATGGCAAAACGACGAAAGCCCGTTGATTTCTCAACGGGCTTTCTATGTAGTGGCGGAGAGATAGGGATTTGAACCCTAGGTACGCTATTAACGTACGCCGGTTTTCAAGACCGGTGCTTTCAACCACTCAGCCATCTCTCCGCAAATTGTTACTAAAACTTAGTCTGACACTAACGATGCTAATTTTTAGTTTGCTTTTAGAATCCTCTAAAAGCGACATTAAAGCCTGGCGATGTCCTACTCTCACATGGGGAAGCCCCACACTACCATCGGCGCTATTTCGTTTCACTTCTGAGTTCGGCATGGAAATCAGGTGGGTCCAAAATGCTATGGTCGCCAAGCAAATTCTGTTTCGGTTTCACTTTCATTAAAAAGTGA
>NZ_LIXM01000030.1 GCF_002608565.1 Vibrio sp. PID17_43
TGTCTTGCCCATTAAACGAGAAGATCGGATATATCCGAGAGCAATAAAAGCAAAGGCAAAGAAATACCCCAATAAAAAGAAAGCCAGTCAGCTTAACTGACTGGCATTAGGCAGTAATGCCCCTTTTTGTTTTCTCTAACATGGCAATTCCGCTACACTAGTCTTGCTTTTAGGACGAACTTGAAAGCACTTTATTTGGAGGTGATATGCATTGTCCTTTTTGTTCTGAGAACGATACAAAAGTAATTGATTCCCGCTTAGTTGCGGACGGCCACCAGGTGCGCCGCCGTCGTCAGTGTTTGGCATGTAATGAACGTTTTACTACGTTTGAAACCGCGGAATTGGTGATGCCAAAAGTGATTAAGTCGAATGGAAACCGTGAACCGTTTGATGAAGACAAAATGGTAGGCGGCATTCAACGAGCTTTAGAAAAACGTCCAGTGAGTGCGGATGCGATAGAGCTAGCCATTAGCATGATTAAATCGCAGTTGCGTGCCACTGGTGAGCGCGAAGTTCCGAGTGAAATGATTGGTAATTTAGTGATGGATCAACTCAAAGAGTTGGATAAAGTCGCTTACATCCGTTTTGCCTCGGTTTATCGCAGTTTCGAAGATATCCGAGAGTTCGGTGAAGAAATTGCTCGCCTCGAAGACTGATTAAATCATGACGCAATACTTGCCTTCCTCAGAATTTACTTCTCAAGATTTCAACATGATGTCGCGTGCACTAAAACTCGCCAAACGCGGCATATACACAACGGCACCTAATCCAAATGTAGGTTGCGTTATTGTGCGCAATGGCGAGATTATAGGGGAAGGCTACCACCATCGTGCGGGAGAGCCTCATGCAGAAGTGCATGCATTACGCATGGCTGGGCGTAATGCTGAAGGTGCCACCGCTTATGTGACGCTTGAGCCTTGCTCTCATTATGGACGAACACCACCTTGTGCAGAAGGGCTGATTAGCGCCAACGTGGCGAAAGTGATTTGCGCAATGCAAGACCCTAACCCGAAAGTGGCTGGGCGTGGTATTCAAATGCTTCGTGATGCTGGTATTGAGGTTCAAGTGGGGCTATTGGAAAGCGATGCCATCGCACTTAATCAAGGTTTTATCAAATTTATGAAAACTGGCATGCCTTTCATACAGTTGAAAATGGCAGCCAGTTTAGATGGGCAAAGTGCACTCAGTAATGGCCAGAGTCAATGGATCACCTCCCCAAAGGCTCGTCAAGATGTGCAGCGTTATCGCGCACAGAGTGGTGGCATTCTCTCGACCAGTAAAACGGTGATTGATGACAATGCGTCACTGAATGTACGTTGGGATGATTTGCCTAAAAGTGTACAAACGCTCTATCCCAAAGATGATGTGCGTCAGCCGCCACGTGTGATTTTGGATCGCCAATCTCAACTGAGTGTTGACCTAAAGTTATTTAACACCGATGGTGAGCGGATTGTTGTCAGCCCAGATGGCGACTTTTCCCCTCAACTGGATGAAGCTGGTCGAATTGACCTTACTGCGACACTCAAAGCGGTCGCGAGTAAATATCATATCAATCACTTATGGGTGGAGGCCGGGGCGACACTTGCGAGTTCGCTAATCAGAGCGAACCTTGTTGATGAGCTCATAGTTTATCTTGCACCTAAATTGATGGGTAGCGATGGGCGTGGGCTTATCGGTGCTTTAGGTTTAACTGAGATGGCGCAGGTTATCGATCTTAATATTACCGACGTTCGTATGGTGGGGGTGGACATTCGCCTCACCGCAACGATCACGACAGCGAAGAAAGAAGCAATATGTTTACAGGAATAATAGAAGCAGTTGGCAAACTCACTGCAATCATGCCAAAAGGCGAAGACATGACCGTAACGGTAGAAGTCGGCAAGTTGGATATGTCTGACGTTAAGTTAGGCGACAGTATTGCTACCAACGGTGTGTGCTTGACGGTCGTAGACTTCGGTAGCAACTACTACAGTGCCGATTTGTCACTGGAAACACTTAACAAAACAGGCTTTGCCGCTTACCAAGTTGGCGACAAAGTGAACTTAGAAAAAGCGATGCTACCTACAACGCGTTTTGGTGGTCACATCGTTTCTGGCCACATCGATGGCGTGGGTGAAATCGTAGAGCGCAACCAAGTGGGACGTGCGATAGAGTTTTGGGTCGCGATGCCGGCTGAAATCACTAAGTACGTAGCAGAAAAAGGCTCGATTACCGTCGATGGTATCAGTCTGACGGTGAATGATTTACGTAAGCATGCTTTTAAGTTGACGATCGTTCCCCACACCAGTGAAGAAACAACGATTGATCAATTTCAAGTTGGTCGCAAAGTCAATTTGGAAGTCGATGTGTTAGCTCGTTATATGGAGCGCTTGCTGCAAGTGCAACGAGAAGAACCGCAAGAATCACGCATCACAATGGAATTCTTGCAGCAAAATGGTTTTGCATAATCTTAGCTGACCATAGTCACAGAACGCCATTAGGTTAATTGACTTAACAGAACGGCCGTTCAAACTCGGAGCTTACTGTAGCCATAAGTATGGACTCACAGCAACATGTCAAGCGCATTGCTGCTACAAAAATAAATTCTGAATAACGGGGAAACAGGCTATGCCAATCAGCACACCACAAGAAATTATCGATGAAATTCGCGCGGGTAAAATGGTCATTCTAATGGATGATGAAGACCGTGAGAACGAAGGTGATTTGATCATGGCTGCCGAGCATATCACGCCGGAAGCGATTAATTTTATGGCGACTTATGGCCGTGGCTTGATCTGTCTCACCATGACAAAAACACGTTGTGAGAGTTTAGGCTTGCCGCCAATGGTGCAGGACAACAACGCTCAGTACACAACTAACTTCACCGTATCAATTGAAGCGGCAGAAGGGGTGACGACCGGGATTTCTGCAGCAGACCGTGCACGTACGGTCCAAGCCGCAGTGGCATCAAATGCGAAAGCGGCGGATTTGGTTCAACCTGGTCACATCTTTCCTCTTGCTGCGCAAGATGGCGGCGTTCTGACTCGCGCAGGTCACACCGAAGCGGGGTGTGATTTAGCTCGCCTTGCTGGTTTAGAGCCTGCATCAGTTATTGTTGAGATCCTTAATGACGACGGCACCATGGCACGTCGTCCCGATCTTGAAGTGTTTGCTGAAAAACATGGCCTGAAGCTTGGTACCATTGCGGATCTGATCGAGTACCGCAACAACACAGAAACCACCATTGAGCGTGTTGCTGAATGTAAACTGCCAACCGAGTTCGGTGAATTCACGCTAGTGACCTACAAAGACACGATTGATAACCAAGTGCATTACGCGCTGTGCAAGGGGGAGTTGCAAGGTGAAGCGCCATTGGTGCGAGTGCACCTGCAGGATGTGTTTACGGATTTACTGCGCAGTGATCGTAACGCAGAGCGCAGCTGGACGCTAGACAAAGCGATGAAACGCATTGGTGAAGAAGGCGGCGTGCTCGTAGTGCTTGGTCATGAAGAATCGACCGATCTTCTCATCCACCGTGTAAAAATGTTTCAAGCACAAGATAAAGGCGAAGCACCAACGTTGGCGAAAAGACAGGGCACGTCACGTCGTGTCGGTGTTGGTTCACAGATCCTTGCAGATTTGGGGGTACATGATATGCGTTTGTTGTCGTCGACCAACAAAAAATACCACGCGTTAGGTGGCTTTGGCCTGAACGTGGTTGAATACGTTTGCGAGTAACAACACTCCACAATAGAGCCTTAGCCGTGAGTGAGCTTAGTTTGCTTACGGCTAGTAACTTGTGGCTCGCCTCCAATTTCCATTAGATATTGCTCACAGACTTGTGCTAGAATCCGTCGATTCTCACTTGATGAACAATTTTCACTTATAAATAGAGTTAAAGGAAAGCTTATGAAAGTGATCGAGGGTGGCTTCCCAGCGCCAAATGCAAAAATTGCTATCGTTATTTCGCGTTTTAATAGTTTTATTAACGAAAGCTTACTTTCTGGTGCGATCGATACACTAAAGCGTCATGGACAAGTAAGCGAAGACAACATTACTGTTGTTCGTTGCCCAGGAGCGGTAGAACTGCCTTTGGTAGCTCAGCGTGTTGCTAAAACAGGCAAATACGATGCTATCGTATCTCTAGGTACAGTAATCCGTGGCGGTACACCACACTTTGACTATGTTTGTAGTGAATGTAACAAAGGTCTTGCACAAGTGTCTATGGAATATAGTCTTCCAGTGGCATTTGGTGTATTGACAGTTGATACTATTGATCAAGCGATTGAACGCGCGGGAACCAAGGCTGGTAATAAAGGTGCAGAGGCTGCACTAAGCGCACTTGAAATGATTAACGTACTATCTGAAATTGATTCCTAATGGGGGCCAGTGTGAAACCAGCCGCACGTCGTAACGCACGTCAATTCGCTCTACAGGCGATCTATTCATGGCAAATTACTAAAGAGAATGTTGCCACGATTGAAGAACAGTTTTTGTCTGGCGACAAATACGATGAAGAAGAACTTCATGCCTCTGAGCCTGCACTAGCTGCTCCAGAAACTGACGTAGCTTACTTCCGTGAACTACTAAGCGGTGTTGTACTTAGCCACTCAGAGCTAGATAGCAAAATCCGTCCATACGTGTCTCGTCCAATGCAGGATTTAGACATGATGGAACTTGCTCTTCTTCGCCTAGCTATGTACGAGATGACTCGTCGCGAAGATGTTCCTTACAAAGTGGTTATCAATGAAGCGATTGAACTTGCAAAAGTGTTCGCAGCAGAAGACAGCCACAAATTTGTGAATGGTGTGCTAGATAAGGCCGCACCACACGTACGTAAGAAATAATAATTTCTTAAATAAAAAGGTCAGCAGATGCTGACCTTTTTTGTATTAAAAGATAAATAAAAGATGTCTGGTGAATTTAGTCTAATCGAAAAGTATTTCGTTGGTCGTCAAAACCAACGCAAAGATGTACACCTAGCGGCTGGTGATGATTGCGCGCTAGTTCAAGCCCCCGCGAATGTTCAGATTGCTATCAGTACCGATACACTTGTCGCCGGTACTCACTTTCTTGCTGATGCGAATCCTGCCTGGGTAGCACATAAAGCCCTTGCTTCAAATATCAGTGATCTTGCCGCGATGGGCGCAACGCCAGCCTGGGTAAGCTTCGCATTGACGATGCCAGAGCCGGATGAGACGTGGTTGGCCCCTTTCTGTGATGCGTTTTTTGAGTTGGCGGATTACTTTGGCATTCAGCTTATTGGTGGCGATACCACCAAAGGTCCATTGAGTTTAACGTTGACAGTGCAAGGCTTCGTCCCTGAAGGGAAAGCATTAACTCGATCTGGAGCGAAAGTAGGAGACTGGGTTTACGTGACGGGCAACCTTGGTGATGCGAAAGCGGGCTTGGATGTTATCCTAGATGAATCTTTACGTTCTCGAGTCGCTGCGGCAGAGCTTGAGAAAGCTCATTATCTCAGTACACCGCGTGTATTGGCAGGGCAAGCCTTAGTGGGATTGGCGTCTTCAGCGATTGATATTTCCGATGGTTTGATTTCTGACATTAAACACATTCTTAAGCGATCTGAAGTTGGCGTCAGTTTGGATGCCTCCCTACTACCCATATCCTCAGAGTTGGTTCAGTTTTTAGATGATAAGATCAGCGCGCAGCAGTATGCTTTATCTAGTGGCGAAGAGTACGAATTGTGCTTTACTGTGCCAGAGCAGAACCGAGGCTCACTACCGAGTGCATTGGCACACATAGGATGTAAAGTGACGTGTATTGGTCAAATTCGACCGATGGGAACGTTTGAGTTACATGATAATAATCAGCCTCTTGATTGGGATCTTAGTGGTTTTGATCACTTCAAGTGATCTGAACTTAAGATTGAAACCAAACTAGCAGTAAAGGTTTAAGGAAATGACCAACCCTCTTTCTCTGATTTCATTAAAGAATCCGTGGCACCTTTTGGCGACGGGCTTTGGCAGCGGCTTATCACCAGTGATTCCTGGAACAATGGGGACGCTTGCGGCGGTGCCATTGTTTCTCCTTCTGGCACAACTGCCTTTCCCGCTTTATGTGATTGTCGTACTTTTCTCTTGTGTGATTGGCATTAAGATTTGCCAAGTGACATCAGATGATATGGGCGTTCATGACCACGGCTCAATTGTGTGGGATGAGTTCGCCGGTTTTTGGATCACCATGAGCCTAATGCCTGCATTGAATATTCCAGTGACCGAGTGGAAGTGGCTATTAACGGGCTTCGTCTTGTTCCGATTCTTCGACATGGTAAAGCCGTGGCCGATCGGTTGGTTAGATAAACGTGTCCACGGCGGCTTGGGTATTATGATCGATGATATCGTTGCAGGAGGCATGGCGGGCATCGCGCTTTTCTTCATCGCAAAATACGCAGGTTGGATGTAATACCTACCCTCAAGCTCTAAAATCAACAGATAAACCAAAGGGATGCAGCGACATCCCTTTTGTGTTTATTTTGCTGCGTTTTTTTGTGTTCGCTTATTTCGCTAGATAGTCGTTGATCGACTGCTCGATGCCTTTCGCATCTAAGCCAAGCTCTTCATGCAACTCGTCTTGTGTACCTTGAGGAATGAAGCGATCTGGCAAGCCAAGATTTAGCACTGGCTTAATGATCTTCTCTTGCATCAAAAACTCAATGACACCCGCACCTGCGCCACCTGCAATTGCGTTCTCTTCTAGTGTCACAAGAACATCGTGCTCAGAGGCAAGTTGACGAATCAGCTCCTCATCCAAAGGCTTCACGAAGCGCATGTCAGCCACAGTTGCATTTAGGTTTTCCGCTGCTTCGAGTGCATTACCTAGGAAGGTACCGAAGCTTAGAATTGCGACTGTCTCACCTTTACGAACGACACGGCCTTTACCAATCTCAAGCGCTGTGAAGTCTTGTTTGATTTCTGTACCTATGCCGCTGCCACGTGGATATCGAACCGCACTTGGGCCCGTGTGCTTATGACCGGTGTACAGCATTTGACGACATTCATTTTCATCGCTTGGCGCCATAATCACCATGTTTGGGATACAACGCATAAAGCTAAGATCGAACGCGCCTTGGTGAGTTTGACCATCTGCGCCAACCAAACCAGCACGGTCGATAGCGAACATCACGGGTAAATCCATGATCGCAACATCATGGATCAACTGATCGTAACCACGCTGCAAGAAGGTTGAGTAAATCGCAACGATCGGGTGATCGCCAGCTATCGCCATACCGGTTGCAAGCGTCACTGCGTGTTGCTCTGCAATCGCAACATCGAAGTATTGGTTTGGGTACTCTTTCGAGAAACGCACCATGCCAGAGCCTTCACGCATTGCTGGCGTAATTGCCATCAGTTTAGGATCTTGCGCGGCCATATCGCAAAGGAAGTCACCAAAGATCTTAGAGAAACTAGGCTTACCACCATTGCTCTTTGGCAAACTGTTGTGTGATGGGTCGAACTTTGGAACTCCGTGGTAGCCGATAGGGTCTTTCTCTGCAGGTTCGTAACCTTTGCCTTTCTTGGTCATGATGTGCAGGAACTGAGGGCCTTTCAGCTCACGCATGTTCTTGAGGGTTTTGACCAGTTCATTGACATCGTGACCGTCCACAGGACCAATGTAGTTGAAGCCGAGCTCTTCAAATAGCGTGCCCGGAACTACCATGCCTTTTAGGTGTTCTTCCGTGCGACGAACCAACTCTTTGATTGGTGGCACACCAGAAAGCACTTTTTTACCGCCTTCACGGATAGAGGTGTATAGGCTGCCTGAAAGGACTTTGGCTAAATGGTTATTTAGTGCGCCGACGTTTTCTGAAATCGACATCTCGTTGTCATTGAGAATAACCAGCATGTCAGTGTGCACGTCACCAGCGTGGTTCATCGCTTCAAATGCCATGCCTGCCGTGATGGCACCATCACCAATCACACTGACTACTTTGCGACCTTGGCCCTCTTTCTGGGCACTTATGGCCATGCCAAGCCCGGCACTGATCGAAGTCGATGAATGTCCAACGGATAGGGTGTCGTATTCACTCTCTTCGCGCCACGGGAATGGGTGTAGGCCATCCTTTTGACGGATAGTTGGCATTTGGTCACGACGACCAGTCAGGATCTTATGTGGGTATGCTTGATGACCCACATCCCAGATCAACTGATCAACAGGTGTGTTGTATACATAGTGTAGAGCCACAGTGAGTTCTACGGTGCCTAAGCCAGACGCTAGGTGTCCGCTTGATTGGCTCACTGAATTTAGCAGATACGTACGCAGTTCATCACACAAAGTAGGCAATGTTTCTTTCGGAAGAAGACGCAGGTCTTCCGGTGTATTTGCTAACGCCAGTGTTGGGTACTTTGAAATATCAAGAGTCATATAAATGCGCGCTTATAGAGTTAGTTCTTGCGCTCGATGACATATCGGGCGAACTCTTCGAGTAACTGAGTATTGTATGGGATCGCTTCCAATGCTTGAAGCGCTTCCTGTAGTAGAGTGTGAGCTTTCTCCATTGCTCCCTCCAAACCCAATAAAGATGGATAAGTGCTCTTATTCAGATCTTGGTCTGAGCCTTGAGGCTTACCCAGTGTTTCAGTGTCACTGATAATATCAAGAATATCGTCTTGAACTTGAAACGCCAGACCGATCGCTTGCGAGTAGCGTTCTAGCTGTGGCAAGACTTCTAGGCCTTTTTCACCAGCGGCTAACGCGCCAAGTTTAATCGCACAGTTAATCAGGGCACCGGTTTTATTGCGATGGATTTTTTCTAATTCTGTGAGAGAGACTCGACGATTTTCAGCAGCAAGATCCAACGCTTGACCGACACACATACCGCTCGCCCCAGACGCTTGCGCTAAGGTTTGTACCATCTTGATACGGTACTTCTCCGCATTTAGGTTCAGTGCGCCTTCAGCGATGATGGTGAACGCGAGGGTTTGCAGTGCATCACCGGTCAAAATGGCCGTCGCTTCATCAAACTTAATATGGCAAGTTGGTTGGCCACGGCGCAGCTCATCGTCATCCATTGCAGGTAAATCGTCATGGATGAGCGAGTAGGCGTGGACACACTCGATAGCAGAGGCTGGGGTATCGAGATCTTCTGGTGCGCAACCAAGCATTTGACCTGTGATGTAAACAAGGAATGGGCGAACCCGTTTACCTCCAAGTAATAGGCCATATTTCATTGCTTGGATCAATGGCTGTTCCTGGTGAGGCAGTTGCTCAAGCCACAGATTCAGTTGCTGGTTATTTCTTTGTTGATAAGACGTCAATGTCTCTTGCATTACATTGCTCACTACTGATTATGATTCTGACTCAGGGGTGAAGTCACTCAGCGGTGCTTCATCATCTTCACTAAGAAGAATACTAACGCGATATTCTGCGTCACTCAGTTTGGTTTGGCCAGCACGAGCCAACGCAATGCCACGTTCAAATTTGCGTAGGGCATCATCTAGGGCAAGATCGCCGTTTTCTAATTGATCAACCAAGCTATCCAGCTCTTCAATGGTTGCTTCGAAGGTCATATTTTCTGGTTTTTTGACCGCCATCTTTTATTTGCCTTAATCAAGCCTCTAATCGAATCCACGAAAGTTACCTTAGCCTACTAACTTGGTCAAATTTAACCTCATATAATTGTCACAAATTTGGCTTTCGACCAGGCAGAATAGGCGATGCCCATTATCTAATTAGGGAGATAACGATCTTTTTGTGACTTATTAACCAAGATTTCTCTAAAAATTCTGCTCTCGCTGTCGATACAAGTAATAATTCGCCTGACTTGGCAATATTTGAATTTAGCGTGAGGAGTGCTTTGTGGATTTAGCAACCCTAATAGGTTTGATCGGTGGTTTTGCATTCGTCATTATGGCGATGGTGCTTGGTGGCAGCATCGGTATGTTCGTCGACGTCACTTCAATCCTAATCGTCGTTGGTGGTTCTGCATTTGTTGTATTGATGAAGTTCACCATGGGGCAGTTCTTCGGTGCGACCAAAATTGCGGGTAAAGCATTCATGTTTAAAGCGGATGAGTCAGAAGATTTAATTGCTAAGATCGTTGAAATGGCTGACGCCGCGCGCAAAGGTGGGTTTCTTGCGCTAGAAGAAATGGAAATCAACAACAGCTTTATGCAAAAGGGCATCGATTTATTGGTTGATGGCCATGATGCGGACGTCGTACGTGCCGCACTGCAAAAAGACATCGCCCTAACGGATGAGCGTCATACACAAGGTACGGGAGTGTTCCGTGCGTTTGGCGAGGTTGCACCCGCGATGGGGATGATTGGTACATTGGTTGGTCTGGTAGCCATGCTTTCGAACATGGATGATCCTAAAGCGATCGGTCCGGCAATGGCGGTTGCTCTATTGACCACGCTCTATGGCGCGGTACTTTCCAACATGGTGTTTTTCCCCATTGCAGACAAGCTTTCTCTACGTCGTGATCAAGAAACACTCAATCGTCGTTTGATTATGGATGGTGTACTTGCCATTCAAGATGGTCAGAACCCACGAGTTATCGACAGTTACCTCAAGAACTACCTCAACGAGGGTAAGCGCGTTCTTGAGATTGACGATTAACCCGGAGGTCATCTGATGGATGAAGATAACAAATGTGATTGCCCGCCACCTGGGCTCCCCCAGTGGATGGGGACATTTGCTGATTTGATGTCTCTGCTGATGTGTTTCTTTGTACTGTTGCTCTCTTTCTCTGAGATGGATGTCCTAAAGTTCAAGCAGATCGCTGGTTCGATGAAGTTCGCCTTTGGTGTGCAAAACCAACTTGAGGTGAAAGATATTCCAAAGGGGACGAGTATTATCGCGCAAGAGTTTCGTCCAGGGCGACCTGAACCGACACCGATTGATGTCATCATGCAGCAAACCATGGACATCACTCAGCAAACATTAGAGTTTCATGAAGGCGAATCTGATCGTGCGGGGGGGACAAAGCGTGATCAAGGTAAGTTAACCGGGGGGCAATCGCCAGAAACCTCGACGCAAAGCAACCAATCGTCAGAAGCTGATATGCAACAGCAGCAGTCTGAAGCGACCTCGCAGTCGATGGATACTTTGATGGAAAGCATCAAGAAGGCACTGGAGCGAGAGATTGAACAAGGAGCGATCGAAGTAGAAAACCTTGGTCAACAAATCGTGATTCGAATGCGCGAGAAAGGCGCTTTCCCTGAGGGATCGGCGTTCTTGCAGCCCAAGTTTCGTCCTCTGGTGCGTCAGATAGCGGAATTAGTAAAGGATGTACCCGGCATAGTACGTATTTCTGGTCATACCGATAACCAGAGAATCGATTCTGAGCTTTATCGCTCTAATTGGGACCTATCTTCCCAGCGAGCGGTTTCTGTCGCGCAGGAGATGGAGAAAGTCAGGGGCTTCTCACGTCAAAGATTGCGTGTGCGAGGCATGGCGGATACCGAACCTCTGGTAGCGAATGATTCTGACACTAACCGTGCGCTTAACCGCCGAGTAGAGATCAGTATTATGCAAGGTGAACCGCTTTACAGTGATGAAGTCCCCGTCATTCAATAATTCGGTATTTATTCTTATACTAAAGCGAGCGTTTAGCTCGCTTTTTTTTTGACATTTACGCGGAAACTAGCACCTAGAGGTTACTTGGGTGTATAATCTTGCGCCTTTGAAGTGAGCTCAGGCTACCGGTAGTGAACGACGCTCTCCATTGCGACGTAAAATAGACCGAGGTGGAGTATCACTCACTGTTGATTGCGAAACTAACCTGCGAACGAAACTATGAAATTTATTGTAAAGCCCCATCCAGAAATTTTTGTAAAAAGTGAATCTGTGCGTAAGCGCTTCACAAAGATTTTAGAGTGCAACATTCGTAACATTGTGAAGAACCGTACGGAATCTGTTGCGGTTTTTAACCGTCGTGATCACATTGAAGTGACCTCCGAGAGTGACGAATTTTACGCTGAAGTACTGGAAATCCTGACGCATACACCAGGCATCCACCACGTATTAGAAGTAAAACAGTCTGAGTTTAAAGATTTGCACGATATTTACGAGCAAGTGCTAGAACTTAGCGGTGCGTCGATCGAAGGTAAAACTTTTGTGGTACGCGCTAAGCGCCGCGGTAAGCATGATTTTACTTCGCTTGAACTTGAGCGTTATGTCGGTGGTGGTCTTAACCAAGCGGTTGAGAGCGCACGCGTTAAGTTGAGCAACCCAGAAGTAACGATCAAGGTCGAAGTATCAAACGACAAGCTAAACCAAGTATTGGCGCGTCATAAAGGTCTTGGCGGTTTCCCTCTAGGTACTCAAGAAGACGTACTCAGCTTGATCTCCGGCGGCTTTGACTCTGGTGTTTCAAGCTATCTGCACATCAAACGTGGTTCAAAAGTCCATTACTGTTTCTTTAACCTAGGAGGTCCTGCACACGAAATCGGTGTTAAGCAGGTTTCTCACTACTTATGGAACAAATACGGTTCTTCAGCAAAAGTACGCTTTATCTCCGTGGACTTCGAACCAGTTGTGGCAGAAATCCTAGAAAAAGTGGATGACGGTCAAATGGGTGTTATCCTCAAGCGCATGTTTATGCGTGCGGCGGGAATGATTGCTGAGAAGTTGAAGATTGAAGCTTTGGTCACTGGTGAAGCTCTAGGTCAGGTATCGAGCCAAACGCTAACGAACCTTCGTCACATTGATAACGTCACCGATACGCTAATCCTGCGTCCACTTATCAACTGGGATAAAGAAGACATCATTAACCTAGCGCGCGATATCGGCACGGAAGACTTCGCTAAAACCATGCCGGAATACTGTGGTGTTATCTCGAAGAAACCAACAGTAAAAGCAGTGAAACATAAGCTAGAAACAGAAGAAGCGAAATTCGATTTCAGTATTCTAGAAAAAGTGGTTCTTGAAGCTCGTCAAATGGACATTCGTGACATTGCGAAAGAATCTGAACAAGCCGCCCCAGAAGTTGAGCAAGTTCAAGCGGTAGAAGAGCATGCCATTGTGCTAGATATTCGTAGCCCTGAAGAGGAAGACGATAGCCCATTAGAAATCGATGGTGTTGATGTTAAGCACATCCCGTTCTACAAGTTGAGTACTCAGTTTGGTGACTTGGACCAGTCTAAGACTTACCTGTTGTACTGTGACCGTGGTGTCATGAGTCGCCTTCAAGCGCTTTACTTACAAGAGCAAGGCTTCAACAACGTGAAAGTTTATCGCCCGTAACCTCCTTCGATAGGAATGACCACAAAGCGCAACCTGAGGAATCAGCTTGCGCTTTTTTCGTTGTTGGACGCCTAAAATTTATGTGTAAGACGTTAAAATATAGAGATGCTTCGCACCGTTTTAGTGCTGTATTGATATAACGATAATTAATCCGAAATTCGGTTGGAAAGGTGACCTTAGTGCAAGATTTTTAGGGGGAGAAGCATGAATTTGTTAGATAAAAAAACACCGCCTGAACCAGGCGGTGTAACAAATTTGACAGACAGGTCAAAATAAATACAGGAAGTATCTGTTTTGTCACAGGGAATGTCGACAAAACATCACGGTAGAAATCTACCTAACTCGAAATGCGAGTTTGCAAACACAACATCGCAATAACGAAGCCAATTGATTCATAAAAAATCAAGCCGTTCAGGCTCGTATTGCGAGGTGAAATATAGAATTTATCTGGCTGTTCGACAATGAACATTTTATAATGTTTCAGATTAAAAAAACTAATCCTATTTGAGGTTCCTTATGTCTCGTCGATTGCCTCCACTGAATTCGCTTCGCGTATTTGAAGCGGCAGCTCGCCATCTTAGTTTTACCCGTGCAGCCGAAGAGCTGTTTGTGACTCAAGCAGCAGTGAGCCATCAAATAAAAGCACTAGAAGAATTCTTATCATTGAAGCTTTTTCGTCGCCGTAACCGTTCACTGCTGCTCACAGAAGAGGGGCAAAGCTACTTCTTAGACATTAAAGATATCTTCACTTCCATTGCAGATGCGACCGATAAGGTATTAGAACGCAGTGAAAAAGGGGCGTTGACTATCAGTTTGCCACCAAGTTTTGCTATCCAGTGGTTGGTGCCTCGCTTGGCCGACTTCAATGCTCAAGAACCGGACATTGATGTACGTATCAAAGCGGTGGATATGGATGAAGGTTCATTGACGGATGATGTCGACGTCGCGATCTATTATGGACGTGGTAATTGGCCAGGTTTGCGTGCAGATAAACTCTACCAAGAGTATTTGATCCCACTTTGTTCACCTTCGCTACTTTTAGGTAGCAAACCATTGGAATCTCTAAGTGATCTAAAACAGCATACTTTGTTACATGATACGTCGCGAAAAGATTGGAAACAGTTTGCTCGACACTACAATGTTGACGGGATTAATGTGAATCATGGTCCAATATTTAGTCACTCAACCATGGTCTTGCAAGCGGCAGCTCATGGGCAGGGAGTTGCATTAGGAAACAACGTATTAGCCAAACCAGAGATGGAAGCGGGACGCTTGATTGCGCCATTTGACCAGGTTTTGGTTTCTAAGAATGCGTTCTACGTGGTATGTCACGAACAGCAAGCGGAGATGGGGCGTATCGCGACTTTCCGAGATTGGATGTTGGCAACCGCGAGAAAAGAACAAGAGGAAGTACTCGATGAACCATTGGATAGCTGAGGGTCCAGAAAACGGACCATTGTTTATTTTTGCTCACGGTGCAGGCGCAGGCATGGAGCATGAGTTCATGGCGGCCGTTGCCAAAGGATTGGTTGATCAGGGTATTCGTGTGGTGCGCTTCAATTTCCCTTACATGGTCAAGCGTGCCGAAGACGGCAAAAAGCGTCCGCCAGATCGCGCGCCAAAGCTTCTTGAAGCGTACCAAGAAGTGATCACTCACTTTACTTCCGCTCCCATCGTTATTGGTGGTAAATCGCTGGGCGGTCGAATGTCGAGTTTGCTCGCAGATAATGAGCTAGTGGCGGGCATTGCGTGTTTGGGTTTTCCATTCCACCCACCGGGTAAACCAGAGAAATACAAAGGCGAGCATTTAGCTAGCATCGACAAGCCAACCTTAATTCTACAAGGCGAGCGCGATACGTTCGGCAAGCGCGAAGAGTTCGAAGGCTTCGCGTTATCAGAGCAGGTCACAGTGAGCTTTCTGCCAGATGGTGACCACAGCTTTAAACCGCGTAAGCGCTCAGGGTATACCGAGGCGGATAATATAGCGCAGACGATTGAGCAGTTAGCGGCGTTTATTAAAGAGGTATACCGTGAAAAGTAAGTGGTTACTCTCGTTTACTGGTATTTCGGGTCTGACATCGGTAGCGTTAGGTGCGTTTGCCGCACACGGTTTAAAAGCCAAATTGTCGCCCTATTTACTTGGCGTATTTGAAACCGGCGTTTTGTACCAATTCATCCATACTTTGGCTATCGCGTTTTGTGCCATCTTGCTACTGGTCAATTTGGGACAAAAAGCACAAAAGTATTTTTTCATCGCGGCGATTTGCTTTATCATCGGCATCTTTTGTTTTAGCGGCAGTCTTTATGCGCTGGCGCTGACGGGCATTAAGTGGTTTGGACCAATTACTCCGATGGGCGGGGTGTTGTTCATGTTCGGCTGGTGTCTGTTCTTTTTTGCTGCGTTTAATATCAAAGAGGTCTCCGAGTGAAACAACTAATGCTCTATTGCCGTTCTGGCTTTGAGAAAGAGTGTGCTGGTGAAATTCAGGACAAAGCGACACAGTTGGAAGTGTACGGCTTCCCTCGTGTGAAGAAAAACTCAGGTTATGTTGTCTTCGAGTGTTACCAAGATGGAGACGCAGATAAGTTAGTCAAAGGCTTGGACTTTAGTGCATTGATTTTTGCACGTCAGATGTTTGCTGTTGCAGCCGAGTTTGAAGCGCTACCAAGCGAAGACCGTATCAGTCCAATTCTTGCAGAACTGTCTGAAGTGGAAGATTTTCCGCGTTGTGGCGATCTACGTATCGAAACGCCAGACACCAACGAAGCGAAAGAATTGCTAAAGTTTTGCCGTAAATTCACGGTTCCAATGCGCCAAGCTCTACGTGGCAAAGGTCTGATGTGGAATAAAGACAACGCGAAGAAGCCAGTGCTGCACATCTGTTTTATTGCACCAGGTCATTGTTACGTGGGTTATTCATACCCAGGCAATAACTCGCAGTTCTTTATGGGTATTCCTCGCTTAAAGTTCCCTGCGGATGCACCAAGTCGTTCAACACTAAAACTGGAAGAAGCGTTCCACGTATTTATTCCACGTGAAGAGTGGGATGAGCGTCTTGCTCCAGGCATGTGGGGGGTTGATCTCGGTGCGTGTCCAGGTGGTTGGACTTACCAATTGGTTAAACGATCGATGTTCGTTCATTGCGTTGATAACGGCATGATGGCAGATAGCCTAATGGAAACGGGTCAAATCAAGCACCATATGGTGGATGGTTTTAAGTTTGAACCCGATCGTAAGAACGTGACTTGGATTGTGTGTGACATGATTGAGAAACCAGCTCGCGTTGCGCACCTTATGGGTCAATGGTTGTTAAAAGGTTGGGCGAAAGAGGCAATCTTCAACCTGAAGCTACCAATGAAAGGTCGTTACGACGAAGTGTTGCAAGATCTTGAGAACCTAAAAACGTTCTTGATTGAGAATAAGGTGAAATTCAAGCTGCAAGCAAAACACTTGTACCATGATCGTGAAGAGATCACGATTCACATTCAGTGTCTGTCTAACATCTCTCCGCATTAATCTACGCATTCACTTAAGCAGTAGAGCAGAATAAGAAAAGCGCCTTAAATTGGGCGCTTTTTTCTTGTCTGGAAGATAGGGCTTCTCACCAAACGGGTGGTTATTCTGCTTTGTTTGGACCAGTAAAGCGAATGTCTTGCAGGTTAAAGCCGAGTTCGATATCGCATTTCAGTGCTGCTACTCGTTTGCATAAACGCGCAGATTCAATGTGCTCATCTAACTTTTTGCGATATTTTGGGGCCAGCTCTTCGCTCGCGTATGCCGCTTCAATATCCTCAAATTGAGTCAGAATGTCTTTCGCTGCTTTTGGACCAACACCCGGTACGCCCGGCACTTGGCTTGAGCTGATACCCGTTAAACCCCAGTAGTCGGCAAGCTGAGATGGTTTTACGCCAAACTCTTTTTCGATAAATGGCTCATCTAACCAACGATGTTGGAAGTAATCTCGGATCTGTAGAGTCGGAGATAATAGTTGGCAGTAACCTTTGTCGGTCGAGACAATCGTTACTTTCTCGCCGTGGCTCGCAACTTTGGTGGCCAGTGTTGCGACCAAATCATCTGCTTCATCGCCTTCAGACAGCAATGAGTCGATCCCTTGTTCCCACCATGCTTGTTGAATCGCGTCTAAGCCTTGCATGAGCGGCTCTGGCATTGGCTTGCGGTTTTGTTTGTAGTCAGGAAGGATTTCAGCGCGCCAGCCACGGTCTTGTTCGTGGTGATCGAATACGGCGATGATGTGAGTTGGCTGCGCTTCAGACAGGATGCGAGTCAGTGTTCTGCTCGTCGTGGTAATGGTTCTTGCTATGTCAGTGGGATCGGGCTGTGCAGAGTGCACGCGGCGGATCAGGTTTAGGGCATCAATGATAACAAGATGAATAGACATAATGACTTAGCAGTAAAAAGGGGCGTAATGCCCCTAGTGTAACCAATGTAGCTCTTTCTATCGAGTTGCATTTTCTGGATGAGCGATTCGATAACAAGGTTCGTACGCGCTACCGCCTGGTAGCTTCATACGGTGCTGCTCTACAAAGTCTGAGAGTAACGTGTCGAGTTTTTTCATCAATGCTGATTCACCATGGATAGTGAAGGGACCTTGTTGCTCGATCTCTCTAATCCCTTCGGCTTTAACGTTACCAGCAACAATACCGGAAAACGCTTGGCGCAGCGTGGCGGCCAATACTTGCGGTTTTTGGTTCAAGTTCAAGTTTAAACTTGCCATTGATTCATGGTTGGGCTCGAATGGCAGTTGGAACTCTGGTTCAATCTTAAGTGACCAATTAAAGCTGTATGCGTCACCTTTCTCTTTACGGTGAAGGCGAACCTTTTCCATTGAGTACTTCATGATGCGTGCGACTTCCGCAGGATCATCGATGACGATTTGATAATGCTTCTGGCCCTCTTCACCTAGCGTATCTGCAATAAAAGCATCTATAGATCGGAAATAAGCTTCACTCTCTTTTGGACCAGTTAATACGATTGGCATGGGCTGGTCGGCGTTTTCTGGATGCATCATAATACCAAGAATGTACAGTAATTCCTCGGCAGTACCTGGACCGCCAGGGAAGATCACGATGCCGTGTGCCATTCGAACAAAGGCTTCAAGGCGTTTCTCAATATCTGGCATGATCACCAGCTCATTCACGATCGGGTTTGGTGGCTCGGCCGCGATGATTGACGGCTCGGTAAGGCCAAGGTAGCGTTGCTCGGTATAGCGTTGCTTCGCATGTCCAATCGCCGCCCCCTTCATTGGGCCTTCCATCGCACCTGGGCCACAACCGGTACAGATATTCAGCTCTCGTAGCCCGAGCTCATGTCCCACTTCGCGTGTGTATTGATATTCGGTGGCATTGATCGAGTGTCCTCCCCAGCAGACGACCAAGTTTGGTTCAATACCTGGCGTTAGTGTGCCTGCGTTACGTAAGATGCCAAACACCAAATTGGTAATGTGGGTCGCGTTGGTTAGATTTAGGCGTTGATTATCTGCTAAGTGCATGTTGACGTACACAATGTCTCGAAGTACTGAAAACAGATGTTCTTGGATGCCTTTGATAATCTCTCCATCTACGAACGCATGCTCTGGTGGGTTAGAGAGTTCTAGCTTGATACCACGTTCGCGGCGAACCACGTTGACATCAAAAGATTGATATCTATCTAACAATTCTTTTGAGTTGTCTGTGTGGCTACCAGAGTTAAGCACTGCTAGCGTGCAGTTACGATAAAGCTGGTAAAGGTCACTTGATGCGGTTTTTTTTAGACGTTCGACTTCAAGTTGGGATAGCAAGTCCATACTACCTGCGGGGCTGATATGGGTAATCATAGGGCCTCCTTGCTAATGCTTTTTTAGAGGAAAGAAACCAACGCATCTGTTTGTTTGTACGTATAGTTTGACTCAAATGGTTGGTGGAGTTTGTTTTAGGGTGTGTAGTTAGCTTAGCAGACTGGGAGAAGAGAAATGTGATAACTCATTGAAATTTTCGGCAATATGGTGAAAGATTGCATCAAAAGTGCGATCTTGGCGTTTTTTTGAGCGGTTTTAATTCCAGTTAATTTGGTTAGGACCACGCTGCTTTGCATCTTTTGACAAAATACCTAGGCGATCGAGTACGTATTCTGGGGTATCGGCTTCTCTAAAGGCAGTGGAAGCAGCTGTGAGCGTGATCATGATGTTTTGTTCACGGAACTTAAATGGTAATGCGTTGATGTCTTTTTGGATATTTTTCATCAGTTCTAGCGTGTACTCTTCGGATTGCTCTGGAATAAGAATAATAAACTCTTCACCGCCAAAACGAGCAACGGTTTCGGTTTTTCCCACTCGTTTTTGAATGGTACGAGCGATGATTTTTAAAGCCTTATCACCGGCCGTATAACCATAGCTGTCGTTAATCGCTTTAAAGTTGTCGACGTCAAACATCACCACTCGAAGGTTTTGTTGTGAGCGGATCCAACGGCGGTATTCGTGTTCCATTCGGTCAGTGAACGCCGCGCGGTTGTATACTTTGGTCAAAGGATCAAGCAACATGCGTTGTGCTTGATCTTCTAGGCGACGATGATACTCCTGGGTAGTTTCAAACACCAATGCGAGTTGATTTTTATTGTAATTTAAACGTTCTTGGAGGGTTTGCTCACGCTCTTCCGTCATCTTTAACCGTTCAGATAGTGATGCTATTTGTGCAAGTAGTGGAGCGATCTCTTGCTTCAGCGCGGCTAAATCTTGTGCTTGCTCGAGCGATTTTTGGCTGAGCCCTACTAAATCGTTCATTTCAGCATTCAACTCTTGGCGATGTTCAAAGTAGTTTTGATGCTGATCGACGTTCTGATGTGCGGTTTTAAGATTACTTGAAAGAGACGCGTTTAACTGCACCAAAAATTGCTCGGATGTCTTACGTTCCGATTTGGTTGCTTCGACGACTAACTTCAGCGTATTTAAAGTCAGCTCAATCAACGACTCGGCATTCACACCTAACAGTAGCTTTGAGCGGATATCAAGCAGTTGATCACCAGAGTCACCTTCGAAATTGAGTTCCGTAATGGTACGCTGCAGATCGCTAGCAAGGCACTCTAATTGAGATCTATCTGGGTTGTTTTCAAGCTCAGAGAGGTTGAGGCGCGAATTGGCAGTCATTATCTTCAGCGAACGTTCGTAGATGCTAAGTAATTTTGTCGCTTGGTCAACATTATTACAAGCATGAGTGCCGGAGCAACTCATTAGGTTACGCAACTCTCGCTTGAGTTGTGCTGGTAAACCCGGAGCACGTTGTAGTGTCGCAGCACTGTGCTTCACTTGCTCGTTGAGGTAATCGCTCTGCTTATCCATTGCCTTTGACTGCTGTTTGAGCATTCTTTCTAGTACGGCCAAGCGAGGGATCAGAATACTGACATCTTTTTGAAGCTCCAGCTCTTGCTGAACTTCAAACAGATAGCTAGTGACTTGAGAGTTTGCCCCCTGACAAGCAGAAGACAATGCGGCCACGACGCGTTTTAGAACCTGTTGCTCACGCTTAAATTTGAGTGAAGTGTCACGATGAGTCAGTCTGAGCTTGTCAAGTTGACAACTCAGCTGATGAAGATGTGACTGAATATCGGATTCCAAGATTCCCATGAAGTGACTACAACTAAGTCCATGAACTGCTGATAATTATGTCATAATAACAAAAAACGTATTAGCGTCATCATTGTTTAAGAACAACAGTTAGTAAATTATCCACTTTTTAATATTTTTTTGATGTCCTCCTCATTCTTGTAAGAAGAATGAACTTTTATTAGTCCCTGATGGATAGCGTGTAGACACGCCGTTCTTATGTCATGACTTGCAAAACTCGCAGCAGGAGCATTGTCGATGGCCTTTAAGAATACCCAATGGCTGCGTTTATCTTTTAGGCTGACCTCACGAGCAACATGGGTTGCAAGAAGCAATAAGTCGAGCAGCTCTTCGCCGTTAATCGCGGTATAAGCTCGTGGTAAAAATGGATAATCACTGATCCCCATACGAATGATGCGGCTAACGTTATGTTGCTGAGCAAATTCATCTATCCACTTCTGGAACTTTTCAAAGGTGGCTTCGCCAGAGGTATTTCGGTCAGCATTGGGCTCAATGTAAAGTAAATTGGCATCGGAAAAATGATACAAGCGTGTTGGTTTCTTAATTTTTTCAGCAAGGAAGTCACCAAACGCTCGTTCCAATTCAAGGCCAGCTTTGTATCCGTGCTGTACATACATACTGCGTAGGAATGGTAGGTCTATCATGACAAAGCGCAAACGATCATTCAGAGGTTCGTGGATCAGTTCCCCCATCTGCCATTGCTCAAACGTATCGCTGGATTTTTTTAATGAACCAGATAACTTCACGTTCAACATGCGTAGGTTATTTAAGCGAGAGCGAGAGTGCGTGAATAGATCGCTACGAAGCTTATCTATTTCACTCGCTTGGCGCTGTATAATCACACCTCGGCGCATGATAAATAAGAACATGAATAGTACCGAAATAAATAGCGCGAATGAGATCTTCTGGAATTTGCGGTGTTCCATCTCAACCAACGCCAGTTTGTCGGCTTGGCCAACGTGATGGATGCTTTGCTCGGCAAATTCTTTTTGCTGGCGGAAGGCATCTTCACTGATTTGGTTAAGGTGCCTTTGTTCTACGCGCACTAGGTTGATGTATTTTTTAAATGCTTGAAGAGAGGAGTGATACTCACCAGCCTGCTCGTAGCCTAAGCCTAATAAACGGTAAGATTGCTGCTTAATGAAGTCGGATGCGTTGGGCAACGTCTCAAGAAGATCGAGTGCGTATTGAGCGTTTTTAATTACGTTTTGGCTGTCATTTTGGTGATAAGCCAAGCCGGACTGAAGCAAAGCCGCTTTGGCTTCTAAATTGGTTAAGTCGGAATATTCCAATAACTCGTTGGCACGCTTTAGATATTGTTCTGCTAAAGGGTAGTTATAGAGTTGTAAATAGGTCGCGGCAAGACTTAAGCGAAGATTGATATCTCGGTGAATATCTTGGCTAGTGCTCTTATGATCTAACACGTTGAAGTAGTGCACTAAAGCAAGATTAAATTTGCCTTGATAGAAGTAAACATCCCCCATATTTTCAAGGACATCTGCCAAAATTGGCGAGTTAGGATAACTATCATAAAAATCTGCGGCCTGAGATAAGTACTCCATCGCTTTATCGTATACGCGACGCTCTTGGAACAATCGTGCTAATAAACGGTTTACTTTCGCTAGTTTGGCTCCGTTATCACTCTCAATTGATTGCCAATAGCCATAAAGTAACTCAGAAAGAGCAAGGTTGTATTGCTTGTTGTTGAGATAGAACTCGCCTAAAGTCGTGTAGTAATCAATTAAAATTAGATCAGAACGCTTTTCTTTGAGCATCGCTTTTGCTTCGATGTAAAGTTGCTCGGCTTTCGCAGTTTCGCCTCTATGTGAAGCAAGCAGGGCGCGTTGCATTACTAAATGGTAACGAATGCTGTTTGCGCGTTGTAGTGCGGGTTTCGCCTCGTTAATCTGTTGCTCAATTTGATTCAGCTTTTTCTCTGCCGCCGCATAGTTTTTGTCGTACATCCACACCATTTGGTTGCGAGTCAATTGCACACCCAGTTCCATGTACGGCAATTGATACTCTTTCGCAAGGCGCTCCGCTTCATCTAAGCTCTTAATCGCACTTCGCAAATCGCCCATAACATAGTCGGCTTGAGCAATGATTTTGTACGCTTCGATGGTACTGCTTGGTGTGCGGATACTACGATCGGTCTCTTCACGGGACATCGCGGAGGGGCTGCTGTTTTCTATGCGCTCAATGAGTTCGCGTTGAAGTAGGTAGTTTTTGGCCGCTTGTTTAGCTTGGGAAGGTTCAAACTCAGTCAATTGTTGAGCTTCATTCAGCAAAGCAGAAGATAAAATGGTCGCGTGAAGTGGCGGTGCTAGCAATAAGCAAAGAAAGCCAATCAGCCAGTATAGACGCGAACTGTCCCAAAACATCGTTTTCGTTCCCTCGAACTGTGTCGTAATGCACGTATATTTAATCGAGCAATATTAGAGAAAAACACCCAGCAATCCAACAGATAGCTGGGTGTTTTAGATCATTATTGACGAGCCATGCGATTATTGTGTGCTGGTTTATCTTGTTCAGTTGAGCGGTAAGGGTTGATATCCAGCCCACCACGGCGAGTGTAACGAGCAAAAACCGTCAGCGTGCTTGGCTGGCAGTATTTTATCAAATCGGTGAAAATACGTTCCACACATTGCTCATGGAATTCGTTGTGCTCACGGAAAGAGACGAGATAACGAAGCAGCTTTTCACGATCAAGCTTAGCGCCTTGGTAACGAATTTCTACGCTGCCCCAGTCTGGTTGATTAGTGATCAGGCAGTTTGATTTTAATAGGTGGCTGTGAAGAATTTCTTCGACCTGCTCTTCACCCGCAGCCCCCTCAAGTAATGTGGCATCAAAATCGTAGCTATCGATTTCGATGTCTTGATCGTCAATGCATTCACCTTCCATCGTTACGATAGGTTGATTGGCGTAGTGAGTTACCGGGTTTACTTCCACAAGTACATGTTCGCCTGCGCATGCTGACAAATCTTGAGTGAGACGCTCTGTTACTTCTTCCCAGCTTGCAAAACGCGTTTGGTTGTAGCTGTTTAGATACAGTTTGAACGACTTTGACTCAATCAAGTTTGCGCTGGTTGCTGGAATGTACACTTCACCTACCGCAACTTGAGGTAAGCCTTTGCTGTTTAGCCAAGAAAGCTCGTAGAGTGTCCAGATGTCATGGCCCAAAAACGGTAGGCTATCGCCCAGTTCTAAGTCATCACGGTTTAAACTGCGAGGAACGGGTTGCAGCAAACTCGCATCGTATTGGTTTGCGTACTCGGTCTTTTTACCCAGAGTCAGGCTGGCAAGCTCTTTAGCGTCAGAATATTTGCTCATACTTTGTGGTCATTTTCGATTAGAATAGCGAGAATTTTACTTAATCCGCTGAATAATTGCCATCTGGCAGACACCGCTATCTGATAAATAAGGAATGAGGAGACCTTCATGACCCAGACCGTTACTCAGGCTCTACAGGAGTTTAGCCTGCGCTATCAACAAGCTTGGCAAGATGAGCACAATGAACTGCCACGCAGTGAAGAGCTTGCTGATCTTGTTTCTCCATGTGTAGAAGAGAAACGCGATGGGGCAGTATTGTGGAAAGCATTCCCACGTGAAGAAATGGCGGATTTCACGAATGTTGAGAACGCAATTGAATTAACGCTGCATGAAGACATCAAAACTTTCTATGGCTCTCAATACAGCGCAGACATGGACGCGGCTTGGCAAGGTAACGAGCTGACGTTACTGCAAGTATGGAGTGATGAGGATTTTACTCGTCTGCAAGAGAATATTCTTGGCCACTTAGTTACTCAGCGTCGTCTCAAGTTAAAGCCAACGGTGTTTATCGCTGCGACCGATGCGGAGCTGGATGTGATTTCCATTTGTAACCTAACGGGTAATGTGATTCTTGAGCGTCTAGGCACGGATAAGCGTGACGTGTTAGCAGAAAGCATCTCGGAGTTTCTGACTAAGCTAGAGGCAGCGGTGTAAGTATGTACGTGGTTGAGTTGCAGTTTGAATGCTTTGATAACACGACAGTGAGTGCGGTCGATAAAGCCATCAATGGTTTGATGGATGCGTTGCGTTATAACGGCCAAGTGTTAGGTCGTGAGTTCCCTATCGTGATGGGCGATGGCGAGTTCTTCGTTCGCGTAGTTTGCCCTGAGCAAGACAGTTTACATCCACGTTATCATTCAGACTTTGTAAAAGTGTGTATGAATCGTTTGACCGAAGCATCATTGCTAGCACCGAAAATGCGCATGTTAGGGCGAGACTTGAACTCAGAAGAAGCGGCGGAAGATGAGCAACCGAGCTGGCAAGTATTATACACTACTTACGTGCATACCTGTTCTCCACTACGTAGTGGAGAAACGCTATTGCCGATCCCTCTTTACCGCAATGGTCCTACGTTAAACGGTGATCACAAAGCTGTGGTGAAGTGGCAAACCGAATGGCAAGCGTGTGATGAAATCCAGATGGCAGGTGGCTGCCGTGCTGAACACGCGGCACTGCATGAAATTTGTGATGCGGACAGTGTGTTATTCCGTCGAGGTTGGGATTTACGTGGTCGTATTGAGTACATTACAAAAATTCCGACGTATTACTATCAGTATCGCGTCGGTGGTGAGTCGGTAGAGTCAGAAAAAGCACGCAAATGTCCCAAGTGTGGTGGGGAGTGGCGACTTGATGAGCCGCTGCATGACATCTTCCATTTTAAGTGCGATGACTGTCGAATCGTATCGAATATGTCGTGGGACCATATAAAATAAGGCTTCAAGCGATAGCGTTTATCGACATGAGACAGTAAAAAGGCTGATGTATTCTCATCAGCCTTTTTGTTTTTGTGACGTATTGGTGTTGAATTACCAACCTTTAACAACGCCACCTTTAAAGGTTTCTTTTGCCGCTTGGTGCACTTCTTCGGTTTGGTAAGCTTTTACGAAGTTTTGTACGTTTGTCGCTTGAGCATTGTCTTCACGAGCGACAATTAGGTTCACATATGGTGACTCTTTATCTTCAACGAAAAGCCCATCGCGTTCTGGTGTGAGGTCAATTGAGCTTGCGTAAGTCGTGTTGATGATAGAAACCGCAACATCATCAAGAGAGCGAGGAAGCTGTGCAGCGTCTAGCTCAACGATAGTTAAGTTTTTCGGGTTGCCAACAATGTCGCGAACCGTTGCCAACAGATCTGCACCATCACGCAGTTCGATCAGGCCTTGTTGTTCAAGCAGCAGTAGAGAGCGACCTAAATTGGTTGGATCGTTTGGCACTGCGATGCGCGCACCATCTTCGATTTCATCCACTGATTTCACTTGCTTAGAGTAGCCAGCAATTGGATAGACGAAAGAGTTTCCAACCGTGACCAGCTTATAACCACGATCTTCTACTTGTTGGTCTAGGTATGGCTTGTGTTGGAACGCGTTCGCATCGATTGACCCATCATCCAGTGCGGCATTTGGTGTTACATAGTCAGTAAAGGTAACGAGCTCAACATCCAAGTTGTATTTCTCTTTCGCCACTTTTTTGGCAACTTCTGCCACCTGTGCTTCCGCGCCGGCCATGACACCAACTTTTATGCTGTTTTCGTCAGACTGTTTGTCACCGCAACCTGCAAGCGCGAGAGTTGAAGCAACGGTTGCTGCAGTCAAAAGACTCTTAAGGCTAAATTTCATGGTTATCTCCTTATAATTTTTAGAAATGTTTAGGCTATCTGTGGTCCACGCGGCGTACGATTGTGTCGCCGATGGACTGAATAATTTGAACAAGTACAATTAGCATCACGACAGTTACTGCCATGATAACCACATCGTAGCGGTGGAAACCATATCGAATGGCAACGTCACCAAGACCACCACCACCCACGGTGCCTGCCATCGCTGAGTAGCTCACAAGTGTTACTAGGGTAATGGTTACTGAGTTAACAATAGTCGGCATTGCTTCTGGTAGTAGCACTTTTGTAATGATCTGCATCGGTGTTGCTCCCATTGATTGTGCCGCTTCAACCAGCCCTGTTGGAACTTCTAATAGGGCACCTTCAATTAATCGCGCAACGAATGGGATAGCGCCGATAGTCAGCGGGACGATCGCTGCGGTCGTGCCGATAAACGTGCCGACCAACAGTTTCGTTACAGGGATGATTGCGACCATCAGTACGAGGAATGGTACTGAGCGACCGATGTTGACGATCGCGCCAAGAATGCGGTTCAGTTTGTTGTTTTCTAGTAAACCACCTTTTTTAGTGGTGTGCAGAATGACACCTAATGGAATGCCTACTGCGAAGCCAACGATGCCCGCAACGGCAACCATGTACAGGGTTTCCCATGTTGCACCTAAAAGTAGATTGCTGTTTAGGCTCAGCCATTCAGAAATTGCATTAAAGGACATAGCCAAGTACCTCTACTTTTACGTTGTGTTCACGCAGGAATTCAATCGCAGCGTTATCGTCTTCTTCATTACCAAATAGCTCGGCGACCATCATGCCGAACTTCACACCGCCAGCGTAATCTAGATCGGAACTTAGGATGCTCACATCAATGTTGAACTTACGAGCGATTTGTGTCATCAGTGGGGCATCCACTGTTGCGCCAGTAAATTCTAGGCGAACCAGTGGGTAGCTATTGTCAACGCGGGTTGCTTGTAAGCGTGCTTGGTAATCTTCCGGGATAGACAGATCCAAAGTAGAGCGAATGAACTCGTGCGCCAGTTCTGTTTTTGGGTGCGCAAAAATGTCACCCACGCTACCTTTCTCAACTAACTCACCACCACCGATGATTGCCACTTCGTGGCAGATGCTTTTTACCACTTCCATTTCATGAGTGATTAATAGGATGGTGATATCCAGTTTGCGGTTGATTTCTTTTAGTAGCTCTAGAATGGATTGCGTTGTCGCTGGATCCAGTGCGCTAGTCGCTTCATCGCACAATAGAACGCTTGGATCGGATGAGAGTGCACGTGCAATGGCGACACGTTGCTTTTGACCACCACTTAGATTTGCTGGGTAGCTTTCATGCTTATCTTCTAGGCCAACCAACTTAAGTAGCTCAGTCACTTTTGCTGTGATCTGTGATTTGTCTTTGCCTGCAAGCTCAAGAGGAAGGGCGACATTGTCGAAAACGGTGCGAGACGACAGCAGGTTAAAGTGTTGGAAGATCATGCCGATGTTGCGGCGAGTTTCTCCCAACTGCTTTTTGCTTAATGTAGTTAGATCAACGCCATCAACGATGACTGAGCCTGATGTTGGGGCTTCCAGCATGTTGACACAACGGATCAGGGTACTTTTACCCGCGCCCGATGAGCCGATCACACCAAAGATGGTGCCCTTCGCGATATCTAGGTTAATGTCCTTGAGGGCAAGAATTTCTTTGCTTCCTTGGTAGAACACTTTATTGACGTTTTTTATTTCTATCATGTTTCAACCTGCACAGAGATACTGGGACCTTCACTGTTAAAAACGGCTTTTAACAGGAGTAAATTTTGAACTCTATCTCAATTCTCAGTTGATGCTATGGGGTAAGCGAAATGAAGTCAATAGATATTTTTACGTCTAGACGTCTAAGCGTGTGGATGTTTTGTTTCAGTACGTAAACAAGAAGAAGTATGAAAAAAGAGTGGTTTTCCAGATTTACCGATTCTCTGCTAACAAATCAACTGTTTTGTGTCGGCTTCACACGAATTAGATAGTGTTGAAGTTTATAAGGTGTGTAATAATCAGATTAAACCGAGTTAATAGAGAAATACGTTTTGGCAAAACCTGCTGTTTTTATCGATCGTGACGGCGTGATCAACGTTGACCACGGCTATGTTCATGATGAACATGATTTTGAGTACATTGATGGTGTGTTTGAAGCGACGAAAGCACTGAAAGATAAAGGTTACCTATTGGTACTTGTAACCAACCAATCGGGTATCGCGCGTGGTAAATACAGTGAAGACCGTTTCTTATCTTTAACTCAGTGGATGGATTGGAACTTCGTCGATAATGGCGTTGAGTTCGATGGTTTTTATTATTGTCCACATCACCCAGAACATGGCATTGGCGAATACAAACAAGATTGTGATTGCCGCAAGCCAAAACCAGGCATGTTCATTTCTGCGCGTGACTTCTTGAAGATCGACATGGAGAAATCTGTGATGATCGGCGATAAAGCCGAAGACATGATGGCTGCAGAAGCGGCTGGCGTTGGCACTAAGATTTTGGTTCGCACAGGTAAGCCTGTCACTGAACAAGGTGAAGCGCTCGCGACGGTTGTACTTGATAGCATTGCAGACGTTCCTGCATATTTAAGTCGTTAACGCTATATCAAACGTAAGATTTATTAAGAAGCCAGCATATTGATTGCTGGCTTTTTTTTGTCTTTTTGGTTAAGACCCATAGGTCACAGAATAGCGATGCGGCTTGTGATTCATTGCGAGTACAAGGTTTAAGGCAAAAGCGCCAAGAATAGACAGGCCAATAATCCAAGGCGTGACGAAGAAGAAAGAGGCAAACAGGATGCACGCATCAATGGCCATCTGAGATTTGCCGACAGAAATGCCAAACTTATCTTGAATGAACAAACACAGGACATTAAAGCCACCCAAGCTGGAGCGATGACGGAATAAGATTAACATGCCTAAGCCCATCAGTAAGCCTCCTGCAATGGCGCAGTAAACTTCATTGATGGATTCAAGTGAAATCAGCAGAGATAAGTGGTCAGCAAACACGGAAACCAAAGCGCCAGAGATAGCACTGTTAATCGCAAAACGGCCCCCGAAGCGTTTCCATGCCAATAAGTAGAATGGGCAGTTGGCGATAAAATACAGAACACCAAAGCTAAACGGCGTAAATTGGGTAATTAAAAGAGCCAGTCCAGTGGTGCCGCCCGTTAGCAGATTAGTAGACTGTAAAAAGAATACGCCTTGAGCAACCAGAAATGTGCCAGTTAAAATCGCAATCCAATCTTCTTTATTTGAGTGTTTTTCCATCAATATTGTATTTATTGCTAAGTTTTGGGGCATGCATAGTAGTAAAAAGATGATCTTTTCGGTAGCTAGGGGGTAAAATTTGCGGTAAACCTATGTAATTATCGTTTTACAGGGTGTAAAGCGTAAAATTGACACTCAGGTTTACATAGTGAATCGATTGCAATATCACTATGATAAACCATACATGTCATCATGAAAAAACTGCATGAGAAAATTGTAAATTTCTCTTTATGACCTAGATCAAATTCTGTAGAATGCGCGCTATCAGAGTGACGAAAACGTTTGCGTTAGGTCATTATTCGGTTTTTTTTGCAACTTTCAGTACTAATCTGAGTCAGGAGATACAGATGCTTAAGCGTGATATGAACATCGCAGATTACGATGCGGAACTGTTCGCAGCTATCCAGGAAGAAACCCTTCGCCAGGAAGAACACATTGAACTTATCGCTTCTGAAAACTACACAAGTCCACGTGTAATGGAAGCGCAAGGTTCTCAGCTAACGAATAAATACGCTGAAGGCTACCCAGGCAAGCGTTACTACGGTGGTTGTGAGTACGTAGATAAAGCTGAAGCACTCGCTATCGATCGTGCATGTCAACTGTTCGGTTGTGAGTACGCGAACGTACAGCCTCACTCAGGTTCTCAAGCAAACAGCGCAGTGTACATGGCGCTTCTAAACCCAGGCGACACAGTTCTCGGTATGAGCCTAGCACACGGTGGCCACCTAACTCACGGTTCTCCAGTGAACTTCTCTGGTAAGCACTACAACGTGATTCCTTACGGTATCGACGAAGCTGGTCAAATCAACTACGACGAGATGGAACAGCTAGCGCTTGAGCACAAGCCTAAGATGATCATCGGTGGTTTCTCTGCTTACTCGCAAATCGTTGATTGGAAACGCATGCGTGAAATCGCAGACAAAGTTGACGCTTACCTATTCGTAGACATGGCGCACGTTGCTGGTCTTATCGCTGCAGGGGAGTACCCAACGCCAGTTCCACACGCTCACGTAGTAACAACGACTACACACAAAACACTGGCAGGCCCTCGCGGTGGTCTTATCTTGTCAAACGCTGGCGAAGATATGTACAAAAAGCTGAATTCAGCCGTATTCCCAGGCGGTCAAGGCGGCCCTCTAATGCACGTTATTGCTGGTAAAGCAGTGGCGTTTAAAGAAGCAATGGAGCCTGAGTTTAAAGAGTACCAAGCGCGCGTAGTGAAAAATGCGAAAGCGATGGTAGGTCAATTCCAAGAGCGTGGCTACAAGATCGTATCTAACGGCACGGAGAACCACCTGTTCCTCGTTGATCTCATCGACAAAGGCATCACTGGTAAAGATGCAGATGCAGCGCTAGGTGCAGCAAACATCACAGTAAACAAGAACTCTGTACCAAACGACCCACGTAGCCCATTCGTAACGTCTGGTATTCGTGTTGGTACGCCAGCAATCACTCGTCGTGGCTTCACAGAAGAAGACGCGAAAGAGCTTGCGAACTGGATGTGTGACGTTCTAGATAACATCGGCAACGAGGAAGTTATCGAAGCAACGAAACAGAAAGTTTTAGAGATCTGTAAGCGTCTACCAGTTTACGCATAACTTTCTTCGTAGAGTGAGCTGATTTCGTTGTCGAACATACTCATTTGCTAGAAGCAAACTTCGTGTGTTCTCCTAGAACTCGCCCCATCTATTTCGAAAGTTCACCCAATTTAAAGGTCCTCATTTGAGGGCCTTTTTGTTTTTCTAGAATAGGGAATCTCTTGTTACCACTGTTAATTAGAGTGCGTTGAAAGCAGATTCCTGATATCGCTTAGGCTCGTCAGAATGATGCGCTTTTTGTTCGAGAAAATCTCTTATCAACGCTTCAATTCTGGGAGTATATAAGTTAGATACAAAAAAGGTTGGCATAGAGCCAACCTTTTCTCATCAAAGCAAGTCAGTGCTTATTTCACTTCAATACCTTGCGCCTGCATGTCGGCATGGTAAGAAGAGCGAACGAATGGACCACACGCTGCATGGGTGAAGCCAAGCTCTAGTGCGATCTCTTTTAGCTCGTCAAACTCTGAAGGTGGAACGTAACGCTCTACTGGCAGGTGGTGGCGGCTTGGCGCAAGGTACTGGCCTAGAGTTAGCATGGTTACGCCGTGTGCACGAAGGTCTTTCAGTACTTCAACGATCTCTTCTTTCGTCTCACCCAGTCCCATCATCAGGCCTGACTTAGTCGGTACGTTTGGATGCTGCTCTTTGAATTTTTGCAGTAACTGTAGCGACCAATTGTAGTTCGCGCCTGGGCGAGCTTTACGATACAGACGAGGTGCCGTCTCTAGGTTGTGGTTGAAGACATCTGGTGGGTTGTCTTTCATCAGATCAAGTGCCACGTCCATACGACCACGGAAGTCAGGAACGAGGGTTTCAATTTTGATGTGTGGGTTCAATTCGCGGATTTCACGGTTACAGTTAGCAAAGTGCTCTGCACCACCATCACGCAGGTCGTCACGGTCTACCGAAGTAATAACGACGTATTTCAACTTCATATCGGCGATGGTTTTCGCCAGTTTCTTCGGTTCTTCTGCTTCAACAGGTAGAGGACGGCCATGAGCAACGTCACAGAAAGGGCAACGACGAGTACAGATCGCACCTAGGATCATAAACGTCGCGGTGCCGTGGTTAAAACACTCTGCGAGGTTAGGGCAAGACGCTTCTTCACATACGGAGTGAAGTTTGTTCTTACGCATTGCCGATTTGATGTCTTGAATACGTTGGCTGTCGGCTGGTAGCTTGATCTTCATCCAATCAGGCTTACGTAGCACTTCTTTCTGCTCTGTAGGCATGTTCTTTACGGGAATCAATGCCATTTTGTCGGCGTCGCGGTATTTAACGCCTTTTTCCATCTGGATTGGTTTGCTCATGCTTTATTACCTTGAGAAGGTGCTTCTGTGCTGAATTTTACTTGCTCATAATCAAGCAAAGTAACGAGTTCTTGTATTAATTGTTTTTCCACGGTTTCGATGTCGTCAGGTCCCCCAACTTGGCTAACCTGAACCATCTCCATTCCCTCATAACCACATGGGTTTATACGCAAAAATGGGGTTAAATCCATATCCACGTTTAGTGCGAGGCCATGGAATGAACATCCTTTGCGGATACGAAGACCGAGAGAACATATTTTTTTGCTGTCGACATAAACGCCTGGTGCGTCTGGTCGCGCAGCGGAATCGATATTGTATGCCTTTAGGGTATTGATCACGAGATTCTCAATGTGCGTAACGAGATCTCGCACTCCTAATTTTTTACGACGTAGGTTGATCAGGAAGTAAACAACCAACTGGCCCGGGCCGTGGTAGGTGACTTGTCCGCCGCGATCGCTTTGCACAACAGGAATGTCGCCAGTGTTAAGAAGGTGCTCCGCTTTACCTGCTTGCCCTTGAGTGAACACTGGGTTGTGTTCTACCAACCAAACTTCATCAGGCGTGTCGTCCGTGCGTTGGTCAGTAAACTCATGCATCGCCTTCCATACCGGCTCATAATCTTGGCGGTCAAGTCGTTTTACAACAAGTTGGTGTTGCATGGGAATTCCTGTCACTAATATATAAAGTTTTTGGATTATAAACTGGATGAACCTGATGCTCTACAGTTGAGTAACAGATTTTTAACTGGAAGTGGGATGGGACTTTATTATCTATCTGATAAATAAAAAGAAAGCAGCCTAAGCTGCTTTCAAAAAAAAAAATTTAATGCATCAAAAAATTATAGAACCATGCGCACGATGTCGATTTCACCCAGTTCTTTATAAAGGGTTTCAACCTGCTCAATAGAAGTCGCAGTAATGTTGATAGACACCGAGTGGTAGTTGCCCTTAGCGCTTGGTTTTACTGCTGGGCTGTAGTCACCTGGAGCATGACGCTGGATAACTTCAAGAACAAGTTCTGGAAGCTCAGGTTTTGCATGACCCATTACCTTGTAAGTAAATGAACAAGGAAACTCAAGCAGGTCTTTCAATTTTGCATCAGAGTTGATGGTTAGCATTTCGGTAACTCCAGTTGGTATTCGTTGCGGTGCGAAATAGTACAGTCAAATTCGGTTGAACTCAAGATCATACTAAGTGGCTTAAAGGGGTATAACAAAGCCGCCCAAATTAGGCGGCTTTGTGGACGTTATTGTGTTTAAGAAGCTTGTTTTAGAAGAAGCTCTTAAACAACAATACGATGTAGTCCCACATGCGGCTAAATAGGCTGCCTTGGTCTACGGTCTCTAGCGCCATTAGAGGGTATTCTGCAATATCTTCACCATTAATTTGGTAGTATAGCGTACCCACAACATCGCCTTTGTTAATTGGTGCTTCGAGCTCTTTCTCAAGTACGAAGCTTGCTTCTAGGTTTTTCGCTTGACCACGAGGTAGCGTTACGTAAGTGTCTTGGTCAAGACCCAGTGCAACCGTATCTTGACTACCCATCCATACTTTTTCTTCAACGAAGGTTTCACCCGCTTTGTGTGGCGCAACGGTTTCGAAGAAGCGGAAGCCATAGCTCAGCAGTTTTTTACTTTCTGCTTTACGTGCATTCAAGTCTTTGGTGCCCATTACTACTGCAATGAGTCGCATTTGACCTTCTGTTGCTGAGCTCACTAGGCTGTAACCTGCGTTGCTTGTGTGGCCAGTTTTGATGCCATCAACGTTCATGCTTTTATCCCACAATAGGCCGTTACGGTTGTATTGGGTGATGCCGTTGTAAGTGAACTTCTTCTCTGAGTAGATGCGGTACTCATCCGGCACATCGCGGATAAGTGCTTTACCCAGTAGTGCCATATCGTATGGTGTTGAATATAGCTCTGAGTTGTCTAGGCCGTGAACGTTGGCGAAGTGTGAGTTTTTCATGCCTAGGGTGTTAGCCCAAGCATTCATTAGGTCAACAAATGCATCTTCAGATCCAGCAATATGCTCGGCCATTGCAACACAAGCATCGTTACCTGATTGAACGATGATGCCACGGTTCAGTTCTTTAACTTTTACTGTCGTACCAACTTCGATAAACATTTTTGACGAGTCTGGGAAGTTTTTCGCCCATGCATTTTTGCTGATGGTGACGTCATCGTCTTCTGAGATATTACCACGCGCGAGTTCTTGACCGATGACGTAGCTGGTCATCATTTTTGTCAGGCTAGCAGGAGACAATTTTTCATTCATCTCTTTTTCAGCCAGTACTTTACCTGAATGGTAATCCATCAGTACGTAGCCTTTCGCTGCGATTTGAGGTGCATCCGGCACAACAATTGGTGATGCAAAAGCAGATTGAGCGATGGTTGCAGATAGGGCAACCGAAGAAACGAGAATGGATCTCACAAACATATTTTTATTCATGGTAATTCAAATTTTTGGGTTAACTGGCGACATATTAACAGAATCCCCTCTTATATCAGAGGGGGCTTTATCGGTCATTTGTCAGTTTTATGTTTTTTGATAAATGCAGATGCATAACCAAGCAACTTTATTTTATCTAAGGTTGCCTGAGTCAGAGAGTAGTCACTATATGGCCCGAGCAATAAACGATAGGTTTCTTTTGAAGTCTCCAAAAAGGTTTCAGTATCGAGCTTTTGACCCAGTTCTGAGCCTAAAGTTCGTGCGCGATCTTCATATTTTGAAGAGGCGACCTGAATGACGTATTTAGGGTGTGCCGCGAGTGATTTTTCATCGGTCGGTTTATCGACAGCGATAACTTCAATCTGTACGTTTGCAGTCCCCGCCTTTACGACATCCAACTTATGTGCTGCGGCGTAGCTCAAATCAATGATACGCCCTTCATGGAAAGGGCCACGGTCATTGACGCGTACAATCGTCGACTTTCCATTATCGGTGTTGGTAACTTTCACGTAGCTTGGCAGGGGCAATGTTTTGTGTGCCGCTGTCATTGAGTACATATCGTAGATTTCACCATTAGACGTTAAGTGACCTTGGAATTTTTTACCATACCACGAGGCTTTACCTGTCTGTGTAAAACCGTGGGCATCGCGGATAATCTTGTAATCTTGTCCACGTAGATGGTAATCACTATTACCGCCTAAGCTGTATGGTTCATATTTAGGGTGCGCATCTTCGATGTGCTCAACCGACAGCGGTTTATCGGGTGCTACATCGGATTCAAGTTCATAACGGCCTTCCTGTGTTTTTTGGTTGGTAGAAGAACAGCCTGCCAAAATCACAGCAGAAAAAACGAAGGAATATAAAGCGCGTTTTTGCATGTCTAGGTCGCCTTAGAGAATGCTTTTCGGTGTGTGTGAATCGACATGAGAATACCAAAGCCGGCCATTAGGGTCACCATAGAAGTGCCTCCGTAGCTGATGAGTGGTAATGGTACGCCTACCACGGGTAGGATACCGCTTACCATGCCGATATTTACAAAAATATACACGAAGAAGCTGAGTACAATACTGCCTGCCATCATTCGACCGAACGCGGTTTGCGCTTGGCTAGCGAGGTAGAGACCACGGCCAATGATGAATAGATAGATGGTTAATAGGCAAAGGAAGCCAATCATACCCCATTCCTCAGCAATTACTGCAAAGATAAAGTCAGTGTGTCTCTCCGGTAGGAATTCGAGTTGTGATTGCGTACCTTGCAACCAACCTTTGCCTGAAATTCCGCCAGAGCCAATGGCGATTTTACTTTGAATGATGTGGTAGCCAGCACCGAGTGGATCCGATTCTGGATTGAATAGGGTACGTACCCGCACCTTTTGGTACTCGCGCATTAAGAAGAACCATAAGATCGGAATAAATCCTCCGAGCGCGATGGCTGCCCCTGCAATTATTTTCCAACTAATGCCGGCAAGGAAGATCACGAAAATTCCAGATGCGGCGATGAGAATCGATGTACCTAAGTCGGGCTGCTTAGCAATCAGGATGGTTGGCAAGCACACCATAATCAGAGCAACTATTAGCGTTTTAAAGGTTGGAGGAAGGGGTTGACGACCGATATAGCGCGCAACCATGAGAGGCACTGCCAGTTTAAGCAGTTCTGATGGTTGAAAACGGACAAAGCCAAGGTTTAGCCAGCGCTGCGCGCCTTTTGATGCCTCTCCAAAGAAGAGAACACCAAACAGTAACACTAAACCCCCGATAAACATTAAGGGGGCAAGGCTCTCATAAGTTCTGGGAGAGAGTTGAGCCAACACAAGCATGACTCCCAAAGAGAGGGTCATGCGCATGACTTGGCGATCCATCATCGCCAAGTTTTGGCCACTTGCGCTATACATGATGACCAAGCCAAAAGCCATCAAAGATAATATGCCGAGTAGTAGTGGTAAGTCGATATGGAAGCGTTCAAACAGGGCGCGGTTCTTGCCTGTAGAGGGATCCATTTTCATTACTGCGTTACCTCTTGTTTTTCGTTGGCGTTATCATTGTCGGGGGCCACTTTTTCCGGTCCAAGAATGACGCGGTCGAAGATCTTTCTTGCTACAGGTGCACCGTTGCTTGAACCACCACCAGCATTCTCCAGTACGACAGTAACAACCACTTTAGGATCATTGAATGGCGCAAATCCTGTAAAGAGTGCGTGGTCACGTAAATGCTCAGCAACATCGTCTGCATTGTACTCTTCATCTTCACCCAATCCGAATACCTGTGCAGTACCGGACTTGCCCCCAGTTTGGTAGTCCATGTTATAGAACGAACGACGTGCGGTACCTTTTGGGCCATGGTTAACCAAACGCATCCCTTCTTTCGCCATGTTCCAGTACTTGTCTGGTACGTTTTGGATAGGTGGATAAATGACGTACTCAGACGCCTCTTGCTGTTCAAAATCACCACCGTTATCGATGGTTGCTTTTAGCAAGTGTGGAGCTATAACCGTCCCGTCATTGACTAACACTGACGTTGCTTTTGCTATTTGCATTGGTGTCGCGGTCCAGTAACCTTGCCCAATCCCTACCGGAATTGTATCGCCTTTGTACCAAGGCGTTTTATGACGAGACATCTTCCATTCACGTGTTGGCATGTTGGCTCTACTTTCTTCATAAATATCGATGCCAGTGTAATCACCAAAGCCAAACATCATCATCCAATTTGAGATGCGGTCGATCCCCATGTCATAAGCGATTTGGTAGAAGAAGGTATCCACAGATTCTTCAATCGACTTAATGATATCAACGCGTCCATGCCCCCAACGTAACCAGTCACGAAACGGACGAGTATCTGAATTTGGAATACGCCAGTATCCAGGATCGTTTCGTGTGGTTTTCGGTGTTACCACACCTTCTTCCAATGCTGCAACGGCCATAAATGGTTTAATGGTTGAAGCGGGAGGGTAGATGCCTAATGTAGAACGGTTTACCAACGGGCGGTTCTTATCGTTCAGTAGAGCTCGGTAGGCCTTACCAGAAATGCCGTGTACGAAGGCATTTGGATTGTAACTTGGGCTAGAGACCATTGCCAACACACCATTGTCTCTTGGATCAAGCACAACAGCGCTACCGCGACGCCCATCGAGCAGTTGATGAACGTACAGTTGCAGGTTGATATCAAGGTTCAAGACGATGTCTTCGCCAGGTATCGGTGGCACGTATTTCAGGGTGCGGATCACTCGGCCGAGGCTATTCACCTCAACTTCTTGATACCCAGCAGTACCATGGAGAATATCTTCGTAGTATTTCTCAATACCTAACTTGCCGATGTCTCGTGTTGCTTGGTAGTTGGCATCTTTCTCTTCGCGAATCAGGCGCAGCATGTCTCGATCGTTAATACGCGATACGTAGCCAATCACATGGGTGAGTACTTCGTCGAACGGGTAATAGCGTTTGAGTGTCGCGCTGATCTCAACACCAGGGAAACGGTATTGATTGACTGAGAACACCGCTACTTGCTTTTCATCTAACTGAGTTAATAGAGGCACTGATTTAAAGCGACGCGTGCGTTTACGTTCACGCTGGAAACGCGCGACTTGCTCTGGAGTGATCTCGAGAATGTTTTGTAGCTCTTTGATCGTGCCATCAATGTCTTTAATTTTTTCTGGAGTGAGTTCCAAGTTAAAGACAGGACGGTTTTCAGCAAGCAATACGCCATTACGGTCGTAGATCAGCCCACGGTTTGGTGCAATAGGAACAATTTTGATACGGTTGTCGTTGGAACGAGTTTGATAATCTTGAAACTGGTTCACCTGGATGTTGTACATGTTGGCGACCAACAAACCCATCAAAACGGCGATTCCGAGGAACGCAACAATAGCACGACTGGCAAACAGGCGCGCTTCGGCTTGATAATCTCGGATCTGACTACGGCGTTTACGGATCATTAACGCTTGTCTCTGGACTTAAGCTGCGATTATTCGCGGTGATAAGGGTGGTTAGCAGTGATGCTCCACGCTCGGTATAAGCTTTCTGCCATGACAATGCGCACGAGCGGGTGTGGCAATGTCAGAGCGGATAATGACCAGCTTTGGTCAGCGGCGGCTTTACATGCGGGAGCAAGGCCTTCTGGACCACCAATTAAAATTGAAACGTCACGTGCGTCCAGTTTCCATGCTTCCAACTGCTCTGCCAGTTGTGGTGTATCCCACTTCTTACCTGGAATATCAAGTGTCACAATTCGGTTGCCTTTCGGCACGGCTGCCAACATCGCTTCCCCTTCTTTTTGCAGGATGCGTGCGATATCCGCATTTTTTCCACGTTTTCCGGCCTGGATTTCAACCAATTCAAGTGGCATATCATGAGGGAAGCGACGGCGGTATTCTTGGAAACCTTCTTCGACCCATTTTGGCATTTTTGTACCAACGGCAATTAACTGAATCTTCAAAAGATTAACCCCAGAGCTTTTCTAGCTGGTATAGAGATCGGTATTCGTCTTGCATGACATGTAGCATGGCGTCGCCCATATCTAGAACAACCCATTCTCCCTCGTTTTCGCCTTCCATGCCTAGCGGTTCTAGGCCGATTTTTTTCACTTCAGACGCAACGTGATCAGCGATAGATGACACATGACGCTTAGATGTGCCCGTACAGATGATCATATAGTCTGTCACGCTAGACTTATCTTCTACATTTAGAATGACAATCTCTTCCGCTTTCATATCGTCGGCTTTATCAGCTAAAAAGTCTTTAAGTTCTTCGCCAAGCACTCGGTTTTCCTCGATTTTCTTTTCAATCTGTGGGAGTTTTAACGTTGTTGAGTTAAAACTGGTCGCGCACTATATCATGCTTTGAGTTTTAAATTGCCAGCTTAATATCAGGAGAGCAGGTTTCTAGGCTCAATTGATGGATCGTTGGCCACACAGGGTCATCATACTGGGTTTTCGCTTTTATCTCTGCGTGCGCTAAAAGAGACAAAAGTGCACAAATTCGGTTGGCCGACAGACGAATCAGCGCTGCATTGTAAAAGGGGCGTTTATTTTGCCACACGCGATGCTTTTCAAATACTTGACTCATGTTCATCTGAGTTAAGTCACGGTGCATGTTTAGCAGTTGAGTGAACTCTTTTTGTACACTACGGATTAGGATAATTGTTTCAACGCCTTCTGCTTCTAATTGGCGCAAAATTCGTTGTGCACGGTTTGCTTTACCAGCGAGCAGAGCATCAATCCAATGGAAAGTCGTGAAGTGGTTGTGGCGACTTAGCGACTCTTCCAAGCGCACGACGGTCAATTCTCCGTCCGGGTAAAGCAGAGCGAGTTTCTCTAAGCTTTGCGATAGCGCGAATAGGTTGCCTTCATGCCATTGCGCTAACATCTGCAATGATTGTGGATCGGCTTTTAAACCAAGCGTGCGGCAACGCATTTGAATGAACATTGGTAAGCGTTGTAGATCAGGCGTTAAGCAGCTAATCCAATCGCCTTTCGTACTCAGCGTTTTAAACCATTTCGCGTTTTCTTGCGCTTTGGTCAATTTAGTGCCAACGATAACCAACATGATGTCGTCGTGCAGTAGGTCACACAGTGAAAGAAGCTCTTTGCTGATGGTAGCGCTCACGCCACTTTCAGGTAGCTCAAGTTCAATCAGTTGACGGTTTGAAAACAAGCTTAGTGCTTGGAAGCAGTCGTAAACTTGGTTCCAATCTAAGCTTGCGTCAACCGCAAAACGATGTTTTTCTTCAAAGCCATGTTGGCGAGCAGTTTGTTGAATTGCTTGGCGGCTTTCTTGAATCAATAGCGGCTCATTACCAAAGATCAGATAAACCTGCTTGAGGTGTTTCGCTAGATGATCAGCCAGCTTGTCGGCAAAAATTCGCATGTTAGTTATGAGTTGGTATTTTTCGCATTGATATCAATATGGTCATGTTCGTATTCTGCACGTACACGACCTAATTGTCGCATCATTTGGCCAGCGGCTTGTTGACGCATCTCATCTTCGATAACGTCGCGTTCTACCGATTTAGCCAGTGCCGTTAGTGGGTTGTCTAAGTAGTTACGGTTCACGGTTGTGGTGAAGCCTTTGGAACCGAGACCAGGAATAGTGACACGGTATTTCACTACGTAAGTCAGTTCTTTTTCTGCTGCTCGGCTATTTTGATAAAGGGATAGCGTGCGCTCATCCATCGTTGCTTCAATTAGATGTAGATTTGGTACGCTAGATGAAGGCTGCACGATGTCTACTTTGTTGAGTGCTAACTGAGATCGCACGTAACGAGTTAACGGGCTGTACTCATCGTAACTACTGAATGACATGGTATGTAGCTCTTCCGGAACGGAATACTCGCCACGAAGGTGAAAACCACAGGCAGAAAGAAGCCCTGCTAATACCAATATCACTGGTAGTTTAATCAAAGAGAAAAAGCGCATTGATTGTATTCATCCTAAATTGAAGGGGTTATATACCTAAGTAACCTCAAGAGGTTCTGAGCCCGGTATTTTGAAGTCACTTGGGTATATTTACCTCAAACCACTTGGTGTGAATGGTTGAGTTAAATAAACAGGGTGATAGCTCACCCTGTTTAATGACTCTTAGCGAGCGAATTAGTTCGCTTTGCGTCGAGTTATTACAAGCTGCGTTTCGTTTTTTGCGATAGGCTAGTTTGCAACGATGTTCAGCAGTTTACCTGGTACATAAATGACTTTACGAATGGTTAGACCATCTAGGAACTTCTTAGCGTTTTCATCGTTTAGGCCAAGCTCGCGAACTTGCTCTTCTGTTGCGTCAGCCGCAACCGTTAGCTTCGCACGTAGCTTACCGTTGATCATTACAACGATAGTTTTTTCATCTTCAACGAGCGCTTTCTCGTCAAACGTTGGCCATACTGCGTTATCGATGTCTGCTTCACCTAGCGCAGCCCATAGTTCGTATGAGATGTGCGGAGTGATTGGGTAAAGCATTGCAACGACTGCTTTAAGTGCTTCATCAAGGATTGCACGGTCTTGTGCAGACTCTTGAGGTGCTTTTGCAAGCTTGTTCATTAGTTCCATGATAGCGGCAATCGCAGTGTTGAACGTTTGGCGACGGCCAATATCGTCAGTCACTTTAGCGATGGTTTTGTGCACATCACGGCGAAGTGCTTTTTGGTCACCTGACAGCGCTGATGCGTCTACAGATTCAGCAGCACCTTTTGAAGAGTGCGCGTGAACCAGTTTCCATACACGCTTAAGGAAACGGTTTGCCCCTTCTACACCAGACTCTTGCCATTCAAGCGTCATGTCTGCTGGAGACGCGAACATCATGAATAGACGAACGGTATCTGCACCGTACTTGTCTACCATCTCTTGAGGGTCGATACCGTTGTTTTTCGACTTAGACATTTTGATCATGCCTGAGTGTGTTACATCACGGCCTTCAGTATCTTTAGCTGAAGTAATACGGCCTTTACCGTCACGCTCAACAGCAACATCTGTTGGTGCAACCCACTCTTTACCGCCTTTCTCGTTCTCGAAGTAGAACGCATCTGCTAGTACCATGCCTTGACATAGTAGTTGCTTGAACGGCTCGTCAGAAGTCACGTAGCCCGCATCACGTAGCAGTTTGTGGAAGAAGCGAGAGTACAGTAGGTGCATACAAGCGTGCTCGATACCACCGATGTACTGGTCTACTGGTAGCCAGTAGTTTGCTTTTTCTGGATCTAAGATGTCGTCAGCTTGTGGTGAACAGTAACGTGCGTAGTACCAAGACGATTCCATAAAGGTATCGAACGTATCAGTCTCACGTAGAGCTGGTTCGCCGTTGAATGTGGTCTTCGCCCACTCTTTGTCAGCTTTGATTGGGCTTGTTACGCCGTCCATTACCACGTCTTCTGGAAGAATTACAGGTAGTTGGTCTGCTGGTACTGGGTGAACTTCACCGTCTTCAGTGGTTACCATTGGGATTGGCGCACCCCAGTAACGTTGACGAGATACACCCCAGTCACGTAGACGGAAGTTAACGGTCTTAGTGCCTTTGCCTTGCGCTTCTAGTTTCGCTGCGATTGCATCGAAAGCGGCTTGGAATTCTAGACCGTCGAATTCACCAGAATCGAACAGTACACCTTTCTCTGTATATGCTGCTTCAGAGATGTCTAGCTCGCTGCCATCAACTGGCTTGATTACAGGCACGATGTCTAGACCGTATTTTGTTGCGAATTCAAAGTCACGTTGGTCGTGTGCAGGTACTGCCATTACAGCCCCTGTACCGTAGTCCATCAGTACGAAGTTAGCCACAAAAACAGGTACTTCACGGCCGTTCAATGGGTGAATAGCAGTAAGGCCAGTCGCCATACCTTTCTTTTCCATTGTCGCAAGTTCTGCTTCCGCTACTTTGGTGTTCTTACATTCTTCAACGAAGGCGGCAAGCTCAGGATTGTTCTCTGCTGCTTTTTCAGCAAGAGGGTGACCAGCAGCGATACCAACGTAGGTTACGCCCATTAGGGTGTCAGGACGTGTCGTGTATACCTCTAGTGGTGCATCTTCGCCTTTCACTTCAAATGAAAGCTCAACACCTTCAGAGCGACCGATCCAGTTGCGTTGCATGGTTTTTACCATTTCAGGCCAACCATCTAGTTTGTCTAGATCATCAAGTAGCTCTTGTGCGTATTCTGTGATTTTAATGAACCACTGTGGGATTTTCTTTTGCTCTACAGGCGTGTCACAACGCCAGCAGCAGCCATCTTCAACCTGCTCGTTTGCGAGAACGGTTTGGTCATTTGGACACCAGTTTACTGAAGACGTCTTCTTGTAAACTAAGCCTTTATTGTAAAGCTTAGTGAAGAACTCTTGTTCCCAACGGTAGTATTCAGGAGTACAGGTTGCGAATTCACGGTTCCAGTCGTAACCAAAGCCAAGTAGCTTAAGTTGGTTTTTCATGTACTCAATGTTTTCGTAAGTCCATGGGGCTGGTGCAGTGTTGTTTTTTACTGCGGCGTTTTCTGCAGGCAGACCAAATGCATCCCAACCAATTGGTTGCATAACATTTTTACCTTGCAGGCGTTGGAAACGAGATACCACATCACCGATAGTGTAGTTACGCACGTGACCCATGTGCAGGCGACCACTTGGGTAAGGGAACATAGAAAGACAGTAGAATTTTTCTTTGTTTGGGTCTTCACTTACAACGAAGGTCTCGTTGTTGTCCCAATGTTGTTGAACCTTTTGTTCAATCTCTTGCGGGTTATATTGTTCTTGCATCGATGGTATCCGGTTATCTTGGAATTTGTGAGTTCGGTTAGAACAGACTTATATAGATCATCATAGAATACCTAAAGCAAGGGATCACAACAATAGCCAATCTATACCCATGCGCCTTGAAGTGACGCTTGGAAGTAGAAAGATGGAGGTCAGTTATGCCTAAACGTAAAGCAGGTTATGAGGAAATGCTCGAAGATGTGATTGAAACATTGAAGCATAGTCCGGATGAAGTTAACAAAGTATTCGAAACGTCGGGCAAAGTCGTCGATGCCGCCAACGATATGACCAAGGATGAACTTTCGTTGATTTCCGCCTACGTAAAAGCCGATTTGAAAGAGTTCTCTGAGAGTTATGAAGAAGGTAAGAGTGGGCCTTTTTACCTCACCATTGCTGATTCAATCTGGCAAGGGTTGCTCGATATTACCGACCGAACCAAAGTGGAGTGGGTTGAGTTGTTTGATGATCTAGAACACCAAGGTTTGTATGAGGCGGGAGAAGTGATTGGATTAGGGACGTTAGTCTGTGATGAGTGTGGTCATAAGACAACGTACAATCATCCGACGGTTATTATTCCATGCATAAAGTGCGGTCATACGGGCTTTAGTCGTCAGTCCCTCAAACCTTAGTCTTGATTAAACAAAAAAGAGGCTATCATCGCTAATGCCGATCAGTTAAGAGATAAATGATCGGTTGAACGATCCTACAGATGGCTTATAAAGGCTCTAAGTTCCCAAAACTTAGAGCCTTTTATTTTGCAATTAACCA
>NZ_LIXM01000031.1 GCF_002608565.1 Vibrio sp. PID17_43
TGGTTAATTGCAAAATAAAAGGCTCTAAGTTTTGGGAACTTAGAGCCTTTATAAGCCATCTGTAGGATCGTTCAACCGATCATTTATCTCTTAACTGATCGGCATTAGCACAGAGGTGCTCTTTTTTAGTTTGGTGATGACCGATTTGACTTATACCCAGTCGATTTCTTCGTCAGCGTGCTTTTCACACTCCTGTTTCACCATTTCAAACAGCTCCATGCCCGTTTTGGAGCAGATCCATTTATCGTCAACCAACTTGAAATGGAAACCTCCAGACTTTGATGCTAACCAAATTTCATGCATTGGCTCTTGGCGGTTAATGATGATTTGGCTGCGGTCTTCAAATTCTAATGTCATTACGTTACCAGACACCTCGTAATCAATGTCTGCGCCTGAATCATCGATGGATTCTTCGATGATTTGCATCTGTGTGTCCACCAGTTGATGAAATTCAGTATCGTTCATCCGTCTATCCTATTGCTTTTCTTGAGTGTGGTGCGATTATAGGGGGCATTGATTCAATAATCACGATATGCAAAATGAAAAAACTACTTACGGTGTTGTTTGTGATGGTTGCAGCGATACTTGCTGGTTGCGGACAATCAGGTTCACTTTACATCCCAGATGATGCTCAGCAAAGCGAGCAGTCACAATAATCAGCCGCACTTTTTGGTGTGATATTAGGGTTAAGCAGTCGAATTAAATAAGGGAAGCGAATTTTGGATTACTTCAACTATCAGGATGATGGCCAGCTTTGGGCTGAAGATGTTCCTCTTCAAGCTCTTGCTGAGCAACATGGCACTCCTCTTTATGTATACTCACGCGCGACGCTTGAGCGTCATTGGAAAGCATTTGATAGTGCAGTGGGTCAACACCCTCACCTTGTTTGTTACGCAGTAAAAGCAAACTCAAACTTAGGTGTACTGAATGCACTGGCTCGTTTGGGCTCAGGCTTTGATATCGTATCAGGTGGTGAACTAGAGCGTGTGATCACCGCTGGCGGTGATGCGAAGAAGGTGGTGTTCTCTGGTGTCGGTAAAACCTCAGTAGAAATGAAACGCGCACTAGAGTTGGGTATAAAGTGCTTCAATGTGGAATCAGAACCTGAGCTAGAGCGCTTGAATAAAGTTGCAGGCGAGCTAGGTGTGGTTGCACCGATTTCTCTACGAATTAACCCTGACGTAGACGCAAAAACACACCCTTACATTTCGACTGGTCTACGTGATAACAAATTTGGTATCGCGTTTGACCGTGCGCCAGCTGTATATCAATTTGCTCAGAGTCTGCCAAACTTAAACGTGCAAGGCATCGACTGCCATATTGGTTCTCAGCTGACTGAAATTGAACCTTTCATCGACGCCACTGACCGTCTATTAGCACTGATTGATGACTTGAAAGCGCAAGGCATCAACATTCGTCATCTAGACGTCGGTGGTGGTCTAGGCGTGGTATATCGTGATGAATTGCCACCACAGCCTTCTGATTATGCGAAAGCGCTGCTAGGTCGTCTTGAGAATCACCAAGATCTCGAACTGATTTTCGAACCAGGTCGTGCGATTGCAGCTAACGCAGGTATCTTGCTAACACGTGTGGAATTCCTAAAACACACCGAGCACAAGAACTTTGCCATCATCGATGCGGCAATGAACGATTTAATGCGTCCTGCGCTATACCAAGCATGGCAAGATATCGTCCCAGTTTCACCGCGTGAAGGTGAAGCACAGACCTACGACTTAGTCGGTCCTATCTGTGAAACGGGCGATTTCTTGGGCAAAGATCGAGCACTAGTTCTGCAAGAAGGTGATCTACTCGCGGTTCGCTCTGCAGGCGCCTATGGTTTTGTTATGTCTTCGAACTACAATACTCGTACCCGAGCGGCGGAAGTGATGGTGGATGGTAACCAAAGCCACCTTGTTCGCCAGCGTGAGGAGCTGACCAGTTTGTGGCAGCTGGAACAGATTCTACCGGAGTAACACACAACAAATGCATTTCCACTTTTCTAAAATGCACGGTTTGGGTAACGATTTTATGGTCGTCGACTGTATTACCCAGAACGTATTTTTCTCGCAAGATTTGATCCGTCGCTTGGCGGATCGTCATACGGGCGTTGGCTTTGACCAGTTGCTTGTCGTTGAAGCGCCCTATGATCCAGAAAGCGACTTCCATTACCGCATTTTTAATGCGGATGGCAGTGAGGTGGAGCAGTGTGGTAATGGCGCACGCTGTTTTGCTCGTTTTGTACGTTTAAAAGGTTTGACTAACAAGTACAGCATTAGCGTTAGCACCAAGAAAGGCAAGATGATTCTTGATGTAGAAGACGATGGTGAAGTGACTGTCAACATGGGCGTTCCGGAGTTCGAACCGAATAAGATTCCTTTCAAAGCGAAGCAGAAAGAGAAAACCTACATCATGCGTGTTGGTGAGAAAACTCTGTTCTGTGGGGCGGTTAGCATGGGGAATCCGCATGTCGTTACTGTTGTAGATGATGTGGATAGCGCAGAAGTAGAAAAGCTTGGGCCATTGCTTGAATCACACGAACGTTTCCCTGAGCGTGTGAACGCAGGCTTTATGCAAGTGGTGAATCGCAATCATATCCGTCTACGTGTTTATGAACGTGGTGCGGGCGAAACGCAAGCTTGTGGTAGCGGTGCTTGTGGTGCAGTAGCGGTCGGTATTCTGCAAGGTTTACTGGACGAAAATGTAAAAGTGTCACTTCCGGGCGGTGATTTGCGTATTTCTTGGCAAGGTCCAGGGCAACCGTTATTCATGACCGGTCCTGCAACTCACGTATTTGATGGTCAGTTGTCGTGCTAGTAGAACAAAAGAAAAAACCATTATCTGAAGTCGAAGCGGATGTATTGACGGCGGAAGTCGTTGCAGAGTATTTGAAGGATCATCCGGATTTCTTTGTGCAACGCCCAGCATTAGTCGACCGCCTATCTTTCCCTCATGCGGATTTAGGTACGGTCTCTTTGGTGCATATTCAAATGAACCGTCAGCGTCAACGTATAGAAGAGTTGGAAGAAGAGATCACCACATTGATGTCTTTGGCGGCGAACAACGATCGCACTTTTTACGAATTTATGGATCTGCAAGGGCAAATCCTAAAGTGCAGTGACTTTAAGCAAGTCATTCACGCCATTGAACACAAAGCCAAAGAGCTCGGTTTGAAGGCTTATGTTCGTCTGTTGAGCCAGTGTGATGCTGAAACTCAACTGAGTAAGGAAGACTATCAGCGCTTTGCAACCAATCACTTAAATGGAAAAGAGGCGTATTTAGGCCGTTTACGTAAAGTGGATCGTGAAGCTTTGTTTGGGGATATGGATGTTCCAGAAATGGGTTCCTATGTGGTATTGCCGCTGGTAAAAATACAGCCGCTTGGCGTGTTGGCGTTTTCTAGTGAAGAGGGCGGCCATTTCCAACCAGATATGGATACCTTGTTTTTGCGTCACCTATCATTAGTGGTGGCACATCTCGCTCAAACATTGGTATGGCAAAGTCATCATGACAACAACTCCCAGCATTCCTCTGCCAAATAGTCTTCAAAAGCCTCTTGAACGTTTCTACGAATTCTTGCGAAGCGAAAAGGGGCTGAGTCTGCATACCCAACGTAATTATAAGCAGCAGCTAGAAACCATGGCTCAGCACCTGACTGAAATGGGATTGAAAGAGTGGTCCCAGGTCGATGCGGGCTGGGTACGCCAGCTCGCTGGTAAAGGCATGCGAGAAGGCATGAAAGCCAGTAGTCTGGCGACACGTTTATCCTCTCTGCGCAGTTTTTTTGATTTTCTTATCTTACGTGGCGACCTGTCTGCGAACCCAGCCAAAGGCGTTTCTGCTCCGCGTAAAAAGCGTCCGCTACCGAAAAATCTCGATGTCGATGAAGTCAATCAGTTATTGGAAGTGAACGAAGAGGATCCACTGTCGATTCGCGATCGTGCGATGATGGAGCTGATGTATGGTGCCGGTTTACGCTTGGCTGAATTGGTCGGCGTCGATGTACGAGATGTGCAATTGCGTAGTGGTGAACTCCGAGTCATTGGTAAAGGCGACAAAGAGCGCAAAGTGCCGTTTTCAGGTATGGCAACGGAATGGGTTACCAAGTGGCTGAAAGTACGTGGTGATCTAGCCGCAGCAGGCGAACCCGCGTTATTTGTTTCAAAATTGGGGACGCGCATTTCTCATCGTAGTGTACAAAAGCGCATGGCAGAGTGGGGGAAAAAACAATCAGTGGCGAGTCATATTAGCCCGCATAAATTGCGTCACTCATTTGCGACGCATATGCTGGAATCAAGCAACAACTTACGTGCGGTGCAAGAATTGCTGGGGCATGAAAATATTTCGACCACTCAAATCTATACGCATTTGGATTTCCAGCATTTAGCACAAGCTTATGATCAGGCTCATCCTCGTGCACGTAAGAAGAGCGGAAACGAGGGACGCTGATGAAATTCTACCGCCGTATTGCGCCAGTAAAGGCGATGACCTTTGACCTTGACGACACTCTCTATGATAACTACCCAGTGATAGTGCGCATGGAGCAAGAGCTGTTGGCCTGGCTTAAGCAAACCCACCCTGCGGTGGCGCAGATGGATAAAGCCGATTGGTTGACGTTGAAAAAGCGTGTAGCACAGCAGCAGCCGGAACTTAAAAGTGATGTGACGCTTTGGCGTTTTGTTCAGCTTAAGCATGGCTTTTTGCAAGTAGGTTACCATGATGATGAGGCGCAAATGGCGGCCCAAGCCGGTGTCGATGTCGCGTTGGATTGGCGTAGCCAGTTTAAAGTACCTCAACAAAGCTTGGATGTACTGGCTGAGCTTAGTGATAAGGTACCGTTGGTCGCGATCACGAATGGTAATGTCGATTTGGATCGTGTGGGGCTTGCGCCGTTCTTCCAATCGGTATTGAAAGCCGGCCCTGATGGACAGGCTAAACCTGCGTCCGATCTCTTTACCAAAGCGCAGCAGTGTCTCGATTTTCCCGCAGAAAATATTTTGCATGTGGGCGACCACTTGTTGACAGATATCCAAGGAGCCAAACGTGCTGGATTCTCAGCTTGTTGGTTTAATGATAAAGCGCGCTCTGTCATGACGCACACCAATGGACGTGTGTTGCCGGATGTTGAAATTCATCAATTACTTTCGTTGCCTGAGTTACTGAACTAGTCATTGTTCCACGTGAAACGGTATCGAATAAAAAACGCAGCCAGTGCTGCGTTTTTTGTTTTCTCATCGTCTTAAGTTTTTAGAGTGTGACCACTTTTCTCAGCTTGGAAGACGGGCAGGTAGTGCTTGAAGAAGTCCAACATCTGTTGCTGGTTTTGCTTTTCTCCTAGTTGCCCCAGCAATTGAGCTGCGACTTCAAAAGTGCACAGGTTGCCTTCTTGTTGGTTGCGACGTAGTTGGTATTGGGAATCTGTTTGAGTGGCTAAGCTCATCATTGCCACATCTTCTAACCAACGACTTTTATTGAGCATCTTACGCGCTTCTTGCCATGTTGCATCCAGGATGATGTACAGCGGCTTTCTGTTTTGCTTATCACTTTGCTGTTTAACTTGCGCTAAGGTCAGGCTTTCCTCACTGGGAAAGAGCAGCACTGGCAATAGGCTTGGTTCTGCAAGCGTTTCCAGTAACTCTGCTGGTGGTGCTTTGCGATCCCAAACCGCTTGGGTCACATTCAATTGGCATTGTGCGATCAGCTTGCCTGTGTTGGTGTCCCGCGTTAGTTCATTTGGATGCATCAACAGCATGAATGCGTGTTCACTACGGAGTTTAGGCAGCAGTGAACAAATGCAGTTGAATTGAAAACCGCAATGTGGACAAGGCTGCACCATTATAAGCGTACTCCTTCACGAACAGGGCTGATGCCATCCGAGAACAGACGCACACCGCTGACTTGCTCTTTGCTCGCTGTTGGCGCCAAGCTTGGGTTGATTGGGTAGCTTACGCCCGTGTATTGCATCACGTGTTGACCCGGCGTTGCACCACCACCGCTGACATTAAAAATCAGATCACGCCAACCGTGTGAGGTTTGTTGACCCAGCATGATTGGGCTTTGCACTAGCGTCATACGGCTGTTGAAACGCCACTCATTCTCGTGGTTTTCGAACACGAGCAGGGTGCAACCGCCAGAACCGCACCAATCTAGTTGGACTAGCAGCTCTTCATTACCATCGCCATTTAGATCGTAAGTCAGCCAGCGGTATTGGTTGTTGCTTGGGCTGGTTTGGTTAATGAAAAAGTAATGGCGTACGGTGGCATCCACTTTTGAGTTGAAGTCCGCACTGGAAGGAACATCAGCCGCACCAATCGGATCGTTGCTGCGATCCGTGGTTAGTTGTTCAGTGCCTGAGTTGTGTACTGTTGCTGGGTAAAGCACAAGTCCGCCATCGGCGATTGGGTAAACCAGATTACCCACTTTCTCTTTTACTGCTTTCAGCTGGTTGCCTTCACGAGTAAACAGGCGCTCGGTCATTAAGCGCTGTTGCTGGTGGTGAGTCATCACGACTTGTACTTGTGATGGACTCAGTTGTTGCCAGTAACCGCGTTCCACTAAAGGTGGCTGTCCGTCAGAGTAACTGTATTTGGTTATCGCACTGTGGTCGCTGTTCAGTGTCATCTGCACTTCAAAGCCTTGTGATTGAGTTGACGTCGCCACGTAAGTGTTCACCCACTCCAAGGTCGAATCTACGTTGGCTGCCATACCACAACCTTGGTAGGTCTTATCGTCGTGTTCCAGCGTTGCTTGCCAGCCATAGAGTGAGTTACTCATGGTGTCAGAACACAAGTTCTCGGTCATATGTAGTTCGCCGTCATTGAGTTGGTAAGCTCGTTGGCGAGGTTGCAGCTTACTGCTGTTGATGTCTAACGTTTGGTTAGATTTTCCAAGTCGCTGGAATTTAAGCGCATTACCTTCAAAGGTTGCTGCCCATGATGGTTCATTGCCAAATACGCGAGTGGGTTTGCTGGTTTGCTTGCAGCGATGCGGATTTTCTGTCGTAAGGAAGTTCACCTGCTCAACCACAACGTTAGCATCGAAATCTGCAGAAAAACCGTCGGCGCCAGGTGGGTTGAGGTGACCAATGACTTCACCATACATGGTTTGATAAGGTTCACTGGTGATGGCCACAGCACGTTGTATTTGTTGTGGCGACAGTTGCAGCCAGTACTGTTTATCGCTACCGCAAGGGGTGATGTATTGGCTTTCGTGTCCAATTACCACTTCACCACGTAGCATAAAGGTTTGAGGTAAGATGGTTTCTGGCTTATCCAAGGACGCAGCTAGCGTGGTTGGCGTGCCTGCATCGGACTGTGGAGGTTGCACGCTACACGCTTGCAGGACCAGCAGTGTGGCGAGTGCCACTGGGTTTTTCAAAGCCTTCATGTTATATCTTCCTCATTACAATCTGCATCGGATCGCATTATGGCATATTGGTTATTTAAAACAGAACCAGATACCTTTTCTATTGACACGCTTCGAACCCAAAAGGTTTCATGTTGGGAGGGCGTTCGTAATTATCAGGCGCGTAACATGATGCGTGACCAAGTTAAATTGGGCGACTTGGTGCTGATTTACCATTCCTCTTGTAAGAACGTAGGTGTGGCTGGCATTGCCAAAGTGACCCGTGAAGCGTATCCCGATCATTTCCAGTTTGACCTAGAAAGCGATTACTACGATCCGACATCCGACCCAGAAAATCCACGTTGGATGATGGTGGATATCGAGTTTGTACGTAAGACTGAGCGTTTGATTCCGCTGTCGGTAATGAAGGCGGTGCCAGAGCTAGAAAATATGCCACTAGTGAAACGCGGCAATCGCTTGTCGATCATGCCGGTGAGTGAGCAAGAGTGGGAGGCCATTCTCGGCAAAGAGAAGTTGCCAAGTCAGCGATAAAAGAAAGGGCTGCATGGTGCAGCCCTTTGTGATTTTGCCAATAACCTGCTGTTGATAGCCAATACAGGTTATAGCAGATGATCTTGCAGGTAGTGCGCAACCGCATCGTCGGCGTTGCTGCCGATCACTTCATTGTTTGGTAGTGCTTTCATCACTTTCTCGTGAGAGGTGCCCATGACTAAACCTTTACCCGCCATTGATAGCATTTCTACGTCATTCATGCCGTCACCAAATGCGATGGTGTTCTCTAGTGTTAAGCCAATTGATTCTGCCACGGCCTTTAGCGCATCACCTTTAGAAACGCCAGCGCTCATGACTTCCAGACACCAAGGTGTTGAGAATGCGATGTTCAACTTGTCGCCAAATTGCTCACGCAATTTGTTTTCAAATACCACTAGGTGCTCATGATCTTGGGCTGGGTGGGTAAAGAAAATCTTTGCAATACCATCAGTCGGCGCGTTGCTATCATCGTATAGCTTATAGGTAAAGTCTTCATGAAAATCGCGCAGTTGTTCATCATCTTTGTTCAATAACCAATCGTCGTTCTGGTACATGTGGATAAGTATGCCAGGATCTGACTTGATCGTGTCGATCACCGGTTGTACTAGGGTTTCTGGTACGTTTTGGCTGTACCTCAGTTGATCATTTTGGTCGTGTACACGAGCACCGTTTGACGTGATCATGTAAGCCGGAATACCTACAGTACGACGAATGCTGGCTACGTCTACGTGATGGCGCCCCGTAGCAAAGACAAAAGTGTAGCCCTTTTCGTGCAGTGCCTTTAGCGTCTCTTTCGAGTAAGCGCTTAGTTGGTGATTTGGTGCGAGTAAAGTGCCATCCAGATCTGAGGCAACGATTTTAGTGATCTCTTTGCAAGGTAGCGATGTGCTCATGAAGCCCTCGTAAACGGTGTGGATAGAGTGGAACAGGTTGATTGCACGCGAAGCACCGTCGATTGACTAGGTCGTACTGCATCGAGTGCGGGGAACAAAAGGCAGTTTACGCCAAAATTAGGCAGAAAAAGAGGGTAAATCGCTAAGCGAAAGTTTCCTCTTTAATCTGTGGTCTGTCTCTGTTCTTTCATAAAGTTAAACATGGCATCCAAAGCTTGATTACGATATTGGTCTTTTTCAAACAAGACTTCGTGTTCGGCACCAGCGATAGAAACCAAGCTTGCATGAGGGTTGGTTTTTCTTAACTTATTGATAAAGCGCTGCTGAGCCTGATTACTAACAATACGATCATTGCCTGATTGCATTAACAACACTGGAACTTTCACCTGACGCGTTAATAAAATGCACTGTTTAGTCGCCATTAAACTTTGCCACACCCAACGCGTACTAGGCCCCCCAACTTGCAGCTCTGGTTTATCACGGTATAAGCAACGAAACCAGTGGTAGCGATCGTAGCTTTGGCTGAGTGGGTTGTCTTCAAATGGCTTGGGATAGTACTCTTTGTGCCCTGGTGCATAGTGAGGTTTGGATGAGAATGCTGTGAGGATCTGGCTGACAGGGAGCGCAACCGGATTGAGATACCAGGGTAAATCAATGCCAAACATCGGTGAGCTTAAGATCAAACCATTGAAATGATGCTCTGGGTGAGTTTGCAGATAACGCGTTGCAATCGCTCCACCCATTGAATGTGCGATGATAAATCGCTGCTGATAGGAGCTTAAATCGAGTTGTTTGAGCACCAATGCCATATCATCAATATAGTCATCAAATTCATAGACGTGACCCATGTCTGAGTCTGGTATCAAGCGATCTGATAAACCTTGTCCACGGTGATCAAACGAATATATATCGTAACCTTGTCGGTATAGATCGTAGAACAGCTCTTGGTACTTCCAACAACACTCAATTCGGCCATTGACGATGAGCACCGCTTTTGTGTGTTCAGAGTGGGTGAGTTTGCACCAATAGATTTTCTTTTTTTCTGCCCCTTTGATGAAGCCCTCTTGGCGAGTTTGCCAGAGTGCAGCGATCGGACCACCTATTGCTTGCTCAAATAAAGTCTCTTGAGTATAAGTCAAAGGTGAATGGTGAATAGCCATTAGTCGATTACCTGAAGATGCGTTATTGACGTGACGTATCATCGAAGAATTATAGAGGAAATGCAATGGATACCCACGTTTGGTTAGCCTATGTGGTAACTGCAATTGTTTTTAGTCTGGCTCCGGGATCTGGTACCGTCAACTCAATCAGCAATGGTTTGAGTTACGGCACTCGCAAGTCATTAGGGGCTATTGTTGGTTTGCAAATTGGTCTGGCTATTCATATTGCATTGGTTGGGGCTGGTATTGGAGCGTTAGTCGCGCAATCGGCAGCGGCTTTTAGCATGATCAAATGGGTCGGAGCGGCTTATTTGGTGTGGCTTGGCATTCAAAAGTGGCGTGATACGTCTGGCTTAGTGGCCAAGGAAAATCATAAAGTGATGTCAGGTTCTTCACTATTGTACAAAGCCATTCTTATTAACCTGACCAACCCAAAATCAATCGTATTTTTGGTGGCATTGTTTCCACAGTTTATCGACCCTGCAAAAGAACAGCTGACTCAGCTGCTGGTGCTAGGTATCACGACAGTTACGATTGATGCGTTTGTCATGCTGGGCTACACCACACTAGCGGCACAGATGGGACGGTTTATTCGCTCAGACAAGGTTATGGGTAAAATAAACAAAGTATTTGGCTCGATGTTTATGGGGTGTGGAGCATTGTTAGCCGCAGCTAAATAATAAAAGATAAAAACCACAAAATATGATTAATGCGTATGTCGCTCGCCAGCCCATTTTTAACCGAAAAAGACAGCCGCTGGGGTATGAGTTGTTGTTCCGTGATGGTGAAAGTAATGCTTACCCTGCTCACATCGAATCAAACCGGGTAGCATGCCGTTGATTGTGGATAACTTTTTCTCAGTCGGTACCAACCCGCTGATCGCATCGTCACGATGCTTTATCCATTTTCCTCCACAAAGCTTGTTACATCGCTTACCAAGAAGTTTGCCTACCTGATTTAGATTTTGGTCGTATTGAAAGCATCATCACTCAAGATGTCGCGCTGTGTTACAAACTATTGCGCTTCGTGAACACCCAATCGATTAAACTGGAAGTACCCATTACTTCATTTCGTCAGGCATTAGTTTACCTTGGTCAAGATAAGTTAAAGCTATTTGTTTCTGTAATCGTTGCTTCATACATTTCTAGTCGCAAACCGCGTGAGTTATACATGTTGTGTTTGCAGCGGGCGCAATTTTGCCAATGGATCTCTCGCTACCAACCTTTTTCTCTGTATAGCGAGCAGGGTTTCATGGTTGGCTTACTGCCAATTCTCGATACCATGCTCGATCTATCAGTGGAATCGCTGGTGGAACAGCTCCCTTTGAGTCATTTAGTACAACAAGTGCTACTTCACCGACAAGGGGAAGATGGCGCCTTACTTGCTATGGGAGAGTGCTGTGAGCGTGCAGATTGGCTAGACGTACACGAACAACAGGGTTTGTCTTTTGATGATGTGACGTTGGAACTCGATGAGGCCGTTCGCTGGAGTCAGAGCTTCGTTGGCGCATAATTCGATCAAATATTAAACTTTTATTACAGTCGAGCACGATCGCTTGACGACACCTAAGTTTTAAATAATTATATATGCATATCCATATATAGGTATGTTCCCTATGCTTCCACATCAGTTCTTCAAACTTCTCTCCGACGAGACCCGTGTGCGTTGCTTAATGCTGGTGGTTCGTGAAGAAAGAGTCTGTGTTGGTGATTTAGCCTACGCGCTACAACAAAGCCAACCAAAAATATCGCGCCATCTCGCGCAACTCAGATCGAACGGTATCTTAGTTGATATACGGCAGGGGCAGTGGGTGTATTACGAATTGTCCGAATTGTTACCAGGATGGATGCAAAAATTAATTGATGATTTGGTGGACTCGAACTGTTTGAAGAAAGAGTACCAAGACGATATTTCACGATTGCACGATAAAGCTCGTGCGGCTTGCTGCTAGTAGTAAGCGTTAACAGTTTATAGGCTTGAAAAGGTAGAAGATTATGACGATTAAAGTAGGTATTAACGGTTTCGGTCGAATTGGTCGTTTGGCACTGCGTGCTGCGTTTGATTGGCCAGAGCTAGAGTTCGTACACATCAACGATGTAGCGGGCGATGCAGCGACTTTGGGCCACTTACTTGAGTTTGATTCAGTTCAAGGTCGTTGGAACCACGCAGTGCAAGTTGAAGGCACAGACATGGTGATCAACGGTAAACGCATCACGACTTCACAGGAGCGTGATATCGATGCGGTGAACTGGGGTCAATGTGATGTTGTGATTGAAGCAACGGGTGTTCATCGAAAAACGTCATTCCTAAACAAATACCTAGAGCAAGGCGTAAAACGCGTTGTAGTGAGTGCGCCAGTAAAAGAAGAAGGTGTAGCAAACATCGTGGTTGGTGTGAACGACCACATCTTCGATCCAGCGTTGCACCGCATCGTCACAGCGGCATCTTGTACCACTAACTGTATTGCACCAGTAGTGAAAGTGATTCACGAGAAACTGGGCATCGAGCAGTCATCATTTACAACGATTCACGATTTAACTAACACACAAACGATTCTGGATGCGCCGCACAAAGATCTACGTCGTGCGCGTGCATGTGGTATGAGCCTGATCCCAACCACTACGGGCAGTGCGACTGCAATTGTTGAAATCTTTCCAGATCTAAAAGACAAAATTAATGGTCACGCAGTTCGTGTTCCTTTAGCAAACGCATCGCTGACAGATATCATTTTTGATGTGAAACGTGATACCACGGCAGAAGAAGTGAACGCACTACTGAAAGAAGCATCGGAAGGTGAGCTAAAAGGCATCCTTGGCTTTGAAGCGCGTCCATTGGTCTCTATCGATTACAAAGGCGACCAACGTTCAACCATCGTTGACGCACAATCCACTATGGTTGTTGGCGCTCGCATGGTGAAGATTTACGCCTGGTACGACAATGAAATGGGCTACGCAACGCGCACTGCAGAATTGGTTCGTAACGTTGGTATGGCATAAGGAGTTTTAAAATGTCTCATCCTACATGGCAATTAGATTTAGAAGCGGGCGCTTTGGTTTTGACTCCGTGTCCGGGTACAAAAGGTGTTGAACTGCAAGATTCTCTAAAGCAGTTGAAAGACCAAGGTGTACAAGCGGTAGTGACAGCACTTGATAACTCAGAGTTGGCAGCGCAAGACGTTTCTGCTCTGGGCGAAATCACTCAACAGTTAGGCATGAAATGGTTTCAAATAGAGATTGAAGACGACTGCGCGCCAGACGAAGGGTTTGCTGCAAAATGGCAACAAGCAAGCCCTGAATTGCACGCAATTCTAGCGCAAGGTGGTAAGGTCGCAATGCACTGTTTAGGCGGCTCTGGTCGTACAGGTTTGTTTGCTGCGCATCTACTGCTAGAGAAAGGTTGGCCGCTAGAAGATATCGTGCGCGAAGTGCAAGCTTTGCGTCCTGGCGCGTTCACCAAACCAGTACAAGTTGAGTACATCGAGCGCGTCGCACAAAGCGCGTGATCAGCTTGTCGAGCTTTTGGAACATCATGTTCCAAAAGCTCTCCTTACGCCATGTAGCTTACTATTTTATGTGATACTTGGATGCCAGTTTGATATTTAACTATCTGTTTATTATTAAGTAATAGTTAATTTTATTGTCAGTTCTTGTTTCGCAGTTTGGCACCAGTATTGAGATGGCTCAATACTGGTGTTCAGGTCATAGAGTATTTGGAACATCATGATCTAAATGCTCTGATTGCAGTACATCTGAGGTCGTTATGATTTCAAAACTAAGTAAAAGTATCCGTCAGTACATGCTGGTGACGTTCAACTATTGGAACTTCACCGTGACGGACGGCGCACTACGTATGTTGGTGGTGCTTTACTTCCATGACTTAGGCTACTCAAGTTTAGCCATTGCTTCGCTGTTCCTTTTCTATGAATTTTTTGGCGTAGTGACCAACTTGGTTGGTGGTTGGCTAGGTGCTCGACTTGGTCTCAACAAAACCATGAACGTCGGGTTAGGGATGCAGATTTTTGCCTTGCTGATGTTGGCAGTGCCAAATGCGTGGTTGACCATCCCTTGGGTGATGGCAGCGCAGGCCATTTCAGGTATCGCCAAAGATTTGAATAAGATGAGTGCCAAGAGCGCGATTAAAACGTTGGTGCCAGACGAGCAGCAAGGGGCACTTTATAAATGGGTGGCGATCTTAACGGGTTCGAAAAACGCGTTAAAAGGCGCAGGCTTCTTTATTGGTGGTTTGCTGTTGTCCGCGTTTGGTTTCCAAACTTCGATGGTCATCATGGCAAGTGTGCTGGCGATTGTTTTCGTATCCAGTTTGATTTGGCTAGAGGCTGACATGGGTAAAGCGAAGAGCAAGCCTAAATTCCGTCAGATTTTCTCTAAGTCAGAATCGGTGAACATCCTGTCTGCGGCACGTATGTTCCTATTTGGTGCGCGTGATGTGTGGTTTGTCGTTGCACTTCCGATCTACCTAGGCAGTGTGTTTGGCTGGGATCACCTGATGGTGGGCGGTTTCCTAGCGGCTTGGGTGATTGCCTACGGATTCGTTCAAGGCTTTGCGCCTCGTATTACCGGTAAAGCACAAGGTAGAGTGCCAGACGGTAGTGCAGCATTGATTTGGGCAGGTATCCTTGCTGTCATCACTGGCGCGATTGCTTACGGCGTGCAAATTGGTTGGCAACCAGAACTGGTTATTGTTGTCGGCTTGATGAGCTTCGGTGCGGTATTTGCGGTGAATTCATCTTTGCATTCTTACCTTATCGTAAGCTACGCGAAAGGCGATGGTGTTTCACTGGATGTCGGCTTCTACTATATGGCGAATGCGATGGGACGTTTGATTGGTACGGTTCTATCCGGTTGGATTTACCAAGAAGCGGGTCTGGCGGCGTGTCTGTGGGTCTCTTTTGCCTTCTTAGCGCTGACGACGGTCATCTCTATCAAGTTACCAAAAGCCAAAGTGGCGGCGGTTTAAATCAGTTTACGACTCAGTATAAAAAATGGCTCCGCAATGGGAGCCATTTTGCTTTCTGTGCTTCAGTGTCGCAAATCAGCAAGCTTGGGTTATGGGCAAATGCGACCTTGTAGTGCTAGCCGCGTCATTTCCATATCACCTTTCAGTGGGCGGTAAACGATGGTGTTCCAAACTTCACCATTGTCCATTTCGAATTCAATCGCGTAGTTAAGGCCATTTACGACTTGAGTACGTACGCTCAAGAGCTCTTTTAGCTTAGCCGCGGTATTCAGCTGACCGAGTACAAAATCTAACGCTTGTTGAGCCTCAGGTGTCACTTCACCTTGTGACCAACCGCCAGCAAGGTTTTCTGCGCTGCAGATAGGGTTCGCTTCCGGTTGCGCTGGTGTTACGGCCTCTTCCTTTTGGTTGCATCCAGCTAAGGTCACAACACAAACCAGTAATGCTTAATAATGCTTTGTTCATAAAGACCTCTCTTATTAATCTGTCCAACATCCTAAAGTAATAAGCTGACTTATGCTGTTGCCCATTCGAGAAAGGTTGGGGCTACGGCTTCCGTTTGAACAATGGGTGTTGCAGCAAATCATTTTACAGATCAATGTTATTTAAGAGTTCGCTGTTGTGTTAAAAACAAGCAAAAACAGATTGTTAACTATTTAACTGGATGAAAATTACCCTATGCTATAAGCGTACAGTCATTCCAAGTAGAAAAAAACATGAGAGAAAGGGTTCTGTTTTTTGACTTATTGCGGTGTGTCGCGGCTATTGCAGTGATCGCCATTCACGTATTGGCCCCATACCGCACTGAGTTGGGCGGGATTCCTCTTGACCAATGGTTAACGGCCGTCGGTGTAAATAGTGTGAGTCGTTGGGCGGTACCAGTGTTCATTTTGATCACCGGAGCCTTGATGCTCAGTGATACGCGTCCTTTTGATGCCAAGTACTACGTCAAACGGCGTTTAGGTAAAGTGTTGGTGCCTTTTTTAGTTTGGTCGATGTTTTATGCGTATTTGTCAGGCTGGACAGCGCAAGGCTTTGACTTTGCCACGGTAAAAGAAGTCGTGAGCAACAGCTTGCATCATGCGACTTACTATCACCTTGGGTTCTTTTACTACTTTATTCCGCTCTATTTTGTAATTCCGTTATTTCAGTGGATGGTACGTCATATGGACGATAACGCTCTCTATGCTTATTTGGCGCTGTGGTTATTCACCAGCACCTTATTCTTGTTCAAGATTGATGGGCCTTGGAGTAATCAAATGTGGCTCTATATGGGCTACCTACCGTTAGGTTACGTGCTGTTTAAGAAGATCCCACTCAATCGTTCGGTCACAATGTTGTTTACTGGTCTCGGGCTGGTGGCATTGGCGTTGACGTTTACTATGGTGGTGATGAATAGTTTGGATGCCGGTAAATATACGGTGGGTCGTTGGTTGTCTTACAAAACGCTCAACGTAGTTTTAGCGGCTTCGATGATTTTTATGTTATGCCGTTATGTTGGGGAAGAGTTACCGCCGAAAATCCAGAAGGTAGTGAGTTTCATTAGTCAGTACAGTTTAGGCATTTATTTGTTGCACCCGATCTTCTTGTGGCCGATGAAGGCGTTTGGTTGGCACCAAGGGAATCCAATATGGGTGATCCCACTGTGGGTCATATTAAGTGGAGCAGGAGCCTTGGCAATGAGTTATCTGTTTTCGAGATCTGCCAAGACTCGATGGTTGCTGCCGTAGATTAACGTTTGAGGGCAAAGTGTAGAAATTTGTCGCCATGATAAGTCAGCGTCCCTTTGTCACCTGGATTAAGAGCGTGGTAGTAATGTACCCCGATTTGAAATTCGCGTTTCGGTCCCATGGAACCGCGCTGCACATAAATCCAATACTCTTGATCGTCTTGGCCGGGCTTCGCGTCCGGTATATCGATCGCTTGTTTGTCTAATATGGTGACTTGTGCACTTTGCTCAGGGGCATTTTCACCGAAATAATGCTTGCTATAAAAGCGAAAGAATACCCAAGCTCCTAGAGCGATCAGGGTGAGTAAAACTAAAATAAGTGAGATTGGCATGATAACCTCCAATGTTTCATTGGTCCCTATTTTACAGAACTTCCTGATTAAACGATGAGTTGAGATAATTTTTTGATGATTTAGTAAATGGGGAGGGCTTTATTCGGCGCACTTCACAGTTTATCTGCGTGTAAGGACACAAATTGAAAGGAAAATTGCATTTAGTATCTCGAAAAAACTCCAGATTTGTAGAAGAATGAAATGATGGATAAAGGAAGGATCAAGTAAGGAGGGGCACGATGTCAGATATTGAGAAAGTTGTCATGCGTACCCGAACGATCGAAAAGCTTCTGCGAACACAATACCATGCAGAGGGGAAGGGACTACACCAACTGATCACCAGTTGTGAAGAGCGTTTGCCACATGATGTCATCGCAAAATTACGTTTTATTGCAACAGTGCGTAATAAGATCGTACATGAAGAAAATTACAAACTGGACGATAGAAAAGGCTTTATGGCCGCCTGCGATGAATGTGAAAAAGAGTTGACGCCGAGAAGCTCTCGCTTTATCTGGCGAACGGCGATTTTGTTAATGACCTTGATTACGCTTGCCGCACTTGGTTTTTATTACTTGCATTGGGATATTCTGTCTAAGCATCTATAGTTGGCAAAAAATAAATAATAAAAAAAGGGACGCGTACGCGTCCCTTTTTTATTTAAATCAATTGGTTAGTACATCATTGGCAGTGTCATTAAACCCATAACTACTGCAATCATTACCAGCCCCTGTTTCTGAGAAGAAGAAATCATAACACTACCCCTTAAATCCTTGATGAACTCGATGTAATCAATATAGCACTGTTTTCAGGCTTTGATCAACCAGATTGCCAAAAGGTTTTCAAAAATAATACTTAATCATTCATTATCACCGCTATTTGATGATTAAAACAGTGTTTTTTGACTTGGTTGCTAAGTGTTCTTATTGTGGTTTATTTCTCCTAATAAATTATAAATTATTGATTTTTATTAGTTAAAGTTCGTTACATTAATGGGGTGATAGTGTTTTTTTTTTCTGGTGGTGGTTTGGTTATGTATTTTTTGTGTGTTTCTCAAAAGTTGGGGAAATGGTGGTACTTTCTGGCAGGGGTGATTGAGTGTGTGGCTTGGTTGGTGTCATTTTCTTATCAGATGAGAAAGTTATCGTGCTAAAAACGCAGCACTACGGATCCTATTGTCTAAGGTCGAGTTTTATTGAACAAACGCAACTATTGTCATCAATATTAGATACTTAATATGTGTCAGTTGAGTTTTTATTCTATATTGTAACGGGGCGTCTGGGGGTTTTTGCTGTATCAAGGTTGCAATATTTCTGCTTTTGAATCGCTAATTGGGTGGATTTCTATTTTGTGTCGATAATTCCATCATACTGTCTGTATTGCGAGCATATTGATGGTTTTCTTTTCAATTTTTTCTGTATGTTAATGCTAGTGGGGAGGCCTTCTATTGTGAGAGAAAGTATAAAGTGGTGGTCGGCGTAACGAATGTGTCGAATCGCTAGCGAGATCCAACTTTCATAGATTGCACCTTTACATAGCGATTGGTCTACCTAGACTAGCGGCGAGGTAACATAAAAGGTGTATACGGCATGTGGAGTTGGTTGGCAATTGGGCTATCGGGGCTATATTCCGTGTTGGGAGCGAAGCAAGTTAATCCAACACAATCCCTGATATTTAAAATTTTTACTCTGCTTTTGTTGTTTATTTTGGCAATTACTCAGGGCGACTCAGCAGCTCATACCTATTGGATTGCTGGCGGATTGATCGTTTTCATACTTGCAGACACGCTTCATTCATTCAAATCTCGCAAGCCGCTTTACTTTGCTAGCTACTTGTTGGCCCAGATCTGTTATAGCAAAGCTTTTTGGGTGCAAATTAACGGCGAAGTTGTTTGGTGGCTTTTAGCGTTATTGTTGGCCGCAAGCATCGTTGCCTTTTTCTTGCTACTTCCTCAATTAGACTCTTTGGTATTTCCGGTCGTTGTTATGGGCATCATGCTTGTTTTCCTTGCGTGGTCAGCCGGTGACGTCTGGCTACATATTCCAAGTTATGCCAATGCGCTTGGTTTCACTGGGACGCTCGTTATGACGGGTTCCGCGCTTGTTTATGCTATTCATGGGTATCGTAAGCCAATGAAACATGCTTACTTGTGGGTGAGTGGGAGTTACTTTTTAGCGCATGCACTTATTGTGTCTTCCATCATTTATTAGGTTTAACAGATCCTAACCTAAGTCAAAGCAACGTTAGCTGATTTGAGTACACTGACCACACTGAATTTGAACACTGGAGTTGATGATGACTGAAATTCATGCCCATGACCTACTAAACTTACTTCGCGAAACGCCAATGAATCGTGATGAGCTAGCGGCTCACTTTGGCGCAGAAGTGCGTTTTCATACCTGTAAGTTGAATGATCTAGACTTAGATGCATTGCTAGAATTTTTGCTAAAACGCGAAAAAGTACTTGAACTGGAAGGTAAGTTTGTGGTGAACATGGCGCGTATCTGCAACCACTAAGCTCCGACCTAGTATGACCGAAGTGAGGGCGAATGTTTTTAATTGGCCCTCAAACATAGTCTCGCCTATACTGGCCGCCATCTTATTAGTCGAGGCCAGAACATGGACATTCTTTCAGCAGCGACCATGCTGTTTCTTATTATGGATCCTCTTGGCAATTTGCCGATAGTGTTGTCCATTCTCAAACATTTAGATGCGAAGCGTCGCCGAAAAGTACTGATTCGTGAACTCGTGTTTGCCTTGATGATTCTGATGCTGTTCTTGTTCGCAGGACAGAGCATCATGAGTTTCCTTCATGTTCAGCCGGAGACCTTGAGTATTTCTGGCGGCATCATTCTGTTTATCATCGCCATTAAGATGATTTTCCCAAGTGCTGGTAGCATTACCGGGCTGGCCGCAGGTGAAGAGCCGTTTATTGTGCCGATGGCCATCCCCATGATTGCTGGGCCTTCGGTTATCGCTGCACTGCTTTTACTTTCTTCTCAGCATCCAGACAAGATTATGGAGTTGTCTGCCGCTGTATTGATTGCTTGGGGCGCCACTTTCTTCATCTTGATGTTCTACAGCTTCTTCCACCGGATTTTGGGAGAGCGTGGTCTCAAAGCGATTGAGCGTTTGATGGGATTGCTGTTGGTTATGATTTCTACCCAGATGTTTCTTGATGGCGTGAAGAGTTACATGGGTTAAACTTTTGCTCATCGGATGAATATAAAAAGCCGCTCTTGTGAGCGGCTTTCGTTTATCTGTCTTATTACATCATGTGCTTACGACGAATATCGAGCAGAGCAAAAATACCAAAAATTAAAATCGAGTACTTTTCCCATGCGCTCATCTTAATTTTGTCACCAAACGCACCGATGAAGATCGCCATCTGCAAACCATGCATCATGAACAGGAATGCGGCCATGATGTACAGCGCGATAGCTGCTTTTCCTGGGAATGGCATAAAAATGTTGAGAATTAGTATAAACCAGACAAAGGCGATCGCCGCTTTTGCCAGTATCAATAGCGCTTTCATTTAACTATCCTTTTAAATCGAAACTTTAAGCTGGTGAGCGTGCGTATAAGCGATAACTCACTTGACCTGCGGTTTTTTCTCGGTGCAGGAGCCAGCTATCCGGAACCCCAGCCATGTTCAGCTCTTTTTCAGTTTCAATATAAATCATCGCATCTTCAGTCAGCCAGCCGTTTTGCTCTAGCAAGGTCACGGTTTCATCCAATAACCCTTTGCGAAACGGTGGATCGATGAATACTACGTGATGTGGCGTGCCCGGTTGCTTTAAAAAGCTCAGCGTATCGGTATTTACCACATGGATATTGCTAGCATTAAGTGAGGCTACGTTTTTCTGTAGCTGCAGAAATGCTTGAGGGTTTAGCTCAATCATGGTCACTTGTTCCGCTTGGCGAGAAGCGGATTCAAAGCCTAAGCCGCCGGAACCTGCGAATAAGTCGAGGCACTTTGCTTGTGGTACATCTTGAGCTAACCAGTTAAACAGCGTTTCTTTTACGCGATCCGTGGTTGGACGCAGACCTTCTGCATCATGCACAGGTAGCTTTCTACCTCTCCATAAACCACTAATAATGCGAACAAAGCCCGTTGTTGGCTTTTTTTGTGAGGAGTTTTGCTGGCGACGTCTTACCATAGATTTTTTGACCGCTAATAAAGTGATACTATAGCCAATCGCCCAAGCTTTAAGCTTGGGTGCAGCCCAGAATATTCAAGATGACAGAGTGTAACACTAATAAGATTAGAATTACCTAATTGGAAAGTTAGCACAACTCTGTCATCAGGCTTTTCTGAATCAGTCATTCTGTTTTCAGGAAAGCGTACTTAATAGATAAAGAGACAATCTAGGATAGCCCCAGATGACGGAAAAAAAGAAGCGCGGATTACTTTCGTGGCTAGGTTTTGGTGATGAAGAGCAAAGCCAAAAGCCAACGCCGGAAGAGTCAGTAAAAGAAGAAGCAGCGGAAGCGCCTGCGACCGAGCAGAAACCAACGGAAGAAGTTGCCGAGCCGGTGGAAGAAAAAACAAGTGTGGAAGAAGAGTCAGTGAAAGCTGAGGCTGTTTCAGCAGAAGCAGAAGCAGAAGCAGAAGAGCCGCAAGCCCCCGTCGCTCCTCGTGTTCAAGAGCAGGAAAAACCGACCGAGAGCTTCTTTGCACGTCTTAAGCGCAGTCTAAGTCGAACCAAAGCCAACATTGGCGCAGGTTTCTTTGGTTTATTCAGCGGTAAAAAAATTGACGATGACCTCTTCGAAGAGCTAGAAGAGCAGCTATTGATTGCTGATGTGGGCATGAACACCACAACAAAAATCATCAACAACCTGACAGAGAAAGCCTCTCGCGGCGATCTTAAAGATGGCGAAGCCCTTTATGGTCTGCTGAAAGAAGAGATGGCTGAAATCCTTGTTAAGGTTGAACAGCCTCTTGAAATCGACAGTGGCAAAACACCTTACGTTATTTTGATGGTTGGTGTGAACGGTGTGGGGAAAACCACCACGATCGGTAAACTGGCGAAACAATTCCAAAATGAAGGTAAAAAAGTCATGCTTGCCGCAGGTGATACCTTCCGTGCTGCAGCCGTTGAACAGCTGCAAGTCTGGGGTGAGCGTAATAATGTACCTGTGATTGCTCAGCATACTGGCGCTGACAGTGCTTCGGTCATTTATGATGCGATTGAAGCAGCAAAAGCGCGTGGTGTGGATGTGGTGATTGCGGATACCGCAGGTCGTCTACAAAACAAAGCAAACCTGATGGAAGAGCTACGCAAGATCGTGCGCGTGATGAAGAAAATTGACGATTCGGCACCGCATGAGATCATGCTAACGCTAGACGCAGGTACGGGTCAAAACGCCATTAGCCAAGCAAAACTTTTCAGTGATGTTGCGCCTCTAACCGGGATTACCTTGACTAAGCTGGATGGGACAGCAAAAGGTGGTGTGATCTTTGCGATTGCCGATCAGTTCGAAATCCCAATTCGCTACATTGGTGTTGGTGAAGGTATCGAAGACTTGCGTCCTTTTGAAACTCAAGAGTTCATTGACGCTCTGTTTAGCCGTGAAGAGTAATTAGAGTTAGAGGAAATCAAACGGTGATCAAATTTCAGCAAGTGAGCAAAGCTTACCGAGGTGGTCGACAAGCCCTGCAGAAAGTCGATTTTCACTTGAGGCGCGGAGAGATGGCGTTTTTAGGCGGACATTCTGGTGCAGGTAAAAGCACCTTGTTGAAATTGATATGTGCGATAGAGCGTCCAACCGATGGAAAAATCCATTTCAATGGTCATGACATCACACGTATCTCAAACAAAGACATTCCGTTTTTGCGCCGTAATATCGGAATTGTATTCCAAGATCACCGTCTTTTGATGGATCGCAGCGTGTTCGACAACGTGGCGCTGCCGATGCGCATTGAATCCATTTCCGAAAATGAAATCAAACGCCGCGTTTCTGCAGCGTTGGATAAAACGGGCTTGCTCGATAAAGCCCGTTGTTTGCCTAGCCAGTTATCTGGTGGTGAACAGCAACGGGTGGGTATCGCACGTGCCGTGGTAAACCGGCCAACCTTGCTAGTGGCCGATGAGCCAACGGGTAACCTTGACCCTGAGCTGTCTAACCGCGTGTTACGACTGTTTGAAGAATTTAACCGGGCAGGCGTAACGATTCTCCTTGCGACGCACGATATCGGGTTAGTAAATACTCGCCCACAATATCGCCATTTTGAATTGAACCAAGGCTTCCTAAGTGAGGTAGAAGACTATGGTAGGTAACAAGCGCACCCAGAAGAAAGGGAAAGGTCGCAGTGCCAAGCGTGCCAATACCGATGGTTTTTTTTCTGTCCATGCAAAACAAGCAAAATCTTCTTTCGGCGCGTTATGGCGTCGTCCTTTAGGTAACATTCTTACTCTAGCCGTGATTTCGATGGCGTTGTCGATGCCCGCTTGTTTGTATTTGCTGGGGAAAAACCTCGCTGGAGCAGCTGAGGACGTCGCATCACCATCGCAAGTGAGTGCTTACTTAGTGGAAGGCATGCCTGATGCACGCGTGATGGTGTTAAAAGATCAAATCGAGACTTGGCCTTTAGTAAAAGAGGTGGAATATATTTCGCCGCAACAAGGTCTATCGGATTTAAGCCAATACGCCGGCTTTGACCAAGCGTTGAGCCTACTAAGTGGTTATGCATTACCTGGCGTGTTGGTGATTACACCCGATTCAGAAGTGAAGAGTGATATTCAGTCGATTGCCAAGCAAGTTCGTGAGCAACAAGACGTGACCGACGTGAGGCTCGATGAAGACTGGCTAGCACGCCTTGATGCCATCAAAACTCTTGCTAGTATTATTGTTATCACCCTGACAATACTGATGTTGGGTGCGGTATTTTTAATCGTCGGTAATACATTGCGCTTTAATGTGCTGGCGAACAAAGAAGAGATTCAAACCATGAAGCTGATTGGGGCGACCGACAGCTTTATTCTTCGTCCTTATTTATACACGGGCATGTGGTTCGGTGTGTTGGGTGCAAGCATAGCATGGTTAGTGACGGCTTTGATCACCGTTGTTATGAATAATGCTGTGGAAAAGTTGGCGTCACTTTATGACAGCCAATTCCGTTTGATTGGATTGAGTTGGGATGAATCTCTGTTGTTGATCATCACTGGTAGTTTACTGGGTTGTATCGCCGCACGAGTATCCGCGCAGCGTCACCTGAACGAAATTGAACCTGTTTAGGTGATAAAGGTCTTATACTTGGAATTTATTAGCACAAGCTAATATCTCTCCTCTTGTTTAGACCATTTGTTTATGGATAATTACTCGCCCTTCTTGAAACTTGTTCATTTTAAGTTCAAGATGGCGAAGCTAAATTGTAATGTAATGCTCCAGATCAGAGATTGATGAGGAATTGAATGACAAAAGAAGCGTATCCGATGGCTCTAGTCACGCAAGATAGTCTTGATAGCTATATTCGTTCTGTAAACAGCTACCCAATGCTGACACCAGAAGAAGAGCGTGGGCTGGCAGAAAGATTACATTACAATGGTGAGATAGATGCGGCGAAAGGCCTGATCCTGTCACACCTACGATTCGTTGTTCATGTTGCTCGTGGCTACTCGGGTTATGGCTTGCCGATGGCAGACCTAGTACAAGAGGGCAACATCGGTCTGATGAAAGCGGTTAAGCGTTTCAACCCAGAAGTGGGTGTGCGTTTGGTTTCTTTCGCTGTTCACTGGATCAAAGCTGAGATTCATGAGTACGTATTGCGTAACTGGCGTATCGTGAAGATCGCGACAACCAAAGCGCAACGTAAATTGTTCTTCAATCTGCGTAAATCCAAAAAGCGTCTTGGTTGGTTCAACAACGGTGAAGTAGAAACCGTTGCTCGTGAGCTGGGTGTGGATCCTTCAGAGGTGCGAGAAATGGAATCTCGTCTAGCGGCCGTCGACTCAACGTTTGACATGCCAATGGATGATGATGACAGCGCAAACTCGTACACTGCCCCAATGGTCTACCTAGAAGACAAGTCATCTGATGTGGCTGACAATATTGAAGCGGCAAACTGGGAAACGCACACTAACAACCGTTTAGGTCATGCACTTGCAAGTTTAGATGAGCGCAGCCAGCGCATTGTTCGTTCTCGTTGGTTAGACGATGAGAAGGCAACGTTGCAAGACCTTGCCGATGAGTTTGGCGTTTCTGCCGAGCGTATTCGCCAGTTAGAAAAGAACGCAATGAAGAAACTGAAACTGGCGGTTGGGGAATTCTAACTTCAATTTCTCATCTAAGATAAGATTTTCATAGAAAGCCGAGATCATGTGATCTCGGCTTTTTTATTTTCGATCGAATATCGGTAGCGTTTGCGATCCCACTTATCTGTGCTACCTGTGCATAACTCTGTGAGGTAATTATTCATCAACTGTTCGAAAGCCGGACAAAATAAGGCTTTCAAGTCTAATGCTAGTTGGGGATAGTTATAAATATACACACAACTAAATCAAGATCATTACTATATATTGTGGATCAAAAGATCTAAATATACCTTATCAACGTAATTCACAGCTTTATCCACAAGTGGTGGTATTGTGAGCAAGATTTAATATCCAGATTATCCTTGTGTCTAAGTTTGGCTCTGGATAGGTTACAATAGCATCCGCAATTATGAACAAAAGAAAGAGAAAGAAATGGACCAGTTTCAGCATATTGATGTACAAGGCGCACTGACTCTACTTAAGCAAGGTGACGTAAGGCTTGTTGATATCCGTGACCCTCAAGCGTTTGCCGTTGCTCACGCTGAGTCGGCATTTCACTTAACCAATGACTCTATCGTTTCGTTTATGAATGACGTTGAGTTTGAACAGCCTATCTTAGTGATGTGCTATCACGGGATCAGTAGTCAAGGTGCTGCACAATATTTAGTTAACCAAGGCTTCGAACAGGTGTACAGTGTGGATGGTGGCTTTGAAGCTTGGCAACGAGCACAACTACCGATAGTGAGAAGTTAATGAAGAGATTGGTAACGTTAAATAACCCACGCATGGCGCAAGCTTTCATTGATTACATGGCATCACGCAAGATTGAAATCCAAATGATGCCAGAAGGCGAAGGGCAATTTGCACTCTGGCTTGCGGATAGTCAGCACGAAATAGAAGTGGAAGCCGAATTACAGCACTTTCTTGCGAATCCCTCCGGATCGAAATACAGTGCAGCTTCGTGGGACGTTGCCGATACTCGTAAGAGCCAGTTTCATTACGCGAGCCCGAGCATCATGAGCATGGTTAAAGCTAAAGCGGGCCCTGTGACACTCTCGGTGATGTTCACGTGCGCAGTGATTTACCTTCTGCAGATATTAGGCTTTGGTAGAGGTGTCTTCGACTTATTGCATTTTCCCGCATTTGAAGGGCAGCAATGGCAACTTTGGCGCTGGATAAGCCATGCATTATTGCATTTTTCAGTCACCCATATTGCATTTAACTTACTGTGGTGGTGGCAACTAGGTGGTGATATCGAGCGTCGCTTAGGCTCAGGAAAGCTGCTGCAAATCTTCTTGATCTCAGCGGCACTGTCCGGTGCGGGGCAGTTCTACGTTGAGGGAGCGAACTTCGGTGGCTTGTCTGGCGTGGTTTATGCGTTGCTTGGTTACTTATGGATTCTTGGCTACCGTCTGCCGCATCTTGGTCTAACCCTGCCAAAACCGATTATTGGCTTTATGCTGGTATGGTTAGTGCTGGGCTTTGTTCAGCCGTTTATGGCGATTGCCAATACGGCGCATTTGGTGGGTTTGCTCTCGGGTATGGCGATTGCCATGTTTGATTCTGTGAAGCAAAAATACCAGCAAGTGTAACTTTGCTTGTCTCTCGAAATAAAAGACCGCCAATCGGCGGTCTTTTTGCATATAGAGTTTATCGATTACTGATAGAGGTATTTGGTAAACAACAGATCAGCAATGATGGTTTTACCTGTTTCAGGCAGTAGTGTTTCGTTCAGTGTCGCGACTAAGGTTTTGCGTAGATCTTCTCGACCGGATAGGGATTTGATGGTGTCTTCAGTTTGCTTACCCAGCAGCTCGATTGCGGCATCACGAATCAATGGTTGGTGGTGTTCAATGACCGCCAAATCATGCTGGCTCATGACCATAATGTCGATGCGCACTTGTACATAACCGAGTTTTTTCCCTTTCGTATAGAAGTTGGTGGTGAGATCGGGCTCAAGGGTAAAGTAGGCTAATTGTGGTCCTGCTTCTTTTGTTTCTGCCCAAGAGGGTGTGGAAACAAGTAGACTTAATGCGAAAATAATTTGGGCTACATAACGTTTGTACATATTTCTAACTTTTCTTTCTCTGGATCGCGATATTCGAATCGCTTAAGTCTTGATACAATGACCGCCTATAACAAATAACGGAACTTACAGTTTCAATAAGACAGTAAGTTGTTGCTTTATTGTACGCATAAAGCCACCAATTGAATACTAGTATGAATCAGCCGACATCGCTCTATCTTGCTTCATTATTGGAAGTAGAGTGGCAAAACCCCGAAAATTTTGAATTTCCAAATGAATTCGCCAAGCATTGGCTTGAAGAACAAGGGTCTTTGTCACGCCGTTTAAGTCAGTATTGCCAGCACCTAAGCGTGGAATTACTGCATAATCAAATCGTCGCTGCTAAGACGTTAAAACGCAACGAGAGCCAACTCTTGTCTGAGCAAGATTGCCTTCTGCGTGAGGTGATTTTGCGTGGCGACAATAGTGAGTGGGTCATTGGACGCACCCTTATTCCACGTTCTACCTTGATCGATCAGCAATACGATTTAGCCCAGCAAGGGGATATTCCGCTAGGTTTGACCGTGTTTAGTGCTGACAATGTTGAACGTGATGCCCTACAAATGGGGTGGGTGAGTTTGCCTCAAGGCCGCTTATTAGCTCGTCGTTCAAGACTGTGGATGAATCACAAACCTATGTTGGTCGCTGAGTTATTCTTACCTAGTTCACCAGTTTACGCTAAGGAGAAGGTGTAAATGACCGCAGAGAAAGCCAAAGCATATTGGCAACTGATGCGAATGGATCGCCCAATTGGTTCACTCTTGTTATTGTGGCCGACGGTTTGGGCCCTTGTGATTGCCGCCCAAGGCATGCCAAGTTGGAATGTACTCATCGTGTTTGTGTTAGGTGTGTTCCTAATGCGTAGCGCTGGTTGTGTGATTAACGATTTTGCTGATCGTAAAGTTGATGGCCATGTGAAGCGTACCAAACAGCGCCCACTGCCATCGGGCAAAGTGACCTCGAAAGAGGCGATTGGTCTATTTTTGGTTCTGGGTATCAGCTCATTCTTATTAGTGCTAACCATGAACCCGCTGACGGTTCAGCTTTCTTTCGCAGGCATTGTATTAGCCTTCATTTATCCATTTATGAAGCGCTATACTCACCTGCCGCAACTCTTTTTGGGCTTGGCATTTAGCTGGGCGATTCCAATGGCATGGGCTGCACAAACCGGTGAGTTGCCATGGATTGTGTGGTTCGTGTTCGTGATTAACGCATTATGGACGATTGCTTACGACACTCAATACGCGATGGTCGACCGTGATGATGATTTAAAGATTGGTATTAAATCGACTGCTATCTTGTTCGGTCGTCATGACAAGTTGGTGATTGGCGTTCTGCAGTTGATGACCTTGGCGATGTTGGTTCTGCTTGGTCAACACTACGAACTGGGGCAGAGCTACTACTGGACGATTTTACTTGCCGCTTCTCTGTTTGTGTATCAGCAGCACTTAATTCGCCACCGTGAACGCGATTTGTGTTTTAAAGCCTTCCTCAATAACAATTATGTGGGAATGGTGATTGCGATGGGGTTACTTGTCGCGTTCTGGTAAGTATTCATTACCAAGCCACTATCGTTCGAAGACAAAAAGGCATCCAATCGGATGCCTTTTTAATTTGTACTGAGCTCAGTTTTTATGCCTGAAGTTGGTGGATACTCTCTTCGATAGTGAGCTTCACTTCAGGATAGAGCAGAGCAAACAGAAGCTTGGCGAATTGTTGCGTTTTATCTAAATCGCAATTGCCGTCACTGTCTAAGTATTGCTGTTCTTTCAACGTATTGAACATTGCAGTGAACACACCTTTGTCGAAGAACTCTGGCGCGTTGATACCGTGCAGACGGCCCAAGCGTTGAGCAATGTCTTGGCTCTGCTGTTCTAGATCTGATTTACCTAGCTCTTGGTCGGCAACCAATAAATTCATCGCGATGGAGTAGCGCTGCAATGTTTCAGTGATCGTGCGGCCAAGCAGAACCAAAGGTTGGTTGTTTGATTGGTTGATCTCCAACTTACCGCCGTCTAGGCTGATCATTTTCTGCTCTGCAAACTCGTTCAAGATCTTCACGACGAGATCATTCAGTTTCTCTTCTTTGTAGCTTAGAAACAGCTCTTTCTTAAGGAATGGATAAATTTGTGCAACGTTCTCTTGAATCTTCTCTACTGACAGGTTGCGCTGACGAATGATCATCTGTGCAATCAATGACGGTAGCGCAAACAAGTGAATGATGTTGTTGCGGTAGTAAGTCATCAGAATCGACTGGCTACGATCCAGCGAAATGATGTCACCCATGGTGTCCGTTTCAATCACAAACTTATCCAGAGAGATGGCGTGATCAACCAACTCTTCAGCACTTTCTGTTGGAACGGTTGAAGTGCTTGAATATGGGTTGTTCTTAAGTAGCTTTAAGTAGCACTCAATCTGATTGATCAGCGAGTCACGAGACAAGGCGCGTTGACGAGAGGCCAGTAGCGCTGTTGCACACAGTGTGAGTGCGTTGGTCGCTGCCGCATCGTTAATGTGCGTCATCATCTTGTTTGCTAGATCATTCACCACAGGGTTCATCCATTGTGGCTTGCTGCCGCCCATGCGGTCGATGTCTTTCGTCCACTCAGGAGCGTGCTCATTCAGGTATTGGTTTAGCTGAATTGGCTTACCAAAGTTCACATAGCCAAGCCCAAAGTTGCGCAGCTTACGCAGAGTACGCAACACAAGGCCGGCGTTTTCTTTCTCTTTGCGTGAACCGCGAAGTTCTTTGGCGTAAGTGCCCACTTCCATGACGTGCTCGTAACCGATGTAAACAGGTACTAGCGTGACTGGACGGTTTAGACCGCGCAGCATCGCTTGAATCGTCATGGCCAACATACCGGTTTTTGCTTGCAGTAGACGCCCTGTGCGTGAACGACCGCCTTCGCTGAAGTACTCAACCGAGTAACCTTTCGCGAACAGTTCGGATAGGTACTCACGGAAAATCGTTGAGTACAGCTTGTTGCCTTTAAAGCTACGACGAATAAAGAACGCACCGCCGCGACGGAAGATTGGGCCTGCTGGGAAGAAATTCAGGTTAATACCTGCAGCAATGTGCGGAGGTACCATACCTTCATGGTACAGAACGTAAGAAAGCAGTAGGTAGTCCATATGACTGCGGTGACATGGCACGTACACAATCTCATGACCATCTTGCGCTAGGCGACGAACGGTCGACGCGTTATTGATGTGCAGACCTTGGTACAGTTTTGTCCATAGCCAACCAAGAATGCGATCGCCGTTTTTCACCAAACCATAAGAGAAGTCAGCGGCAATTTCATCCATGATGTCATGGGCTTCTTTGCGTGCTTTTTCAATCGAGATGTTTTTGCTCTGCGCTTCATCTTCAATCGCTTTCTCTATCGCTGGCGATTGCATTAGACGAGCAAACAGCACTTCGCGTTGAGGCAAGTTTGGACCTGACGCAGCCAGTTTTTGACGAGAGAAGTGGATACGAGCGACACGCGCCAGCTTATGCGCGATGGCACTGTCCGTACCGTGGGAGTCGGCCATGTAACGCAGAGACACCACCGGGCTGAAGCGAACTAAACAGTCGCGACCTGCGGCCATGACTGCTTTTGCTTTTTGCGGGCCATTCATTGGCTGAAGGTATGGCTTGTGGTTCTCTTCTTTACCTGGTTTACGACCCCACAGCACTGTTACTGGGAGCATCTGAACATCAAGTTCGCTGTCGAGCTTGTGCAATTCCAGTAGGTCAGTAAAGAGAGAGACCGATTCGCTAGGTGCATCATTGTCATTGCTCATCATGGTTGGAGGAGACGCAATGAACACGAAACGGTTCAGTGTCTTGCCGTTGACTTCCAATGGGCTGAGCGGGTCAGGTAGACCAAGGCTCAGAGTTTGCTTTTGTAGTGTCAGCAAATCCACGTTCGAACGGAACGGTAAGGCATACACAATCGGTTTGGTTAGGTCGATGTTGAGATCGTCAATCGGATTCGATGGAATTGTGGTGCCCTTTACCATTACCGATAAAGGTAGTTTTAGTAATGAACGTGAAAATGATTGTCCAGAAGACATAAAGTTCACAGCCTCAATAGGTATTCAAACAAGCCCAACCTTATTTCTGTGTCCGCTTTCCCCACATTAATAAGGAAGGAAATAGATACGGCTATAGAAATAAGCCTAGGCGATAAAATTTAAGCGGTGTAAGGATATCAGAAACTGATCAAACCTTTTAATTTTATTGAGTGCAAATTGGTCGATTGCCTAGGTGATGGCTTTCTTTCGTGGAATAGGGAGCGGTGTGTTTAAAACGCCAGCTAAGTTAAGGTTGGTGAGGGCGCTCAGGAAGCGAATCAAATAAATTAAAAAACAACCAATTGGGTTTTCATTTGTTCATTTACTGGATATACTCACAGTTAACTGTATAAAAAGACAGGTGACATATGAAGCCGTTAACGCCGCGCCAACAACAAGTCTTCGATTTGATTAAAAGCAAAATCGAAGATACTGGAATGCCACCAACTCGTGCAGAGATTGCGCGTGAGCTTGGCTTCCGCTCTGCGAATGCCGCAGAAGAACACCTAAAAGCCCTTGCTCGTAAACAAGCGATTGAAATTATACCAGGGGCATCTCGTGGGATACGAATCCTACTGGAAGATGCAGCGAACGACGATCAAGGTCTGCCTTTGATTGGTCAAGTTGCTGCCGGTGAGCCGATTCTGGCTCAAGAGCATGTGGAATCGCACTATCAAGTGGATCCGGCCATGTTCAAACCGAAAGCGGATTTCCTACTTCGCGTAAACGGCGAAAGTATGAAAGACATTGGCATCATGGATGGCGACTTACTGGCTGTGCACAAAACTCAAGATGTGCGTGATGGTCAGGTGGTCGTTGCTCGTGTTGATGATGATGTGACGGTGAAGCGTCTGGAGCGCAAAGGCTCAACGGTATTGCTGCATGCAGAAAACGAAGAGTTTGCGCCTATTCAAGTTGATTTGACGTCTCAGCATCTGGCGATCGAAGGTCTGGCGGTTGGCATTATTCGCAACACGGACTGGATGTAATACTTTCCCCCAAAGCCCAGCACTCTCGCTGGGCTTTATGTATGTTCGTTCTCAACATTAACCAATAAGGGTAACAGATGGGTTATTCCGATTGGTATATCAAGCGGTTATTGGCGAGTTATTAAACTCTCATGTACACTCTTGCGCCTACATTGCCTGGCTTCTTTGTTCGAGTTCAGGCCCACTAAAGAGGCGCCTGTGACAAACTCAATCTTTTCTCCTTTATCAAATCCTCGAGTTCATCGTCAGGTGTTAATGCTCGCAATCCCGATGGTGCTATCGAATATTACTGTCCCACTATTGGGCTTGGTTGACGCCGCTGTGATCGGCCACCTTGAGCACGCTTGGTATCTGGGGGGTGTCGCGTTGGGTAGCACGATGATCAGCGTGACGTTCTGGCTACTTGGCTTTTTACGTATGTCGACCACTGGATTGGCAGCACAGTCTTATGGCGGCGAAGATCGCAAACAGTTGGCGTTGGTGTTCATGCAAGGTTCAGTCATGGCATTGCTGTTCGCGTTGGTCTTTCTTATTGCTCATCATCCGATTGCAGATCTGATCTTTGGTTGGAGTGATGCCAGTGCGGAAGTGAAGCGCTACGGCATACAATATTTCTCTATCCGTGTGTGGAGTGCGCCAGCGGCATTGATGAACTTTGTGTTATTGGGTTGGTTGCTTGGAACGCAAAACGCCAAAGCACCAATGTGGATGGTGATCATCACTAACGCAACTAACATCGCGCTCGATTTGTTGTTTGTGATTGGTTTGGGTTGGAAAGTAGAAGGCGTGGCGCTTGCGTCTGTCATTGCAGACTACTCAGGCATGGCATTTGGCTTACTGTGCGTGTGGAAAACATGGCAAGCGCGCCAGTTGCCGTCTCCAAAGAGTTTGCTTACCGATACTCAACATGGGCTAGGGCGCTTTGTAAAACTCAATCGCGATATCTTCTTACGCTCATTATGCTTGCAAGCAGCATTTAGCTTTATGACTTTCCAAGGAGCGAGCTTTGGTGATGATGTGGTGGCAGCTAATGCGGTATTGATGAGTTTCTTGATGCTGATTTCCTACGGCATGGATGGCTTTGCTTACGCTATGGAAGCCATGGTGGGGAAAGCGATTGGCGCGAAAGACCGAGCACAACTCAGTGCGTCGTTAATTGGTACCTTTTTCTGGAGTCTGATCATCTGTTTGGGTCTGACTGCGGTATTTGCTTTGGTGGGATCGCATTTGATCGCCATGATCACATCAATTGAAGTCGTACAGCAACAAGCGTCCGTTTATTTACCGTGGCTGGTAGTAATGCCATTAACATCGATGTGGTGCTTTCTATTCGATGGTATTTTTGTTGGTGCGACCAAAGGTAAGGACATGCGTAACAGTATGTTTGTCGCGACGTGCTGCTTCTTCGCGATTTTCTTTTTGTTCTCTGGCTGGCAAAACCATGCATTGTGGTTTGCGATGACTAGCTTTATGGCGATGCGGGGGATTGGACTCGGGGTCATCTTCTTCTATCAGTGGAGAAAGGGAAGCTTCCTCGCTTAATTACAAAAAACAGCAGGTCGAAACCTGCTGTTTTAGTTTTTGGATCATGGCAACCCAATTGAATTAGAATAATCGGTTCAATCCGTTCAGTGCGGCTACGCGATACGCTTCTGCCATCGTCGGGTAGTTGAAAGTGGTATTGACGAAGTATTCAATCGTATTGGCTTCGCCTTTTTGCTCCATGATGGCCTGACCGATGTGGATGATTTCCGCAGCACGCTCACCAAAGCAGTGAATACCAAGAATCTCTTTGGTTTCGCGATGGAAGAGGATCTTCAAGCTGCCGATGTCTTTACCTGCAATCTGTGCACGAGCTAGATGCTTGAATGAAGAGCGTCCCACTTCGTAAGGCACTTTCGCCGCAGTCAGTTCTTGCTCGGTTTTACCTACTGAGCTGATTTCTGGAATGGTGTAGATACCCGTCGGGATATCATCAATCAGATTGCCGTCGGCTTGTCCTTTGGTGATGGCTTGTGCCACGAAACGACCTTGGTCATACGCAGCACTGGCTAGACTAGGATAGCCAATCACATCACCTACGGCGTAGATGTGCTCGATATCGGTACGGTAGTTATCATCGACTTTAAGCTGACCGCGAGAGTCGGCTTCAAGCCCAACGACCGCAAGGTTCAGTTTGTCCGTGTTGCCCGTACGACCATTGGCATACAGTAGGCAATCTGCCTTCATTTTTTTACCGGACTGTAGATGGACGATAACCCCATCCTCGGTGCCTTCTATTTTCTCAAAGGTTTCATCATTGCGAATCACAACGCCACTGTTCCAGAAGTGGTAAGAAAGCGCATCGGAGACTTCGTTATCAAGGAAGGAGAGCAGGCGATCACGAGTGTTAATCAGGTCGGTCTTTACGCCAAGTCCACGGAAGATTGATGCGTACTCACAACCAATTACCCCTGCGCCGTAAATGATGATGTGGCGAGGATCGTGCTTCAAACTCAGGATAGAATCGCTGTCGTAAATACGCTCATGTAAGAAGTCGACGTTGTTCGGTTGGTAAGGGCGAGAACCTGTCGCGATAACAAATTTATCAGCAGAGAAGATTTCTTCCGTACCATCGCTTTGCATCAATGCAATCGAATTATTATCGATAAAGCGTGCTGTACCAAACAATAACGTGCACGAGTTACGATCATAAAAGCCCTGGCGAAGTCGAGTTTGCTTGTCGATGACCGATTTTGCATGGCCTAAAATGTCAGAAAATGTGGCATGAATACTTGTGTTATTACGACAAAATAATGGGTTGTTGTTGAACTCAATAATACGACTAACGGCATGGCGCAATGCTTTCGAAGGTATGGTTCCCCAGTGCGTGCATCCGCCACCCACGCTACTTTCTTTTTCTACAATGGCGACATTCAGTCCTGCTTTGGTTAAACCCATTGCCGCCCCTTCTCCCCCGGGACCACTACCAATTACGATCACGTCATAGTGATTAGCATGCGCCATGATGGTTTCCTTGTTATATTTGCGTAACATTGCTGTTGCGAGATGTTAACTCATTTACACAGTAGGTGGTATGTAATGGCTGCTAGAGAGTGGAAGTGATCACGCAGAAATGAATAAAATAACTATTTGCTATGCGGTATGTCTACAAATTGAGTAGGGAAGATTGCATTCGGATATAAGCCAGTAGTAACGTGTTCGAGGCTCGCTTTGGTCAATTTGAACCGAGATAACGTCGCTTTATACGTAGGGGGGATATGCGTTATATTGACACTCTCGTACCCGAATGAAAAGAAGAGCCAGTTTAAGAATGAAATCAATGGGAATCCGTGCACAACAAAAAGAAAAAACACGTCGCTCGCTGATCGATGCGGCATTTAATCAATTAAGTGCGGATCGTAGTTTTTCCAATCTCAGCTTGCGAGAAGTCGCTCGAGAAGCGGGGATTGCACCCACTTCTTTTTATCGGCACTTCAAAGATATGGATGAGCTAGGCTTAACCATGGTTGATGAAGGTGGTTTGCTATTACGCCAACTGATGCGACAGGCACGCCAGCGTATTGTCAAAGAAGGCAGTGTAATTCGAACTTCGGTTGAAACCTTCATGGAATTCATTGCAAGTAGTCCTAACGTTTTCCGCTTATTGCTGCGTGAGCGCTCTGGCACTTCTTCTGAATTTCGTACTGCCGTCGCTCGAGAAATTCAGCATTTTGCGGCAGAATTAACAGAGTATTTAATGAGCACTGGAATGACTAGGGAAGAGGCGTTTACTCAAGCAGAGGCATCGGTGACCTTGGTATTTAGCTCTGGTGCAGAAGCTTTAGATTTAGATCGACGTGAACGCGATGAACTCGCCGAGCGATTGATCATGCAATTGCGAATGATAGCCAAAGGGGCCTATTGGTATCGCAAAGAACGTGAACGTAACCGATTAAAAGGCGGGATAGAATAATGTCGAATGGAAATAAATCTGAAAAGAAAACGCTGATTTTGGCGCTGGTTGCAGGTATATGTGGTGATGCTTTGTTGTCATGGTTAACCATGAGTGAAGTGTCGTTCTCCATCTTTCCTTTGATTGCTCTTGTGTTGGCGGTACAAGCGCTGTACCAAGAATATCTTAACAATCCGGTATCAGAAGATATCCCGCTCGTGGGGCTAGCATGTTTCTTTGTGGGAGCTTTTGGTCACTCTGCGTTTATCAAAGCGCAATACCCAGAAGCAGGCTCGAACTTCTTTGCTATCCTGGTTTCTCTGATCTTATTGGCTTGGATCGGTAAGAAACTGGGCTTTATGAACAAGAAAAACGCAGTAGAATAAGCAAATCGAATCCAATAAAAAAGCGAGCTACTGAGCTCGCTTTTTTTATGCCTGATGCTGGTGGATTACGCTTTACGCTCAAGCAGAACACCTGCTTCCATGTGGTGCGTGTAAGGGAATTGATCAAACAAAGCAAAACGCGTTACGTTATGTGTTTCACATAGAATGTCCAGGTTCTCTTTTAGTGTCTCAGGGTTGCAAGAGATGTACATAATGCGTCCGTAACCTTGCACCATTTTACACGTGTCTACATCCATACCTGAGCGTGGCGGGTCGACAAAAATCGTATTGCAGTTGTAGCTCTTCAGGTCCACACCCGCATCTTGTAGGCGGCGGAATTCACGCTTACCTTCGATGGCTTGCGTAAACTCTTCTGCTGATAGTCTTAAGATTTGTACGTTATCAATCTTGTTCGCTGCGATGTTGTATTGCGCAGAAACCACCGATGGTTTCGCTAGCTCAGTGGCTAAAACGCGGTCGAAGTTCTGTGCCAGTGCTAAAGAGAAGTTACCGTTACCACAATAAAGCTCTAGTAGATCACCGGTGCTCTCTTGAGTACAGTCGACGGCCCACTCCAGCATTTTTTCTGCTACTTTGCCGTTTGGTTGGGTAAAGCTGTTTTCTACTTGTTGGTAGATGTAGCTTTGGCCATTTACGTCTAGCTTCTCAATGACGTAATCGCGGTCAAGAACGACTTTCATTTTTCGCGCACGACCGATGATGTTCAGGTTAAAGCCTTCATCATTTAGACGTTGCTTCAGTGCTTTTGCGTTTTCAATCCATTCATCATCAAGTTGACGGTGGTAAAGCAAAGAAACCAAAACCTCGCCACTCAACGTCGATAGGAAATCCACTTGGAACAATTTGCGGCGTAGTGATTCGTTGTCTTTCATTGCTTCAACCAATAGTGGCATCAAATCATTGATCAGACGACTTGCCGCAGGGAATTGGTCAACGCGGTATTTTTCACGAGTTTCTTGGTCAAACATGATGTAGTAAAGATCTTCACCCTCATGCCAAACGCGGAACTCAGCACGCATACGGTAGTGCTGCTCTGGGGATTCAAACACTTCAAGTTCTGGCACGTTGTATGGCGCGAACATATCAGTGAGACGTTCGACTTTTTCAGCCAGTTGTTCTTGGTAGCGTTGTGGATGTACATCAAGAGTAGCCATGATCTTACCTTTTATGGTGCATTCTTCAATTTAAGAGCGCAGATTTTATTCAATCTCAACCGTATGTCCAGTTTTGTCCCTGAATTGATTTAAAGATAGTGTGTTCTGCGTCGGTAGATCGAGAAATGAACGAGAGTCTGAGTATTCCGGTGGGTATTATTGGCTGGACAAATAATCAATAGCTGAATAATATTTGCCCCGAGTTGGTGTTATCTAGCAATCTAGATGGCTGAAATGGGAATCTGGTGAGAGTCCAGAACTGACGCGCAGCGGTAAAAGAGAACGAACGCTCATTCAAGACACTGCATTAGTATATGTGGGAAGTCGAGTAAGTAGGTGGTGTAAACCTCGCTCTGAAGTCCGAATACCGACCAACAGCTGAGCCATAATATGAAATCATCGCTTAAGGGTGAGGCTCAGTAGGAACGACGCGATTTAGGACAATATAATGAGAAAATCTCTACTAGCGATCACATGTGCATCGTTACTTTCACCTGTCTCTTATCTACAGGCCCAAGAAATCTCCGCTGACGAAACCCTCGTCGTGACGGCTAACCGTTTTAAGCAAATTGATGGCGCAGTACTGGCACAAACGGTCACTGTCACCAAAGAAGACATCGAACGTTTGCAAGCGCAGAGCTTAGTCGATGTATTCCGCACCTTACCAAGTGTGGAGGTTGCTCAATATGGCGGTCGTGGCCAAAGTGCCTCTCTTTATATTCGTGGTGGTAGCTCATCCCAAGTGCTTGTGCTGGTGGATGGCGTACGAATGCCAAGAGCCATTATGGGCGGTGTGGACTTTAACCAGTTTCCAATTAACTCAATTGAACGCATCGACTATATCCGTGGTGCTCGCGCCTCTATCTACGGTTCAGAAGCGATTTCTGGCGTTATCAACATTATTACTCGTGCAAATATTGATAGTGATGCGAGTAAAGTATCGGCTGGCTACGGTTCTGATAACCATACCCAAGGCGCCTTTGTTGTCTCTAAACCGATCGGCGAAGATAAGCACATAAAGGGGGTGTTAGGTTATGAGAAAACGGATGGTTTTAATGTTAGGCCGTTGCCGGGCGTTAATGACGGTGATGAGCACGGTTTTGAGTCTTTTAACTTTAAATTGGGCTATCAGCAGAACTTCTTTGAGAATGTGACAGGTTACGTTGGTGTGACGGCATATAACAATGAATATGACTACGACAATAGTAACTATGGAAACCCAGATTGGGACACTGTCGATAAGCACGAAAAGAAAACGGGTGATGTGGAATACGTTGGTGCAGACTTGTCATTGGAATACTCAAAAGAGCTGTATTCTTCAGAGCTGAAAATCGCTTACGGTCAGCAAGACAACTATGACTACAAAGCGAACCAGTCTAAATCAAAAGGTGATCATGTTGCCATTGAGCAATTCAACGCGATTTGGTTGAATTCGTACAGCATTAACGAAGAGTTGAGCGTTGGCGGTGGTTTGGATTATCGTACTGAGAAGCTCGCAAAAGGCTACATTGCACCAAGTGATTGGGGACCAGCACAAGACTACGCACCAGACAAGAACCCAAGAACCAACTTTGGTGTTAGCGCTATTGCTCAGTATGTATTTGACGTATGGACGCTAGAAGCAAGTGTACGTAATGACGAAAACAATCAGTTTGGTAACAACACCACATGGCAAACGGCTGCTAGTTGGAAAGTTTACGAAGGTTACGAGCTGACCTTGAGTCACGGCACCGCTTTTCGCGCCCCAAGCTTTGTTGACTTGTACTACCCAGGTTCTGAAATGCCAAACTTAAAACCAGAAGAGTCAGAAAATACGGAGATCTCTCTATCTGGCGCGGCATCCATTGTTGATTGGACGGTAACGGGTTACTACAACCAAATTGAGAATATGCTGATTTGGGAAGGTGCGGGCATGCAAAATGTCGGCGAAGCAGAAATCAAAGGGGTTGAGCTAGAAGTGAAGTTCGACACGGATGTTGTTTCTCACGAGTTCTATCTCGATTACAAAGATCCTATCGATAAGTCCGGAGCAGAAGACACTCAATTAGCTTACCGTTCAAAACGCGGTGCTAAGTGGAATGCTTACGCAACATTTGACCAATGGACGCTGGGTTCGCAGTATCTGTACCAAGGTGAGCGCTTCTATAATGGCAATAGACTCCCTAGTTATAGTCTATGGATCTTCACTGCTTCTTACGCTGTAAACCAAAGTTGGGATATTAATGCGAAACTGAGCAATGCATTCGATAAGGATTACGAGATGTATTCGGGCTACGCGACTCCGGGGCGTCAGTACTTTGTCTCAGCAGACTATCGCTTTTAATAGCGCTTGAGGAGTTAAGGCCGCCGTATAGGCGGTCTTGTTTATTTCAAAGACATATTGCATTAACTAAGCTTGGAGTGGGACTGAGGCGTAATGCCGCTATCAAAGATACCCAGTTAAAGCATTGCCAAACCAAATCTAACCAGTATGATCGCCGGGTCTCTAATTTGCAGGTAAGACTCGTGCGAGCATCCAGTAAGAAAAAAGTCCTAGTGTTTGATTCCGGTGTCGGAGGGCTATCTGTCTTTCAAGAAATCCACCGACTTCTGCCACACATGGATTACTTGTATTTGTTCGACAATGAAGCTTACCCATACGGTGAGCTTGATCAGGATGTCTTGATATCACGTGTTAATCAACTGGTGTCAGCATTAGTTGAAGATCATCAGGTAGATATTGTGGTCATCGCGTGCAATACCGCGAGTACTATTGTGCTTCCCTCGTTACGTGAAAGCTTATCCATACCTGTCGTCGGTGTCGTGCCAGCGATCAAGCCTGCTTCCTTACTTGCATCTCAAGGGGTTGGGCTTATTGCAACACCGGCAACCGTCACCCGCCAGTACACACATGAATTGATTCGTGATTTTGCACAAGGTAAACCGGTAGAACTCCTTGGCTCTACGCGTTTGGTTGATATGGCAGAAGAAAAGCTGCGTGGTCAGTCGATCTCGATGAATGAATTAAAGACGATCCTTTCGCCCTTGCGAGATAAAGTTGATGTCGCCGTGCTAGGTTGTACACACTTCCCATTGATGAAAGAAGAAATTCATCAAGCGTTAGATGGTGAAGTGACTCTGATTGACTCTGGTGAAGCGATTGCTCGTCGAGTGAAAGCGTTATTATTCAATCAGGAAATAGAAGAAAGTAAAGAAGAGGGGGCTAAGAAGATTTATGCCAGTGCACCTCCTTGGGAAGAAGATGCACTGAACGTTTGTTTGGCGAAACTAGGATTTAATCCTGTTCAGGTTTATCGCCATCCTGGTGTTTTGGATCGTTAGCAATTCGAACTTTCAATGTTCGTTCCATATATTCTTTTTCATTTAGTTTAGCGATGGCTGGTTCAGCATCCTCTGCTGCCATTACGACAAAACCAAACCCTCTTCTTTTGCCTGTGCGCTTATCTTTCATTAAGCGCACAGCGTAGACTTGACCATATTGCGCAAATAAATCACGCACGTGACTCTCATTTGCTTTATAAGGCAGGTTACCGACATACAGCGTTTTAGTAGAAGGATCGGTATTCGAAGGTTGAATAACAGGTGTCTTGCTAGAAAGTGAAAATAGAAAAGCAGTAGCGGCGACACCAATAACGAAGCTGAAGGCTGGCGAAATAGCCAATTGAGAGAAGACAACTCCCCCAACGACCGCTAACCCGGCACATAAGATCAGATTTTTTTTAGAAGTCATTTTAATTACTACATATAGATAAGAATTAAGTAAGTTGTCTATTAACAAAATAGACACATGGATCTTACGTATATGGTTGGTTTTTTTCCAACCAATTGCTGTGACATGTCTCAAATGTGACGAAGAAATATGCAGATACAACGTGTTTGATGGATAAGTGAGCGGTTGAATTGTTTTTTTTCGAAAAAAGGTTGTGTTCATTTCTCAGTTCCCTATACTGCGCATCCACCGACACGGAGTGAGACGAAAGTAACACGACGAGTTGGAAAGGGAGAAAAGAAGTTTGAAAAAACGCTTGACTCTCAAAACGGGAAGCGTAAAGTACGCACCCCTAACCACGAAGCGCAGAAGCGCCAAGTTGATTAGAAAAGCTCTTTAACAATATAGACCTATCAATCTGTGTGGGCACTCGTTGATGATAATCCAATTAGATACCTTGGTATCAAATTAGGTTTCAATGAACTGAGTGACCAATC
>NZ_LIXM01000032.1 GCF_002608565.1 Vibrio sp. PID17_43
CAGTGTTGTGGATGAGTTGATTTGGCCAAAGGATAAGAGGATTTGTCATATCTTTGATTATCCGTTAAATACTAATTTAGCAAAATCACTGACTCACTTTTGTCCAAAAACGAGCTAGCCAACGTCAGTTCCGTGTGTGATCACCAAGCGATTCTGTCGTACCTTAATTACCAAGCGACTTTGGGCCTGATGAGCGTGGTACGATATTGTTCTTCACTAGAAGACACCATGAGTTAATCCAATACACGTTTCAGCCCTGATGCATAGGCAGGGAAATCTGAAATTGTATTGTGGCCTGCACCGGTAATGACAAACACCTCCGCTAGCTGATTGCCAAATTCAGCGATAAGCTGTTCGGTTCTCGCCCGCGTGATCACTCGATCCTCTTCTGCAATGAAGATATAGGTTTGAGCCGTAATATCTTTTGCCCTATCCGAAGAACGGTATTTGTCTTTGATCATCCAGGAAACGGGGAGCATCCAATAAATATCTTTTGCGACATTTTCAATGCTATCAAATGGTGTTACCAAGATGAGCTTGTCCACTTGATGATTAGCCGCTACGTATGTGGCAACACCTGAGCCAAGGCTCCGACCTAGCAACGATATCGAATCATGTTGAGTTTTAACTGACTCAAATATCTGTACCGCATTGCTATATAAAGCCTTCTCAGTCGGTGTGCCTAAATTATTACCATAACCGCGGTAAGGGATAAGATAGATAGTATAGCCTGGGGCCAACGCCTTAAAAAATGGGATATTGGCTTCGATACTTTCTGCGTTTCCGCCGTAATAGATTAGCGCCTTAGGTTGCCCTTCATTGAGCATCCAGCCAAAAAGTTGTATGCCATCCACAGCGAAGCTGGTATTCCTTTTGCCGTAAAAATGACTGGCAAGCTGGGGAAAGTAGAGAAACTGACGCTGTAAGGCATAAAAAGCAAGAGCGAAAAGGGCGTAGAACACCACTAGAGTAACCAATATACTTTTCATTCTCGTCACCTGCCTTGGTTGAGTTTATACCTATAATATACGAGAGCATAAATAACGATATTGATTCCCAAGGCGGCAAGACCGAGTAAAACCTGCACGTCAAAGCGCAACTCAACCGGATAAATAATGGGAATGATATAGTGCTCGACAAAGCCTCCCGGATAGCCTTCATCACCCGCCGCTTGCCTTAATTGGTTTTCCAATGGCGTTAAAGGGCAGATCCAGCCTTTAAAACTGATCACCGTAACCCATAGGGCTGCGGGAATATGGATAAACAGCATATAGCTACGCCATCGTACCAATACGCCTCCGATCAACGCGAAGATGATAAATAAAAGGTGAAGGATGACGACAAGATCTGCCAGCATTCGATAAATCATAAGTTATGCCTCCCTCCCAAGTTAAACATAGCCTACTTGAAGCCATAACTTTTATCCGAAGGGGTCTTTGTCCGGCAGACTCATCAGTCGTTGAAACTCACTTATCCGTCACAGCCTGAATCTCAGATGGTTCAACAATATGATGCGAATCCAGTGGTGGACTATCCACATCACCATCGCAGTAAGCAGTACCGCGACAAAGATGGAACTGAAGCGGTACAAGATGGAGAAGAATGCATCTTTTTGTTCTGGTACTAATGACGTCGTCAGTGGCACGGATAGGGCAGACATCGCCGAGAACGCGATGGCCGATTTGGAAGATGGTTAGCTGGTGGAAGTGCTGCCAGAGTTCACGCACCCTAAGCAGCATCTGACGTGGATTTATCCTTCCAATCTGTTTTTGCCTAACAAGGTAAAGGCGCTGATTGATCTATTCAGAGAGCAGCTCCAATAGAGTGAGTGGGTTGTAACTTTGCAGAATTCGCGGATTTGATTGCGCTAGACTTCTGGTACATTCTTGTTATTCAAGAACTTAAATATTCGCGCCTCAAGTCGCTCATAGGAGATGAGAATGTTATCGAAAAATACCACCGGTCTGATTGTTGTCGACGTGCAAGGCACACTGGCGAGCCTGATGCATGAGAGCGAAGCGCTGATAGAAAACACCACGAAGTTAGTTAAAGGAGCGAAGGCGCTTAGCCTACCGATGGTTTGGTTAGAGCAAAACCCAGATCGCTTAGGACCGACGGTTGAGCCGGTGCGTGAAGAATTGTCGCAAAATCATCTTGCTATCGCTAAATACACCTTCGATGGCTGTAAAGTACCGACATTCAAACTCGCTATCGAGAATGCCAACGTTGATACTTGGTTGATTTGTGGTATTGAAGCGCACATCTGTGTGTACCAAACCGCCTTATCGCTGCGCCAAATGGGTTACCGAGTGGAGTTGGTGACGGATTGTGTTTCTTCACGCACCGCGGCAAACAAAGCCTTAGCCTTGGCGAAACTGACCGCCAATGGGATCGGCCTGACCGGTGTAGAAATGTGTTTGTATGAAATGGTCGAAGATTGCCGAGCGCCAGAATTTAAAGACATTCTGACGCTAATTAAGTAACTCGAACGCAGATGACATTGCCGCTTTAATCAAACTCTCGCTGATACCTTGGCAACATCGACTCGTTGCCAAGTAATCCACCTTGATGAATATAGATAAGCGCCTTGTCTTGGTTCTCAGTCAGCCATGGCAGTAAACATTGCCACATGTACGGATCGTATAGCAGATCAAATTCAATATCGGTTTGTCTCTGCAGTGCTTTCCAGGTCTCGTAATCACTTTGGTACAAACGCCCAAAGTGATGCTTATCACGTACTGACAGAATCGTTGGGTGGTTGCCGGTTTCCAGCGTATTGAACTGCTCAGTGAGGTAATCGGCATCACCCACGCAAGCACACGTGACGACTTCTATCCCGTGCGGTTTTAGGTGCTTGCTCAAATACAGGGCGGTGGTGCCAGTTCCTGATGGCAATGCCACGACAAATGGTTTCTTCCCTTCAAAACGTGTCCACTCAAGAATTTCCATTGCCAATTGTTTTACACCGAGTTCAGCTACTGATGCACGACCACCCTCTGGCACAACAAGTGTTGTCTCGTCTAAGCGGCGAACTTGTTCAATGTAATCACGTGGATGAAGCTCAGAGCCGATGGCTTGCATTGAGGTTATGGTCATGCCGAGATCAAGTGCGCCACGGTAATTACCGATGGGCGTGTTTTTTAGCCAAGTCGGGATGTGCTGAACGTAGAATTCGAAGTTCCAACCTTTGATTTGTGCTAGTGCCGCCAGAGAATACATGGCATTCGATTGAGCAGACCCATAGCTAATCAAAGTTTTGATTTCACTGTTCTTCGCTTCCATTAACGCCATCAACTTACGCGCTTTGTTCCCAGAAAAGTGGGAATGCAACATGTCATCACGTTTAAGGAAAAAGGTGTGACCGTTATAGCTGTGCTGCGTTATCGGGCTTTCAGAAAGTTTCATACTGCTATTGGCGGAATCAACCACGCCACCTTGCCATTCAAGAGGGGGCGTAGTTTACCGCCATTAAATCGAGATAAAAAGTCTGTGTTTAGAGCTTGGCTTCGTTCGAGGGTTAAGCACTATCAATTAAGGTCGTTGATGATTCGATGATCTACCGTCAACGACATTCTTCGTGTTACTCGCCTTTCGAGTCTAAGCCACGTACACTACGCGCCTTATTTTATACAAGCAGAAGGCTTAGGTTTGCAGACTCTAGAACAACTAAAATCAGGGCAATTATTAGGAATTAAACAACTCAAGTTGGCCGAGGGGCTAACGGATTTTCCTATGGAGATTATAGAGCTTGCAGACACGCTGGAAGTACTAGACCTATCGGGCAATGCGCTTTCTGAACTTCCTAAAGAACTGGGTAAACTGACGAAGCTAAAAATCATCTTTGCTTCTAACAACCAATTCACACATTTGCCAGACGTGTTGGGCAAACTGCCAAATCTTGAGATGGTTGGGTTTAAAACCAATAAAATAAAAGAAGTAAGTGAAACGTCGCTGCCTGCTCAGTTGCGTTGGCTCATTTTAACTGACAACGAGATTGAAACCCTGCCGAATAGTTTGGGGGAAAGACCTCGATTACAAAAGCTGGCACTTGCGGGCAACCGCATTAAACGTTTGCCGAGTAGTATGGAAAACTTGGTGAACTTGGAGCTGATCCGTCTCTCTGCTAACCAGCTTGAATTTTTTCCTGACGTATTGACTCAGTTACCTAAGCTAGCTTGGTGTGCTTTCGCGGGGAATCCATTTTGTCAGCATCCCTCTTCGTTAGACAGTGTGCCTAAAGTCTCGACGAGCAGTTATTCACTCAATCGCGTGCTAGGGCAAGGGGCGAGTGGGGTGATCTCTCATGCCAATTGGCTAGATTCGGATTACGATTTCCCAAATGAAGTCGCCGTGAAAGTGTTCAAAGGCGAAGTGACCAGTGATGGCTTCCCTCATGATGAACTCGAAGCGTGTTTACAAGCAGGGCATCACAACAACTTGGTGAAGTCGATCGCGCAAGTAGATGATAGGAATGATCTTGCGTTGGTGATGGAGTTGATTCCTGACAGTTATTACAACTTAGGTTTGCCCCCAACGCTTGCAACCTGCACTAGGGATACGTTTCCAGAAGGCTTCTCTCTGACGATCAAGCAAATTGCATGTATCGTTGAACAGATGGTGGATGTGTTTAACCACCTGCACAACAACAAAGTGTGCCATGGCGACTTGTATGCTCACAATACATTGATCAATGAACAAGGGCAGATGATATTTGGCGATTTTGGTGCGGCGAGTATTTACGGCTACCTTTCAGAGGAGCAACAAACGGCAATCAGAACGATCGAAACACGCGCGTTACGATTGTTCATCGATGATTTACTGTCTGTTTGTGAGAAATCGGAAGTAGGGTGTGATGAATATCAACGCCTAACTGAACTGGATATTTAGAGCGACCTCATGTAGTTATGGCAAGATCACTTCGGCAATTCTTGATGTTCCGAAGCGATTTTGCTCACGGCTTCACAGCCACCTTTTGGGTGCGTCCCGATACTAAATTGCCAGCCGTATCGTTGGCATCAGTCATCGACAATCATTAACCCTAAGCCATGACTATTGGAGTGGGGAATATCGGAAAGCACCTCTCCTTCATCTCGAACTGAAATTTGCTTGTCGTTCATGTGAATCACACCGGTTGGTGTTGCCGCGATAACATTACGAACAAGGTTTCCTAAAATAATAGTCAGCACAGCATTGGTAACACGCGTAGTCAGATGGCATCTATTTGTATATCGAAACCAAGATTTTTTTCATCGGCTTGAGCTTGGTTTTGCGCAATGATTTGTTTTATTTCTTGCTCAGTAATACTTCTTGTTGGTGAATCATCGGTGTTGCGCTCATAACGAACTAACCCAAGTGATGATTTATTCAACATTACGTTAGATAAATTGACCGCAGAGATTGGATTATACGCAAGTATTACCGTATGCAGTTTGTACTGCGTTTTAAAATTTGTTTTAGATCATTGAAATGTGCAAAAATGCAAAATGTGATTTTAAATTATTAAACTTTGACAGGGTTTAAAAAATTAAACCCAGCTCGATGCTTTTTAGTGATCTTGTTCAAAATGCATGCGTGATTTCGATCAAAATTTCGGTTTTCGTTGCTGTTTTAGGCAGTTGTTGATGGTTTACATAAGTTTACTATCTATTGCTGAAACAACTCGAAAGGAGTAGTTTTTAGCCATTGAGTTAAGAAATGTAAACCGAAATGATGAGCGTAAAACAGGTTCGATTCACCGAAGCAGACAGAGAGTGTTTAAGCCACTATTTTCGTGTGGCTGACACGATTGCCGATCTCATTGGTCCTCACTGTGAGGTGGTGATTCATTCATTTGAAAGCTTAGACAATTCAGTGGTGAAAATCGTTAATGGGCATCATACCGGGCGTGAAATCGGTTCTCCAATCACCGATTTAGGTTTGCGTATGTGGCGAGCATTCGAGAAGACGGGGGAAGTATCACCAAAGAGCTACTTCACCAACGCATCAAATGGTTCATTGTTGAAATCGACCACTTGTATTTTGGCGGGGCCAAAGCAAAAGCCGATCGGTATGCTTTGCATCAATATGAACTTGTCATTTCCTTTTCCAGAAATCGTCAAAACGCTGATGCCGCAATGCAATGTATCGCAGGTCAATGAAACGTTCAGTAATAACGCGAACGATGTGATCCAACAAACGTTGAGCGCAGCAATCACTGAGGTGGACCAAGACGAAACGATTTCAGCCAAGGGGCGCAATAAAGCCATCATTCGCTGTTTATTTGATAATGGTGTATTCGAGCTGAAAGAGACGACCACACAAGTATCCGAGCAACTTGGGATCAGCCGTCAGGCGGTTTACAAGTTCATCCGAGAATTTAAATCAGAATAATATAATCATTTAGGAGTTATATCGTGAAACAGATCATTGCCACGCAGCAAGCACCGGCAGCTATCGGCCCTTACTCTCAAGGTACCGCTTACGGCGATATGGTGTATACCTCAGGCCAATTACCTCTTGTTCCAGAAACCATGCAATTTATTGAAGGCGGCATTAAAGAGCAGGCTCGTCAATCGCTAGAAAACTTGAAGGCGGTACTTGAAGCGAGTGGTGCGGGTCTAGACACCGTACTGAAAACCACGTGCTTCCTATCCGATATGGAGAACTTCGCCGCTTTCAATGAAGTGTATACCGACGTATTCGGTACAGAGAATGCACCAGCTCGCTCTTGCGTTGAAGCTGCAAGACTACCAAAAGATGCATTGGTTGAAGTTGAAGCCATCGCCTACAAAAAATAACTGTTCTTCGGACATAATGGGTATCAATAGGAGATTCTCATGAGTATTTCATTTATTGGATTGAGCGTCCTGTTCTTTGGATTTTACGCGTTACTGGCGAGCTTCAAAAAACAAAAGAAAAGCTTTAACTTTCGAGTACTAAGTGCGTTGGCTGCGGGTTTGTTGTTCGGTGGCGCTATTCAGCTTGTGTTTGGCGTTGGCAACGTTGCTACCGCAGGTTTTGCTGAACTGATTTCTGTTTTCGGTAAAGGCTACATTAAGCTTCTACAAATGATCGTTATCCCGCTTGTGTTTGTGGCGATGATCTCTTCGATCATGAACGTAGAAGGCGGCGGTGCATTATCTCGAATTGCACCAAAAATCATCGGTATTTTACTTTTCACTTGTGCTATTTCAGCTGGCGTTGGTATCGCAAGTATCTACCTATTCGGTATCGATGCCAACGCATTAGTAAGCAGCATCGGATCTAACGGTGCAATAGAAGCTCGTGGTGATGCTCTGGTTGCAACGCAAGATGCAATGACCAACAGTGGTCTGTCTGGTATGGCGCTGTCTATCATCCCAACTAACATCTTCGACATGCTAACAGGCTCAGAGCGTACTTCTACGCTGTCAACAGTACTGTTCGGTATGTTCCTTGGCTACTGTATTCTACAAGTAAAAAACCGTAAGCCGGAGAAAGTACAAAGCTTCGTTGATTTCATTAATGCAGCAAAAGAAGTGGTACTTTCAATGGTACGTGAAATTCTGAAGCTAACGCCTTATGGTGTATTCGCTCTGATGACCACGTTCATGATGACTAACGATTTGTTCGCACTAGCTGAAATGGGCCGCTTCCTACTAGCAAGCTACGTAGCAATCGGTGTTATGTTCGCGATTCACTTTGTGATGGTATCGATGTTCGGTCTATCTCCAGCGAAGTTCATGAAGAAAACCTGGCCAGTGCTTGTGTTCGGTTTTGGTTCTCGCTCAAGTATGGCGGCGATTCCATTAAACGTTGAAACGCAAACTCAACGCCTTGGTGTAGATGAAGAAACGGCAAACATGTCAGCAACCTTCGGTACCAGTATCGGTCAGAACGGCTGTGCAGGTATCTACCCAGCAATGCTAGCCATCATGGCGGCACAAGTAATGGGTATGCCTGTTGACCTAGGTTTCATCCTACAACTGATTGCCGTTATCGCGATTGCTTCATTCGGTATCGCAGGTGTTGGTGGTGGCGCTACGTTCGCAGCAGTCGCGGTTCTGACCATCATGGGTCTAGACATCACCGTTGTGGCGATTCTGGTTTCTATCGAAGCATTGATCGACATGGCTCGTACGGCACTGAACATCTCTGGTTCAATGTTGTCAGGTGTTGTCACCGCTAAGAAAAATGGCTCTTTGAATACAGAGCAATACAACGCAGATGTCGCTGTAACAACAGCGAAAGAAGCGGCAGTATAATTTACAAAACTTAATTAAGAGCACCCAAGGCGGGTGCTCTTCAGTTTTTCCTGAGTTCAGGTTATTTAGGTAATAGATATGAAAGTTGTTGTCGTAGGCGGTAGTGCTGCTGGAATGAGTTTCGCGGCGAAATACAAACGGAATCAGCCATCAGATGAAGTGATTGTGCTAGACAAGCGTGATTACATTTCCTTTGGTGCATGTGGTTTGCCTTACTTTGCTGGTGGCATGTTTGATGACACTGAGCGCATGATCTCTCGTACGCCAGAGCAAGCCATTCAATCAGGTTTAGATGTACGTGTTGAAACTGAAATGGTGGCATTTAACCGCGCTGAAAAGCAGATCACGGTACGTCATCAAGGTGAAGAGGGCGTACTCGATTACGATATGCTGATCATCGCAACTGGTGCACGCCCAATCGTACCGCCGTTTGGTGAGTTCAACCCAGAGCACGTATACACGCTAACCAGCATGGAAGATGGCTTGGCAGTGAAAGCAGTGCTTAAGGACAGCAACAAACAACGTGTTTGCGTTATCGGCGGTGGCTTTATCGGGCTTGAAGTGTTTGATGCAGCGCATTTGCTTGGTAAGCACGTCACCATCATTGAACGTGAGCAGCACGTGATGAGCCGTCAATTCAGCCCTGAAATGATCGAAGTAGTAGAAGGCGCGATTCGTGAATCGGGTGCAGAGCTTAAAACCGGTTGCAGCGTATCCGCCATTCGCGACGCCGAGCAGGGTGGTTACATCGTCGAAACCGACAATGGCAATGTGGAAGCAGATGTGGTGATCATGTCACTTGGCTTTAAACCAAACACAGAAGCGTTTGAGCTACCAAAGGCAGCTAATGGCGCACTGCTCGTGGACGAGTTTGGTGCAACAGAAGACGCGAACGTTCATGCCGTGGGCGACTGTGCTGTCGTTCACCACATGGCGTTAGGCAAATCGGTATACGTTCCGCTTGCAACAACGGCAAACAAACAAGCGCGTATGATGGCAGACAAGCTATCAGGCAAAGATACTTACATGACAGGCTTCTTAGGTTCATCATGCCTGAAGGTACTGGACTACGAGCTAGCGTGCACGGGCGTATCGGAACTTCTTGCTAAAGAGCACGGCTTGGAAGTGAAGGTTTCGACCATTTCAGATAAGAACCAAACCGATTACTACCCAGGCCAAGAAGACATCAAAGTGAAGTTGGTTTACCATCCAGAAACCAATGTTCTGCTAGGTGGTGAAGTTGTTGGTAAGAAAGGCGCGGTAGGACGCATCAATGCATTAGCGGTAGCAATTACAGCGAAGATGACCACACAACAGCTCGGCTACATGGACTTTTGCTATGCACCACCATTTTCTCGCACGTGGGATGCGCTAAACGTTGCTGGTAACGTCGCGAAATAAGCCTTATTAGAAAGTTACAGACCAAACAAAAGGGCTCCAGAGGTATCTCGGGAGCCCTTTTTAGTATTCAAATTCTATTGAATTAACGGCGCGTGCTTAACGATGTTTAGGTTTACGTTGTCCGGTTGGTTTGCCTTGTCCTTGTGGACGTCCTTGACCTTGAGAATGACTTTTACCTTGAGAGCTAGCACCATTTGAACGGTTTGGGTTGTTGCCGCCAGTTCGTGAGCCAGTATTAGGACGCTGACTATTGCTTGGACGTTGACCGTTAGTGCCGCCGTTGCCGCGATTTTGGCCCGCTTGACCGCCTTGTGCTTTTCCTGAACCGTTGCGGTTGCCGGATGGTTTACCATCATGTGAGCCACCCTCAGAACGTTTGTTCAAGTGACCACCGAAGCCCGGTTGGTTCTTAGTGTGCTTGGTTGCAAAGCGGTTTGCGCCATGGCGGCCAGATTTACGACGTTGTGCAGGTGTTTGTGCATCAATGTCTTCTGCCGGAACCAGACAGTTTGGCTTGTCACCAATCAGGTGTTTTTTACCCATGTTGTTCAACGCTTCACGGATCATTGGCCAGTTCGCTGGATCGTGGTAACGAAGTAGCGCTTTGTGTAGGCGACGCTGGCGTTCACCTTTCGCAACGGGCACATCTTCACGCTGTTTGTACTTCACACGCTTCAGAGGGTTCGTCTCTGAGTAGTACATCGACGTGGCGTTACACATTGGCGACGGGTAGAAGTTTTGTACTTGGTCACACTCGAAGTTATTTTTCTTCAACCATAGCGCAAGGTTCAGCATGTCTTCATCTTCTGTACCTGGGTGCGCAGAGATGAAGTAAGGGATCAGATATTGTTTCTTACCGGCTTCCGCGCTGTACTTCTCGAACATCTCTTTAAAGCGATCGTAAGTGCCCATGCCCGGTTTCATCATCAGATCCAGCGGGCCTTTTTCAGTGTGCTCAGGAGCAATCTTCAGGTAACCGCCGACGTGATGCGTCACCAACTCTTTGACGTATTCTGGTGACTCAATCGCAAGGTCGTAACGTACGCCAGATGCGATCATGACTTTCTTCACGCCTTTGACTTTACGTGCCGCGCGGTAAAGATCGATGGTGTGTTTATGATCTGTGTTTAGCTTGTTACAGATACCAGGGAACACACACGATGGACGACGGCAGTTTGCTTCTGCTTTCGGATCGCTACAACCCAGTCGATACATGTTGGCTGTCGGGCCACCCAAGTCAGAGATCGTACCGGTAAAGCCAGGAACCTTATCGCGGATCTCTTCCAACTCGTTAATGATCGAATCTTGAGAGCGGTTTTGAATGATGCGACCTTCGTGCTCTGTGATAGAACAGAAAGAACAGCCACCAAAACAACCACGCATGATGTTAACCGAGGTTTTGATCATGTCGTAAGCAGGGATCTTTGCCTTGCCATACATAGGATGAGGGACACGCGCGAACGGCAGACCGAATACGTAGTCCATTTCTTCTGTCGTCAACGGAATTGGCGCTTGGTTTACCCAAAGTTCACGGTCACCGTGACGCTGAATTAAAGCACGGCCAGAGTATGGGTTGGTTTCTAAATGCATCACACGACTTGAATGGGCATAAAGAATGCGGTCGTTGTTGAGCTTTTCGAAAGGCGGTAGGCGCACAGCAGTGGTCGCCGCATCGTGACGGGAAGGACGAATCGTAATTGGCTGAGCAACGGGCTCATCCTTTTTCGTCGCACATTCCGTTTCCACTTCGTAAGGGTTCTTGGGTACGAACGCTTCTTTACGTGGCTTCTCAATACGAGAGGAATCAATAATCGTGTAGCCCTCTGGCTCCGCAGACAAGTTAACCGCAGTACCGCGGATGTTAGTCAGAGCTGAAATATCGTCACCATCAGCTAGGCGGTGTGCTACTTCAACCAGCGCACGTTCTGCGTTACCAAACAATAGGATGTCGGCTTTAGCATCAAGTAGAACAGAGCGACGAACTTTATCTGACCAGTAATCGTAGTGCGCTACGCGACGTAAGCTGGCTTCGATACCACCAAGAACGATAGGTGTGCCTTTGTAGGCTTCACGACAACGTTGTGAGTATACCAAAGTTGCACGATCTGGGCGTTTTCCGCCTTCGTTGTTTGGCGTGTACGCATCATCGTGACGAAGTTTTTTGTCCGCCGTGTAACGGTTGATCATGGAGTCCATGTTACCCGCGGTGATCCCGAAGAACAGATTTGGCTTACCAAGTTGCATGAACGCATCTTTGTTTTGCCATTCTGGTTGAGCAATGATACCCACACGGAAGCCTTGTGCTTCCAAAAGACGACCAATGATTGCCATACCAAAGCTTGGGTGGTCTACATATGCGTCACCCGTGACGATGATAATGTCACAACTATCCCATCCTAGGGCATCCATTTCTTTGCGACTGGTCGGCAAGAAAGGTGCCGTACCAAAACACTCGGCCCAGTATTTTTTGTACTCATGAATAGGAGTAATGTCGTTGGTCATATTTTGCTCTCTGTTCTAGGGAGCGCGAATTATAGCGATTTGGTGATCAGGTATCTATACCTAACCCCCATAATAAAGTGTAGTTGAGCCACTTTTATTCCTAGATGAAAATAACTCGCAATACGTTTTTAGGTTTTGATGCGTAATGCCCTTTAAGCCCTTATTGTAATTGAGGTTAAGGCATTCAATTTTTAGTCGGCCGCTTATTAAACCTCAACTCGGGATAAGAAAGTTTACATAGCTTAATTTATGAGTCACTTGAGTTGATATTGGCGTCAGTACAGCTCTTTTAGATGGATAACGAGGCAGAATTACAAGTCAATAGCGAGTCTATTGCGGTCATTTTAACGACGTTAGGCGCTAAAAGCGCGGTGCTGAATGGCTTAGATTATCCCGAGCTGAGGTTATTTAGTTTAGGTGGTTTGCGGTTAGGCGATTTGTTATTATCGCCACCCTAAAATGACTTTTGAGTTTGTATTCAACATGATTCAACAACTGCTGTTAACTTTTCCTCCAATGTTATTTGGCGCGCAAGCGCTGTTGACATTGCTTTTGATTAAAGGTGATATTTGCCCGGGTCAGCGTGGTCGTCTGCATAAGATGTTGCCATCAATTGCGCTACTTTGGTTGGCAGTAGCCTCACTTCGTATTGAAGCGTTCATGATCGTGTTTGCGATTTTCTATTTCTACTCTCAAGTTCAAACTAAGAAGACGCGCGAAAAAGGCCCGCTATGGGCACTGCATTTAGCGAACGGTCTGGCGTTTGCGTATGTGAGTATTCAAGTATTTGAGCAGCCACATTGGGCAGCGTCTGCTTCAATGGCACTGATGGTTTTCTTCCTAGGTGGCGCATTTGCGCAGCTACTTTTGGTTATTGCGCGTAGTCGTCTTCAAGCGTTTCATCGCATCTTGCCAGTGACAGGTGTGGTATCAGGTATGTTGCTTGTGGTGATGACGCTGTTCTCCGCTTACCAATTGGATGAAGCGACGCTTCACTCAGTGACGTCGCATATTTTAGCGTCACTGGCTTTGCTGATCATCGCAATTGTTGTCTGGTCTTGGCACATTTTTACTCATAAAGCACCAACTAAAGTTCAGCTAGCGGCAGCGCTGATGCTTGCTTTGGCCTCAATGACCAGCTTACAAGGTCTGTTCTTGCTAGGCGCATAATCGTCTTTTTCAATATCACGTTGATGAGCTCGATATTTAGAGCGAGTTCACTTTCAAAACATTAGATTAAGTCTACGCTTACTTAATAACCTCATATCAATGCAATATCGACGTTGAACAGAATAGAGGTTAAACACCTTGTTTTAGAGGAGTGTCGCGATGGACTTAAGCAATGTTACAAACTGGGATAGCATTATTTTGCTAGGTATAGTGAATGAAAAGCTGCGCTTAGAGTGTGACAGCTTTGAAGAACTTGTAACTATGTATGAAATGGATGTGGAATCAGTAGTGGGTAAACTTGATGTGCTCGGCTACCAATATGACCCACTGACCAATCAATTCAAATCGTACGAACGTTAGTTTCGTTTCATTTCCCTGAATGTTAAGCCATCTTGATGCCGTCAAGGTGGCTTTTGCATTGCTGACGCGCTGTTGTGAAGAACGCCTGTAGATAGCGTTTATTTTTCTCTGAGTTTCGTGTCGCTGCAAACAGACAACGCCATAACCCTTCCCCAAAGGCATACTGGTAATCAGACCTTGCCGTGCAAACTCGGAAATCGCCCAGTTTGGTAATGCTGAGACCCCTAATCTTGCCGAGACCATCTGCACCAACATTAGCGTATTATCGGCTTGGAAGGGGTTCTTTGAGAAAGTTCTTGATGCTCAACCCTAACATCGGACAATGAATAAGGAATACGGACATGGCAACGACAACACTCATTCTTGGTTACATTCGTTAAATAAATGAGTCGTTAAAACGAAAAAAGCGAGGATAGTTGTCCTCGCTTTGCTATTTCTGTTTATCGCAGACTGCTAAAGAGACGCTCGACGTAATTACTGTGGTTGTTGAGTCGCAGTACAAGTTTGTTCCGATACTAACTCGTCAGCGATTAACTGACCGCGAGAGTTACGGATCTGAATTCGATACATCAAACCCATGTCGATTTGTTCACGTACTGCAGGAGTATGGCAGTAGGTGTAAATACTGGTATTTAGTACTTGGTTTAACGGTTTCGCGCCAAGTGCGCCGTCGTTATAAATCATCGTCATTTCAATCACATTTTTGTTAGAAGAAATGCGCATGATCTTAAGAGGGCCGTATTCAAGTGGTAAGCCCACAGAAAGTACGCCCGCACGGTTCGATGCCATCAGTTCAAGTTGACGTTGCTTATCATCATTGGATGAACAGCCCGATAGTGCACCAAGTACTAGAAAGAGACACAGTAAGTTTTTCATAACTTAGAATACTTTTTTGAACGGTTTTACGATGACGTTTTCGTAAACACCCGCGGTGATGTATGGGTCAGCATCTGCCCATGCTTGAGCATCTTCTAGCGAATCAAATTCTGCGATCACTGTTGAGCCAGTGAAGCCTGCTTCTCCTGGATTATCAGAGTCAATCGCTGGCATAGGACCTGCTGTCAGTAGGCGGCCTTCATCTTGAAGCAGTTGTAGGCGCTCAAGGTGTTGAGGGCGAACGCTCAAACGTTTTTCTAACGAATTTTCTACATCTTGAGAAAAGATGACGTACCACATAGCATGTTTCCTTAGTTAATGGGCTAAAGCCCTAATTTAACGCCTTTTTTATGTCACTCACAAGTCGACAATGGAAATTATGAGTGTATTCGAGCATTTAATGTATCGAGTTTCGTTCGTTGCTTCTGAATTGGACGTGGTTTGCCTTGGCTATCAATGGCGACATAGTTGAACGTTGCGTCACAGACCATAAAACGATCTTCGACGCCGTCAACTTTGACGGGTTTGACCCAAACCTCAAGATCGATGCTCATGGAGGTACGGCCAATTTTAGTACACACACCGTAACAACATACAACATCCCCAACGCTGACTGGCTTTTTAAACGTGATACTTGAAACAGAGACTGTAACCACGCGTCCTAAAGAAATTTCTTTTGCTAAAATTGCGCCAGCTAAATCAAGCTGAGACATGATCCAACCACCAAAGATATCGCCATTGGCGTTCGTGTCAGCCGGCATAGCGAGAGTTCGCAGCAACAGTTGACCAGTTGGAGAGTTAACTTCTTGACTCATGATGACATCCTACAATCTTTAACGGTGCTCATAGAAAGAGCAAAAACGTGCACCAATATTATTTGGAGCGACGAACAAAACAGCGACCCGTAGGTCGCTGTAAATAATCAAATTGACTGGATTATAGCAAAAATGTTTGTCTAATCATCAATTGACACATCGGAGGTGCTGTCTTTCTGTTCTTTTGGCATGTGTTTGTAGATATAGAAACCAGTTGCGATCATGTAAGCGAATGTAGCAATCAACAAGCCGAATACTTTGAAGTTAACCCAAACATCGAGTGGCAATTCGAAAGCGACATAAACGTTCAGACCCGCACAGAAGGAGAAGAACCCCACCCACGCCCAGTTGATCTTAGTCCAGATTGCTTCTGGGAGCGTGATTTCTTTACCTAGCATTCCTTTGATCGCGGATTTTCCCATCGCATGACTCACTGCCAAGCCAATCGCAAATACAGCGTAGACAATGGTGACTTTCCACTTAATAAAGTTGTCATCGTGAAGGAAAATCGTCATGCCCCCAAAGATCGCGACCATAGCAAAAGTGATCAACTGCATTTTTTCTACTTTTTTGTATAGCGCAAAAGTCAACACGATTTGAATCGCTGTTGCAATCATCAGCGCAGCTGTCGCTACGTAGATGTCGTACATCTTGTAGAGGACAAAAAAGACAATGAGTGGAATAAAGTCAATGACTTGCTTCATGTTACAATAACTACCTAGTTGCTGAGTTTATAACCAGTCTAACGTAATTTTAGTCAATGTGAATACATCCAGACAGCACGAGATGCGATTTACTTAATGATCACGCTCAGTAAGTCTCATCCCGCTTTTACTAGGCGACGTGTTGGTATTGCTCGATAACGTCAGAAACATCGTCTAAATACCCCGATGATATAAGTGCTTCTACCGTTGACTCCAGTTCTTCAAGTGACAGAGTGAAACAGCTTGATTTGCCAGTCGTCATAAGAAGGTATTGGTGATATCGCTCTTCAGTGAAATGGCCTACGCGGTCTAAAAGTAGCGCTTTAATTCCGTGATGAATCAAGCGGTAGTAAGTGTGGCGATGAAGCAGCATAGGAGCCTCCTTATTCAAACCTTTTACCGTAACTTAGTTCATAGCATTTTGTACGTTCACTTTGCCATTTTGTTCATACTGAAGGGGTATCAATAAAGAAAAGTGAGGTCGGTTTGCAACAGAGCAATCGTGACAAGTATTGAAGATACAAAAAAGCCACTCAGCTGAGCGGCTTATTTCACTGACACGCGTGATTATGCTTGTTGTTTTTGAAGTTCAGCTTGCGCTTCTTCCTCTTCCACAAGCGCATCAACAATCACCGCACACGCCGCATCACCGGTGATGTTTAGCGCGGTACGAATCATGTCGAAGATACGGTCAAGTGCAAACAGCAGTGGTAGACCTTCAATTGGAATACCTGCCGCGATCAAAACAGCAACAACGAGGAAAGAAGGGCCAGGTACACCAGCTTGACCTACGGCACCTAGCGTTGAAGTAACGATAATCGCGATGTATGCGCCCATACTTAGGTCAATATTGAACAGTTGTGCAAAGAAGATAGCGACTAAACCGTAGTAGATTGCGTTACCAGACATGTTGATGGTCGCACCTAGCGGCAGAACGAAAGAAGCGGTTGAATTTTTAACCCCTAGCTCTTTTTCACACGTGTCCATAGTGACAGGCAGTGTCGCCATTGAAGATGCGGTTGATAGTGCGACTGCTTGCGGCTTCTTCATTGTAGAAATGAATTTCTTCGCTGAAGTCTTAGTAAAGACATGGACCATTGCAGGGTAGACGATAAAACCGAATACTAGGATCGCTGCAACGTAAACAACGAACAGTTTGAATACCACCATTAGGGCACCAAAACCGAAGGTACCAACGGCTTCGGCCATCAGGCCAAATACACCAATAGGTGCGATGATCATCACTTTATTGATCATCCAAACCATTGCGTCAACAATGCAGTTTACGCCGTTGATGATTGGGTCACGACGTTCTTTTGCTTGCTTAGAAATCGCAATACCAAAGAATAGGCAGAAGACCAAAATTTGCAGGATGTTTGCTTCGTTGAGGGATTGGAAAACGTTGGTTGGGATCATACCAGTGATGGTTGCCCAGAAAGTAGGTAGTTCACCTTTCGAAGCGTATTCTGTTGAGAACATGCCTTCTACGCCTGAAACGTCGATGCCCATGCCAGGTTTGAATACTTCACCCATGAATAGCGCAAGCGCCACTGCTAGGGCGGATGTCAGACCAAAGAAACCTAGGGTGACCAAGCCAACTTTGCCTGCAGACTGGCTATTGCCCAAACCAGCAGCACCTGAAATCAAAGCGACAGCAACCAATGGGATTACTAACATTTTGATTAGATTTATAAAAATGGTACCTAGTGGCGCAAACACAGTCGCACTTTGCCCCATGAAGGCACCAACGGCAGTACCAACGATCATCGCAATGACGACTTGCATGCCGATGTTGTTTAGTAAACTCTTTTCTTTTAACACTTCCATAACCTCTGTGCTAGTAACATTTAAAATCCTAAGATTAACCACTAATTTATATTCGTATGACGGATGATTATCTCGCTTGTTCTTTTACACTTATCATTCACAAATGGCAATACAAGTTCAGTACAAACTTAGCGATTCATCGGAACTTTCTTGATTAATGGTTGTTTTTTTAATCAAAGGCAAACGTTTGCTATGGCTTTTGATCGTTATTTGATTGGCGGAGTCTGTGATTCTGGAGCTGAACCTGACTCGGAAATGTTGCGAGAATGTTTTTTTGATCGATGCTAAAACAATGGTTTTTTTTATGGAAACTCGAATTTTTAGGTATGCGTTATACTAGCAATAGTTTGTGACTTGGTAGGAACGCATTGATCAATCAATGACGCTTCTGACAATAGAACTATCATCCAATAGGAGTCGATATGCCTCTGTTTGAAAACAAAGTCGCCTTAGTTTTGGCTGGCGCACATGGTATTGGCAAAGCGTGCAGTTTACTTTTGGCCTCTCAGGGGGCGATAGTCTATGTTGCTGATTGGGATGTGGAACAAGCAAAAGTGACTGCTGATGAATGCAATACCAACAGCGGGAATGCTAAGGCGAAAGAGATGTTCTTTAACGCCTTTGATAATGAGTCGTATGTGCCTCTGATTGACTCTATTTTGCAAGAGCATGGCAGGGTAGATGTGTTGGTGAACAACTTTGGTGGTGTTGACCTAAAACTCGATCGAGATCTTGCGCATACGGATGTTGAGGATTGGGAGAAGAGCATGTTGGTCAATATCAACAGTGTATTTATTCCAGCCAAAGCCGTTATTCCTGCCATGGTAAAAAATGGCGGTGGTAGTATCGTTAACATTTCATCGCTTTCCTCTTTGAGTGCAGAGATGTCGAGTATTTCCTATGGAACTGCCAAAAATGCCATTAATCATATGACACGACAAATAGCGATCCAATACGCCAGTTATGGGATACGCTGCAACGCCGTTTTACCGGGTATGATCGCAACGGATGCGGTGAAGAAAAACTTGAATCAAGAGTTTATCGACAACTTTTTATCGACCCAGCCTATAAAACGAATGGGAGAGCCTAAAGATATTGCTCATGCGGTTAGTTTTTTAGCGAGTGATCTTGCGAGCTTTATTACTGGGGTGTGTTTACCTGTCACTGGCGGCATGAACATCGCCACGGCACGCTACTATTTTGATGCCGATAAAGTGACGTTTTAAGGTAAAGGCAATAGCGGATCGAAACATGAGCGAGCCTGGTATCCGGTTTGAATGGAAGGAAGAGCAATGTGCCGCTCAATCAGAGAGAGCGGCAACGTAGATTGGGGATTATTGTTGCGTAGCAGTTTTCATTGATGATATGAACTCACCTAATTTATCAAGCATCAGTTGCGGTTGATTGAGGTACGTTTCGATGATCTTAACCACCGCTGAGCCAGATATCACTCCTGCCGCACCAGATTCCAATGCCGCTTTCACCTGAGATGGCTCAGAAATACCAAAGCCAAGTAGCGACGGTGGCGCGTCAAATTGATTGAGCCTATCTAGCATATGGCTAACAGGCATATTTGCTTTGGTCTCAGCTCCTGTTACCCCAGCGCGTGACAGTAGGTAGGTGTAACCACCGCCTAGTTCAGAAACTTGTTTTAGGGTGTCATCACTTGCCGTTGGCGGTGCGATGAAGATTGGGTGAATGCCAAACTTCTCAGCTGCAGAGACAAATTCTGCACTTTCGTTGGTTGGTACGTCTGCAATCAAAACAGAATCAATGCCCGCTTTAGCGCAGCGCTCATAAAAGTTTTCGATACCGCGTGAGTAGACAAGGTTTGCGTACATCAGAAGACCGATAGGTAGCTCTGGATACTTCGCACGGATCTGACTAATTTTCTCAAAACAGATATCGGGTGTCGCTCCTGACTCTAACGCACGAATGTTCGCACCTTGAATGGTTGGACCATCGGCAAGTGGATCAGAAAATGGAATACCAAGCTCAAGGGCATCAGCCCCTGACTCAACCAAAGTTTCCATGATTTGGTAAGATTGTTCGGCGTTCGGATCGCAAACCGTCACGAACGGTACAAATGCGCCTTGGTTTTTTTCGTTTAGACGCGCAAACATCTTCTCATAACGGCTCATTAGAACACTCCTTTTTCTTCTAGGATATCGTGTACGGTGAAGATGTCTTTATCACCACGACCTGATAGGTTAACGACCAAAAGCTGCTCTTTTTCTGGGTTTTGACGAGCCATACGCAGTGCATGCGCTAAGGCGTGAGCTGACTCAAGTGCCGGGATGATACCTTCGCTGCGAGCAAGCTCTTGAAAGGCTTCTAACGCTTCATCATCGGTGACGTTGTCGTACTCCGCACGACCAATCGCGTTTAGATGCGCGTGCTGTGGGCCAACCGAAGGGAAATCTAGGCCAGCAGACACAGAGTAAGACTCTTCCACCTGACCATTTGGATCTTGCATCAGTGGTGCTTTCATACCAAAGAAGATGCCCGTTTTGCCGTGTTTAAGCGGTGCGCCGTGTTGATCTGTATCAATGCCTTTACCTGCTGGTTCAACACCAATAAGGCGAACGCTTTCTTCTTCAATGAAATCAGCAAACATACCGATAGCGTTTGAGCCACCACCCACACAGGCGATCACCGCATCTGGAAGGCGACCTTCGCGAGCCAAAATTTGGTTTTTGGTCTCTTCGCCGATCATGCGTTGGAAATCACGAACGATAGTCGGGAATGGATGAGGGCCTGCGGCTGTGCCAAGAAGGTAGTGCGCGTCTTCATACGTTGCAGACCAGTCGCGTAGCGCTTCGTTACACGCGTCTTTTAGCGTTGCAGAACCCGAATGGACAGGGATGACCTCTGCGCCCATGAGTTTCATACGGAACACGTTCGGGCTTTGACGCTCAACGTCTTTTGCCCCCATGTAAACACGGCACTTAAGCCCAAGCAGTGCGCACGCGAGAGCGGTTGCTACGCCGTGCTGACCTGCGCCAGTTTCTGCGATGATTTCGTTTTTACCCATGCGTTTTGCAAGCAGCGCTTGACCTAACACTTGGTTAGTCTTGTGCGCGCCACCGTGAAGCAGGTCTTCACGCTTTAGGTACAGTTTGGTTTTCGTACCTTTGGTTAGGTTACGCGTAAGAGTTAGTGCCGTTGGGCGGCCTGCGTATTCTTGAAGAAGCATCATGAATTCACTGCGAAACTCAGGGTCTTCTTGCGCGTCGATAAACGCTTGCTCTAGTTGATCCAGTGCTGGCACTAGAATTTGCGGAACGTACTGGCCGCCGTATTCGCCAAAGTAGGCATTCAGTTTTGCCATCGTGATCTTCCTTCTCGTATTTTTTTGCTGCGAATCGCTTTATTGCTTTCATTATTTAGCTACAAATAGCTTTAATAGTCGCGAATGGCATTAAACGCAGCCAGCAACTTTTGTGAATCTTTTCTGCCCGGTGTGCTTTCGACACCAGAGTTTAAATCTAATCCCAAGCAACCCAATTTTGCTGCTTGTTGTGCATTTTCAGGAGATAGGCCGCCAGCCAACATGATCTGACCTGGGTCGCCAATCAATGACCAATCGAACACTTGCCCCGTTCCACCTGTTTGATTACCAATTTGTGCATCTAATAGGTGACGATCAATGTTTTCACCAAGTAGTATGGGTTGGGCGTCAGCCACACCGTAGGCTTTCCAAACCTCTGTGCTAGAAGGCAACTCAGCTCTCAACTGGTTTACATAGTTTTGGTCTTCTTCGCCATGTAACTGAACCGCCTTTAAACCTAATGACGTCACGATAGATGCAACAAAATCGATATCGTGATTTTGGAATACACCCACATAATGAAGTGGAGCACCACTCATAGTGAGGCGAGCTTTTTCTAGGTCAACGGCACGTTTCGATTTCTCAACAAAAATCAGACCACCAAAGACCGCGCCAGCTTGATAAACTTTGGCTGAGTCATCTGGATGAGTAAGACCACACACCTTGTTTTCACCTAGTGTGATTTTACGCACCGCAAGCTCCAAGTTGTCTTCCGCCATTAGTGAGCTACCAATCAAGAAGCCATCCGCGTATTGTGCTAAATCACGAACTTGTTGGTGTGTGTAAATACCAGACTCTGAAATTATCGTCGCATTTGGCGCAAGTTTGCGAATGGTTGGTGCGAGCGCTTTCGTGCGGTTTAAATCGGTGCTTAAGTCACGTAGGTTCCGGTTATTAATGCCAATAACGCGAGCGCCTAGCTCAACCGCGCGGTGGAGTTCTTCTTCGTTACTGACTTCGGTTAGAATCCCCATATTTAGGCTGTGCGCGGCTTCTTCTAGCGCTTTGTATTCTGCGTCATTTAGAACAGACAGCATCAGTAGTACCGCATCGGCACCGTAATGACGGGCGAGATAAACTTGATACGTGTCCACCATAAAGTCTTTACACAGAACAGGCTGTTTTACTTGATTGCGAACACGCGGAAGAAAGTCGAAGTTACCTTGGAAGTATTTTTCGTCAGTAAGGACTGAAATCGCATCAGCGTGGTGGTTATAAACCGATGCGATGTAATCCAAATCGAAGTCGTCACGGATCAAGCCTTTTGACGGTGAGGCTTTTTTGCATTCGGTGATGAAAACGGTTTTGTTGCCGCTCAAAGCATCATAAAAACTGCGGTCAGAAGGCATCAAATCTGATTGAAAAGTGCTGAGATGCTGCGATGCTTTGCGTTCCGCTACCCATCGGTATTTATCACGAACGATCTTAGCGAGAACTTCTGCCATTTCTGCTTCTTTCTTAGAAACGTGTTCCGACAAGTTACCAGGTTGCTCCGTGTTAAAGTCAGTCATCTTCATCAATTCCTTAAGCGTGAGCGGCAAGTTGCTGTACCAATTGGTAAGCCTTACCTGAATTCATAGCTTCAATGGCTTGTTGCGTGTTGGCTTTCAAATCTTCGTGACCGAATAGACGCATTAGTAGAGCCACATTGACGGCTACCGCACCTAGTTGAGCGTCCGTGCCTTTGCCGGTCAGAATGTTGGTAATGATCGCTTTGTTTTCTTCTGGATCGCCACCTTTAATCGCTTCTAATGGATGAGCGTCTAGGCCAAAATCTTCTGGTGTTAGCGTATATTCGATAATCTCATCGTCTTTGATTTCAGCGACAGTGGTTGAGCCGTGAATCGCCACTTCATCTAAGCCGCTGCCATGGACAACCGCTGCGCGTTTCATGCCCATTTGTAGCATGGTTTCAGCAATAGGGCGAACCAGTTCTTCACGGTAAACGCCCATCAATTCGATGTTTGGACGAGCGGGGTTTATCAGTGGACCAAGAATGTTAAAGATGGTGCGGGTTTTCATGGTTTGACGCACTGGCATCGCGTGACGTACACCACCGTGGTATTGAGGGGCGAATAGGAAAGCCACACCGATATCATCGACCGCTTTGCGTGTATCTTCGGCGGTCATCATGAGATTGATACCAAACGAGTCGAGAAGGTCAGAAGAGCCTGATTTGCTGGAGACGCTGCGGTTGCCGTGTTTGGCAACTTTTAGACCACAAGCTGCTGCGACGAAGGCAGCGGTTGTTGAAATGTTGATGGTGTTGTGACCGTCACCGCCCGTACCCACGATGTCAGCGAAATCGTAATCTGGGCGAGGGAATGCGCTGGCGTTCGCTAAAAGTGCTTTTGCTGCTCCTGCGATTTCATCCGGTGTTTCGCCTTTGATCTTTAGCGCAGTCAGTGCTGATGCCATTAAGATTGGGTCTAGCTCGCCACGAATGATGATGTTAAACAACTGTTGGCTTTCTTCCTGAGTCAGTGACGCTTGTTGGTATAATTTGGTCATAATAGGGTTGATAATTGCTTCCATAAATTTCTCTCCTAAATTTCTTATGCGCCAAGCGCTTTTTAATCAGTGTGGGGCTGAGTTGGAATTTTATCGTTGAGTGCCCATTCAATGGCATTGGCCAACAGTGTTGCTCCGTAGATCGTCATAATCGATTCCGGGTGGAACTGGAATCCGCAAACTTTATCTTCCTCTTGAACGACAGACATTACCAAATTATCCACTTCTGCTGTGATGGTTAGGCTCTCAGGAACCTGAGTTGCAACCAGCGAGTGGTAACGTGCAATCGCCAGTGGTGATGGTAGGTTTTGGTAAATCGCATGGTTTTGGTGCGCCATCATAGAGACCTTACCGTGAATGATTTCGCCTGCGCCAGCAACGATGCCGCCGTACGCTTCAACAATCGCTTGGTGACCAAGACAAATTCCGATCATCGGAACTTTGCCCTTTATGCGCTGGATAAGCTCTGGCATTGAACCGGCTTCTGACGGTGCACCAGGACCAGGCGATAACAGAACCACAGGGTTTTCAAGCTCGCTCACTGCTTGTTCGATGGTTTCTGCGGGGATGATGTTTCGGTAAATTTTGACTGAGTGACCTAGCGAGCGGAACTGATCTACAAGGTTGTAGGTGAACGAGTCAAAGTTATCGATAAATACGATGTCAGCCATGTCCGCTACTCCTTATATGCTGATGGCTGATGAGCCGATTGAATAGCAGAGATGACCGCTTGTGCTTTGCCACGTGTTTCATCCGCTTCTGCCTGTGGATCAGAATCGAACACCACACCTGCACCCGCTTGAACTTGAGCAATGCCGTTTTCCACGTACGCGGAGCGGATCACGATACAAGTATCTAAGGTGCCTTCACCGGTTAGGTAACCCACCGCACCGCCATAACTGCCGCGACGAGCACCTTCTACATCACGAATCAATTGCATTGCGCGAATTTTCGGTGCACCTGTTAGGGTTCCCATGTTCATACATGCTTGGTACGCGTGCAGTGCGTCTAGGTCTTCACGTAGTTGGCCTACCACGCGTGAGACTAAGTGCATCACATGGCTGTAGCGGTCCACTTTAAGTAGGTCTGCCACGTGGCGAGTGCCTGCTTGTGCAATGCGTGCAACGTCGTTGCGCGCGAGATCAACCAGCATCATGTGTTCTGCGTTTTCTTTCATGTCAGTACGCAGTTCAAGTTCGATGCGGCTATCTAGGTCGAAATCGATTTCACCATTCGCCCGTTTTCCACGCCGACGAGTGCCAGCAATTGGATAGATTTCAACTTGGTTGGTGTAGGTTTCGTACTTAAGTGCACTTTCTGGTGATGCTCCAAACAAAGTGAATAACTCATCTTGCATGTAGAACATGTAAGGGCTTGGGTTGCTTTGCTTAAGCTCTTTGTATGCTGCTAGTGGAGAAGGGCAAGGCAGAGTGAATCGACGCGAAGGTACGACTTGGAAAACATCACCTTTCACCACGTACTCTTTTAGGTCACGTACGATTTGACAGAAGTCTAGATCCGCAATATTAGGCTGAGCTTGAACATTCTCAAGTTGCGTCGCACTTGGTAGCAGTTTCGGAGCAATGCATAGCGTACTGATTTCTTCAATCCTCGCTTCGAGTGCTGATTTTTGAGAATTGTCCACAAACAAGGTTGCTTGTAAATGACAAGATTCCGTTTGATGGTCAACGACTAACAGAGTTTCAGCAACGTAGAAAACGTAATCTGGGCATTGGTTTGTTGCTTCTGCATGACCAAGTGGTTCGAAGTTGGCGACTAAGTCGTAGGCAAACAAACCGCCAAGGAAAATCGCGTTTTTGTCTTGTTCAGAGATATCGAAGCTGTGTTGCACCAAACGAAGTGCATCGAATGACGACGCTTCACGAAGGCGAGAGTCTTCATCAAGCGTGTCACACGGTTGAGTGAATTTGAGGGTTAGTATCTTGCCATCGAATTCACTGGTCACGTCACCACGCACGTTGTGGCTTAGATGCGTAAGTAGGTTTTTGCCGTTACCTGTCAGGGCTTGCATGTTCACTGTGTGACCGTAGCAAACGATGCGCACTGCTGAGTCGACAATCAAAAGCGATTTAAGATCCTGCTTTGAGTCAATTTCAGCTGATTCCAGCAATAAGCTGTCCGTTTTGTTCTCGCATAAGGTGTGGAACAAGCGAGTCGGATCTTGAGTATAAGGGACGGAAGCCGATAGTACATTAAGCTGTCCAAGCTTTTGAATTTCAATGGTCTTATTCACAAGACCTCCTTATAACTGTTTACATCATCCTTTTACACATACTCACATAAAGCTGACTGACACCCAATCAAATCTTGTGCGGATTGAAAGGATAAAGTGACGAATGTGAGATAGACGACAAAATAAAAAAGCCCGCTGAAGTAGCGGGCTTTGTGACATGCGTTTTTCTACACTAGAAGTACACGTTGGCCCACCAAGAACTTGTCCAAGTGCGCCACCAAGCAAGATCAGTCGGATTCATCTGATTAGGATGTTCCAAAACTTTCGCTTTCTGCTTGTGGTTAAATTCTTGTAACATAGTGAGCCTTACATTAGGTACTTAGTATTTGCGTACTAGTTAACTAGTGCAAGGTTGGAAAGTCAACCCCAAAACAGGATTAAAACGACAAAAAAAGATGAGAATTGATTTACATAGCCACACTACTGCATCCGATGGTCGATTTGAACCGCAAGATCTGGTGGATAGGGCCCTGAGTTTTGATATCGAGGTTTTGGCGATCACGGATCATGATACGGTTGATGGCTTAGCTCCGGCCAAGCAATACGTTGAAGATAACCATCTCCCGATCACCATTATTAATGGTATCGAGATTTCGACCGTTTGGCAGAACAAAGATATCCATATCGTTGGTTTGAATATTGATCCTGAAAACGCGGCTTTGAATGCTCTTATCCAGCAGCAGAAACAGCATCGCGTTAGCCGTTCACAATTGATCGCAGATCGTTTACAAAAAGCTACGCGTGAAGGGGTGCTAGAAGAAGTTCAGCAAATTGCAGGAGATGCGCCAATCACACGTGCGCACTTTGCTAAGTGGCTGGTTGAGAATGGTTACGCCAAAAATATGCAAATGGTGTTTAAAAAATTTCTAACGCGTAATAACCCGGGGTATGTTCCACCAAATTGGTGTTCGATGAAAGACGCCGTTGATGCGATTCATGCTGCTGGGGGACAAGCCGTGCTCGCTCATCCTGGGCGTTATCAGCTAACGGCTAAATGGGTGAAACGAGTGTTAACGGCGTTTGTTGAAGCGGGCGGCGATGCGATGGAAGTGGCGCAACCTCAACAAGCGCAACAAGAAAGGCGCAACTTGGCTGATTATGCTATACAATACAAACTATTAGCTTCTCAAGGCAGCGACTTTCACTATCCGTCACCGTGGATGGAATTGGGAAGAAACCTCTGGTTACCCGCGGGCGTAGAACCAGTTTGGAAAGATTGGGGAATTGACCCTTCGTTCGATGTCAACCAAGACGACGAAGTCGAGACTCCATAATATAGAGCCGAGAGGCTCGATAATGAGGAATTACAATGAGCCAGTTTTTTTACGTTCATCCAGAAAACCCACAGGCTCGCTTGATCAATCAAGCAGTAGCAATCATTCGTAGCGGCGGTGTGGTCGTTTACCCAACGGATTCGGGTTACGCGTTAGGCTGTCAATTGGAGAACAAACAGGCGTTAGAACGTATCTGTCAAATCCGTCGATTAGATGACAAGCACAATTTTACTTTACTGTGCCGTGATTTGTCGGAAATTTCTCTGTATGCACGTGTCGACAACTCTGCATTCCGACTACTAAAAAATAATACGCCAGGGCCTTACACCTTTATCTTCAAAGGTACAAAAGAAGTACCGCGTCGTTTGATGAATGCAAAACGTAAGACGATCGGTATTCGTGTTCCAGATAACCGAATTGCATTGGACCTGCTTGAAGCCTTAGGTGAGCCAATGATGTCGACATCGCTAATCCTTCCTGGTAGCGATGTGACAGAGTCGGATCCAGAAGAGATCCGCGATAAACTTGAGCATGCCGTAGACGTTATTCTCAATGGTGGCTACCTTGGCGAGCAGCCGACTACCGTTATCGATTTCAGTGATGATGAACCAGTGGTAGTTCGTGTTGGCTCTGGTGATCCAGCGGCGTTTGAATAAAGTCGAAATGCCCATCAATAGCAAAGGAGGCCACGGAGCCTCCTTTTTGTTTTTTGCTTTTAGGGCGATTGGTTAGCTTAAGATGCATGCTCCGCACTAAATGAGCTTTGCTACGCAACTATTAATGTTATGAGTGATTGGCGAGCATTATAAAGAAAACGATTAACGTATTATGATGCTTTATACGAGGAAAGGAGGGCGAGATTTGAGACGATTTTGTTTACTTTAAATTGGAGAATCTCGTATAATGACCGACCGAAAAAATCCCACTAACGTGGGTATATTGCATAGTGAAGGCCAATTTTGGTCTCGACGTCTGTGAAGACGACACATAGGTAGATAAATGAGCGAAAAGTTACAAAAAGTATTAGCACGTGCAGGCCACGGTTCTCGTCGTGAGATTGAATCGTTGATCAAATCTGGCCGCGTTAGCGTGAACGGCATGGTAGCTAAACTTGGTGAAAGACTAGAGGATGAGAACAGCGTAGTTCGTATCGATGGTCACGTTGTGTCTGCGAAGGCGCAAGAAGAAGTGATCTGTCGCGTATTGGCATACTACAAGCCAGAAGGTGAACTATGTACTCGTCACGACCCTGAAGGTCGTCGCACAGTTTTCGATCGTCTGCCAAAAATTCGTGGCTCTCGTTGGATCTCTGTAGGTCGTCTTGATGCAAACACATCAGGCCTGCTGCTGTTCACGACAGATGGTGAGTTGGCAAACCGCCTAATGCACCCAAGCCGTCAGGTTGAGCGTGAATACCTTGTTCGTGTTTTCGGCGAAGTGACAGAACAGAAAGTAAAGAATCTTGTTCGAGGCGTTGAACTAGAAGATGGTATGGCTCGATTCGAAGATGTTGTATATGCGGGTGGTGAAGGTATGAACCACACGTTTTATGTCGCTATCAATGAAGGTCGTAACCGTGAAGTTCGTCGTCTATGGGAATCGCAAGATACGACAGTAAGCCGCCTTAAGCGTGTACGTTACGGTGATATTTATCTGGATAAGAAACTGCCTCGCGGTGGTTGGATGGAACTTGATCTTAAAGAAGTTAACTACCTACGTGAATTGGTAGAACTCCGTCCAGAGAAAGAAACGATGATTGATCTTGACAAAGACAACACATCACGTAAACGCGAACGTGCGCGTAGCCAGAAAATTCGTCGTGCGGTTAAGCGTCACGAAGAGCGCGTTAATACACCTAAAGGTCGCAGCAACAACCCTTCTCGTCGTAAGCCGAAGAAGAACGCAGGTGACCAAGGCGCACGTAATAAACATCGTTAATCGATAGCAAAAAATCAGAAAGGCTTGCCCCATTGGCAAGCCTTTTTCTTAGCTGTCGTTCAGAGCTCTCGGGTTATCGTGTTTTCCATCACGCGTAACTTACAGACATAAAAAAAACACCAGCGCGAGGCTGGTATTTTTAATTATGATGAGGAAAACGTTAGTCACGTTTCCAAAGCATATGGCAGAACTTATGTTCTGGGTCTCGACTGATTAGCATACGAGCAAAAACGTCATCAAGTACGTCATTTTCCTCGTTTACTAGGCCGATTCGAACTTCTGCATACACTTCTTTGTCGACTTCGAAGCCAACATGTTCAACCCAGTCATCACCAGTTTCAACAAGTTCTGCGGCACCGCGATCATCAAATTGAGCAGTAAACAGAATGACATCAGCAGGCTCAAGATTGTCTGGAGCCATCTCAAGGAAGATGTCGTACGCAGCGTCGATAACGTCGTCGTAAGAAATCAATTCTGACATGCTTATGCTCGGCTCATGTATTTACGTTCAGCCGTGTTGATAATCACACGGTCACCTGTCGCGATGTATTCTGGAACTTGGATAACAAGGCCAGATGCAAAACGAGCTGGTTTACTACGCGCAGATGCAGAGGCACCTTTGATTGACGGGTCAGTTTCTTCAATCACTAGCTCAACAGAAGATGGCAGTTCGATACCAACAGCAGAGCCGTTGATTAAGATAAGGTGAATACCTTGAGTATCTTCATTGATGAACAGAAGCTCATCTTCAATTTCGTTGTGCTTGAATGTGTATTGTGAGTAGTCTTCGTTATCCATGAAGATGTGCTCATCGCCGTCTGCGTATGAGTACACAACTGCACGTTTGTTCATTTCTACCGTTTCAACCACATCATCAGACTTGTAACGCTCTTCTACGCGAGCACCAGTGTTTAGATCTGTACAACGCATTTTGTAGATTTTAGCGCCGCCACGACCACCAGGAGTCGTTACTTCGATGTCTTTAACTAGAAGAGTTTTACCATTAGACTCGATTGCGAAGCCTTTTTTGATTTCACTTGCCTTTGGCATTGTATTTTCCTATTTACACTTATTAAGCAAAACTTTGTGATTATAGCGCCAAGTTGCTTTTCTGGCATCAAAATTCATCGTTGTTGTTTTGTCATGATAAAACACCTTAATAGGCTTGAATCGAAACCATGGCTGATGGATTATATTGACCATTGTCCGCTTAAATTTAGAGCTGCGTTTCTATCAATGTCTCTCCTTGTAATCGACCCAACACAACCTTTTCAACCTGAATTTGAACCGTTGATCCGAGATGTCCTGATGTGCCTTAAAGGTGGCTTAGGGGCTAACCTTCATAGCGTTTACATCTATGGCAGTGTGGCGCGAAAAAGCGCCATCGTAGGAAAGTCGAACCTTGATATGGTGCTGGTCACGAAGTCGACATTTGAAAGCAATCGCGCCACGTTATTAAATACCATCAAATGGCGTGCACAACAGGGACACCCTCAAGTGAAAGGGGTGTCGATTCGTACTGCTTTGGTGAATGAAGTTGCTAACCTTGACAGTATCTTTACTTGGGGCTTTATGCTGAAACATTGTTGCGTGTGTGTGTACGGTGATGACTTGGCGGACTGCTTTGGTGACTATGTCCCTAGTTGGGAGATCGCTAAGCACTGGAATATGGATGTAGAAGATTGGTTATCGGTATACCGAATCAAGATCGTTCAAGCACCAAGCATAGAAGAGCTAGTCAGTACCCAAATCGTGATTGCGAAGAAGCTGCTCAGAGCTTCTTATTCTCTGGTGATGTACCGTGACAAACGTTGGTTTGATGACCCAATGGAGTGCGGTGAAGTGTTTTTGAAATACCACCCAGAAAAACAACTCGAGATAGATCGTCTCGGCATTTTGCTTTCCGGACGCGCAATCCCAAAGCGCTCGGTGATTGGTTTGCTAGATAGCTTCGGTAACTGGTTAGTGCAGCAGTATCAGAAAACGGAATTTCGCATTGGTTAGCCGACAAGTTATTTGAGCCGCTTCTCTACTTTTATCAGCAAGAAGGTAAACTAGAACAATCCCATCTGAGGCGCTGATAACTGTTCAAAATCAGTACCAATGAACGGCAAAATCGCATCCGCCACAGGTTTCAACTGTTTATCTATGTAGTGTTGGTAATCGAGTGGGCTTCGGCAGTATTCATACGGCTCTGGTCCATTGACCGTAATGACATATTCGACTCTCCCCCGGTTTTGATACTGCAAAGGTCGACCTAGCTTGGCATTGATCTCATCTGCCAAGCGTGCGGCTCGGACTTGAGGGGGGATATTCTTTTGGTACTCATGCAGTTTGCGACGAAGCCGTTTTTGATACACCAACTGCGCGTTGAATTCGCCATTACTGGTTTTCTCGACCATTGTACGTACATAGTCACTGGGATCTTCGCCATGGAAGATCATTTTATATAAGGTGTTTTGGAAATTCTGTGCTAGTGGTGTCCAGTCGGTACGTGCACTTTCAAGACCCTTAAAGACGATACGCTCTTGTTCACCTTCACCAATTAATCCAGCATAGCGTTTTTTCGAACCGGTTTCGGCCCCTCGAATAGTAGGCATCAAGAATTTTCGATAATGGGTTTCGTATTCGATTTCGAGAATCGAGTTGAGATTGTATTCGCGGCGCAGGTATTCGTTCCACCAATGGTTGATGTGCTCGACCAGCTCATTGCCGATTTTGTCGGCTTCGGCCTGGCTGTAGGTGCCATTAAGAGAGACAAAAGTCGAGTCTGTATCACCATAGATAACTTGGTAACCTTGTGCTTCAATTAGCACTTTGGTTTGCTTCATGATCTCATGTCCGCGCATGGTGATACTGGAAGCCAATCGAGTATCAAAAAAGCGACAACCAGAAGACCCTAACACGCCATAGAACGAGTTCATGATGATTTTTATGGCTTGTGAGAAGGCTTTTTCATTGTTCTTTTTTGCTACATCACGTGCCGCCCAGAGATTTTCGATCATCTTGGGCAAGAAGTGTTTAGTTCGATGAAACTGACCGCCTCGAAAGCCGGGAACAGATTGATTATCGAGCTTGCCAATTTCTTGTTGTAAGCCTTCAATTAACCCCAGAGGGTCGATTAAAAAAGAGCGGATAATCGAAGGGTATAGGCTCTTAAAGTCCAACACTAATACTGAGTCGTACAGATTTGGGATGGAGTCCATCACGTAACCACCAGGGCTGGCAATCCAGTTTTCTGGATGCAAGTTTGGTGCGACGTAACCTGCACGATGGATCTGTGGTAGATACAGGTTGGTAAATGCTGCCACAGAGCCCCCGACGCGATCCATTTCCACCCCCGTCAGTCGTGAGCGTTCAATCGCAAAGTCAAGTAGGTGAGTGTGGGCGAAGATTTTGTTAACCAATACACAATCTTGTAGGTTGTACTTGGCAAGAGAAGGCTTATCGCAGCGGTACATGCGATTGATTTCGTCCATGCGGTCATGGACGTTGTGGATTTCTTTTCCTTCTCCTAATAGCTCTTGAGAAACCGACTCTAATGACCAAGACCGAAAGTGATAGGTTGCTGTCTTTAAAGTATCGATGCCGTCGAGAACGACACGCCCGGGAATAGAAATGAAACCTTGTTGGTTTTGCGCTGAGCTACGGAAAAAGCTTGCTTGATCGGCTCGGCCTAATACCAATTTCATACTGTGCCATTCGGCGCGCCTATGCAGTAAGCGAAAGTCAAAGTCGATCACGTTCCAACCTACAATCACATCTGGGTCGAACTGTTTGAACCAAGAAATTAATGTTTCGAGTAACGCTTTTTCATCTTTTACCCACTGAATTGGTGTGTCAGAGGGTTCCGGTTCGCCAATCATGATCACGCGCGAGTCAATTGGACTGTCTAAACCAATCGAGTACAGAATGCCTTTTTCTGAGCATTCTAGATCGAGAGAGACCACATGCAGGTTCGGTTCGTACTCGCCACTGCGGCATTTGGCATTTTGAATGCGTTGAAAGCCATTGAGCGATCGTTGGTTACCTGTAAATTCGATACTTCCTTTGATGAAGCGCTCCATCAAGTATCGGTCTGCTAAGCGCACATCACCTTCAAAATGCACAATATCATTTTGGTTAAGTAAGTCTTGCAGCGCAAAGGCGTCTTTACTGGTCGGGGTATAACAAGCGGCAAGCGGTGTGAGTTCAAAGTTTTTGAGCGCTAGCGGGCGAACTTCAGCCATGATTGAGTTTGCCAGTGCGAGTCTTTTGGTGTGCTCGATGTGTTCTTGTGCGACAAAGAAAACCGGTTTTTCTCCTTGAATCAGTAGTTGAGTCGGCCCACTCTCCGTTGAAAGCCACAGTTCAATCTGAGTTTGGCCTTTGATGTCTCGAGCTTGTCGAGTGAGGAGGAACCCTTGTTGGATGTTCAAAGAGAGAAACCTTATAAATCGCAGCGGGCGTCTATTTTACCACTATGTACAGTAAAGGGCATCGGTAATGCGCGTGTACCTCGGCTTAAGCTAAACTTTAGTACCATTAGGATTTTGTTGTTTTTATTGTGCTCATGAAGTAGCCATTTAAACCGAGGATTGTGTTTTGCTGGGCAATCTGAAGCTTAGTTTCTTGATTTATAGCCGTTTATGTTGTTAATTAAGGCGATAATTAAAGTTGGTTCTGCATACCGCTCCTTCAGGTAATTGAGTGGTCTATGAATAAGTTCTTGCTAAAGTTTGCGTTTCAGCACATATTCAGAGAAAGCAATTTTTTGTCTAATACGTTAGTATATAGATACTCATACTGATATCCACATTTAACCATTGTTATGTGGGTGCAGAGCCAATACAAGTGTGGAGATACAAGTTTGATTAATGTTTTCCTTGTAGATGATCACGAGCTGGTTCGCACAGGGATACGACGTATTATTGAAGACGTCCGTGGAATGAACGTAGCAGGAGAAGCTGACAGCGGTGAAGAAGCAGTAAAATGGTGTCGAAGCAATCATGCCGATGTCGTTTTGATGGATATGAACATGCCAGGCATTGGCGGTTTAGAAGCCACAAAGAAAGTTCTTCGCGTGAATCCTGATGTAAAAATCATCGTTTTAACTGTTCATACGGAAAATCCGTTTCCAACGAAAGTGATGCAGGCAGGGGCTTCTGGTTATCTTACCAAAGGTGCAGGTCCTGACGAAATGGTGAATGCAATTCGTGTGGTTAATAGTGGGCAGCGTTACATCTCCCCAGAGATTGCGCAGCAGATGGCGCTGAGTCAATTCTCACCAGCCTCAGAAAACCCATTTAAAGACCTTTCTGAACGTGAACTGCAGATCATGATGATGATCACCAAAGGCCAGAAAGTAACGGATATTTCTGAACAACTGAATTTAAGTCCAAAAACAGTTAACAGCTACCGCTACCGCCTGTTTAGTAAGTTGGACATTAATGGCGATGTTGAGTTAACACACTTAGCGATTCGCCACGGAATGTTGGACGCCGAGACTCTTTAGTGTGAATCTTTCTTTCGATTCGGCTTCCTTTCTCAAAACAGTAACTCATCAGCCCGGCGTTTATCGAATGTATAACGCCGAGGCGGTGGTTATTTATGTTGGCAAAGCCAAAGATCTTCAAAAGCGCCTCTCGAGCTACTTCCGCAAAAAAGTGGACAGTGAGAAAACGCGCGCCCTCGTCAGTAATATTGCTAAAATTGATGTCACGGTGACCCACACCGAAACGGAAGCGCTCATTTTAGAGCACAACTACATTAAGCAATATCTCCCCAAATACAACGTACTTTTACGTGACGACAAATCCTATCCATATATTTTTATTAGTGGTCATAAACATCCGCGATTGTCTATGCATCGTGGGGCAAAAAAGCGTAAAGGGGAATATTTTGGACCGTATCCAGACTCGGGCGCAGTGCGTGAAACGTTACACCTTTTGCAAAAGATTTTTCCGGTCCGTCAGTGTGAGGATACGGTGTATTCAAATCGAACTCGACCATGTTTGATGTATCAAATTGGCCGTTGTTCCGGACCGTGTGTCAGCACCATTATTTCGGATCAAGAGTATGCCGAGTTGGTGGGTTTTGTTCGTTTGTTTCTGCAAGGAAAAGATAAGCAAGTTCTCGAACAACTGATTAAAAAGATGGAAAACGCAAGCCAGCAACTTCGATTTGAGGATGCCGCTAAGTTTCGAGATCAGATTCAAGCGATCCGACGCGTGCAAGAGCAGCAGTACGTATCGGAAGACAGTATGGATGATATGGATGTCTTAGGCTTTGCCCAAGAGAAGGGCGTGGCTTGTATTCATATTTTGATGATTCGCCAGGGCAAAGTGCTTGGTAGCCGTAGCCATTTTCCTAAGATTCCACACAATACCAGCCAGCAAGAAGTGTTCGATAGTTTCCTAACTCAATACTATTTGAGCCACAATGAAATGCGTACCATTCCTACTCGTATCATTTTGAATCAAGACTTAGGTGAAAATATCGCGCCAATACAACAGGCGCTGAGCGATGTAGCAGGGCGCAAGGTGCATTTCCATACATCACCTTCAGGTTCTCGTGGTCGTTACCTTAAACTCTCTAATACTAACGCTCTGACAGCAATCACGACTAAGATTAATCACAAGATGACGATTAACCAGCGCTTTAAAGCGTTACGGGAAGTGCTGGGTGTGGAATCTATCAGTCGTATGGAATGTTTCGATATCTCGCACACCATGGGTGAAAGTACCATCGCCTCTTGTGTGGTTTTCAACAGCGAAGGCCCGGTTAAACAGGAGTACCGTCGTTATAATATCACCGGCATTACCGGCGGTGACGATTATGCGGCTATGGGACAAGCACTGGAGCGTCGATACTCCAAGCAACTGGATGTGGAAAAAATTCCAGACATTATTTTCATTGATGGTGGTAAAGGGCAGTTGAACCGAGCACATGAGATCATCGCTAGACATTGGGGTGATTGGCCTAAGCGCCCAATTATGATTGGTATCGCCAAAGGTGTGACACGAAAGCCCGGTCTTGAAACCTTAATAACCGTAGATGGTGATGAGTTTAACTTGCCAAGCGATGCACCAGCACTACACCTCATTCAACACATCCGAGATGAGAGCCATAACCACGCCATTGCAGGCCACAGAGCCAAGCGAGGAAAAACGCGAAGAACCAGTGCGTTAGAAGAAATTGAAGGCGTAGGACCCAAACGTCGCCAAGCTTTGCTTAAATATATGGGGGGATTACAGGAGTTGAAGCGTGCAAGTGTCGAAGAAATCGCCAAAGTACCGGGAATTAGCCATTCTTTGGCAGAAATTATTTTTCAAGCATTGAAACAATAAGAAAAATCCCGCAACATTAACACGCAATGTGTAAGAGAATAATAAAATGCCTTTGAATATCCCGAACATTCTGTCTCTACTTAGACTGCTCTTAATCCCAGTTTTCGTGGTTGTCTTCTATCTACCTTACTCTTGGGCCCCGTTTACGGCAGCAATGGTCTTTTGGGTTGCGGGCTTTACCGATTGGTTAGATGGTATGTTAGCGCGCAAGTTAGGCCAAACCTCTCGCTTTGGTGCGTTTATTGATCCAGTTGCGGATAAGGTGCTTGTTGCGACGGCATTGATTCTAATCACCGAACATTATCATTCTATTTGGGTAACGATCCCCGCTGTGACCATGATTGCGCGTGAAATCATTATCTCCGCATTGCGTGAATGGATGGCTGAAATCGGTAAGCGTGCTAGTGTCGCGGTTTCTTGGGTCGGAAAAGTCAAAACCGTTTCACAAATGTTTGCACTTTGGGTTCTGATTTGGCGATACGATGATTGGATGGTTTGGCTAGGCTTTGGTGCACTGTACATCGCTACCTTCCTGACTTATTGGTCAATGGTTCAATACTTAGCGGCGGCAAAAGACGATCTACTCAATGAAGAAAATCATTAATCAGAATTTTCAATAAACACTTATAGAAAGCAGGCTCATCACCTGCTTTTTTATTTTTTGACTCATTATCTGAGCTAGGGGTAAGCAAAGCCTATCAGGGTGACAATAGAGTAAACATCAGCGCATAACAGCTAGAGGATTGTAGGGGTACTTATCTCGAGTGGAGGTTAAGTAACAAATGTGAACTAAATCTAGTTTTAGGCAATTACAACGTTTATGCATGACCAAACTAGGGGTTGTGTATCGTTGGACTGGCGGTGAATGCTATAGTTCAGGATGTTCGGTAGTTCAAAATTCATGATAAACAAGTGTATTTTGGTTTTTAACAGTATTAAAACTAAGCAATTTACCGTCTTTCGCATAATTTATAGTCAAACGATTCAAAAAATTAAAAATAGTGTTGACTCGTTCGTGTGAATCCGTAGAATGCACTCCGTACCCCAGAGAGCTTAGCTTGAAAGGGTGGTGAGTTAAGTTAACTTACTCACTACGAAGGCGCCTTGGCAGAGTGGCCATGCAGCGGATTGCAAATCCGTGGACCTCGGTTCGACTCCGGGAGGCGCCTCCATTTTGCGACACTAGCTCAGTTGGTAGAGCGCAACCTTGCCAAGGTTGAGGTCACGAGTTCGAACCTCGTGTGTCGCTCCAAATTAAAATGATATGGCATTAAGCGGTATCAGATGGTGTTTTACTTTTCAGTAAAGGCATCACAAAGAATATTTGTGTGCCCTGGTGGTGGAATTGGTAGACACAAGGGATTTAAAATCCCTCGACGTTCGCGTTGTGCCGGTTCAAGTCCGGCCCGGGGCACCATCTCAAAATCTGCGACACTAGCTCAGTTGGTAGAGCGCAACCTTGCCAAGGTTGAGGTCACGAGTTCGAACCTCGTGTGTCGCTCCAGATTTAAAGCCCAGCATTTATGTTGGGCTTTTTCATACCTGCAGTTCCTGAATTTCAATTTAAATGAGTATTTGATCGATCTTGATGGTTACAATCGCGGATAGCTTCGTTACAGACTTCAAACGTTCACTTTCTCAATGGACATTGAAGTAATCATCAGTTTACTTGGCTTGAATAGACAAAGAGCAGCGTAAAGCTGCTCTTTTTTATGTGTGAATGCCACCAATTAACTTTCTATGATGACTCGGGTGTCTTCACTGAGTGATTCAAGCTCATTCACCACATCATCAAGTTCAAGTTCACTTGGCAGTCTGATGGCCAGTTTTGCGCTGAATAAACTTGAGCTTATACCACCGCCGCCAGCGATGAATACGCGCTGACAGTCCATATCGAGGATAGAGATCCCTTGGCTATCAAGCACATGAGTGATCTCATTGACGATACCCGCCCGGTCATTGGCATCTAAGCGTAGCTGGAATATCGTTTCTTCACAGTGAGAGTGAGCGCCAGAGTCGACGAACTTCACTACTAGGGTTTGGCAAGCAGAAAACGCGTCTTTTACGGTGTCGACGTTTTCTTCAGGAAGCTCAATTTTGATCACGCCGGCGACTTGATCTTCAATGAAATTAACTTTACTTATCAACCATTTGCCACCATTTTCGTGTGTTACAGCTGCGAGCTGTTTGATGGTTGCAGGTGACGCCTGACCGACGAAATTTACGATAAATACAGTGTTCATAATGTCCCCTCATGGAGTAAGGTTTGGACGCGGCACGCATCTACGCAGCGCTTAAGCTATTGGAATAAGTCCTTTATTTCAGTGTAGGTGTTAGGAAGGGGTTATGTTTGATGAAGGTCAATTTTTCACAGTAATTCGTGAAGCAAATGATGAAAACAGTGTTCTGGGCACAAAAAAAGCAGCCAATTGGCTAATGCCAGTCAGTTAAGCTGACTGGCTTTCTTTTTATTGGGGTATTTCTTTGCCTTTGCTTTTATTGCTCTCGGATATATCCGATCTTCTCGTTTAATGGGCAAGAC
>NZ_LIXM01000033.1 GCF_002608565.1 Vibrio sp. PID17_43
CTTGATTGGTCACTCAGTTCATTGAAACCTAATTTGATACCAAGGTATCTAATTGGATTATCATCAACGAGTGCCCACACAGATTGATAGGTCTATATTGTTAAAGAGCTTGCTCAGAAACTTTCTTTCTGAGAGGAGGTGCATTCTAACGAGATAATTGAGAGAGTCAAACACTTTTTCAATTTATTTTCTCAGAAGCTTTTCACCTCTCCGACCCTGCTGAAGCCTTATCGCGTCTGCCGTGTCGGTGGATGCGCATTATAGGGAACTCAGATCCGTTCGCAACCTTTTTTTGAAAAAAAATGGGAAAAAACAGCCGTTCGCTGACTATTTCATCAGAAAAGCAAAAAAGAGGATAAAAAACCCTCTTTTTATGCCTCAAAACCTGTTGTTAAATGAACGCATAAGCGTCTGCGAACATGCGCTCACTCTTGGCTTTCTTATTCTGAGTAAACTGCTCACGTGCTGCTCCCGCCATTTCAAAGCGACCAGCAATATAGATATCGTAGTTTTCTAAGCTTTCGAAATCGTCACTTATCGCTTGCAGCACATTACCGATTTTACCTTGCCAACCCTCAGGAGCCTCTTCTACTACAGGGACGAAGTGAACGTTAGCAAACTTATCGGCAAGCTCGACCAATTCTTCTTTTGCATATAACTGACAGTTATCGCGTGCTCCCCAATATAAGAAGATAGGGTTCGTTTTGTTCTGGGCAATACAGTGGTCCAAAATAGAACGGACGTAACTAAAGCCTGTACCACCAGCAATCAATAATAGTGGACGCTCACTTTCTTCTTGAATCCACGCATCACCATGTGGTGCATCAATTTCGATATGACCATCTGTTTCTAGCGCCGCTTGCATTGCTTCAACGACTTCTAACGCGTAAGCGTTATGTTCAGCCGCACCAATGTGTAGCTCAAGCTCGCCTTCATGACGACAAGGGCTACTTGCAATAGAAAAAGGACGCTTGTCTTTTTCACCCATGACAACCATTAAGTACTGACCAGCTTTAAAAGGTACTGGTGATTCTGGGTGAAGAAGGATTTGGTAAGTATTACAAGCTAACGGCTGAATAGACTTTACTTTACATTGGATGGTCATGGTGTTCCTCTCGCTTACTCATCAAAAGTAAGCACTAAATTACTTTCTGTATAGGCTTGGCAAGGGAATATCCAACCTTGCTGTTGCTCTTTTTCGGTTAGCATAGGTTCGAGGTGATAACTCACCTCGCCCGTTAGCTTTTTACACATGCACATGGCGCAAGCGCCAACTTGGCAACGGTGTGGGAAGCGAATATTGTTGTTGAGCGCAGCTTCCAACACGGTCTCCCCTTCTTTTACTTGGAACGTAACGTCCATTGGTAGAAGGTGGACTTGATGACTCATAGAATACCTAACTGGTCCCAAATCTCATCGACTTTAGCCACAAGTTTAGGATCTTTTTTGATAGGCACCCCCCACTCGCGCGTGACTTCAGATTCGAACTTATTGGTTGCGTCCAGCCCTAACTTAGATGAACTTTCGGTCTTTCCTAGAACTTGAACGGTGTCTCTATCCGGATCCATTCGAGTTGTCACCGCCCAAATGATGTCATTCCAATCTCGCACATTCACATCATCATCACACAAGATAATGAACTTATTATTTGTATACTGAGCAAAGAAATCCCATAAGCATTCCATCAACGCTTGAGATTGACCCGCTTGGTCTTTCTTCATCGTAACGACGGCAAACTGATTGTTCGCCGTTGATGGTAGATAGATGTCGACAATTTCCGGGCGTTGTTGTTTTAGTGTTTCCAGATCCGCTTCAGTGATGATTTTGTTATCACGTTCACTGATTGGAGATCGTGTTACTAGCTCAGCATCCCATTTAATGGTCGCGTCTAAGCCCATTTTGGACCCTAACCCAACCACTGGTGACGCAAAGTCAAGTGAGTCGATCGGCGTGTTATCAATCATCAAAGTATCACGCACAGGATCCATATGCTCTGTCATGGCTTTAACGACACTATCCCAATCTCGAGCATTAACCGACTCGTCACACACAATGACATACTTGGTGTACATAAACTGACGTAAGAAAGACCACACCCCCATCATCACGCGCTTCGCATGACCTGGATACTGCTTCTTCATCGTTACCACTGCCATTCGGTATGAACAGCCTTCTGGTGGCAGGTAGAAGTCTTCAATTTCTGGGAACTGCTTTTGCAAAATTGGCACAAAGACTTCGTTCAGCGCCACCCCCAATACTGCCGGCTCATCTGGCGGACGACCTGTGTAGGTGCTGTGATAGATGGGGTCTTTGCGCATAGTAATATGCGTAATAGTGAAAACGTGATGCTTCTCTTTTTCGTTGTAATAGCCAGTGTGATCACCATAAGGCCCCTCATCAGCAAACTCGTTCGGATCAATGTACCCTTCCATCACCATTTCTGCACTCGCAGGTACTTCTAGATCATTACTGACCGATTTCACCACTTCGGTTTTGCTTCCGCGCAGCAAACCTGCAAACGCGTATTCCGATAATGTATCTGGCACTGGTGTCACTGCACCAAGAATGGTTGCGGGATCAGCACCAAAAGCGACTGATACTGGGAAAGGTTTACCTGGGTTAGTTTCCATCCAGTCACGCAGATCTAACGCACCACCACGGTGAGCAAGCCAACGCATAATAATTTTATTTTTGGCAATTTTTTGCTGACGATAAATACCTAGATTCTGACGCTTCTTGTACGGACCTTTAGTTACCGTTAAACCCCAAGTCAGCAACGGGGCAATGTCTTCTGCCCAGCAGCTCATCACTGGGATTTTATCCAAATCGACGTCATCTCCTTGCCAAACAACCTCTTGGCAAGGCGCTTTACGCAGGCGCTTAGCTGGCATATTAAGCACTTGCTTGAATACAGGGAGCTTCTCTAAAGCATCTTTAAAGCCTTTTGGCGGCTCAGGCTCTTTTAAATAAGCCAGCAACTTACCTACTTCTCGTAATTCCTTAACGTCTGTGCGCCCCATACCTATCGCAACGCGTTCTGGCGTACCAAATAGGTTAGTCAGGACGGGGACGTCATAGCCAATTGGATTTTCAAACAACAGTGCAGGACCGCCAGCACGCAAGGTACGGTCGCTGATTTCTGTCATTTCGTAAGCGGGATCGACGGGGTGAGTGATGCGTTTAAGTCGACCTTTCTGTTCTAGATGATCGATAAATTCGCGTAAATCCTTAAAACTCATAGGCCTTCATATTGGCTGATTAAACTGTCCGCAGTATAACAAATAGGAAGACGCTAAGATCCCCCTATTTTGTGTGGGTATGTGAGCTAGGTAACGCCAAGAATGGTTACTTCAATACGTTTTCAATCTGACGGGTTTGAACTTTCCGGTTGCTTGAGATCAGTTCTTCAAGCCAAGAATGATGGCCTTGCTTCGCTAACTCTCTTGCTACCAATGTTGCTTCTTCTGATAACGCCATTTTTGCGACTAAGAACTGTTTTACCTCAGGAGTGAGTGGATTGGACCGGGCCAGTAGCTCAATGGCATACGGCTTTAACGTTGGATTGACGGTTGAGTTCATCAGTTGCTGTAATGAAAACTCATCACCGACGTTTGCAAGGCGACCCAACTCGGTTTGACCATTATAATCCGCTCGCATTCGCCATAGCATATCGTACATGGCTTCATCTTGGCTTACTTGAGCCAAACGAGCCACTACCGCTGACGATGGTAACCAACTGGTCACATTGGCGTGAGTCAATTGCTTGGTTAATGCCTCTAAGGCACTTGGTGACAAGCTATCCAGTTCTCGAATAAGCAGTGCTTCACGAGTCTGCACTTGTGACGATGTGCCAGTCAGCCACTCTTTGAGGTTCAACTCATCGCGCTCTGCTTCTAAGACAAATTCTAAAGTGCGTTGGTCTTGCTTCCAGCGCTTGATCTGACGGCTCGCGATCGCAGGAAAATTAAATGCTGGGACACTGAATTCATAACCATCTCCACGTTCAAGCATTTGATAAGTCGGTATGATGCTAATTTGAGATTCAACAAAGATGGCCATTCTTGGCGTTAGGATGATGTTTTGCTGCTCAAACTTGTTGAGCAACAGAAAGCGGGCGACTTCTTGTTGAGGAAAAGCAAGTCGATCAAGGGCAAATTTAAGCGAGTCGACCTCGTCTCTGACCGCATAATCAAGCAGTTCAGATACTTTCGTTTGTATTTGGGTGTCCTGAAGCCACTGTTCTACCTCTGATGCCTGCATTTCCTTCGCAGATGATGTTGCGGGTAGCACCATAAGTGACAAGCTCAGGAGTAATGACGACAACATTCCGTGTTGCATGTTAACCTCCCGATAACATTTTCTTCATTCTGCTGTTTCTATCAGGAGAAAGCAATAAAAAAGCCACCGATATGCGGTGGCTATTTACAGAATGGCTTATCTGAGACTATTGACGACGCATTGCATCGAAGAACTCATCGTTGGTCTTCGTCATCGCTAATTTATCGATTAGGAATTCCATTGCGTCGATCTCGCCCATTGGGTGAACAATCTTACGCAAAATCCACATCTTCTGTAGTTCGTCAGTCTTAGTTAGTAGCTCTTCACGGCGAGTACCTGAGCGGTTGAAGTCAATCGCAGGGAATACGCGCTTCTCAGCAATCTTACGGTTCAAGTGCAGTTCCATGTTACCTGTACCCTTGAACTCTTCGTAGATAACTTCATCCATCTTAGAACCCGTGTCTACTAGCGCTGTCGCGATGATAGTTAGGCTGCCGCCTTCTTCTACGTTACGAGCTGCACCGAAGAAACGCTTAGGACGGTGTAGTGCGTTAGCATCCACACCACCTGTTAGTACTTTACCTGATGAAGGCACTACTGTGTTGTATGCACGAGCTAGACGAGTGATAGAGTCAAGCAAGATAACGACGTCTTTCTTGTGCTCAACAAGACGTTTTGCTTTCTCGATTACCATTTCTGCTACTTGTACGTGACGAGACGCTGGCTCATCGAACGTAGAAGCAACCACTTCACCTTTAACTAGACGTTGCATCTCGGTTACTTCTTCTGGACGTTCATCGATTAGAAGTACCATCAACTCACACTCAGGATGGTTGTATGCGATGCTTTGTGCAATATTTTGCAGAAGCATTGTCTTACCCGCTTTAGGCGGAGCAACAATCAGGCCACGCTGGCCTTTACCGATTGGTGAAGCCAAATCAAGAATACGAGCGGTAATATCTTCAGTCGCACCGTTACCACGTTCCATAACCATACGTTCATTGGCATGAAGAGGAGTCAGGTTTTCAAAGAGGATTTTATTACGCGCGTTGTCTGGCTTATCGTGGTTGACCGTGTTTACTTTTAATAGTGCAAAGTAACGTTCGCCATCTTTTGGTGGACGAATTTTCCCGGCAATCGAATCACCTGTACGTAGGTTGAAGCGACGAATCTGACTTGGTGAAACATAGATGTCGTCCGGACCTGCTAGGTATGAGCTGTCTGCACTGCGTAGAAAACCAAAGCCGTCTTGCAGAATTTCCAGAACCCCATCGCCAAAGATGTCTTCGCCGCCTTTCGCGTGCGCTTTAAGAATTGCGAAGATGATGTCTTGTTTTCTCAGGCGCGCTAGGTTCTCAAGCCCTAAGCTTTCGCCAAGCTTTACAAGGTCAGACACAGGTCTGTTCTTCAGTTCGGTAAGATTCATGGTGGTGGATTCTTGTTTAGTCAAAATAAGATCTGTTTTCTAGTTAAGATGGATTTGGTCTCAGGATCGACCAAGAAGAGAATTTGTTCAATTAACGCACGATAAGTTAGCACTAATTACTATTCTAGTCCAGAGTTAGAAAAACAAAACCGCGCATTGTTACATTGCACGGTTTTATTTGTAATCACGTGGTGATTATAGATTTGCGTCCAAAAACTCTTTTAGTTGAGTCTTAGACAGAGCACCAACTTTCGTTGCCGCTACGTTACCGTCTTTAAATAACAGTAGCGTTGGAATGCCGCGAATACCAAACTTCGGCGGTGTGCCTGCGTTATGGTCAATATTTAGTTTACCGATAGTGAGCTTGCCTGCGTATTCATCAGCGATCTCGTCCAGAATTGGCGCAATCATTTTACAAGGACCACACCATTCTGCCCAGAAATCCACTAAAACCGGGCCTGCAGCATTGATTACATCGTTTTCAAAACCATCATCAGTAAGCTGCAAAATCTTATCACTCATCTTCCACTCCAATGTGTTTTTAGAAACTGGTTGGATGATAACCAGTAATTAGATGCCCTATTGGAATGTATTTACTTTCGTATTGCAAGCTTTAGCTGATATTCTATAGTCATGAAAAAGACGCATATCACAGAGCAAAAGTTCGCCGATTTGGATTTAAAGCCCCAAGTCATTGAAGGATTGGATAAAAAAGGGTTCGAATATTGTACCCCTATCCAAGCCTTGGCGTTGCCGGTACTGCTCACCGGCCAAGACATCGCAGGCCAGGCCCAAACGGGTACTGGTAAAACGCTCGCGTTTCTTACTGCTACTTTCAACCACCTTCTGACGACACCAGAACCTGAAGGTCGCCAACCAACCCAGCCTCGCGCCATTATTATGGCACCGACACGTGAATTAGCGATTCAGATCTTTAATGATGCTGAACCTCTGATTGCGAGTACAGGTCTAAAAGCGGCATTAGCTTATGGCGGCGAGAGCTACGATAAGCAATTGTCTAAGCTACAAGACGGTGTAGACATTCTGATTGGTACCACTGGCCGTATCATTGATTTTTACAAGCAGCGCGTATTCAACCTAAACAACATTCAAGCTGTTGTGTTGGATGAAGCAGACCGAATGTTCGATCTTGGCTTTATTAAGGACATTCGTTTCTTATTCCGTCGCATGCCTGAACCAAAAGAGCGTCTAAACATGCTGTTCTCAGCAACGCTGTCGTACCGCGTACAAGAATTAGCGTTTGAACATATGCACAACCCTGAGCATGTTGTCGTCGAGCCTGAGCAAAAAACCGGTCACCGTATCCAAGAAGAGCTGTTCTACCCTTCTAACGAAGACAAGATGACTCTACTTCAGACTCTTATTGAAGAAGACTGGCCAGATCGCGCGATCATATTCGCCAACACCAAACATAAGTGCGAATCTGTCTGGGGTCATCTAGCAGCAGATGGCCATCGTGTTGGTCTACTGACCGGCGACGTTCCTCAGAAAAAACGCGAAAAGATTCTTGAACAATTTACTCGCGGTGAAGTAGACCTTTTAGTTGCAACTGACGTTGCTGCTCGTGGCCTACATATTCCTCAGGTAACACACGTATTCAACTACGACTTACCAGACGATTGTGAAGATTACGTTCACCGTATCGGCCGTACTGGTCGTGCAGGTGCAAGTGGTCACTCAATCAGCTTTGCTTGTGAAGAGTACGCAATCAACTTGCCTGCGATTGAAGAATACATCGAACATACAATCCCAGTATCGGATTACGATGCATCGGCTCTGATCCAAGATCTGCCAGAACCAATCCGTATGCGTGCGCCTCGTGTTCAGCAACGTCGTACCAATACCGGTGGCACGCGCTCTGGTAACCGTAAGCCGCAAGGACGCCGTCCTCGTCAACCACGTCAATCAGCGCCAAAACAATCATAAAAGGAAACTGAAGTCGTTTATGAGTCAAGCAGGATCATCACCGCTATACGCAGCCATCGACCTCGGGTCGAACAGTTTTCACATGCTCGTTGTGCGTCATATCGATGGCAGCGTTCAAACCATGGCTAAAATTAAGCGCAAAGTTCGTCTTGCGGCGGGCTTAGATGAACGTAACTCTCTTAGTATGGAAGCTATGCAGCGAGGATGGGACTGCTTAAGTCTATTTGCAGAACGCTTGCAGGATATTCCTAAACAAAACATCCGTATTGTCGGTACCGCAACATTGCGCACAGCTATCAATGCGGATGTTTTTTTAGAGAAAGCAAACCAAATTTTAGGTCAGCCTATCGAAGTGATTAGTGGCGAAGAAGAAGCTGCCACTATCTATAAGGGCGTTGCTCATACTTCTGGAGGTAGTGGCCGTCGCCTAGTAGTCGATATCGGCGGTGCGAGTACTGAGCTGATCATCGGTGAAGGCTTTGAGGCTAAAGCGCTAACTAGCTTAAAAATGGGCTGTGTCACTTGGTTAGAACACTTCTTTAAAGACCGTCAGTTGAATGCGCGTAATTTCGAAGCCGCGATTGAAGGCGCGAAACAAACCCTAAAGCCGATTCTGGAGCAGTATACTGATCTCGGCTGGGATATTTGTGTTGGCGCATCAGGCACGGTTCAAGCATTACAAGAAATTATGCTGACACAAGGTATGGATGAGGTCATTACTCACACCAAACTGAAGCGTCTACAAAAACAAGCTATGCAGGCCGATCACTTAGAAGAGCTTGATATCGAAGGTTTAACCCTTGAACGCGCACTGGTATTTCCAAGTGGCTTATCCATTTTGATCGCGATTTTCGAACTGCTAGAAATCGATGCTATGACTCTTGCTGGCGGTGCACTACGTGAAGGTCTCGTGTACGGAATGGTCGAAGAGTTGCGTCAGAATGATATTCGTGCCCGTACGATTAGCAGCGTACAAACTCGTTACCAATTGGATCGCCAGTATGGTGAGCAAGTCGCGAGCCTCGCGAGTAAGCTACTCGATCAAGCAGGCGGCAATGTGTGGGTCGCAGAGCATCAGGGCAAAATGCTACTAGAAACCACCGCCAAACTGCACGAAATCGGTTTAACCATCGATTTCAAAAAAGGTGGGGAGCACAGCGCCTACCTACTTCAGCATTTGGACTTGCCAGGTTACACGCGCGCGCAGAAGTTCTTTATCGGCGAAATTGCTCGCCGTTACCGAGAACAACTAACCTCGTTACCTGAACAACATGCCATGTCAGGTACCAGCGGTAAGCGTGTCCTTCGTTTATTGCGCCTTGCTGTTCTACTTAGCCATCGCCGCACCCCTGATTTAGAGCCTAAAGTGACGCTAACAGCAGAGGACGACAAACTAACACTCAGTATTGATGCAGCATGGTTAGCGGCAAATCCGCTAACCGCCGCAGAGTTGGAAATCGAAGCTAACCGTCAGACTGACATCGGCTGGCCGTTAAGCATAGTGAGTTGTTAGTTAGCACGATTGCTAAATACTTCGTTAAAGGTCCCATTCGGGGCCTTTTTTTATTATTCATTTTTCACTTGTACAGCTTAGGGAGCTTTTGGACACCAATAATCTAATTACTCCCCACGCTGTACAGACCGAGCAAACGCCCTTCCGACAAAAACAAAAAAGCCGCTTGCATTGAACAAGCGGCTTTCGGGGTTCCCACTGAAATTAGGACTGAACCGTCGTTCCTACTTTGAAGTTCGGATTAACCGCCGTCAGCCTCTTAATCAAATAGTTAAGCAACATACCATACATTGGAACAAACAGACCCAAGCTAATAATCAGTTTGAAACCGTAATCCACCAGCGCGATTTCTGTCCAGTGTGCCGCCATAAATGGGTCTGGGCTTTGGTAAAACGCAATGGCAAAGAAAGCAACGGTATCTAATGCATTACCGAAGAGTGTTGAACACGTTGGCGCAACCCACCACTGCTTCATTTGGCGCAGGCGGTTAAACACGTGCACATCCATGATCTGACCAAGTAGGTACGCCATGAAGCTAGCAATCGCGATACGAGCAACAAACAGATTGAATTCCCCTAATTGAGAAAAACCTTGGAACTGCCCTTCAAAAAACACCACGGATAAGAAGTACGACACGACTAACGCAGGCAGCATCACTAAAAAGATGATCTTACGTGCCATTTGCGCACCGAAAATTCGTACGGTTAGGTCAGTCGCCAAAAAGATAAATGGAAAGGTGAATGCGCCCCAAGTGGTATGGAAGCCAAAGATAGTAAACGGTAGCTGAACTAGGTAATTGCTCGATGCAATAATCACTAGGTGGAATAGAGCCAGATAGATAAGGGCGTTGCGCTGCTGCGCAGGGGTAAAGTTACTCATGCGATACCTTTTTAGTTTGGTTTGGGGGTGAGGGAACCCAAATCGAGCGCTTAATAAAAAACGACTCTTACCAACAATGTAAAAATGAAATATAAAATAGCTTAACTCATTCCGAGTTAAACGGTGGGTGATTATACAGTAACCACTTTTCGCTGCAAGTCGTCTGTTTTACGCAAACGTTTGGGCTTAAAAAAGAGCGTTTCATGTGAAACACCCTTTGTAAATACACCAAAGTTTCTAGAAGCCGCGTTGGAACAATCCCGCTAGGTAATCCAACTCTTCCCTGCTCTCTTCAATCGCTAAGGCTTCAAACCAAATCGCTTCACTATACTTTCATAAACAGTCGACAATCTTCAAAGTCAATCAACCAAGAGTGAATGTCGGCATCCCACTGTTTTTCAACCACAGTAGCAGATAGCAGTCCAACTAAACGTTCACCCAAAGCAGGAAAAGTATCAAGGTCAAAGCTCGGCGCGGTAATGATTAATCGCCCTTCTTGTTCCATGTAGTCCGCTAAGCCAAATTCCTTTTGCATCTTGGTTCCTTATCCGTGGTGAGTAATGTGTTCTTGAATCAAATCAAGGAATGGATCGGCGTACTTCTCCAGCTTACGCTGACCAACACCGCTTACCGCTAGCATTTCACCGTAAGAGGTTGGCAAAATCTCGGCCATATCAATCAGAGTAGCGTCACTGAATACGACGTATGGAGGCAGACCATCTTCATCGGCAATCGACTTACGCAGCTTACGCAGTTTCGCGAACAACTTCTTATCGTAATTCTTACTCGTCAGTTTATCCGACTTCGCAGCACGTGCAGCGGTATCCAAACGAGGCACCGCCAACTCTAGTGATATATCACCTCGCAACAACGGACGCGCCTCTTCGGTTAATTGCAGCGTTGAGTTACGCGTAATATTTTGAAACAGCAAGCCTTTATGAATAAGCTGACGAAAGATACTGATCCAATAATCATGGCTGTGGTCACGCCCTAACCCGTAGGTGGAAATTTTATCATGCCCATTTTCGCGCACACGAATGTTCTGCATCCCGCGTAACACCTCAACGACGTAACCCATACCAAAGCTTTGGTTTACGCGGTACACACAAGACAATGCCTTACGCGCTTCTTCGGTAGCATCAAAGTGTTTCGGTGGGTCTAAGCAAATATCGCAGTTACCACAGGGCTTATCACGATACTCACCAAAATAATTGAGTAAGACCTGACGACGGCATGTTTGCGCTTCCGCAAACGCGCTCATCGCATTTAATTTGTGGCTTTCCACTTGCTTCTGTGGACCGTCGTCCTTTTCATCTAACATACGACGCAGCCAACTGATATCCGCAGGGTCATACAGCATCATCGCTTCAGCAGGCAGGCCATCACGCCCCGCACGACCGGTTTCCTGATAATAGGATTCGATATTACGCGGGATATCAAAGTGCACTACAAAACGCACGTTTGGCTTGTTGATACCCATACCGAATGCCACGGTCGCGACAACGATTTGGATATCATCACGTTGGAAAGCTTCTTGGACATAAGCGCGCTCGTCAGCATCCATACCAGCATGGTAGCCTGCGGCTCGAATGTGGTTGTTGCACAACTTCTCAGTCACCATCTCGACTTTCTTACGGCTACTGCAATAGATAATGCCGCAGTTGCCCTTTTGGGTTTCAAGATAACGAACGATTTGCGACACGGGCTTGTGCTTCTCAACCAAGTTGTAGCGAATATTAGGACGGTCGAAGCTGCCTAAGTAAACTTCTGGATGACTCAGTTGAAGACGCTCAAGAATGTCTCGACGCGTAGCGTCATCAGCTGTCGCGGTCAGCGCCATAAATGGCACGTGCGAGAACTGCTGCTTCAGCTGGCCAAGCGCAGCATACTCAGGACGGAAATCGTGTCCCCACTGCGAAATACAGTGCGCTTCATCGACAGCAATCATTGACAACGGCAAGTTTTCCAAACGCTCAATGAAATCACGCATTAATACGCGCTCTGGCGAGACGTACACCAATTTAAGGTGACCAGTATGCATGCGGTTATACACGCTGAGCAGCTCTTCACGTGGCATGGTCGAGTTAATGCACTCAGCAGCCACACCATTCGCTTTCAGCTGATCAACTTGGTCTTTCATCAACGAGATAAGCGGAGAAATCACCAAGGTAATGCCAGAGCGAACCAATGCAGGGATTTGATAACACAGTGACTTACCACCACCCGTAGGCAGAATAACCAAGCTATCGCGACCTTCTACCGCCGCATCAATCACCAGTTGCTGACCATCACGGAACTCCTGGTAACCAAACACATCCTCCAGCATACGTTGAGGAGTTACAGGCAGATCTGATTGTTCGGCTAACAAGGTCGAGGTCATGAATAATCTCAGGTTGGGTCATAAAAGAAGTGCTATTGCATGCTACCAACACACAAAATGAAGGCACATTGTAATGGGGTTTGATGGTGAATAAAACCGCAAATTGCTAGGTGATTCTACTCACGACTCGTATACTGATTTTCTGCTCTATAAACACACAATTAGGTGACACTCCATGACCCTAGAAGAACAACAGCGTGCAAAACAAGGCGTCTTGCTTGCGATTGGTGCGTACACTATGTGGGGCATTGCTCCCATGTACTTCAAATCAATCGCACAGGTCTCGCCTTTAGAGATCTTAAGTCACCGCGTCATTTGGTCTTTCTTTTTACTTGCTGCGCTCCTCCATTTTGGTCGTCGTTGGCGCTCAGTGTTTAGCGTTATCAAAGACAAAACTAAAATCGTCTACTTACTGTTTAGTTCTGTGCTGATTGGTGCCAACTGGTTGATCTTCATCTGGGCGGTGAACTCCAATCACATGCTGGATGCAAGTCTCGGCTATTACATCAATCCATTAATCAATGTCTTACTCGGAATGATTTTCCTTGGTGAACGACTTCGCCATTTGCAATGGTTTGCTGTTGTACTTGCCGCGTGTGGTGTATTGGTCCAGTTAATTGTGTTTGGCTCTGTCCCTGTGGTGGCTATTGCACTCGCCATGAGCTTTGGAATTTATGGATTGCTGCGTAAAAAAGTCAGCCTTGATGCTCAAACAGGGCTATTTATTGAAACGTGCATGTTACTCCCCGCCGCCCTTATTTACCTGTTGTTCATCGCAAGCACGCCTACATCGAATATGTTTAATAACTCATGGCAGTTAAATAGCCTATTGATAGCTGCAGGTGTGATCACCACACTTCCTTTGCTGTGTTTTACCGGAGCAGCGACACGCCTTAAACTCTCGACGCTAGGCTTCTTCCAGTACATTGGGCCAAGCTTGATGTTCTTGCTTGCGGTACTGATTTACGGCGAACCGTTCACCACAGATAAAGCGCTCACTTTCGCTTTCATCTGGGGTGCATTAGTCGTGTTTAGCTTTGATGGTCTGCGTAATAACCGTAAATCGCGTAGAGCAATCCAGGTTCAATGACTTTTTTTACAAGACAAGTTAAAAATTGATGGATAAGCTTGGTCATAATGTGACCAAGCTTTTTTACTTAATGGAACATATTCAGTACTACGCAACCGCCCATAACAACTTGAGTCTGATTGAGGCGAAATATCAGAAGTTTGCTTTTCAAAGGCATTACCACCTGGATTTTCATCTCGGCCTGATCACGCATGGCGAGCAAAAGTTCCAATACCAAGGCAACTGCCATCAAGTCGGTCACGGACAAATTGTCCTTATGCCCCCTGATGAGCTGCATGACGGGCAAGCTAAACTCGAAAGTGGCTATGAGGTGAATGTGTTTGCGATCGAACCTCACCTATTGAGCGATCTGGCTGATCTTAAGCGAAGCGGTCAAATAATACACTTTAACGAGCTGATCATCTCGGATCCGCAGATATTTTCACAACTTAGCAACTTACACGGGCTGCTTCGCCGTGAAAACCTCAGTCAACTTGCCAAAGATTGCCTACCTTTTGAAGGATTCAACCAACTTTTTGATCGCTACGGATCACTTGAGCGACAAAAAGTGGTGACTTTAGGCAAACAATCGCTTGGGACGTTAAAAGATTATCTGATGGCGAACCTCGACCAAGCGGTGCGTTTGGATTCGTTATCAGAACTGTGCCAACTGAGCCCAACTCAGTTCCAGCGCCATTTTAAAGCACAGACCGGCATGACACCTTATGCATGGTTCGCACGCCTGCGCCTCGAACAAGGCATGAAGTTACTGCAATCTGGTCAATGCGGTACCGACGTCGCCCATCAGATCGGCTTCTACGATCAAGCGCATTTCAGCAAAGCGTTTAAGCAGACTTATGGCGTTTCCCCTTCTCAAGTGACTCGTTAATTTTATTTACCGAGAAAGCTGTCAGTTTTTTACAAGCGTCACAAGTGACTTGCCACGACAATAGCCGCATTGGTTATATTTGAGATGTGTTATGAATGAATCCACCATATTGCTGACACTCGCCAGCATTCACTTTATTGCCCTAATGAGTCCAGGTCCGGACTTTGCTCTCGTCGTACAAAATGCGACACGTCACGGTCGTCAAACTGGCTTGTACATCGCGTTGGGATTGTCTGTCGGTATTTTGCTGCACTCCTTGTTCAGCCTGACAGGCGTGAGCTATATCGTCCACCAGCACCCAGTGTTGTATTCCGTGGTACAACTGCTCGGTGGTAGTTACCTGCTCTACCTAGGTATTGGGGCTTTGCGCGGCGTGATCGCAATGATCAAAAATCCATTGGCGGATCAATCTAAGAAGCAAAACAACTTAGTGATCAGTAACAAGCGTCAAGCATTTGCCAAAGGGTTTGCGACCAACATTCTTAACCCGAAAGCCTTAGTTTTCTTTATCAGTTTGATGTCGAGCTTAGTGCCTGTGGGTATGTCGGTGACAGGCAAAAGTATTGCCCTAGTGATTCTGTTTGGTTTGTCACTGTTTTGGTTCTCCAGTCTCGCATGGATGCTGTCGACTCAGCGGCTGCAACGTAAATTACTGCAAGCGGGGATCTACATCGACGGTCTATGTGGAGTGGTGTTTACTCTGGTAGGCAGCAGTATTTTGTACCAAACCATCAGCTCTTTTATTAGGTAACATACTGATTTAAAAGCGTAGCACAATCGACATTTCTAAGATTACTGACTCGACGTTGCTCTCCATGACTGCCAAGCTGAAAACACAAAACTGGCAACATGGAGAGTCATCATGCATTGGACGTTCAACCGACTCGTGACCACGGGTCTTTTTCTTACTTCCCCTTTGGTTTTATCCACCCAATCCCTCGCGAACCAAGCTGCAGATGCGGTTGCACCGGAACACAGTACGGGCTTTGAGACAAAGCAATTAGTTAAAGCTAAAAACTACATGGTCACAGCCGCTAACCCACTTGCCACCCAAGCCGGTGTCAATGTCCTCGCACAAGGTGGTAATGCCATTGATGCCATGGTTGCGGTGCAACTGATGCTAGGCTTGGTAGAGCCTCAATCCTCTGGCATTGGTGGTGGTGCCTTCTTAGTATATTGGGACAGTGAGAAACAAAAGCTGACCACGTATGATGGGCGTGAAACCGCGCCACTCGCCGCTACCCCCAAGCTCTTCTTGGATGAAAAAGGACAACCTCTGCAATTTTACGATGCGGTTGTCGGTGGTCGCTCCGTTGCCACACCTGGCACAGTGAAATTGCTGTGGGACACCCACCAGAAATACGGTAAGTTGGAATGGAAGAAGATCACCCAACCTGTGATTACTTTGGCTGAACAAGGTTTCAAAGTCAGCCCTCGCCTCGCTAGTCTGATTGAGAAAGATGCCAAGCGACTGTCACGCTTCCCTGCGACTAAGGCTTACTTCTTTAATCCTGATGGTTCACCGAAAGCCGAAGGCACACTGTTAAAGAACCCAGAATACGCCCAAACCCTGACGGCGATGACAGAACAAGGAGCAAAAGCCTTCTACCAAGGCGATATCGCTACAGACATTATCGAGACAGTACAGAATGCACCGGGGAACCCTGGTGTATTAGCTCAACCTGATTTTGACACTTACCAAATTAAACAACGTGAACCGGTTTGTGCGGCTTACCAAAGCTATGACATTTGCGGTATGGGACCACCAAGCTCTGGCGCACTGACGGTTGGGCAGATTCTCGCAATCACCGAACAATACGATCTTAAAGGTTGGGGAGCCACAAGTGCGAAATCATGGCAAGTGATCGCCGATGCATCTCGCCTTGCGTTCGCGGATCGCAGCAAATACATCGCTGACCAAGATTATGTGCCGATGCCTACCGAAGGCTTGCTTGATAATGATTACCTCAAACAACGTGCAGAACTAATCCAAGTAGGCAAAGCGCTGAGTAAGATTGAAGCGGGTAATCCACCGTGGTCGCATGCGATGAACTTAAGCATGGACCAATCGATCGAACTGCCTTCCACTAGCCATTTCAATATCGTCGATAAACAAGGCAATGTGGTCTCAATGACCACAACCATTGAGAACGCCTTTGGCTCGCGCTTGATGGTGCGTGGCTTTTTGCTCAACAACGAACTCACCGACTTCTCCTTCCGCACCCACCAAGATGGTGTGCCAATCGCGAACCGCTTAGAACCGGGTAAACGTCCACGTTCATCAATGGCTCCGACCATTATGATGAAGGATGATAAACCCTACATGGCAATTGGCTCACCGGGCGGCAGCCGCATCATTGGTTACGTCGCACAAACCATTATCGCCCACATTCAATGGGACATGGATATCCAAAGCGCGATTAATCAACCACGATTACTTAATCGGTTTGGTACCTTAGAGATTGAGCAAGGTACCATCGCAGAAGGCTTACAACCTGAATTAGAGAAGATGGGTTTTAAAACCGATGTTCGCAATTTGAATTCTGGACTGCATGCGATACGTCTTACCAAAGAAGGCCTTGAAGGTGCTGCGGATCCGCGGCGTGAAGGCGTGGCCATTGGGCAATAAGAGTCTTTCGCTCGACCCTTTGTGCGAGATCTCTTACAAAGGGGTGAGCAAACCTCTCTTTTTTCATAAAAAAAATCGTCATGACGACACATAAACCATTGATTAAGCTTTAAATTGTGATTTATTCAAACATAATGGCAATCAAAAATGTGATTTATCACCATTGTTCGCAAACGTTAAACCGGTAATATTAACCCTGTCGGAAGGATGCTGACACGGAACAGGAAACACCAAGGACTTGGTGAACTTCAGGAAGAAGAAACGATTATTCAGGATGAATGGTCGGGCATGGATTGCAAAATTGGACATTGAACGGAATCAATAGTGACTAGGATGGTTGCTACTAAGGATGGGAAATGGACACCTCTGGACGAGGCAAGGATTTGAACATCAGGATGATGTCAGGGACACCGCTCAGGGAACAAGTGATGAGAGCTAACGAGGATTGTTAGCAGACCAGGATAAGGTCAAGGACACCGCTAGGATGGCGACGTAAGGATTAAGCTGACGGATTCAGCACACTATCATGGATTAGATGCATGGAGCACTCTTAGTAGCCGGATTGCTGCGAGTAAGACTATAACCCCGATGGGCGCAAGCCCTCGGGGTTTTTCTTTACCTGAAATAGGATAAAGCCCACCTCAAACAACACTTTCCGACAACAAGTTTTATTGGCTTAAATAGTAAAAATAAAAAGAGCCGCCGAAGCAGCTCTTGAAACTATTGATTTTCGCAAAGCCTTACAGCTTCTCAAGTCGCGCATAAGCAGTCACTAACCACTTAATGCCTTCACCGTTAAAAGCGATCTGTACGCGACTTTGTGGACCACTGCCTTCAAAGTTGATGATAGTACCTTCTCCGAACTTCGGATGCATCACGCGAGAACCGAGCGTAAAGCCTGTTTCATTAAAGCTTTCTTTCACCACGGTTTGGCTAAAGCGACCGCTACTTGTTGGGCGACTGACCTGCGCCTTCATACGTACTTCATCCAAGCAGGTTTCTGGTAATTCACGAATAAAGCGAGATGGCTTGTGATACTTATCCTGACCATACAAACGGCGCATTTCCGCATAGGTGATGTAGAGCTTTTGCATTGCACGGGTCATGCCTACGTAGCACAAACGACGCTCTTCTTCTAAGCGCCCGGCTTCTTCCGCCGACATTTGACTTGGGAACATGCCTTCTTCCACACCCACCATAAACACCAATGGGAACTCTAGACCTTTCGCACTGTGCAGCGTCATTAGCTGAACCGCATCCTCAAACTCGTCCGCTTGTCCTTCGCCCGCTTCTAATGCTGCGTGAGTAAGGAATGCCGTCAGCAGTGACATGTCTTCGGCTTCTTCTGGCTTCTCAAATTGACGCGTTGCGGTCACCAATTCCTCCAAGTTCTCAATACGCGCCTTAGACTTTTCACCCTTCTCTTGCTCGTACATCGTGAACAAGCCCGAGTATCTGATCACATGGTCAGTTTGGTGGTGTAGTGGCATCTCGATAGTGTCATCTTCCAGTGCAGTAATAAGCTCGATAAATCGGCTCAACGCACCAGCCGCACGCCCCGCGAGAACTTGCTCATCCAACATCGCCACACTCGCTTCCCACATAGTACAACCACGATCACGAGCGGCACGACGAATGGTTTCTAAGGTCTTATCACCTAAGCCACGCGTTGGTGTATTAACAACACGCTCAAACGCCGCATCATCATTACGATTCGCCATTAAGCGCATGTAGCTCAACGCATCTTTAATTTCCTGGCGTTCGAAGAATCGCATGCCGCCATAAATGCGGTAAGGTAAACCTGCTTGAAGCAACGCTTCTTCCAGAACACGTGACTGAGCGTTGTTACGGTAAAGCATGGCAGCATCACTCAGAACACCACCCTTGTCTTGCCACTCTTTGATCTTGTTAACCGCGAAACGCGCTTCATCCAATTCGTTGTAAGCACTGTAAACTGAGATCGGCTCACCGACGATGCCATCAGTCCAAAGCTCTTTACCCATTCGCTCGGTGTTATTAGCGATTAGCGCGTTCGATGCTTCCAAGATCGTCTTGGTAGAACGGTAATTTTGCTCAAGACGAATGGTGTTCACACTTGGGAATTCCAGCGTAAACTTCTCAATATTCTCGATTTTCGCGCCACGCCAACCATAAATGGACTGGTCATCATCACCGACAATCATCACATGGCACTCTGGACCCGCCATCATACGCAGCCAAGCGTATTGAATATTGTTGGTATCTTGGAACTCGTCAACCAAAATATGCTTAAAGCGCGCTTGGTAGTGTTCACGGACGAACTTGTTATCACGCAGTAGCTCATGTGCGCGCAACAAGATTTCCGCAAAGTCGACCAAACCCGCTCGGTCACACGCTTCTTGATATGCGGTGTACAGTTGTAGGTAAGTTTTCGTGACTGGATCGTGGTACGCATCGATGTGCGCTGGGCGCAAACCTTCATCCTTCTTGCCGTTAATCCACCACGCAACTTGGCGCGCAGGCCACTGCTTCTCATCGAGGTTTTGCGCTTTGATCAAACGCTTTAGTAGGCGTTGCTGGTCATCACTGTCGATGATTTGGAAATCTTCCGGCAGCTTGGCATCAAGATAGTGTGCACGCAGAATACGGTGACAAATGCCGTGGAACGTGCCATTCCACATACCACCGGCACTCCCCATCATAAGCTCTTCAATACGCCCACGCATCTCTGCTGCCGCTTTGTTGGTAAAGGTGACCGACATGATAGAGAACGGAGAAGCCTGCTCTACCGACATCAACCAAGCGATACGGTGCACAAGCACACGCGTTTTACCACTTCCCGCACCAGCAAGGATGAGCAAGTTTTCTAGAGGCGCTGCAACGGCTTCACGCTGTTTGTCGTTCAAACCGTCAAGTAATAGAGATGGATCCATCATGATGAGAGCTACTGGTTATTTATACATAAAAATAGATTATAACCTAAACAACTGGGTGCTGTTTAGACAAAACTTGATAAAAAGTTTGCGGCTTTTTTGCACTGAACATCAAGACCTTGTATGACATTCACTCAATATACCGTCCATTTCCTCCGTTTTTCTGAAAGTTTTTTAGTCAATTTCCTATCTTTTAAATTAAGTAAGCTGTTAACAAAACGCCAAAACAGGCGGTTCACCTTGCCAACTTAAAGTAAAGGAAATCATTCAGAGGAAATAACTATGAAAAAGTCAAATCTTGCTGTTACTGCTGCTGTTACTGGTTTACTCGCTCTAGGGGGCACGATGCTCACTTCGGCTCCTGCTGTCGCTGCTGAAAAAGAAAAATGCTACGGCGTTGCAAAAGCAGGTAAAAATGATTGCGCAACGAAAAGCAGCTCTTGTGCTGGTACCTCGAAAGAAGATAACCAAAAAGACGCATTCGTCGTCGTTCCTAAAGGGCTGTGCGACAAACTTGCTGGCGGTAGTACGACTTCTTCCTAATTTTTTATCGCCGCTGTTTCTGGATGCGTAGTCGCGGAGCCGCGCATCCTTACTTTCCCGTCCAATCTGAAAAGGAGTTTCACGTGAAACACCACATCTTCCATGAACTTGTTGGTGTCGGACTAAGAACCCCTCACCTCGATTATTTCAGCCAGAGCGCTCCTGGGTTGTCTTGGTTAGAAATCCACAGTGAAAACTACTTCCAACCCAATGCGGCAGAACGCTATCAGCTACAGAGTCTGCGCGAGAAGTATCAAGTCAGCTGTCACGGTATCGGCTTGTCACTTGGTTCAGTGGAACGTGTGAATAAAAAGCACCTTGCTCAACTCAAAGCGCTGATTGATTCAATCGTTCCGATTCTTGTTTCTGACCATTTAAGTTGGAGTGAAAACGGCGGTCACTACTTTAATGACCTACTCCCACTGCCCTACACGGAAGAAGCACTGAAGGTGTTCACTCGCAACGTGAATGAAGTGCAGGATTATTTGCAGCGCGAGATCTTGATAGAGAACCCATCTAGTTATGTGAAGTTTCAACATTCGACTATCAGCGAATGGGAGTTTCTTACCGAAGTACAAAAGCGCACTGACTGTCGTTTGTTGCTCGATTTAAACAATGTTTATGTTTCGGCGTTCAACCACGGTTTTGATTGCGACACCTACCTAGATGCGATGCCAGCCGACAAAGTGGATGAGATTCACTTGGCAGGTTTTACCATCAAACAACTCGACAAGGGTGAGATATGGATTGATACCCATAGCCGCCCAATCAGCGATGACGTTTGGCAATTGTTCGCGCAGTGGACAAAAAAACACGGTCCACGTCATGCGTTGATTGAATGGGATTTGGATATCCCCGCGCCAGAAGTCTTGCTCGGAGAAGCCCAGAAAGCATCGCAACTGCTGTTACAAGGCACACTTCCAAGTGAACAAAGCGAGCCAAGGAAGGCATCATGAATCTAGCCAATTTACAAAGCCAGTTTGCTAAAGCTCTGCACTATCAAGCACTCGGTGAAGATTGCGATATTGCCAGTGAAGAGTTTACGGCAGAGGAACGCATGCAGATTTACCGCAACAACTTCATTGTCAGTTTGAGTGAGGTTTTATCGGCAACCTATCCGATGGTGGAAGCATTGCTTGGTGAAGAGTGCTTTAAACAGATTGCGCGTCAACACGTACTCACTTCCCCATTAGAAGAAGGCAATGTGGTGCATTATGGCGAAGGCTTTCAGGACACCATCATGCAATTTAATCAGGTGATCGATCAGGCGCCCTACTGCCCAGAAGTCGCACGCTTCGAATGGTACATCGATCTCGCCCGACAAACCCTATTCGAAGAACCTCGCTCAGCTGAGATAAAACCACTTGCTTTGCTTGGTCAAGTAAGTGAAGAACTTCAACCCGCTTTGGTATTGCACCTGAAACAAGGTTGCCGAAGTTTTGCCTCCGATTATGCCGTGTTTGATTTGTTTTCTGCGATTCAAACTGGGCAATTTGAACAACTCAACATCAATCAATTACAACAAGGTGCTATCTCGATTCAAGCTAATGGAGAAGCCTTATGTCACGCACTCGATGCCGATCTCTTCCAACTGCTGCAATGTTTAGAGCAGAAGCTGAGTTTGAGCGTAATACCTAAAGTTTTACTCGCTCATCTCAATAGCATCATGGCACTCGATCTCGTTGACGGCTTTACATTGAAACCAATTTAAGGAGCACTCTATGACGGATACGGTTAAAAACTTAGTCAATCGGTACGACGATTTAATCAGTACCCTACAAGCAGGCTTTGTCCCTTTAATGCTGTTATTTTGCCGCTTTTGGGTAGCGTGGGTATTTTTCAATTCAGGACTGATCAAAATCACGTCTTGGGATAGCACGCTTTATCTGTTCGAGTTGGAATACCAAGTGCCATTGCTGCCATGGGAACTCGCCGCTTACTTAGGCACGGCTGCCGAACTGGTGCTACCTGCTTTCTTAGCGCTTGGTTTGATTACCCGTCCAATGGCTGCGATTTTGTTTGTGTTTAACATCATCGCCGTGATCTCTTACCCGCTGCTGTGGGAGAAAGGGTTTTATGACCACCAACTGTGGGGCTTGATGATACTTATCGTCATCGTCTGGGGACCCGGACCAATTTCACTCGACCAATGGTTGAAAAACAAGATCGCCAAATAAAAAAATCCCCGCGTCTGCGGGGGGGATTTTTTATTTGTTTAAGTAAGCCAGCAACTCTTCTGCTGAAATGCCTTTCTGGGCCAATTCTTTTGCCATCAGCTCAACTTGCTCGCCTTTACGCGATTCAATCACTTGCTGAAACTGATACACAAGGTCACGCAAGATTGGCAATGGAACTTGCTTTGCCGCACTACGAACACGCTCTGAGCTCTGATTACCCAGTTCATTTAGCAACTTGCCAAACATCACCTTCTCTGGTGATTCTTCCATTTGCTCTAAGATACGAGCCATTTCATAGGTGGTTAACGACATTACTTGCTGAGTTCCGTTGTGGTGTCGAGAAAAGTTTAAGCGACAAATATACACGCGTTAGTTACATTGGAAAATACTAAATTGAGCTGTTTTATGCATTCACCAACTTCGTATGCCAGTTCTTGCCTGCTTTCGTGAACAGAATCAGCAATGCTGGTAGCAACACCCACATATGAATCGCAATCAGTGTTTGTGGATCAAGTGATAGACGCTGTAGCGTACCGACCAACAAACCTGCACCACTCATCTGGAACAAGCCAAGTAGTGCTGCTGCGGTACCAGCCTTATCACCAAATGGCTCAAGTGCTTTACCTGCCGCCGCCCCCAAAATCCAAGCAAAACCGACAGAAGACATAAAGATGGGTAGCATGAAAGAGAATGCTGTATCGTATTCATGCATTACCATCATCACCACACCTGCAATGCCCAATATAGTGATACCCACAACAAGTGAATTATGTGTGCCCCAACGATCCATGAACTTAGGCGCTAACATACAAGCTGCAATGTTAAACGCCGCGTTGAGACCAAACCAAAACGTGAATTCATTCATCGACAAGCCCATGCCCGTCATCAACACCACCGGTGCAGATGTGACGTAAGCAAGAATCACAGCCATCGCCATCAAACACAGTGATGCATGGAAGATGAATGATGGTGTGCTCAATACTGTCCAGTAGCGGCTCAGTTTAAATACCGCCTGCTTTTCTGTTGCAGGATTGGTTTCCTTCATGCCGAAGAACATCATCGCACCCGCAATCACAGCAAAACCGGCCATAAAGCTGAAGTTTGCACGCCAATCAAATTGCTGGGTTAACCAGCTACCAAGAATCGGTGCCAATGCCGGGATAAAGCAGATCGCCCCGTTAAGATAGCTGATCATTTTTCCGCATTTTTCCGGACCGAAGATGTCGCGAACGGTTGCAAAGGCTGCTACAGATGTTGCACATGCACCTAAGCCTTGTAGCAAACGAGCCGTCAACATCCACTCAATATTTTGAGCACTCCACGCCAATACAGCGCTCAATGCGTAGATGGTGATGCCGCCCAATGCAACGGTTCGACGTCCGAGTTTATCTGCCAAGGGGCCTGCGAATAGCTGGCCAACGCCCATAGCAAATAGGAACCAAGTAATGGTGTCTTGTGCTAGTGCATTTTCTACCTGAAAAGTGGACGCGATAAGGGGTAAAGCAGGCAGATAAATATCAATCGCAAGCGGACTGAACAGAACTAACATGGTCAATAGCGCCATCTGTTTTTTGCTATTAGTAATATGGCTAGACACAAAACACTCCAAATTGAACAAGAACTTTTGCGCAAAGCTTAATCATCTGATGATATGAATGGAAATGATGTATAATCATGACCATTATTCCAATAGGGAAAATCACTGTGAACGTAGAAAAACTGGCGCGCATCGACCTTAACTTACTGGTCTGTTTTAAGGTGCTGATTGAAGAGTTGAATGTCACTCGCGCCGCCCACCGAGTGTGCTTGAGCCAGTCGGCGGTGAGTAAATCCTTAGCCAAATTACGTACCCAATTTGATGATCCTCTATTCACTCGAAACTCACATGGATTGACGCCAACGCCGCGCGCATTGTTCCTCAAACCGAAACTGGATCTGTTGATAAACCAACTTGAGGTGCTGACTCAACCCGAAGAGTTCGCTCCACAGAGTAGTGAATACCGTTTCCAAATCGCCGCAGTAGAGAGTGTTTACCCATTAATCCTGCCCCACTTCTTGCCGGCGATATTCCAGCAAGCGCCGGGCGTAACCATCAGTACCCACTCATGGTCAGAACAGACGTTTAAGATGATTCAACGTGGTGAAATTGATTTAGGCATGACAGGTCGAGACATCGACATCAACGATGCCAAACTGACTATGCTGCCGCCAGACGACATTTGCGAGCAGGAAATCTATCGCGACCACCAGATGTGTATCGTGCGTAAAGACCACCCTGCTTTGCGTGGTAATTGGAACTTGGAAGCTTACCTAGCACTGCGTCATGTTCAAGTACGTTGCGATGGCAATGACCGTTGGTTGCTCGACTATCGTTTAGCCGACATTGGTCGCGAACGTGATATCGCGGTAACTGTACCGGACTTTAACAGCGCCGCGAGTTTGTGCTCTTACACCGATTTTGTGTTTACCGCGCCAAGCCACTTTGTGAAACTGGCAGCCAAGCAACACGACATGGCATTGCTGCCACTGCCACTCGAATTCCCGCCCATGGCATACACTTTGTTCTGGCACCGAGACAGAGAAAATGACCCAGCTTTAACTTGGCTACGTACCATGATCACGCAAAAAACCGATCATCTTAGATAAAAATCCCGGACGCGATTTGCGCTCTTGCGATAAAATGAGTAGCTTAACAGTCGATAGTCCTTTTTGGCTCATCTATGGCCTGTTGTACTGCGACTCTATTGAGGTGATTGCGAACCTCAATGGAATCGTAAACTGCATGAAGCAGATGGAAACAGCTCCCACACCTGAGCATGAAGAAGCGGTAATTTGAAGGAATAACACAGATGCACAACGATACCCAAAGCCGCGTGAATGCAGTTCGCGAGTGGCTAGCACAACATAATATTGATGCCCTACTAGTCCCACATGAAGACGAGTACTTGGGCGAATACGTACCAGCGCACAACGAGCGTTTACATTGGCTAACTGGTTTTACCGGTTCTGCTGGTGCTGCGGTAATCACCAAAGACAAAGCCGCTATCTTTGTTGATGGTCGCTACACGGTACAAGTAACAAAGCAGGTTCCTGCTGATCTATTCGAATACCGCCACCTGATTGAAGAGCCTGCGTTAGGTTGGATTAAAGACCATCTTACAAATGGCGCATCTGTGGCAATCGACCCTCGCATGCACAACTCTGCTTGGCTAGACATGGCACAGGCAAAACTTGCAGGCGCACTTGAGCTTAAGATTCTCGACAGCAACCCAATTGATGAGCTGTGGCACGATCGTCCTGCTCCTGTGGTTTCTGATGTTCGTTTAATGGCAACAGAAGCAGTTGGCCAATCCAGTGAAAGCAAACGCCAAGAAATCGCAGAGCTCGTGAAAAAAACCGGCGCAGACAGCGCAGTGATCACAGCGCTAGATTCTATCTGTTGGTTGCTCAACGTTCGTGGTCTTGATGTATCACGTCTACCGGTTCTGCTTTCTCACGCGATTCTGCATTCAGATTCAAGCGTGGAATACTTCCTAGACCCAGCTCGTCTACCTACTGAGTTTGACGCTCACGTTGGTGCGGGTGTGACCGTTCATCACCCAGAAGCATTGCAAGCACGACTAGAAACCCTAACTGGCAAGAATGTACTGGTTGACCCTGCGACAAGTAACGCATGGTTTAAGTTGGTTCTACAAAATGCTGGCGCATCAGTGGTGAGTAAAGCTGATCCATGCCTAATGCCAAAAGCGGCGAAGAACGCGGTTGAAATCGCAGGCATGAAAGCATGTCATATCCGTGATGGCGTGGCGATGAGCAAGTTTCTATCTTGGTTAGATGCAGAAGTCGTTGCTGGTAAGCTGCACGATGAAGCGACACTGGCTGACAAACTGGAAGCATTCCGTAGCGAAGACCCGACACTTATGGACCTTAGCTTCGATACCATTTCAGCAGCGGGCGGCAACGCGGCGATGTGTCACTACAACCACGAAAACCAACCTGAACCTGGCAAGCTAGAACTGAACACACTTTACCTAGTGGATTCAGGTGGTCAGTATCTAGATGGCACTACAGACATCACGCGTACTATTGCGATCGGTCTGCCATCACAAGAGATGATTAAACAATTCACTCTCGCACTAAAAGGTCACATTGGCGTTGCTCGTGCACGTTTCCCGAAAGGCACTCGTGGTTACCAAATTGATACGCTAGCTCGTCAGCACCTATGGGCGGAAGGCTACGATTACGATCACGGTACTGGCCACGGTGTTGGTCACTTCCTAAGTGTTCATGAAGGTCCTGCGAGCATTTCGAAGAAGCAAATCGACGTGCCGATAACAGAAGGTATGGTGCTATCCAACGAGCCAGGTTACTACCGTGCAGATGCATTTGGCATCCGTATTGAAAACCTAGAGCTTGCTGTAGAAACACCCACTAACGGTGACTTCCCTGTCCTGTCATTTGAGTCGCTAACACGCTGCCCAATCGACAAGCGCAACATCAACGTTGATATGCTAACTCGTCCGGAGCTTGCTTGGCTGAATGATTACCATCAGAAAGTGTGGGATGAGATCAGCCCACTTGTTGAAGGTGATGTGAAAGAGTGGCTTCGTCAAGCAACGCTACCTATAGCGCACAGCTAGAAGCTAGAAAAGTAGAGGGTTGATGTTTTGCATCAACCCTCTACTTTTTGCTTATGTTTCACGTGAAACATAACGATGACCAGTGACTTTACTTGTGACTTAACCAGAATACGCCGAGTGCCAGTCTCGCCATACTGGGTCAAAACCTTTGGCTCGAAGCATATCTTCCACAGAACCAGCACTTCGCTCATCACAGATCTCAAACTGCTCGAGTTCCACATCATCCATCGCATAACCTCCCGGCTGAGTTTTCGATGCGGCAGACATACTGGTGATACCCAAAGGAAAAGCATTGTCCCTAAACTTGGGTGACTCACGAGTCGATAGTGACAACTCCACTTCTGGATTCAATAAACGATAAGCACAAATCAGCTGAACAAGCTGCTTGTCCGTCATTATTGACTTTGGCTGCTTTCCGTTTAAAGAACGGGCACCTTCACAAGGACGCAAACGCGGGAATGAAATCGAGTAACGAGTTTGCCAATACGTGCCCTCAAGATAGTCCAAGTGCGCTGCCACATAAAAGCAATCTGTACGCCACTCTTCCAATCCTATCAGAGCACCAATACCGATCTTGTCGATACCCGCTTTTGCAAGACGATCAGGTGTATCCAATCGGTATTCGAAGTCCATCTTATTGCCTCGCAAATGATGCTCAGCATAGGTCGAAGGATGATACGTTTCTTGATAGACCATCACCGCATCCAAACCCAATGTCTTGAGCTCTGCGTACTCATCTTGACCAAGTGGCTGCACTTCCATCGCCAAATAATTAAAGCGTTGCTTAATCATCGGCACCATTTCGCGGAAGTATTTCATACCCACTTTGGTCTCGTGTTCACCAGTCACAATTAATACACTATCGAACTTCATTCGTTTAATGGCTTCGACTTCTGCAGCCACTTCGTCCCTATTCAAGGTGCGACGCTTAATTCTGTTCTCCATCGAGAAACCACAATAAGTACAAGCATTGGCGCACAAGTTAGAAAGGTACAATGGGATATAAAGCGACATGGTATTACCAAAACGCTTGCGAGTTGCCGAGTATGACAGCTGCGCCATTTGCTCTAAGTACGCTTCAGCCGCTGGTGAAATTAGCGCTTTAAAGTCTTCCAAATCACGCTTGGGTTTATTCAATGCTCGCTCAACGTCTTGTGCGGTTTTGGCGTAAATCGACATCGAAATGTCATCCCAATTGAGCAGCTTAAATTGTTCAACGAAGCTCATGTTTCCCTCACTTAATAGCTACACATCTAAGACTAAAGCTCATCTAGAAATGACGTCAGTGGACTCGACGCAACCGCATGAGAAACCTTACCAGCAAGACCAGCTTCATAAGCCATACGTCCCGACTCCACCGCCAACTTAAATGCCTTCGCCATCGCAACGGGATCGCTCGAAGCTGAAATCGCGGTATTGACGAGCACGGCATCTGCGCCCATTTCCATCGCACGCGCAGCATGTGATGGCGCACCGATACCCGCATCTACAACCACTGGAACGTTGGCTTGATCGATGATGATCTCTAGGAAGTCGTGAGAAACAATCCCCTTGTTGGAACCGATCGGTGCACCTAAAGGCATTACCGCTGCACAACCCACTTCTTCCAATCGTTTACACAGAACCGGATCAGCATGACAGTAAGGAAGCACAATAAACCCTTCACGTACTAGTTGCTCAGCAGCCGTAAGTGTTTCAATTGGATCGGGCATTAAGTACTTCGGGTCTGGGTGAATCTCCAGTTTTAGCCAGTTGGTATCCAACGCTTCTCGTGCCAGTTGAGCAGCAAACACTGCATCTTTAGCGTTCTTTGCACCCGAGGTGTTCGGCAATAAGTTCACACCCGCTTGTTTTAACGGCAGCAAAATATCGTCTTGTAGGTCGTTCACATCCACACGCTTCAGCGCCATGGTCGCAAGTTGAGAGCCCGACACTTGAATCGCTTTTGCCATTAATCGGCCGTTGGCAAACTTCCCTGTTCCTGTGAACAGTCTAGATTCGAATTCTTTATCACCAATTTTAAGCATCGACGTTAACCTCCTGCGATCGCTTGAAACAAAGAGATGCTATCTCCCTGTGAAAGAACGGTGCTAGCCCACTCACTGCGCGGCACAACGTTGTTATTAATTGCAAAAACGCAGCCCATTTCTGGCAGCTCAAATTGACTAATGATTTGTTGTAAATTCGACTCACTGGCAACTTGATGTGACTGATCATTGATGACAATGGTGATCACATCTAAGTCAGCAGCGGTCATTAGTGTTGTTTGTTGTTCTGATGACATCATTTCTTCCAACTCTCATAATTACGACCATGACTTCTAGCTGTTTATCACTAATAAATAGCCAGTTTGAAATCTTGCTCAGTTAGCTCGTAAGCTAAACTTGAGCACACACTTGGCACTGTTTATCTTTGCTTATCGCCATGGTTTTCCATTGCATTTTCAATCCATCAAACAGGTGTAACTTGGCAGTCTCGACATGAAACTTTCCCGTCGCCAGTTTTTGAATTGCCGCAAGCGCTTGGTAATTACCAAGTGTGCCGACCACCGGACCGACGACACCGCTCTCACGACACTTTTGAGTTTGTGGTAATTCATCGAACGGATATAAACAGCGGTAACAGGCTTTGCTTTCTACTTCTTGTTCACTTGGTGTTTGATAATCAAAGACGGCGAACTGCCCCTGCCAACCAATTGCCGCCGCTGAGATGAGTGGCGTGTTTTGTTCAAAACAGACTTGGTTAATTAGCTGACGGGTTGGCATATTGTCGGTGCAGTCCAGCACCACATCCGCCAACATCACCTCAAGCTGCAGCTGTGCTGTGTCTAATCGCTTATTGAGAGCGCGTACTTGGATCATCGAATTAAGATCAGTGAGCTGCTTTACGGTTGCTTCTGTTTTCGCAACTTGGAGGTCTTGTTCACGATAAATGATCTGACGTTGTAGGTTACTGCTATCAACCTCATCATCATCAACCACAACCAATTTACCGATGCCCGCCGATGCCAAGTACAAACTCGCTGCACTGCCTAACCCACCACAACCGATGACCAGCACATGCGATTTGCTCAAACGTTCTTGCCCACCTTCAGCAATTTCGGGAAGAGCGACTTGGCGCTGATAGCGAAGGAACTGCTTATCCGTGAGCATGCTCGCCTCTCTTAGTATCCGCAAATTCACTACTCTGAGCAGTAAACGTTCGCTGTCTTTCCTTCATCAGTTGTGCGAAAAACTCGATGACGGACTGAGGTGATTCTGCCAACGTAATAGCTCGCACAACTGCCAAACTAGAGACGCCCGTTTGCCAAACTTGGTCTGCATTAGATTGGTCAATGCCACCAATCGCGACCGTCGGAAAGCCAAGCACATAGTCACTACCTGCTTTGTCTTTTGAAGGATGGAAAACCGACTCCGCGTTTCCATAAGGAATGCTATCAATCAGCTTTTGATACCGTGCCAAGCGCAACAAACCTTGTGGTTTCGATGGCATCTGTTTTGTGGTGGTTGGGAAAATATGCCCTAGAGCGATGTAGCTAGGATGAATTTGTACGATACGCAGTAACTCATAATAACCATGAGTAGAAAGACCAAGACGAATGCCGGCTTTGGTTAGCTGAGCCAAATTCGATTCTTCTATATCTTCTTGTCCTAGATGAACGCCATAAGCGCCATGCTTGATTGCCAACTGCCAATAGTCATTGATGAACACTTGTGCTTGATACTGACGACCTAGCTCAATTGCTCGAATGATCTGTTGTTCTAAATCGACTTGTTGTGGGTTCTTGATTCGTAGTTGAATCGTGTTGATGCCTAAAGGCAGTAAACGCTCAATCCAAGCAACATCATCAACTACTGGATAAAGCCCTAGACTTTGCTTGGTTAGAGTTGGAAAGCTAACGCTCTCACCTTGTGCAGACCAACCAACTTGAATACCGAGTCGGTTATCCTCCAGTACAGGTGTGGGGAAATCATCAAATTGGTCAGCCCACTGAATCGAGCTTCTTCCGTCAAAGTTGTCATTCGATAGTGTTTCACGTGAAACATTCGCTTGTTGAGTTAGCATTCCTCGAGTAAGTGTTAACGCATCTTCAATAGGAAAATCGAGTACTGTCAGCGTTACGATCCAAGCAAGGTGATGTTCGGGTTCGAACATTACGTTGTATTTAGACTTAACGGAAAGCGCTCTCACTTCGTCGTTAATTGGGTGACGCCAGATATCAAGCTGAAGCACTTTCTCCTTTTCACCGAAAACCTGCGTATCAGCAATGCCAATATAAATCGCTTTTGACGGTTGCTTTGCGCACGCTTCTACCGATAAAGCAGAACGATAATAAAGCGCAAATGAACACTTAGGCTCAGAGTCATAACCATCAATGAGATCAGTCGTTATGTGTGTGGTCTGTTGGTCGCGAACAAGCTGAATAGATTGAGTTGAGCTCACACCCAACTCAATGTCTTCAATGCTAAACCCCTGTTCTTTTGCCACCAACAAACATTGCTGAACTGAACCCGTCAGATCAATCAATGATGACGGAATAAGGATTTGGCTCATTAATCACTTACCTCGGCATGTGCTGCTGGGTGGTACAACTCAGATCCTGTATCTCTAAATTCTTGCGATTTTTGACGCATGCCATCGAGAGGGTCATCAAGCATTTTGATCGAGATAGCTTGGTCCGCAGCAACTTGCTCAATATCTTTCGCGTACTCACGTACCTCTTGGGAAATCTTCATGGAGCAGAACTTTGGTCCACACATCGAACAAAAGTGAGCAACTTTGCCAGACTCTTGAGGTAAGGTTTCATCATGGAAAGCACGAGCGGTATCTGGGTCGAGTGACAAGTTGAATTGGTCTTCCCACCGGAACTCGAAGCGAGCCTTAGACAGCGCGTTATCACGTACTTGAGCGCCAGGGTGTCCCTTCGCTAAGTCAGCGGCGTGCGCTGCAAGCTTGTAAGTGATCATGCCCACCTTCACGTCTTCTTTATTTGGTAAGCCAAGATGCTCTTTCGGAGTTACGTAGCAAAGCATCGCACAGCCATACCAACCAATCATGGCCGCGCCAATACCTGAAGTAATATGGTCGTAACCAGGAGCAACATCTGTCGTCAGTGGACCAAGCGTGTAGAAAGGAGCTTCATGGCAGTGCTCTAGCTGCTCCTCCATGTTCTCTTTGATCATATGCATTGGAACATGACCAGGACCTTCGATAATGACCTGAACGTCGTATTCCCACGCTATCTTGGTTAACTCACCAAGGGTACGAAGCTCCGCAAATTGCGCTTCATCGTTAGCATCGGCAACCGAACCAGGACGCAGACCATCACCGAGAGAGAGTGCCACATCATACTTAGCACAAATTTCACAGATCTCACGGAAGTGGGTGTATAAGAAGCTTTCTTGGTGATGTGCTAAACACCATTTCGCGATGATAGAACCGCCACGAGAAACGATGCCAGTAACACGTTTTGCTGTCATTGGTACATAGCTAAGTAGTAAACCGGCATGGATAGTGAAATAGTCAACGCCCTGCTCTGCTTGCTCAATCAGAGTATCGCGCATCACTTCCCAGTTAAGGTTTTCTGCAACACCATTCACCTTCTCAAGCGCTTGATACATGGGTACGGTACCGATCGGAACCGGACTGTTACGTAGAATCCACTCGCGAGTTTCGTGAATATTACGTCCAGTAGAGAGATCCATAACGGTATCGCCACCCCAGCGCGTTGCCCATACTAACTTCTCTACTTCTTCTTCAATCGAAGATGTCACTGATGAGTTACCGATGTTGGCGTTCACTTTGACCAAAAAGTTACGCCCAATGATCATTGGTTCGGATTCTGGGTGGTTGATATTAGAAGGGATAATCGCGCGACCTTCGGCGACTTCTTTACGCACAAACTCGGCGGTAATGTCTTTTGGAAGATTCGCTCCGAAGCTTTGACCCGGATGTTGTTGATTCAGCACTTCATCGCGGTATTGAGCACGCCCCATATTTTCACGTAGGGCGATGTATTCCATTTCTGGGGTAATAATGCCTTTGCGAGCATAGTGTAACTGAGTCACACACTGCCCACCTTTAGCACGTCGAATACGTGGTAGATTACCGTAACGAAGATCGTCTAGCGTTTCATCTTCTAAGCGCTCTTTGGTGTATACCGAGCTTACTTCATCGAGTAGTTCAGTATCAGCGCGCTCTTCAATCCACCCTTCTCGCAGCTTAGGTAAGCCGTTGTAGAGGTCTATGGTGTGTTCTGGATCTGTGTATACACCTGAGGTATCGTAAACGCGTACTGGCTCATTAGGCTCGAAAATAGGCGCTTCTTTTGTGCCTCCAATAAGGCTATCAGCGAGTGATATTTCACGCATTGGCACACGAATATCGGGACGTGAACCTTCTACGTAGACTTTGCTTGAATTTGGGTACGGTTGTACCGAGAGTGTATCAATGAACTGTTTTGCTTCCAGTCTCGCTTGCTTGCGACTCGACATAGCATTTTTCCTTGCTTTGTTATGCTTAGATAAAAAGTATTGGGATAAAAATGCTTGGCGGATAGATGCGACAAGAGGAATCGAATTAAGGACAGGTTGAGCGGGTGCTCTTCGTCTATAACAACATTCGACTATTTGATAGGTCGACCAGATAGAACTCTGGTGTAGATATCTTCTCTTGTTCCCTTCGCAGATTCTAATCTGATCAGGTTCAACGGATCCCGAATTAACGGTCTCAGCCTTATGGCACTCCGACAAGTGAAATCAGTATATAAAAACGGCTTGGTTAAACCAAGCCGACCTGATTAAAATTTGAGTATTTTTGCTAACTACGCATCAATAATTGGAACCCAATCCATGCAGCTGAAATGCTTAACACGACATTCAACAGTATGTTCAATCCCATTTTAAAGAAGGCACCCTGCTGCATAAGCAACACGTTATCCATCGAGAAGGTAGAAAAAGTGGTTAATGCACCCAAAAAGCCAAGACCGATAATTTGGCGCCACGGATCAGTTGTTATCAGTTCAGTTTCAAACGCAGCGATCAAAAGGCCTATGATGAAAGAGCCAACGACGTTTACCGTTAACGTACCGTAAGGAAAACCACGCCCCAGTAGCATTACACAAAGTTCAGAAATTAAGTAACGAGTACACGCACCAAATGCGCCACCTAATGCAATAAAGCCCAAAATGGATAGTTGTCCCATAATGCCCCCAGAAAAGTTGATGGCGATATTGTAATCAAATTTATAATAATAGTGATTATAAAGTCTTAGAATTCAGCGAAAACAACATCCAACAGTTACACGTATTTAAAAAGTTACAGGTATCACTTAGTACAAATAAGCAGCACCACTAAAAATACGACTAATGGTTATTTATAAATACAATGAAAGGGAGCTAGGAAGACAAAAAGAGGAAATAAACCCGAACAATTAATCTTCGAGGTTATACCAATCGTAGTAAATAACCGATCATTCTAGCTTGTTATAACGCTCGATAACTTCGTTTAAAATTTTAATTGTGGAATAACTACTTATCGAAAATTTTAGCGTTTTTCCTGAGCTAACTCTGATTACTTACTGTGATTAGTATTACCTTTAGCAACGCATTACGCTTTTTTGTATTAATTCAAATCTTACACATACGAAAAAGCCCTAGCATTGCTGCTAGGGCTTTGTCTGAATAAATGGCGGAGCGGACGGGACTCGAACCCGCGACCCCCGGCGTGACAGGCCGGTATTCTAACCAACTGAACTACCGCTCCACACGGAGATAAAACTTTTGTTTTATCCGATACTTGTCGTTCAGAACAAGTACCTTAAATTAAAAGCCTGGCGATGTCCTACTCTCACATGGGGAAGCCCCACACTACCATCGGCGCTATTTCGTTTCACTTCTGAGTTCGGCATGGAAATCAGGTGGGTCCAAAATGCTATGGTCGCCAAGCAAATTCTGTTTCGGTTTCACTTT
>NZ_LIXM01000034.1 GCF_002608565.1 Vibrio sp. PID17_43
TATTATCAGCGCACTGTTTAATTTCAGTTTATCACCTTAGTGCTATCAAGCTCGATCAGTAGATTCTGAATCACGTTCGTTCCTCACTGTTCAGAATGACGAATATCGCCCTTTCCCAGAAGCAGAATACAGAACGTTTCGCTTACTGAATACGGGCACTTACACGTCATTCCAGCGAGCAAAGTGAGACTAGGAATCTACTTTCAGCGAGCAATCAGCTAAATAGAAAATGCAGATCGCGATTGCAAAGTACAAAATGTAGAAACGATTTACATGACTTGTAGTACCAATAACATTCCGTAATCCGTAATCCGTAATCCGTAATCCGTAATCCGTAATCCGTAATCCGTAATCATTTTTTTCGATCCTAGCCCCTAGGATCCCAGGACCTAAAACATCAATGGAACCACAAAAAGAACACCCACAACATTACCTACCGTATCCACCGCACGCCCAACAACCTGCGGACGACGAAATCGACTTGCGCGAACTGTTTGGTGCACTGTGGAAAGGTAAGTGGATCATCATCGCGACCACATTTGTTTTTGCAGTTGGCGCAGTCTTATACGCACTTAGCTTGCCGAATATCTACAAATCGGACGCGCTGCTTGCGCCTGCAGAAAGCTCCGGTGGCGGCGGCCTTTCAAAAATGGCAGGTCAACTTGGCGGTTTAGCGGCACTAGCGGGCGTCAACCTTGGTGGCGGAGAATCCTCGCAAACCGATTTAGCTGTGCAAGTGATGAAATCGCGCCAGTTTGTGGAAGCATTCATCAATAAACATGATTTACTTGTGCCTTTAATGGCAGCCAAAGACTGGGATTTAGCAAACAACAAACTCATCTTAGATGAAGAGCTATATAACCCAACTACCGGTGAATGGCTGCGTGAGGCTAAAGGCCTTCGTGGTGCAACCCCTACGGCGCAAGAAGCGATTGAAGTGTTTAATAAAGAGGTCTTGAGCATTAGTCAGGATAAAGAGAGCGGCTTATACACGGTTTCAGTTAAGCATTACTCTCCTTATGTTGCTCAGCAATGGGTTAATTGGTTAATTGAAGACATCAATAAAGTAATGCGTGAGCGCACAATCGCAGAAACATCCCAAAACCTAGCTTACCTAAATACGCAGCTACAAAAGACAGCTGTGGCTGATATGCAAAGCACGTTCTACAAACTGATCGAAGAGCAAACTAAGAGCCTGATGCTGGCTGAAGTACAAGAAGAGTTTATCTTCAAAGTCGTTGACCCAGCAGTGGTACCGGAGCTTAAAGATGGGCCGAAACGCGCACTGATTTGTGTGTTAGGCACATTGCTTGGTGGCATGTTGGGTGTCGCGATTGTACTGGTGCGTTTTGCGTTTCGAAAAGAAGAAGCAGAGGACCTAGGACCTAGAACCTAGGCTTTGCGTTACCTATTGGGGCCGGTTTGGTTAGATAGGGGAAATCAATCAATTACAATGAGATAGTGAAATGAGGCTGTCTCATTTTGAATGAAAAGTGTCTCAGGCGGTGAAAAAGTCTGAGATGGTGAAGTGAGAAATCTCACGAACAAGACAAATTTGTAATTAAAGATTAGGCTAGAAAATGTCAAAAAAGAAAGTCCTGACGGTGTTTGGCACACGTCCAGAAGCCATCAAAATGGCACCGCTTGTTCATGCATTGTCAGCGGACGATAGATTCGAAGCGAAGTGCTGCGTAACTGCCCAGCACCGTGAAATGCTTGACCAAGTGTTGGAACTTTTTGAGATTACACCTGACTATGATCTCAACCTCATGCAACCAGGTCAGACACTTAATGATATCACCGCTCGAATTTTACTAGAGCTCAAACCAGTACTGCAAGAGTTTAAGCCAGATGTAATTCTTGTGCATGGTGATACCGCTACCACATTTGCGGCAAGCTTGGCTGCTTACTATGAGCAAATTGAAGTGGGACATGTCGAAGCAGGCCTTCGTACTGGCAATATCTACTCGCCTTGGCCAGAAGAGGCAAACCGCCGACTGACTGGCGTTCTTACCAAATACCACTTTGCTCCTACAGATACTTCCAAAGAAAATCTACTACGTGAAAATTTCAATCCAGACGATATTTTTGTAACGGGTAATACCGTGATCGATGCTTTGCTAATGGTGAAGGATAAGATCGAGTCAGATAGTGATTTGAATGCAGCACTAGCCTCTCAATTCCCATTCTTAGATGACAGCAAGAAACTCATTCTAGTGACGGGTCATCGCCGTGAAAGTTTTGGCGGCGGGTTTGAGCGAATTTGTGAAGCGTTGGCTATCACCGCAAAACAGCATCCTGAAGCGCAAATTTTGTATCCAATGCATTTGAATCCAAATGTCCGCGAGCCAGTCAATCGCATTCTTGCAGATGTGGACAACGTGCACTTGATTGAACCGCAGCAATACCTGCCATTTGTGTACTTAATGACTCGTGCAAATATTATTTTGACGGATTCCGGTGGCATTCAAGAAGAAGCTCCTTCTTTAGGTAAGCCTGTACTTGTCATGCGTGACACAACAGAGAGGCCAGAAGCCGTAGCAGCAGGTACTGTGAAGCTTGTAGGGACAGATATCGATATGATTGTATCAAATCTACATGTCCTTCTTACCGATGAAAATGCATACCAGGAAATGAGCTTCGCTCATAACCCATACGGTGATGGTAAAGCTTGTCAACGAATCTTGAACAAATTAGTAAATTAAATAGTGGTATTAATATTATGTCTTTTGAAACAATTTCAGTAATTGGCTTGGGTTACATTGGCTTGCCTACTGCGGCGATGTTTGCGTCGCGCAAGAAAAAAGTGATTGGTGTGGATGTCAACCAACATGCAGTGGATACTATTAATCAGGGTAAAATTCACATTGTAGAGCCAGAATTGGACATGATAGTGAGTGCGGCGGTAACAGAAGGTTACCTGAAAGCCGTGAAAACACCTGAGCCGGCGGATGCGTTCCTGATCGCAGTGCCGACTCCGTTTTTACCTTGTGAAGATGGTGAAATACCAGCTCCTGACTTGTCTTACATTGAAGCTGCAAGTAAAGCCATTGCACCAGTTCTTAAAAAAGGTGACTTAGTGATCCTGGAGTCAACCTCTCCAGTGGGTGCCACAGAGCAAATGGCAGCTTGGCTTGCTGAAGCTCGATCTGACCTAACCTTTCCACTAACACACGGTGAGGCCGCCGATGTTAACGTCGCACACTGCCCTGAGCGTGTACTGCCTGGTCACGTTGTACGTGAGTTGGTGGAAAATGATCGTGTGATTGGTGGTATGTCTACACGTTGTTCTGAACGTTCTGTTGAGTTATACAAGACGTTTGTGAAAGGTGAGTGTGTGATCACGAACGCCCGTACAGCAGAAATGGCAAAACTAACTGAGAACAGTTCTCGAGATGTACAAATTGCTTTTGCCAATGAGCTATCTATCATCTGCGATAAGCTAGACATCAATGTGTGGGAGTTGATTGCACTAGCAAATCGCCACCCACGCGTGAATATTCTCCAACCAGGCCCCGGGGTTGGAGGACATTGTATCGCTGTCGATCCTTGGTTTATCGTTTCAAAAACGCCGGAAGAAGCTCAGATTATTCATACTGCTCGTAAAGTAAATGATACAAAACCAGAATGGGTAATTAATAAAGTTAAAATGGCGATTGCCGACTTTCTACAAGCAAACCCAGAAAAAATGATAAAAGAAGTAACAGTTGCTTGTTATGGTCTTGCATTTAAACCTGATATTGATGACCTACGTGAAAGTCCTGCTATGAGCATCACGAAAAAAATTGCGCAAATGCATGCGGGTAACGTAATTGCAATAGAGCCAAATATCGAAAATCTACCGAACCAGGTTCAGAACTTAAAGTTATCGAGCTTTGAATCGGCTGCAAAAGAAGCAGATATCCACGTGTTGCTAGTAGACCATAAAGAGTTCAAAGAAGTTTCGCTCCATTCTCAATTTATTGTCGATACAAAGGGAATTTGGTTGTGAAAATACTAATAACAGGCGGTGCTGGCTTTATTGGCTCTGCAGTCATTAGGCACATCATTCGTGATACACAAGATACCGTTATTAACTTAGACAAGTTGACTTACGCTGGTAACTTAGAGTCATTAATTGAGGTATCGAGCCACAGTCGCTACCGCTTCGAACACGTTGACATCTGTGATCGCAACGAGCTAGATCGCGTTTTTGCTGAGCATAAACCTGATGCTGTCATGCATTTGGCTGCTGAATCGCACGTTGATCGCTCGATTGATGGCCCAGCCGCTTTTATTGAAACCAATGTGATGGGTACCTATCACTTATTAGAAGCGGCTCGCCAATACTGGTTAACACTGGATGAGGTCGGTAAATCTGCTTTTCGTTTCCATCATATTTCGACAGACGAGGTCTACGGAGATTTAGAGGGTACGGATGATCTCTTTACTGAAACGACATCCTATGCACCAAGCAGCCCTTATTCCGCTTCAAAAGCATCTAGCGATCATTTAGTTCGAGCTTGGCAGCGAACTTACGGATTACCAACCGTTGTTACCAATTGTTCTAATAACTACGGGCCTTACCATTTCCCAGAGAAGTTAATCCCTCTGATGATTCTTAACGCGTTAGATGGCAAACCGTTGCCTGTTTATGGCGATGGTATGCAAATCCGAGATTGGTTGTTCGTTGAAGATCATGCCCGCGCGCTTTATAAAGTCGTGACTGAGGGTGAAATCGGTGAAACTTACAACATTGGTGGCCACAACGAAAAAGCGAACATTGACGTAGTGAAAACAATCTGTTCGTTACTTGAAGAGTTTCGACCAAACAAACCTGCAGGTGTCAACTCATACGAATCTTTGATTACCTACGTGAAAGACAGGCCTGGTCATGATGTTCGCTATGCCATTGATGCAACAAAGATTGCTCAAGAGCTTAACTGGACGCCAGAAGAAACGTTTGAAAGTGGTATTCGAAAAACGGTTGAATGGTATTTAAACAACCAACAATGGTGGCAACGTGTTTTGGATGGTTCATACAGTTTAGAAAGACTCGGAGCAGGTGAATAATGAAAGGTATTATTCTTGCTGGTGGTTCAGGCACTCGTCTCTACCCGATCACACGAGGCGTATCGAAGCAGTTATTGCCCGTTTACGATAAGCCAATGATCTACTACCCGCTGTCGGTACTTATGCTAGCGGGTATTCGAGAGATCCTCATCATTACGACGCCTGAAGACCAAGATAGCTTCCAACGTTTGTTAGGTGATGGATCTGATTTTGGTATTGAGTTGGAGTATGCCATTCAACCTAGCCCAGATGGCCTAGCACAAGCGTTTATTATTGGTGAAGAATTCATTGGTGACGATTCGGTTTGTTTAGTACTTGGAGATAATATTTTCTATGGGCAGGGATTCACACCAATATTACAGCAAGCCGCGAATATGAACCAAGGCGCCACCGTATTTGGTTATCAAGTCAAAGATCCAGAGCGTTTTGGCGTAGTAGAATTTGATGCTGATATGCATGCAATCTCGATTGAAGAAAAACCGATAGCGCCTAAGTCTAACTACGCGATTACAGGTTTGTATTTTTATGACAATCAAGTTGTTAAGTTGGCAAAACAAGTGAGACCATCAGAGCGAGGGGAATTAGAAATATCTACTCTGAATCAAATGTACCTCGAACAAGGCAACCTTAATGTCGAGCTACTTGGCCGTGGTTTTGCTTGGTTAGATACAGGGACGCACGAAAGCCTGCATGAAGCATCTTCATTTGTTCAGACCATTGAGAATGTTCAAGGCTTGAAAGTTGCGTGTCTGGAAGAGATCGCATGGCGTAATGGTTGGTTGACCAATGAGCAGTTAAAAAATGCAGGTTTAGCTTTAGCAAAAAATGAGTATGGCCGTTACTTACTAGAATTGGTGGAAGAGTAAATGAGCTTAATTCAGTGGATTGATTTTAAAGAAATTGGGGATCATCGTGGCAATCTTGTTGCGTTAGAAGGTAATCGTAATATTCCTTTTGATATCAAGCGAGTTTATTACCTATATGGATTACAACCAGACTTGCCAAGAGGTTTTCATGCGCATCGAGAATTGGTCCAAGTGGCGGTTTGTATTAATGGACAGTGTGATATTTTGATGGATGATGGTCAGTCAAAACAAACCGTCACACTAGCCTCGCCAACAAAAGGATTGGTCATAAATATTATGCAATGGCATGAAATGAGCAATTTTTCAGAGAACTGTGTATTGATGGTTCTTGCTAGTGATGCTTATGACGAAAGTGACTATATTCGAGATTATTCAGATTTCTTGAGGGAAGTAAATGCTGGTAGCTAAAACTGTTCAATTACGCTTGGTCGAAGAGTCGGATGCAAGTTTTATTGTATCACTCAGAACTGACGATAAATATAACAAATACCTATCTAATGTTAGCTCTGATGTTGATATCCAGAGAGAATGGATAAAACGTTATAAAGAAAAAGAAAGGAATAAAGATGAATTTTATTTTGTAATTGAGCGTAATGATGGAACACCGTGTGGAACAGTAAGGATTTATGACTTAAAAGATGATTCATTTTGTTGGGGAAGTTGGATTCTTAATGAGGACAAAACCCGATATGCAGCTGTAGAATCAGCCTTATTAGTATATGAGTACGGGTTTGAACACTTAGGCTTTAGTAAAAGTCACTTCGAAGTCGTAAAGGAGAATATCAAGGTTATTGATTTCCATCTGAAGTTTGGCGCAAAACAAACTAGTGAAGATCTCGAGCATTACTATTACGAAATTAGTAAAGAGTCAGTAGCTGATATGAAGAAGAAGTTTTCAAGAGTAATTAAATAAATGATTCCATTTTTAGACCTAAAAAGTATTAACCAACAATACCAACATGAACTGAAAGAAGCCTGTGCACGAGTAATCGATTCCGGTTGGTACATTATGGGCAACGAACTAGAACAATTTGAGTCTAAGTTTGCTGAATATTGCGAAACTAAACATGCTATTGGTGTGGCTAATGGTTTAGATGCACTCATCTTAGTTTTGCGGGCTTGGAAAGAATTAGGCAAGCTTTCAAAGGGTGATGAAGTTATCGTTCCTGCAAATACTTACATCGCAAGCATTCTAGCCATCACAGAAAACGAGTTAGTGCCTGTGTTAGTTGAGCCAGATATTGAGACTTACAACCTAACGAAAGAGGGTATTGAGGCTGCAATCACCCCAAGAACAAAAGCCGTTTTGCCCGTTCATCTATATGGACTGATTTCACCAATGTCAGAAATTATGCAAATCGCAAAAGAGTACAATTTACTAGTATTGGAAGATTGTGCTCAAGCACATGGTGCAATGACTGGTGGTAAGAAAGCGGGTAATTGGGGGGATGCTGCTGGTTTTAGTTTCTATCCTGGCAAAAACCTTGGTGCGTTAGGTGATGCGGGTGCTATTACAACCAATGACGATACATTATATCAAGCACTTGTTGCATTAAGAAATTATGGCTCCCACAAAAAATATGAAAATAAATATCAAGGAGTGAACTCTAGGCTAGATGAAATTCAAGCTGCAATGCTGCGGGTAAAGCTTCATCATCTGGACGCTGAAACTTTACGTCGCCAGGAAATTGCTAAGCGCTATAGAGCTGAAATCAATAACCCATTAGTCATCTTGCCTAAAGTTGAAAATGAAGCAGAGCATGTGTGGCATCTATTTGTTGTTCGTTGTGAGCAACGCGAAGCGCTGCAAAATTGGCTTTCTCAAAATGATGTTCAAACACTGGTTCATTATCCAATACCACCGCATAAGCAAACGGCTTATCGTGAATTGAACCATTTATCAAAGCCAATTACTGAAGTCATCCATCAACAAGTGATCTCATTGCCACTGGACCCAACAATGGATAATGAAGCAGTAACTCAAGTCATTCAACTGGTTAATGAGTTCAAGGCGTGAAGCGATTACTCAAAGTCACAGCGCTGACGGGTTTATGAACCCTAGTTAAAATGGCAATGTGATTTGTTATTGCGAAAGTGGTAGCAATTTATACTGGCCCCACAGGCATGGCGATGTTGGGGCAAGTAATAAACAGGGAAATCGCATGAGTGTGCCGTGGAGCACAGAGGTTAACTTAAAGTTAACCATTTGAGCGTAAGCTTAAGAAGAGATGAAGGTAGGCCCTTCAAAGTCTGCTGTCGGAAGTCGGCTTTAAACCACCTGCAAGTGGCTGTTATAAAGAGTATCGGTCAGAAGCGCAGGGAAATCGCATGAAGGTGCCAGGGAAATCGCATGAAGGTGCCCATTTTTAAAGGGCTTTCGTCAAATTAGTATCTTCTAATTTAGAAGCTATTTCTTTAACATTCATCACAACATTGGAAACTCATTAAGGATCAATTTGTAGATCATTTTGAGTGTTTTTTAATGGTTCTGTACTTAAACGGAGCCAGATTATGACGATAATAACGAACCGATTTATGCATTTCGAAGTGATAAAAGATTACCGTCAAGCCGCTAAGGTAGAACACAAATTGTCAGACATTATTTTGTTGACGATCTGTGGTGTGCTATCCGGTTTTGATACCTGGGAAGGTATCTGTGATTTTGGTGAAAGCCGAACCGATTTTCTTAAGTCATTGGGTGATTTTGAGAATGGCATTCCGTCGTCAGATACCATCGCTCGCGTATGGGCATGGTGAACCCGTCAGCGATGCAAAGAGCATTCATCAACTGGATGAAAGATTGTCATCAAATCACAGATGGTGAAGTGGTTGCAATCGATGGTAAAACCGTTCGTGGTTCTTATAACAAATCTGAAGAACGCTCTGCAATTCATATGGTCAACGCATTTGCAACCGCGCAAGGGCTTTGTCTTGGACAATCGAAAGTTGATGATAAAACGAATGAAATCACAGAAATACCGAAGTTGTTGGAATTGCTAAATATTTCTGGTTGCTTAGTGACGATTGATGCCATGGGTTGTCAGAGAAAAATCGCCCAAAAGATAGTCGATAAAAATGCCGATTACTTACTTGCTGTAAAGGGAAACCAAGGCTCGTTAGAGAAAGCGATAGGTGAGTTTTATCGCCCTTCGATGTTGCAGGGATTTGCAGAGGGAGACAGCTATGCGAGCCAAGAAAAAGGGCATGGTCGTGAGGAAACACGCTGTGCATTAGTGACAAATGAGTTGTCATTTTTAGGCGATTTAGAGCTTGAATGGCCAAACCTGAAAAGTGTCGGCATCATGGTCAACATGCGTAAAACAGAAGAGCATGCGACAGAGCAAGATATGTCGGTTCGCTTCTACATCAGCTCGAAGAAACTCAGTGCGAAAGAGTTGCATGATGCAACGCGTTCTCACTGGGGAATTGAGTCGATGCACTGGCAACTTGATGTTACTTTCAGAGAGGATGCATGTCGCATTCGAGTCGATGATCGCGCAGAGGCTTTTTCAAGGATCAGGCAGGCGTGTTTGAACCTTTTAAAGCAAGAAACGAGCTTTAAGGGAGGCATTCAACGCAAACGAATGAAGTGTGCGATGGATGTAAACTACTTAAGCAAGGTTCTCGGAGCCTTTGAATGACGGGGATGTTCATGCGATTTCCGTGGCTCATAACCCCTACGGTGATGGCAAAGCTTGCCAAAGAATTATCGATAAATTATTAAATTAAATAGTGGATGCTTTATGTCAATTGAAACAGTTTCAGTTATTGGCCTTGGATATATTGGTTTGCCAACTGCAGCGATGTTTGCATCAAGAAAAAAAAGAGTGATTGGTGTCGATATTAATCAACACGCTGTGGATACCATTAACAAAGGCCAGATACATATCGTTGAACCTGAGCTCGATATGATAGTGCATGCTGCTGTAACCGAGGGTTATTTAAAAGCGACAACAAGACCAGAGCCAGCTGACGCTTTTTTGGTGGCAGTGCCCACACCATTTTTACCTTGTAAGAAGGGAGAGGTTCCTGCACCAGATTTGTCTTATATAAAAGCAGCAAGCAAGGCCATTGCACCAGTGTTGAAAAAGGGAGATCTGGTTATTCTTGAGTCTACCTCCCCTGTTGGTGCGACTGAGCAAATGGCTGCATGGCTAGCAGATATGCGCCCTGATCTAACGTTCCCACAAACACATACAGAAAATGCAGATATAAATGTGGCGCATTGTCCTGAGCGAGTGTTGCCCGGGCATGTGGTCCGTGAACTTGTAGAAAATGATCGAGTGATTGGAGGTCTGTCAAAACGATGCGCTGAACGCTCCGTAGAGCTTTATAAAACGTTTGTAGAGGGTGACTGTGTTGTAACAAATGCACGTACGGCGGAAATGGCAAAATTAACGGAGAATAGCTGTCGGGATGTTCAAATTGCATTTGCCAACGAGTTATCTGTAATTTGTGACAAGCTAGATATAAATGTATGGGAGCTTATTGAGTTAGCTAATCGACACCCAAGAGTTAATATTTTACAGCCAGGGCCTGGTGTAGGTGGCCATTGTATTGCCGTAGATCCGTGGTTTATTGTTTCCAGAACTCCAAACGATGCAAAGATAATTCATACCGCACGTATAGTTAATGATAGTAAGCCAGATTGGGTAATTAAAAAAGTTAAATTAGCAGTAGCTGAATTTCTGCAGTTACATAAGGAAAAAACTGTAAAGGATGTAAAAATTGCATGCTTTGGGTTAGCGTTTAAACCTGATATAGATGACTTACGAGAAAGCCCTGCACTAGAGATTACTCAAAAGATTGCAGAAATGCATGGAGGAGATGTTTTTGCTGTTGAGCCGAACATTAATGAACTTCCTAAGCCCTTAAATAGTATTAAACTTGTCGAATTAGATTTAGCACTTAATCAGGCTGATATAAAAGTTTTACTAGTTGATCATCTTGAGTTTAAAGGGCGCACGAATATAGATGGTATAGTTGTAGATACAAAAGGTATTTGGTAATTGAATTTAGCAAAAACATCTCTATTAAGCTTTATCGCAACAGCGATAAAGCTTATTGCTGGTCTTGTAATAAATAAAGCAATTGCGTTATTTATAGGCCCGGCAGGGTTAGCGGTTATTGGTCAATTTCAGAATGCACAAGGTATAATTAGATCAATATCACAAGGGGGAATAAACTCTGGTGTAACTAAATATACGGCAGAGTTTAGACAAAATGAAAATACGATAGTGAAACTATGGAGCACTGCAATCAAGATCACGATTGTGCTTTCACTATCTGTAAGCGCTGCTATTTTTATTGGTGCTGACTATTTTGGTAAGATAGTATTTGGCTCAGAAGAATATAGCTATGTATTCGTGGTATTTAGCTTTACTTTGATTCTATATTCAACGAACCAATTATTACTCTCCATTATTAATGGTATGAAGGAAATATCAACTTATATCTCTATTAATATAACGCAAAGTATATATAGCCTTATTTTTACGACAGCTCTTGTATACTTCTTTCATCTTGATGGTGCTCTTATAGCTTTAGTTACTAATCAATCATTTATCTTTTTTATTATATTATGGAAGTTAAGAAATCATAAAGTTGTAAAATTAATTAATTTTAGGGCTCCATTCAACTCAAAAGTAAGTAAAAAATTAGCACTTTACTCCATAATGACTCTAGTGTCCGCATCTGTTGTTCCTTTGTCACAAATGATGATCAGAAATTATATAGGTGAAACATTGTCATGGGATGATGCAGGATACTGGCAGGCAATGATGTACATTTCTACTATGTACCTTATGGTCATCACTACAGCTCTTAGTACATATTACCTACCAAGACTTTCTGAAATATCAGATATAAAAGAACTAAAGTTGGAGTTATTAAAAGGTTACAAGGTTATCACTCCTATAATATTGGCTTTAACTTTTACCGTATATACAATGAAAGAAATAGTTCTGTATATTTTATTCACTGAGGATTTCCGACCAATGCTCGAGCTATTTAAATGGCAGTTGGTTGGTGATTTCCTTAAAATAATGTCATGGTTGTTAGCTTATCTAATGTTAGCTAAAACAATGACTAGAGAGTTTATAATTACGGAAATATTTTTCTCTATGCTTTTTGTTTTACTATCTGTTTTTTATGTCGATAACTTTGGATTAGTTGGTGTTAGTTATGCGTTTGCGGCCAATTACGGTATTTACTTCATTAGTATGTTTATTCTCATGAGGAGAAGGTTTTTTAAAAACTGCTGATAGTTACACCTCAAAAAATGAGCATTCATTTTCTAACACATTTGTAAATTTTATAAGCAAATTAAATATGGCCTTTATTTTCTTTTATCCAACTAAAAATAAAAAAATTGGTGGTGCCCAGCGCCTTGTTGTTAGCTTTGCAAAATCTCTTTCAAATTTAAATTATTCTGTAAAAATAATTGATTATAGTTCTGGTTATTGTTATGGATATTTTGAAAAGAAACCTAACAATTGTATTGAAATAATTTCTTTTGATGAATGTGAAAGTATAGGTGACTTGTCTTTAATCGATGTAGATAAAGACGATGTCTGGGTGTTATTTAATAGTGACTATATAAATTTTAGCGTATATGAAAAGATAGAGGGGAAAATACTTTTCTATGATTTATTGTACCCTAATATACCAAAGCTTTTCTCAACAAGATATGGTGATATACCATTTTTGAGTAGCTCTAGTCGTAAAAAATTCTTTAAAAGTATTATTGATAAAAAAGCGCTGTGTGTTGTAGATGTTGAGGCACAATTATGGTTAAGAAATAATCTAAATGTTCATGTTCCACTTGTTAATATACCTGTTGTAAAGAGTAGAAAATCATATAATCCTTCATATACTACAGGTAATGAATCTGAATACGTTGTGTATGTTGCTAGGGCTTGTGATTGGAAAGTAATGCCATTTCTGAAAGTAATAGAAGATTTATTTAGAGTTAATTGTGCATTAAAGTTTAAGATTTTTACAGATGACTCTAAATTATTTGATTCAATAATTAGACAAAATACAAGTGATAAGATATACGTTAACTTTAAAAATAGCTGTCAATACTATGAAGGGGTTGACATGGAGGAGATAATAAGAACAACAAATGATGGATTAATTCATTTTGGTATGGCAAGCGTGGCTGTAGAATTTGCTATCAATGGTTTATTTACCGTATCTCTAGACTTGTCAAATAGAAAGTTACCTAACAATTATGTGTATCGTTATATATATGATGGACATGATGAAGGATGTATAACTCAAGATTTATCAGATAATTGCTCTACTCATGTATATCTTGAAAAGGGTAGGAGTATCGATTTAATTATTGATGATGCTAAAACACCCAAAATTAGAAAGAATATAGTGTTAAATAGTAAGGTTTTTTGCGAAACAAATCACTATTCTGAAAATGTAGCCAAGAAATTAATAATGGTTTCATCTGAAAGTGAATTGACATTTGATAGTTATTTGAAAATTTTAAATTCCACATCTTTATATAAACTGTATAAGATTAGGAAAATTATTATGAAATAGATGTGTTTATACAGGGTCCCCGCGGCTTTGTTGCGTAAATCGATGGAACTAAACCAATAGCCAGCGATCTGATCGGCTACATGCACTCAAGTCTGTAGCCTCATGCCAAAACCACGTTACAAAACCAACAACTGGAAACAATACAATCAAGCTCTAGTCAACCGCGGCTCTCTAACGTTTTGGATTGATGACGAAGCAATAAGTGAGTGGAACCAAATCAAGCAGAACAGGCGCGGGAGACCTCGTGTTTTCAGTGATTTAGCCATCACAACCGCTTTAATGGTAAAGCGTATTTTTTCAATGCCCCTTCGCGCTTCACAAGGCTTTATTGATTCTGTGTTTCGACTTGCTCAACTCCCACTGAAATGCCCACATTACAGTTGTATCAGCCGCCGAGCCAAAGACGTTGATGTGAGTTTTAAAACGAAAACAAAAGGACCGATTCGACACCTCGCTATCGATGCTACAGGTCTCAAGGTTTATGGTGAAGGTGAGTGGAAAGTCAAAAAGCATGGCACGGATGGTAAACGCAGAGCAGGGCAATCGCATGAAAGTGCCCATTTTTAAAGGGCTTTCGTCAAATTAGTATCTTCTAATTTACAAGCCATTTCTTCTACATTCATCACAACATTGGAAACTCATTTAAGATCAATTTGTAGATCATTTTGAGTGATTTTTAATGGTTCTGTACTTAAACGGAGCCAGATTATGACGACAATAACGAACCCATTTATGCATTTCGAAGTGATAAAAGATTACCGTCAAGCCGCTAAGGTAGAACACAAATTGTCAGACATTATTTTGTTGACGATCTGTGGTGTGCTATCCGGTTTTGATACCTGGGAAGGTATCTGTGATTCACTCAGCGAATTGAGCGAACCTACCTAACATTACGTTCAAGATTTAAGAGCCTCGTTCGTAAAACGATCAGTTTTTCAAAATCAGGAGAGATGCATGACAAAGTTATAGGGACGTTTATCGAGTGGGAGTTCTACTGGTGATTCAACTGATTTGAGTCACAACCATTTTTCCGTGGGTGTGCATGAAACTTACGTGTTAATTATACCCTTTATAATGATATTAAAATTTTGCGGACTAGTTGATTTCCATGAAAAAAAATATTGATGAGTGCTTATTTTTAGTACACTTGACCGCTCCTACAGTTTTGCTTCCTATTACTCTACTCTTTGGTAGTGGTGTTTTTTGGTTATCATTTAGTTTTTTAATATTATCTACTAGCCTAGTAAATTCAAGATTCTTGGTGCGAAGAGAGTCAATTAAGTCTATGGCTCTATTTATTAGTATTATTTCAATACTTTTTCTCTGGTCACTGTTTAATGCTTATGGTGAAAGATTTAATGATTACCTTTATGATTTCATAACCTTAGGATTAATAAATTGTTATCTCTTTAGTAGAGTAAATAACTTTAATGCTTTAGTTAAACATTCATTCAAAATTGGTTTTTTAGCGTTCTTATCCACATTAGCAACATTACCATTTGTTTACAACGGCATCAGTAACTATATGATCTTTGGTAATAATATGTGTATGTGTTTTTTGCTATTTAATCTGTCATTTTTCCATGATAAAGATAGTAGCCTTATAAAGCGAATGTTTGTTTTTATATTCGGATTATTGGCTCTTGTGAGTATATTTATGTTCGGGAACCGAGGTGGGTTAATTGTTGCTTTTTCTTTGGTTTTTGTAAATTTATTCTCATCAAATAGATACAAATTGATTTTTAAGTCTTTCCTAATATTTGCCCTTTTAAGTCTTATGTTGTTTTTGATATTTGGTTTGAAATTTGTTGTGGATGATATCATTTCCCTATTTAATGATTTTGGTTACTACCCAGCACCGTTATATAAACTAAAGCAGATGTATGAAGTTGGGATTGCCAGTGCTTCATCGGGGCGAGATTTAATTTTCATAGAGGCGATTCAATTAATTGAATCAGGGAATCTATATCCATTTGGAGTTTCACACTACAGTGAGGTAACGAGCTACACTAGTCCACATAATTTCTTTTTGGAAGTGATAGTGTCAACTGGATTATTATCACCTTTTATTATTATGGCTTACTTTTTACTACTGCCGCTGATTATGCTTAGGCAGAGTATTAATCAATTAAATTACTTCGAATTTGTAATTATAGCTAATTTTTTTGTTCTAGTTTTTACAAAATTAATGCTTAGTTCAAGCTTTCTTTCTGAAAGCTTGTTCTATATACTAACAGTGTATCTCTTAACTAAATTTACAAACTGTTATAATGGAAATGTTTCTAATTAGCTATTTATTTTTCATTTTACTTTCAATGTAACTATCTGGTTTTATATGCGTATTTTATTTGTGACGAGCGAGTTAACCTATTCAAATACATCTGCTGCAATAAGAAATAGAAATCTTATTTATGGTTTACTTTCTATTGGTACTGTTGATTTATATGAGTTAAGGCAGTATTCAAACTCTCGAGAAGAGTTCAGTTTGCCAGTGGAAATTAACAATATTTTTACGTTGAATTTAGGCTATTCACAAAAGAGTCAGAATAAAAGGTGTCAAAATAAATTATTTTATCTGAAGAGTATGATTGCAAAATTAGTAAAATCAGTTGTACCAGATAAACTCTCATTGGTAGAGCTTTCAAGTTTTCCAGAGTTACGTCTTGATAATTATGATGTGATTATATCCAGTTCAGACCCTAAAGGTATACACATAGCAACATCTAGGTTTATTTCTAAGCATAAAGGAATCTTCAAAGGTAAATATATTCAATACTGGGGTGATCCTTGGTTTGACGATATATCACGAAGTACAAATTATTTAACCAAGCTAGCAGAGTCGAAGTTATTGAAGTTTTCAGATCATGTGATATATAATTCTAGTCGTACTTTGGATAGGCAAAAAAAAATTCATCCTAAATCATCTCAAAAAATGAGCTATTTACCTAGAGGTCTGTTTTCAGAAAATTCTAACTATGTCGTTGATATTCCAGTTATGGCTAATAACAGCAAAAAAATAGTTTACGCAGGTGATTATCGCTCAAGGTATAGAAACATTATCCCATTGTTGGATGCTATCGAATCTAGCGATTTTTCACTTAACATCTATGGGGATGGGGAACTCCCAAAGAAAGAATACAAAAAAACCACCTTTTACAGTAGGGTTTCACAAGAAGAATTAAATCAGAAAACTTCTGATGCATCTATTCAAATAGTTTTAATGAATGATAAGGGAGGGCAGGTTCCGGGAAAGTTATTTGACTTGATGCTATCTAATCATCATGTTTTGGTGATTTTAGACGGTGATTTCACTAGCAGTGATATTCCATGTAAAGAGCGCTTCTTTATATGTAATAATAATAAGGAAGCAATACGTAATGAGTTGATTAAAATTAATAGCGTAAGTTCGAAAATGATAATTGACTTAAGGGATTATGACATCAAGAAACTAGTGAATAACATGTTTAATTCGGTTGTTGAGGATAAGTAATGAAAGTTGGAACTGCTTTTTGTGACTATGAAAACTATCATGCTTTTTCTGTATTGGAAGGTTTAGAGAATTTAAAAAAATATCACTTTCTAGAAGCGCCATCATGGCGAAAAGGAAAAAATTGGGAGCTTAACGAAAGTAAAAAATTAGGTTTTTTTTCTGTTAAAGCCTTAAGGCGGGTATTGAAGTCGGATTATGTTATTTTTTGGGGGATATTTAATCCATTCCCTACCATGCTATTTTATTTTATTTTTGCAGTGATTTTTAGAAAAGAGGTCTTTATTTGTTCTGAAGGATTCAAAAGTGAAAAGAAAGGTCTAGGTAAGAAGTTGATTTCCTTTCTAATGGCATTTGCTAAGCAAGAAAAAATATCTGTGTTGTGTATCGGAAATGGTGCTAATTCAGACTATAAATCAATAGGTTTTAATAATGTAAACTTCTATAAGTTCGGTTTTTTTGAAGAGTATAATAGTGTTGGTCATATCACAATTTCTGATAAATATAGTAATCTAGAAAATAGAACGTTAAGAATTTTATACGTTGGCCAATTAATTGATCGTAAAGGTATCTTAGATTTTGTAACTAAGCTTGATGACGTGAAAAGGGACTTGATTATTGATATAGCTGGTGACGGTGAATTAATGGGGGGTATTAGAGCTGCAAAAAGTTTTTTGCCTCCCAATGTTAAAGTCAATTTACATGGCTACTGTTGTGTTGAAAAGTTACATGATCTATATAGTTCGGCTGATATTTTTCTTTTGCCCTCTAAATATGAAGGCTGGGGAGTTGTCATTAATCAAGCCATCCACTATAAACTACCACTATTACTGGCAGCAAATGTTCGTTCAGGAGAAGGATTTTTATTTGACAATAACGGTGCTATTTTTAATGGTTATTCGCAAGCATTGAATTTTATTTCTTCGATAGACGAGGAATCGATTATAAGAATGGCCAACTATAGTTGCGAACTGTCGAAGATTTGGAATGTAGAGGTTGCTAGGACTAGGTTAAGATGCTTTATTAATAATGGTATGATTTATGATTCTGGCCCACTTGCTATTTATACATTATCGTAACGTACTTGTTTGTTTTATTAATATCCATATGAATGTCAGGGAATTAAGTTTTGTTAAATAAACTTTTCATTTACTTTAACACAATAAAGTACCTTAAGTTGGAGCAGGTTTTCTTTCGGTTGTGGTATAGGTTTAAAAAAATAAATCTTAAGACGACAGCATATAATGTCTCTTGTTATAATTGGGTTTGGAAAGGCCCGAATGTATCGGAGCAGACTATCTTTGACAATAAAACTGCTATTTTTCTTTCAGCAAGAGCAAACTTAAATAGTCCTGAAATTTGGAATGATGGTTCTCACTCAAAACTTTGGTTGTACAACTTACACTATTTTGATGACTTTAATTCTCGCAATCATGTTGAGAGAGAAGAGCTTCACTTTGAATTGATAAACAGATGGATTGCGGAAAACCCTCCTGCTATAGGGAATGGATGGGAACCGTATCCTTTGTCATTGAGAATCGTCAATTGGGTTAAATGGTTGAGTCGTAAACCTATTACACATCAGATACATTTAAACAGTTTATCGATCCAAGCTGAGGCGCTGGCCCAGCAATTAGAGTTCCATATTTTAGGTAATCATATTTTTGCCAATGCAAAGGCACTTATATTTGTTGGGTGCTTCTTAAAAAGTCCTTATAGTGAAGGCCATTTACTTGAAGGCTTGCGTATTTTAAAACGTGAAATTTCGGAACAATTTTTAGATGATGGTGCACATTTCGAATTGTCACCAATGTATCACAGCATAGTCTTATGGGACTTATTAGAATTGCTTGATTTGGCTAGAGTGAGCGGCAACACACACCTTTTAGAAGTTCTACCTACCCTTAAGTCTACAGCTGCCAACGCCCTGACTTGGTTAACAAATATGACTCATCCAGATGGTGAGATTAGTTTTTTTAATGATAGTGCGGTTAGTATAGCTCCTACCCCAACACAAGTTTTTGATTATGCCCTTAAGCTTGGCTTAGCTAGCGCTCAAAATACCAGTTTTTTAACTATTCACAGAAAGAGTGGCTATAGCCGTATGACCTCAGGTGGTTTTGTTTGTTTGTTTGATCACGCAAATATTGGCCCAGACTACTTACCTGGTCATGCTCATGCAGATTCATTGAGTTTTGAATTGTCAGTTTGCGAACAACGTGTGTTTGTAAATTCAGGAACGTCTCTGTATGGAACAAGCAAAGAGCGACAGAGGCAACGAGGCACATCGGCCCATAATACGGTTGTAGTAGATAATCAAAACTCTTCGGAAGTTTGGAGTGGCTTTCGCGTAGCTCGGAGAGCGTATGCAAAACTGCTAGATAGTGGTTTGACTGAGAATGGCTGTTTTGTTAAAGCATACCACGATGGTTACAAGCGTTTACCTGGAAAGGTACAGCACACGCGAAGGATAGATGTTGATACGAATAAGGTTGTCGTTTCTGACAAACTTAGCGGCACATTTCAATCTGCTCAGGTCCATTATCACTTACACCCTGACATTGAAATCGAGGTCCAAAGTAGCAGTTTACTTCTGCGCTTACCTAACGGGGAGTCTCTAACATTAGATTGTAATGATAAAGTGCTTATTACTGAAAGTACGTGGCATCCAAAGTTTGGTGAAAGTATTCCAAATAAAAAACTGATATTTACATTATCTAGCGACCAACATGATTTACTAATAATACGAAACAATTGAGATGATATGAAGATTTTATTTTTGACATTCTATTATACTCCTGACTTGTGCGCTGGATCTTTTCGTTCTTCCGCTTTGATTGAGAAACTTTCCAAGTTAAACGTTGATATTGAGATTATCACAACTATGCCAAATCGTTACTCGACTTTCTCAGCGCATGCTGAAGAATCAGAACGATGTGGCAATGTTATTATACACCGTGTTCCATTACCCAACCATAATAGTGGTATGCTCGATCAGATTATAGCTTTCTTTACCTACTATAAAGCTGCATTGCGTATTATCAAGGATCAGCGATACGATTCAGTTTTCTCCACTTCTTCTCGGCTATTTACTGCTTTCCTAGGAGCAAGAATATCCCGAAAAAAAAATATTCCATTATACCTCGATATAAGAGATATTTTTGTTGATACGATTAAAGATGTTTTACCGTCTAGAATAGCACTAATAACTAAACCTATATTTTCTTTGATAGAAAAGTATTCTTTTAGCCGCGCAGGCTGCATTAACCTAGTATCAGAAGGATTTCGAGAGTATTTTGAAGCGCGTTATTCTAACATTCAATTTCGATGGTTTACAAATGGCATAGATGATACTTTCTTGAAGTATCCTATTTCTGAAAGTTCATTATGCAAGGATGATTTGGTTACAGTTCTTTATGCTGGGAATATTGGTGAAGGACAAGGTTTGCATGGTATCGTCCCAAGTCTTGCTAAAAAGTTAGAAGGAAAAGCTCGTATAAAGATTATAGGTGCAGGAGGACGCTTGGCTCAACTAGAAAAAGTTGTAGCCGATATTGATAACGTCGAGATATTTAAACCGGTTGCAAGGGAAGAGCTGTTACGAGCATATAGCAATTCTGACGTGTTGTTTTTACATTTGAATGATTATCCCGCCTTTGAGAAGGTTCTACCATCAAAAATTTTCGAATATGCAGCAATGGGAAAGCCAATTTTAGCGGGAGTATCTGGCTATTCAGCTGAATTTTTAGAACGAAATGTATCTAATGTAGGTATTTTCTATCCTACCAACGATAAAATGGCTCTTGATGCTTTTAATAGCTTAGAATTAAAAACGGTTAAAAGGGCCGAATTCAACAATAAATTTAGCCGTGCATCCATCATGGAAAATATGGCAGCAGATATATATAGATTTTCACGAGGAGAAATGCATGACCACTAACAGTAAAGTTCTCCTAACGGGAGGGACTGGACTTGTAGGGGGGGCCTTGCTAGAAAAACTACCTATGACGACGAGTGTAGTTGGCCGTAGTCAACCATCGCGAGCTTGTCGTTTCTTCCAAGGTGACCTTGTGGATAATCCTGAATACTTTGAAGCGCTTAGTGATGTTGATATTGTTGTTCACTGTGCTGCTCGTGTGCATGTAATGAGGGACGAATCTGATGAACCGTTGGAGGAATTTCGAAAGGTAAATACAGTCGCAACACTTGATTTGGCCAGACAAGCTTCTGTCTTTGGTGTAAAGCGTTTTATATTTGTAAGTTCTATTAAAGTGAATGGTGAATCAACAAATGTTGGCACCCCATTTACAGCTATGAGTCAAAGAGCTCCTGAAGATTATTATGGAGCATCTAAAGCTGAAGCTGAAGAGCAATTACTAATATTCGGCCAAGATGTTGGTATGGAAATCGTTATCATCAGGCCAACGTTAGTTTATGGTCCAGGCGTTAAAGCCAATTTTGCCTCATTAATGAAACTTGTATCAAAAGGTATTCCGCTTCCATTTGGGTGTATTAAAAACAACAAACGTAGCTTAGTATCAGTAGACAACTTAGTGGATTTAATTATCACCTGTATTGATCACCCGAAAGCAGCCAATGAAGTTTTTTTGGTGTCAGATGATCATGATGTCTCCACCTATGAAATGGTGCATCATATGGCTCAAGCGCTAGGTAAACCAACTTGGCAGTTGCCTGTTCCTGTTTGGTGTTACAAGTTAGCTGGTAAAGTATTCAATAAGTCGGATGTCGTAGATAGATTAACTGGCTCTTTACAAGTCGATATCTCTCATACGAAAGAAACGTTAGGTTGGGTGCCACCTCAATCCCTACAAGAGGGTTTTAAGCAAACCGCCGAAGCCTTTCTACAATCAAAGAAAAGTAGTGTTAAAGCATGATCCGTTTAATTGATTTTTTAGCTGCCTTTTTCGGTTTGCTTTTTCTATGGCCAGTATTACTCATTGTCACCATCATTGGCTTGTTTGATACGGGCTCTCCGATTTTTGTGCAAGAGCGTGTTGGACGTAACAAAAAACCGTTTAAACTGATCAAGTTCCGCACTATGTCGGTAGAAACCAAATCTGTGGCGAGTCACTTAGCGAGCAATGCGTCTATTACCAAACTTGGCGGCTTTTTGCGTAAAACTAAGATTGATGAACTCCCGCAATTGATCAATGTGGTAAAAGGTGAAATGAGTTTGGTCGGGCCACGCCCGAATTTATTCAATCAAGAAGAACTTATTGCTGAACGCGATGCGATGGGAGTTTATGACGTGCTGCCCGGCATTACGGGTTTAGCGCAAGTGCAAAATATTGATATGTCGACACCAGCGTTGCTTGCAAAAACAGACAAGCAAATGATCGATAGCCTGACGCTCAAAGATTACTTTAAATACATCTTAATGACGGCCACTGGCAGTGGTTCCGGTGACGCGGTCAAATAGTGTCGCCTATTGGGGAGATCCTAAAAATCCCAACAAAACCAATCAAGATCAAACTTTTGATCCTTGCACTGTCTCACCATTGAGTCAGTTTATACTTGGCTAACTGAAGATTGAGACACGCTAGGTGTGCTCGGATAGTATCCCGGCTTGGGTTAAGTCGCTCAGCCGATGGCTCGTTATGCGAACGCTTGGTTTGAGCGCTTTTGTGCAAAGCGCGCGGCATGGACCATTTCGATTGGTCGATGCCGCGCGTTTTTGTTATTATGTCATCATCTCGGCTCTCTCTTTCAATAACAATCATCGTAATTTCAATAAGAATTATCGTCATGCAACGTCTTCAATTTTTATGGCAACTCTCGCGCACCAACAAACGCATTGTCAGTGTGTTGATTGATGCGTTATTGATCTTTTTGGCTTTCCACCTGGCACTTTGGGTGCGGTTGGGGGACGGCGAGTACCTATCGTCTCCTATAATATGGGGCATGCAAGCGGCGGTGGCGCTGGCAACGGTGTTTATTTTTGCTCGTTTAGGGTTGTACCGTGCTGTGCTGCGCTACCTCACTTTCCAAGCTTTGTTTGTGGTCAGTGCGGGCGCCATCCTCTCTGCCTTGTTGATGGCGGCGATCAGTTTTTACCTCAGTGATGCATTTTTTATTCCTCGTACGGTGCCGATCATTTACTGTGCGTTTTTAGCGCTGTTTTGTGGCGGTCCGCGTATTTTGGTGCGTTCATTAGTGGCGCAAAGTTACATTCACCAATGCAAAAATGTGGTGATTTACGGTGCCGGCTCAGGCGGTCGCCAATTGGCCATGGCGCTGCGAAACTCTGGTGAGTATCGGGTTCGGGCCTTTATTGATGGGGATCCAACGCTGTACAACACCATGATCTTGGGTTTGCCGGTGATCGCCATTGACGACATTATGCCTATCATCGATAAACATGACGTTTCACAAGTGCTGCTTGCGGTGCCAAGTGCGAAGCGCTCACGCCGTAAAGCAATTCTCGACCAATTGGCACAACTTCCGGTAGAGGTCCTATCCGTGCCAGACATGGGCGACATTGTCTCCGGTAAGGCAAAAATTGATGAGCTGAAAGATGTGGCGATTGAAGACTTGTTAGGGCGAGATCCTGTTGCCCCGCAGCAAGTGCTGCTTGAGGCCAACATCAAAGATAAAGTGGTGATGGTGACGGGCGCGGGCGGCTCGATTGGCTCTGAGCTGTGTCGTCAGATTGTGGAGCAAAACCCAACGGCGATCATTTTGTTTGAATTGTCGGAATTCGGTTTGTATCAAATTGACCGTGAGCTCAACCAGCTCAAAGCCGAGAAAGGGTTGAGCTGCGATATCATTCCGCTGCTAGGCTCGGTACAAAGGCAGCATCGTCTAGAAACCATCATGGCGTCCTTTAAAGTGCAAACCGTGTATCATGCCGCCGCATACAAGCACGTCCCATTGGTGGAATACAATGTTATCGAAGGCGTGCGTAACAACGTTTACGGCACGTACTATACGGCGACGGCGGCCATTAAAGCAGGCGTCGAGTCCTTTGTATTAATTTCTACCGATAAAGCGGTGCGCCCTACCAATGTGATGGGCACAACCAAGCGAATGGCGGAGCTTGGCTTACAGGCTCTGGCTGAGCAAGAGAATGAAAAGGCAAATGGTACCCGTTTTTGCATGGTGCGCTTTGGTAACGTGCTTGGCTCGTCCGGCTCTGTGATCCCATTATTTAAAAAGCAAATCGCCGCAGGCGGCCCGGTAACGGTCACGCATCCTGATATCACGCGTTACTTTATGACCATTCCAGAGGCGGCGCAGCTGGTGATTCAAGCGGGTGCGATGGGTAAAGGGGGGGACGTGTTTGTACTGGATATGGGCGAATCCGTAAAAATTACCGATTTAGCACGTAACCTGATCCAGCTTTCGGGTTTAGAGGTGAAAGCAGAGACGAACCCTTATGGTGACATTGAAATTCAGTTTGCAGGGCTTCGCCCGGGTGAAAAACTGTATGAAGAGTTACTGATTGGCGATAATGTCAAACAAACCGCTCATGAGCGTATTATGACCGCACATGAAGTCCACTTATCGTTGTCAGATTATGAATCGCTCATCAATGAACTTGACCTCGCTTGTCACAGCATGGACCATGAAAAAATTCGTTCATTGCTACTAAGCGCGCCCACAGGTTTTAACCCAACCGATGGCATTGGCGATTTGGTTTGGAAGCATAATCATATCGATGAAGACGTAATAAATATTCATCAAGCAGTCAATGAGTAAACGATGGGCACCTAGTATGGTGCCCATTTTTGTATGTGTAATAAGTGTCGTATAGGCATAGAGAATACGGCCCCTTAGTTCAAATCGTTGCTGGTCAGCGAGTAGTCATTAGATTCCTAGTCTCGCTTTGGCTCGCTGGAATGACGGTATTCAGCAACAGAAATCATGGCTAGGTAGCGTGGTCATTCTGAACAGTGAGGCACGAGCGTGATTCAGAATCTACGAGCCGAGTTTGAAAGTGTTAAGGCTACAAACTGAGATTAAACTGCGTGTGGGTATTAGATTCCTAGTCTCGCTATGGCTCGCTGGAATGACGATGTTCAGCAACAGAAATCATGGCTAGGTAGCGTGGTCATTCTGAACAGTGAGGCACGGACGTGATTCAGAATCTACGAGCCGAGTTTGAAGTCGTTAAGGCTACGATTTGAGATTAAACTGCGTGTGGGTATTAGATTCCTAGTCTCGCTATGGCTCGCTGGAATGACGGAATTCAGCAACAGAAATCATGGCTAGGTAGCGTGGCCATCCTGAACAGTGAGGCACGAACGTGATTCAGAATCTACGAGCCGAGTTTGAAGGTGTTAAGGCTACGAACTGAGATTAAACTGCGTGTGGGTAATAGATTCCTAGTCTCGCTATGGCTCACTGGAATGACGATGTTCAGCAACAGAAATCATGGCTAGGTAGCGTGGTCATTCTGAACAGTGAGGCACGAACGTGATTCAGAATCTACGAGCCGAGTTTGAAGTCGTTAAGGCGACGAACTGAGATTAAACTGCGTGTGGGTAATAGATTCCTAGTCTCGCTATGGCTCGCTGGAATGACGATGTTCAGCAACAGAAATCATGGCTAGGTAGCGTGGTCATTCTGAACAGTGAGGCACGAACGTGATTCAGAATCTACGAGCCGAGTTTGAAGTCGTTAAGGCGACGAACTGAGATTAAACTGCGTGTGGTAATAGATTCCTAGTCTCGCTTTGGCTCGCTGGAATGACGATGTTGCGTATGGCGCTTTTTCTGTCATCGAGAAGCGAAGCGTTCCGTATCTTACAACGACCACCAAAGCTATTGAAAACCTATAAACGATCAACAAACTCCTTCTAGGACCTAGAAACCCTAAAACTAAAACCCCATCAATCAACAACCTTGATCCCATACCTTTCAACCAACACCCCCAACTCCCGCTTCGCACTGTTTTCCCCATGAATCAAATGCACCGCTTTGGGTTTGGTTGGTATGCCTGTAATAAAACGCAGTAAATCCGTTTGGTCAGCATGCGCTGAGTAACCCGACATGGTGTGGATTTGTGCCTTCACCTTTATATCCTTTGCGCCTATCGCAACCGAGTGACTGCCTTGCTGAATGGCTCGCCCTAACGTACCTTGTGCTTGATAGCCTGCAAATAACACATCATTTTTCTTATCCGGCAGTAGCGCTTCTAAATAGTTAACGATGCGGCCACCCTCACACATGCCAGATGCCGCAACGACAATGGCGGGCTCATTCGTTGAGGCAAGACGATTAACGAGCGCTTGGTGTTGTCGGTGGTTTTCTACCGTAATGCATTGCTTAAACGCGAGTGGGTGGCGTTGGCCGACTAACCTGTTTTTGGCTTCTTGGCCCCAGAGCTTTTTAAAGCGGCGATAGGTTTTGGTGACGCTTTTCGCCAGCGGTGAATCTAAGATAATCGGTAGGGAGGCGTGTAGATCACGTTGGTGAATCAACTGCTCGATATCAAACAGCAGTTCTTGGGTTCTGCCTACGCTGAATGCGGGGATAAGGATCACGCCGCCATCTTTAAGTGCATGATCAATGATGTGGTTTAAGCGCGTAGTACGTGTAGAAACATCGTCATGTTGCTTGTTTCCATAGGTGGACTCAATAAACAAATAGTCAGCGCGTTTTGGTGATTTAGGATCGGGCAGCAGAGGTGTATTGCTAGGGCCTAGATCGCCAGAGAAGACAATCACCTCACCGTTGGGCAGTTTGAACTCCACATAAGCAGAACCAAGAATGTGCCCGGCAGGTTGGAACCTAAGGTAAGTTTGGTTGCTAAGAGGGAGCCACTGTTGATAGTCACACGGTTTTAGCTGTTTTCTAATGACGTTGAGCACCTGTTGGCGCTGATGGTAATTGAGCCCAAGTTGCAACTTTAAACCGTCTTCCAGCATGAGTGGCACCAGTTCTGCAGTGGCCTTGGTGCAATAGATGGGGCCTTTAAAGCCTGCCGCGAGCAACCAGGGCAAGCGCCCAATATGGTCAATGTGCGCGTGAGTCAGGATTAGGGCTTTGATCTGTTTGGTGGGGAATTCGATATTGAGGGATGCTTTTCGTCCGCCAAACTGCAAATCCTTACCTTGGAATAGCCCGCAATCAATCAAAACGCTGCCATGAGGCAGTTTGAGCTCATGACAGGAGCCCGTCACGGTATGTTTTCCGCCGTGATGGTTCACGCTGGCAAGATCGCAGATGGTGGTTGTCATGGTTCACCCCTAAGAAATTATGTCAATTATATGGTACAGATTTAACACATTGACGTGGTGGTAATTTAGCCAGTGTGCGAGGGGGATTAAAGAAAGGGCCTAAGACCTAATGTTTTGGATTATGGATTATGTACAAACTTTGCTCTTGAATTATAAGAAGAATACTTGTCATTCTGAACAGTCAGGTACGAACGTGATTCAGAATCTACTGACCGCTTTTGAAAGAGTTAAGGTGATTATCTGAGATTAAATCGCGTGTGGGTAGTAGATTCCTAGTCTCGCTAAGGCTCGCTGGAATGACGTCGTTAGTTCAGTGAGTGTGTTTCCGTAAGCGAAGCGCTCCGTAGACCGTATTCAAATCAACTTCCTCAAAAGCCATTGAAATACCCAGAGCGCTCAACAAGCTCCCCCTAGGATCTAGGATCTAGGAGCCTCAGCTCTCAGTTCTTGCTTTTCTCTCGTTCAGTTTTCTTGATTCTGCTATGCTTTTGTAAAAGTTGAATTTAAGGATTAACCTATGAAAATCGCAGTGGCGGGGACCGGCTATGTAGGGCTTTCTAACGCGATGTTGTTAGCCCAAAATCATGAAGTGGTCGCAGTTGATATCATCCCAGAAAAAGTCGAAATGCTGAACAATAAGCAATCACCCATTGTGGATGCGGAAATTGAGCACTTTCTTGCTAACAAGCCTCTGAACTTTGTTGCTACAACAGACAAAGCGCTGGCATACCATGGTGCCGACTATGTGGTGATTGCGACACCAACCGATTACGATCCAACAACCAACTACTTTAATACCTCATCAGTCGAAGCCGTAATCAAAGACGTGATGGCGATTAATCCAGATGCGGTGATGGTGATCAAATCAACTGTGCCAGTTGGTTATACCGCGCGTATCAAACAACAGATGAACTGTGAGAATATCTTGTTCTCTCCAGAGTTCTTGCGTGAAGGCAAAGCGCTGTACGATAACCTTTACCCATCACGCGTGATTGTCGGTGAGCGCAGTGAGCGAGCAGAAATGTTTGCAGGCCTGCTAGTTGAAGGCGCGATAAAAGAGGACATTCAAGTCCTGTTTACGAACTCGACGGAGGCAGAAGCGGTCAAACTGTTCTCTAATACTTACCTAGCGATGCGTGTGGCGTACTTTAATGAGTTGGATTCTTACGCCGAAGCGCATGGCTTGGATGCGCGCCAAATCATTGAGGGTGTTGGTTTAGACCCACGTATTGGTAATCACTATAACAACCCATCATTTGGTTACGGCGGTTACTGTTTGCCGAAAGATACCAAGCAGCTACTTGCCAACTATCAAAGTGTGCCAAACAATATTATTGGTGCGATTGTAGAAGCAAACCGCACGCGTAAAGACTTTGTTGCGGACTCGATCATCAAGCGTCAACCTAAAGTGGTGGGGGTTTACCGCTTGATCATGAAGGCGGGTTCGGACAACTTCCGCGCTTCTTCTATTCAGGGCATCATGAAGCGCATTAAAGCCAAAGGCATTGACGTGGTGGTGTATGAACCAGTACTTAAAGAGCAAGAATTCTTTAATTCTCGCGTTATTCAAGATTTAAACGAGTTTAAGCAAACGGCAGATGTGATCGTGTCTAACCGCATGGTTGAAGAGCTCACGGATGTTGCAGAGAAAGTTTATACCCGCGACTTATTTGGTAGTGATTAAATCTCCACCTATACTTCATAAAGCCAGTGAATATTCACTGGCTTTTTTATTCCAAGGAAAGGAAAGCTATGAAGTATCTCGTGACAGGTGCTGCTGGTTTTATTGGCAGTGCCACTGCAGAAAAACTCAATCAAGCCGGGCATTATGTTGTGGGTATCGACAACCTTAATGGCTATTACGATGTCAATCTCAAACAAGCTCGCCTCAATCGCATTAAGCACTCTCTATTTCGTTTTCTCTGCCTCGACATTGCGGACCGAGATGCAATGGAAGCATTGTTCGCAGAGGAGCAATTTGATCGGGTTATCCACTGTGCCGCACAGGCTGGTGTTCGTTATTCATTAGAGAACCCGCATGCTTATGCCGATTCAAATCTCGTTGGTCATCTTAATATTCTTGAGGGATGTCGTCAGAATCAGGTGCAACACTTGGTGTATGCGTCTTCCAGTTCCGTGTATGGCTTGAATGCGAAAGTGCCGTTTTCACCCTCAGACAACGTTGATCATCCTATCTCTTTATACGCTGCTACCAAGAAGTCGAATGAGTTGATGGCGCACAGCTACTCTCATCTTTATGGTATTCCGACCACGGGTTTACGCTTTTTTACTGTGTACGGTTCTTGGGGCCGCCCAGACATGGCACCATTTATTTTTACCAAGAAGATCCTGGATGGTGACACCATCGATATCAATAACAACGGCGATATGTGGCGTGATTTCACCCATGTGGATGACATCGTGGAAGGGGTGGTGCGTATCGCGGATGTGATCCCTCAAAAAGATGAGGCTTGGACGGTTGAGACTGGTACACCAGCAAGTAGCTCTGCTCCGTACGCGGTGTATAACATTGGCCACGGTTCACCGATCAATTTGATGGACTTCGTTAAAGCGATTGAAGATGAGCTGGATATTGAAGCGAAGAAGAACTTTCGTGAAATGCAGCCAGGTGATGTATACCAAACTTATGCAGATATGGAAGATCTGTTTGCTGCCACGGGCTATAAGCCTAAAGTGACGGTGAAAGAGGGCGTTGCGGAATTTGTGGCTTGGTATAAAGATTTTTATGGGAAGTAGGGAAATGAAAGGGCCGAGCTTGAGGCCGCGAAGGTGATGAGTTGAGGCTACACCGCGTGTGGGTAATAGATTCCTAGTCTCGCTAAGGCTCGCTGGAATGACGTTGTTCACAGTGAAGATTGCGGCGGTGAAATAATCGTCAATCTGAACAGTGAGGGATGAACGTGATTCAGAATCTATTGTCCGTTGATTCTGTGGCTTGAGGTTAGGTGTGAAGGCTAGGTGCTTGCTGAAGTTAGATTCTTAGTCTCGCTAGGGCTCGCTAGAATGACGCACCCTCATATTTAAGGGGAGCTAAAATAACCGTCATTCTGAACAGTGAGGGATGAACGTGATTCAGAATCTACCCACAAAGAGAGCGTTGGTTGAAGGTGCGATTTTGAACCAACGGTTTGTTGAAGAAAGATTCCTAGTCTCGCTAGGGCTCGCTGGAATGACGCACCCTCATATTTAAGGGGAGCTAAAATAATCGTCATTCTGAACAGTGAGGGACGAACGTGATTCAGAATCTACTCACCGAGAGCTCGTTAGTTGAAGGTGCGATTTTGAATCAACGGTTTGTTGATGAAAGACTCCTAGTCTCGCTAGGGGACGCACCCTCATATTTAAGGGGAGCTAAAATAACCGTCATTCTGAACAGTGAGGGACGAACGTGATTCAGAATCTACTCACCGAGAGCTCGTTAGTTGAAGGTGCGATTTTGAACCAACGGTTTGTTGATGAAAGATTTCTAGTCTCGCTAGGGGACGCACCTGTAGTGGTTTAATGATCCCGGACACCAAATTAGGTGGTAAAGTCTCCACCATAAATGAGGTGCTCAATGACAAAACGACAACGACGTACATTTTCTGCTGAATTTAAA
>NZ_LIXM01000035.1 GCF_002608565.1 Vibrio sp. PID17_43
CCTGCTCACTACTTTAAGTCGTCATTCTGAACAGCGAGGAACGAGCGTGATTCAGAATCTGTTATCAAAATGCGCTGCGGGTTCATTGCTATGAAAGCCCTTCAGTGCACTTTGCCCTCAGATTCCTAGTCGCGCTTAGGCTTGCTGGAATGATGCGCTATAAGTTTTTCAAATAATCAGAGTCTTAAGATTCTTTTCAGCGAGTACAAACCTAACCGCGTTATTCCCTATAGCGAAGAATGAGTGAGTGGGTAATCTCTCTTTAACGCGAAAGTAACCCTCACAATAAAAGGGCTTCCAACTGGAAGCCCTTGCTGATTACTGGTGATCATTCGCTAGGAACTCGGCTTTCTCAAGTGCGCAGCTAGTACTTTAGTAAACCTCGCAGCCTCACCACCGGTACATGCGCGGTGGTCAAAGGTAATCGACAGTGGTATCGCCTTAACCGCTACGGCATGTCCATCTCGAATCACCACTTTCTCAATGATTCGACCTGCACCCACAATCGCGACTTGTGGAGGCGTGACTACGGGTGTTGCGTAAATGCCTGCAATTGCGCCAAAGTTTGAAAGCGTAATAGTCGCATGTTGCAACTGCTCGCGGCCAATTTTTCTGCCACGAATACCTTGTACCGTTTGGTCTAGCCAACGGCGTACCTCTTGTGGCTCATACTCATCAGCGTGTCGAAGAACAGGCACGTACAAACCGTGTCGGCTGTCTACGGCAATACCAATGTTGACAGTACAGTGGACACAGCGCGTCATGGTTTCTGCGTCAAACCAGGCATTCATGGCGGGCTCTTCCTGACAAGCATGAACGATGGCTTGTACCAAACGGATACTGATATCTTCACCTTCTTTCCAGCCATCTAACACGGCTTCTTCGGTGATGGTAACGGCCGCGACGTTTTGATGAGATTCCGCCATGGTCGAAACCATCGTCCGGCGTGCACCTTTCAGCACTTCGGTCCCTGGGCGTTGTTTGCCAGCTTCGTCGTAGATATCGGAATCGACAATCAAGCCATCAGGCCCACTGCCTGTGACCATGGCAAGATCTACGCCCAGTTTCTTAGCTAGTAAGCGAGCAGAGGGAAGAGCGGTGATCAGGTTGTCTGGTGATGGGTTATGTTCGCCGCCAATCCAGAAGTCATCCACATTCACGCTGTGCGCATGTTGGGATACATTACCCACCACAGTTGCTGCATCAGCAGTTTGTTTTTGCTCGGAGACTGTTTGTTCTGCGCCGGTTTCATCGATTTCCAGAAGCAGAGCACCAATGTTAATTATGTCGCCTTCTTCCCCGTGACGACTCACAATTCTGCCGCTGTATGGGGCAGGCACATCAACGGTCGCTTTGGCGGTTTCTACGGTGAGTACAACTTGGTCGAGTTGGACCATATCGCCAACATCAATGTGCCATTTTACGATTTCTGATTCAGCGAGACCCTCGCCGAGATCAGGTAAATTAAACGTCTTCATTTCCAATCCTCCACGAGTTCGCGTGCGGCCAGCACAATGTCTTCCTCTTGAATCATGTAGTAATCTTCGTTGCGGTAGTACGACATAATGGTATCCATGCCAGTGACGCGTTTTGGTGGCGCTTTAAGCAAGCACATCGCATGCTCAGCGGTTTGAGCTAAAAGCTCAGCGCCGACACCGCAGGTTTTACTCGCTTCGTGCACCACAAGCAGGCGTCCTGTTTTCTCTAATGAGCGGAAGATGGTCGCGGTATCAATCGGTTTGATGCTGGCCAAATCAATCACTTCCACTTCAATACCTTGATTTGATAGTGTTTGAGACGCTTGTAGTGATTCCACCACGCACGCGCCCCAAGTCACTAATGTGATGTCGCGACCTTTGCGTAAGGTAAAGCAAGTATCCAGAGGTAACGCTTCGCCGTTATCAATTACTTGCGATTTTACGGTGCGATAGATGCGTTTCGGTTCGAAGAACATCACCGGATCATTGCTACGAATCGCGGCAAGCAGTAGCCCGTATGCACGTTGAGGAGAAGACGGAATCACCACCTTGAAACCAGCGGTGTGGGCGAACAGTGCTTCGACACTTTCTGAATGATGCTCTGGCGCGTGGATCCCACCACCAAACGGCGCACGGAACACCGCAGGGCAGGTGAGTCGTCCTCGAGTTCGGTTACGTATTCGCGCGGCGTGACACATCAAATGCTCCAATGCGGGGAAGACAAAGCCTTGGAACTGGAATTCTGCAATAGGGCGTAATCCTTGCGTTGCCATACCGACCGTTACGCCACCAATTAGGGCTTCGGCAAGGGGGGTGTCGATAACACGTTTAAGGCCGTATTTTTGTTTTAGCCCAACGGTCGCACGGAATACACCGCCGTTATCACCTACGTCTTCACCGAGGACGACTACATGAGGGTCGCGTTCCATTTCATGATGCAGCGCGAGGTTCACCGCTTCAACTAACGTGAGTTCAGCCATGTTTTCCTCCCTGCATACGCATTGCTTTGTTGATCAGTTCATCCCTTTGCGCGTGAAGCTCTTGTGGAAGAGATTCGTAAAGGAAATCAAAGCCCGTTTCTGGTGCCTGATTTGGCATCTTGAGATAGCGTTCGACCGCAAGTTCAACTTGCTCTTTACAGTGCTCTTGCCACTGTTGCTCTTGCTCGTTGTTCCAAGCGCCTTGGTTAGTGAGGAAGACTTTGAGGCGACGAACTGGTTCGTATTGCCATGCGGTTTGGACTTCATCCTCGTTACGATAGCGAGTAGCGTCGTCTGCTGTAGTGTGGTCGCTTAAACGGTAGCTGATCGCTTCAATAAGCGTCGCACCTTTGCCTTTTCTGGCTCGGTCGAGGGCATTCATTGTCGCATCGAATACGGCAACAACATCGTTACCATCGACAGTAATACCGGGTATACCAGCCCCTTTGGCTTTTTCTGATAAAAACTCAGCGGCGCATTGCAAACTACGCGGGACGGATATTGCCCATTGGTTATTGTTCACCATAAACACCAATGGAATATTCCAGATACCAGCACAGTTAATGGATTCAAGAAAGTCGCCTTTGGAAGTCGCACCGTCACCACACATGACTAAAGCAGCGTCGTGATTACCGTGGATCTTCAATGCTGAAGCGACTCCGACAGCATGGGTGCACTGTGTTGCGATAGGAACGCAGAAAGGTAAATCTCGGCTAGGTATCGGGCTACCTTCTGGGGTAAAAACACTGCCTCGCTCATCACCTCCCCAGTATTGTAGGTTTTTTTCCATACCGATGCCACGACACCACAATGCAGGCATGTCGCGATAATAAGGGATAAACACATCGCTGGTTTTTAGTGCTCTGCCCACCGCAATCCCAATGGCTTCTGAGCCGAGGTGCGAAGGGTAGGTGCCCAGTTTACCAGTGCGTTGCAAGGCAACGGCTTTGTTATCGTAGGTGCGAGTTAATACCATATCTTGATAGAACCCGACCAAGGTTTTTAAGTCAGCCCAATTGGGTAGTTGGCTAACGAGATTCCCATCATGGTCGATAAACCGATGCATGGGTAATGCCTGAACGTTCATCTCAAGCTCCTTTTGACGCTGCGGGTCTTTTGGACTGCAGCTGCTCATTGTTAAATCAAAGCCAATATGAGTACTCAAGCATTGATATCAGCGCAAAAGGCTATACCTAGGGTTAGTGTTCTAATAGTACGCACTTATACCAATGCTGCGTTTAACGAACTTGTGCTTTGGAAAACGCAATGCGTTACTTATTACTGCTGTTTACACCGCCTAATCCAGTAATGATTCTTGGTATAACCAGATACAGTAAGTGTAAACAAAATGTTAATTTATGCTTTAATCCGGGCTGAGCCCAACAGTAAAGTTTTGCTTACACCGTGAGTTGGTAGGCTAATGCACTGGTTTTTAGCGTTATACGTTTTCTAAATTGAATGGAATCACTGAGTTTGACAGGAATGTTGCAACAAAATTGCCTACTCAAATCGAAGCGTTACGAGGCAGTGAGACAGCCTGCTTCTTGAAGTCATTAGGAGATAGAGGTAGTGTAGCGACTCATTAAAGGGAGCATACCCTGAGAATATCATGGAGAAGTTATGTATCACATTCACGTTTATTTTCCGTTGCAACGAAAGGAAGAAGCGCAGGCTTTAAATGACATTATTCGCAGAGAGCGCGAAGATGTGTTGCACGTATTCCCACTTGTATGCAAATTAGTTGGCCCGCATAAAATGCCCATGTTCGAAATGCACTTAGAATCGCTGAGCGAAGAATTTGTTGCTTGGTTAGATAACCATCGCGGGGTTTTCTCTGCCCTCATCCACCCTGTGAGTAATGAAGAGCTGCTTGACCATACTGAGCGCGCGATTTGGCTTGGCCGCGAGCTCGGTGTTTTTGAGGAAAAGCTCGAGGCTTAGATTTATTGGGTAGGCGATGATATTCCCGCCTGTTTGTCCTACCCAGATTCAGCAACTCCTTCCATCGTGTGCTAAACCTTAACAAAGAGAAAAAAATATTATTTGATGTTTAACAGTGCATTAAAACGAGATTAAGCACGATAATCTAGGGAAGTGCAGTTTACGACCCCAACGCCATTGGCAGTGGAAAGGACATTTCTGAAGGGGGTGGGTATGTTAGCAATACTCTTAGTGGCATTGGCGCTGACCATTTTTTGGCTGCTGTTTCGTAACGGCCCTGCTTTTTCTGAGCGCATGCCAAGCAAAAAACGCAATTGGGTTGGGCCTACTACCAACCAAGAAGAGTGGCGAGGCTATTGCTCTGAAGTATTTCGACCATTCAGCTCACAAACTACCTTTTACGCCATTGCGTATTTCGCTAATTTCGTCGCTGCGGCAAATGCGATCTCTTGGTCGATAGTTTACGAAGGTGACTACCCGATCATTATGAGTCGATTTGGCAGTTATTTTATTCTCAATACCCATGATACCTTACTAGTGGCAGGGTTTGTCGCATTGGCATGTTTTATTATAAATTGGCAATTCGCGGTACACTGTGCCGGTATCTTCAGCCAATATTTAGTTCGTGTATTAGTGATCAATCGAACTCGTTTTGTTGCGATAAGTTTGGTGTTTTGCTGTTACTTTTCCTACTTACTTACGATTGGGATTTTTTGGTTATTCCATGATGATTATTCTATTTGGCAAGGACTGAAACTAACGCCAGTGTTCTTGCTACTTGCTCTCTTGATTGCCGTGGTTGTGCCATCCATGAAGAAAGAATAAACACCACGCATTCTGTTTTGTTACTGTATACCCAAGCATCTTGAGGTTATTTGGGTATAGAAATTCCATTGATGTTGAGTTAGCATTGCCGACCTTTTTTCCGTCAGTGGGAGGACTTATGTATATCGGTTTTGACTATGGCACCGCAAACTGTTCGGTAGCAAAAATGGCACAAGGTGAGCCTCAGTTGCTAAACCTTGAAGGGAGTAGCCCTTACATTCCTTCCACTTTAGCGGCACCAACTCGTGAATCGGTATCTGAGCATCTGTTTCGTCATCGCAGCATCAAACCTTTTGATCAGGTAGGCGAGCAAGTCCTGCGCCGCGCCATCAACTTCAACCGTGAAGAGAGCATTGAACTTGAGCCTGAAGATATGGTGTTTGGTCAAGCCGCGTTAGAACGCTACTTGGAAGACCCGCGTGATATCTATTACGTGAAGTCACCCAAGTCGTTTTTGGGGGCGTCAGGTCTGCGTGATGTTCAACTGAGCTTCTTTGAGGATCTCGTTTGCGCCATGATGGATAACATCAAGTCGCAAGCTGAACATGATGCACAGCAAATCATTACCGATGCGGTAATCGGTCGTCCGATCAACTTCCACGGTCGCGGCGGTGAAGCGGCCAACATTCAAGCGGAAGGCATTCTACTGAGAGCGGCAAAGCGTGCGGGTTTTCAAAATGTAGAATTTCAATTTGAGCCAGTTGCTGCAGGTTTAGAATACGAAGCAACGCTGACGGAAGATAAAACCATTTTGGTTGTCGATATTGGTGGTGGTACCACTGACTGCTCATTGATTCAAATGGGGCCGTCTTGGCGTGGTAAAGCTGACAGAACGGCAAGTTTGCTAGCGCATAGCGGCCAGCGCGTCGGAGGTAACGATCTGGATATTGCATTAGCATTTAAACAATTGATGTTCCCATTCGGCATGGAAAGTAAGATGGAGTCGGGCATTCTGATGCCAACGACTCAGTTTTGGAATCCAATCGCGATCAACAATGTAGAAGCACAAAGTGATTTTTATTCTCGTGAAAACCTTGCCGCATTAAAGTTGTTGCAAAAACAAGCGCAAGAACCAGAGAAACTCGCGCGTCTTCTGGAGGTGTACCACGAGTCTCTTGGCTATAACATTGTACGTCGAGCGGAGGAGGCCAAGGTCGCGCTTTCAGATCAACCTTCTTACCGTGCAGGCATCAATCTTCTTTCTGAATTGATTGAGGTCGATGTACTGCGTGATGAAATGATAGAGGCGATTGAATCACCTAAGAATAAAATGACCGCATTAGTGACAGAGGCAGTCGAGCAAGCAGGCGTAAAACCTGATGCTATCTTTATGACCGGTGGTTCAGCGCGCTCACCAATTCTTCGTGATGCTGTGCAAACGGTCTTACCGAATATACCCGTGGTGAGTGGCAACTACTTTGGCTCAGTCACCGCAGGGTTGGCTCGTTGGGCCGAGGTGTGCTTCAAATAGCAATACCCTAATTCAGAGAGTAGGTTGTTCGACAATCGTCATGTTTGCGTGTTGCTAGCTCGTCATATCGATAGTTGTGGTGGTGGTTTTACGTGCTAGTTTTGTGGGATATGAGTTCAAAGTGACTATCTAATCTTCAGTTGCTTGTCGTTAACGGAAATATGACAGTAATCTCGTCGAGGATGCGGTATTCTCTCGCACCTTTATCATTGCCTGAAGCTCCGTTTTATCAGGGTTTCACGGATAATTAAGAAATTCCAAAAATGAAATACGAACAACAGATCGGATATCGATATCCTAAAGGTCGATTTGCTATGGTGAGTGTCTATGCATTCACAGGGGCTGCGATTTTAGCATCGACAATTTTTTCTCTTTTACTGTTTTTGTCTATCGATGAAAACCCGATGATGCAGGCGTTATTTGGTGGTCTAGCCATCATATTTGAAGCTGGTAAGTTTTACGCTTGGTATGAATACGGTGAGCGTCGTGCACACCGAAATTACACAGGCGCACTTACCGCGTTAGTATTTTATTTGGTACTGGCAGCGATTTCGATTGGGGGGAGTATTGGTGGCATTAACAGTGCAACCAATACGGCACAAAGTCATATCTCTGCTGAGCAAGCAAAAGTCGAAGGGTACAACCGTCAAATTACGTCAATCGACAATCAGATTGAGCTTAATAATATGGCGGCGCAGAAGTACATTGAGATGGAGCGAATTGCCACTGGTGTAACGCGTATTCAAGAACAAAATAAGAAGCTACGTGAAGAGCAACAACGTTTAGCAATGGAGCGAGATAGCTTGCCACCAGTTGCACAAGGTTCCGTTATTGGACTCATTGATAGCTTGGCAAAGGCGTTCGGCACAACGTCTTCGCAAGCGCAATTGGGGTTGGTTGTGTTCCTGTCAATATTATTGGACTTCTTTGCTGCGTTCTTCGTGGGCTTGATTGGTGAGGAGCAGCGCTTCCGTCAATTCTTTCATCGCTACGGTGGCGTCACGCTCGCGAATGTTCGAGATATCGAACCAGAACCGGCGGGTTACCTTCCTCATATCAAAGAGGACGAGCAGGTTGATGCGGCACAACCAACGGAACCTGAAGAGTCCAAAACGTTGATAGAACAAGTGAGTGAGGCGCTAGGGGAGCGTCAAATTACCTGTACGAAGAAGGCAGTCTCTAAGCAATTTAGATTGTCAGCAGAAGAGGTAGACAAGGTCTTTGAAAAACTCAGCGAGCTGGGACTTGTCGGTAAAAAAGCCAATCATCATTACCATTGGATTGGATCGGGAACGGCTTAATTTCGAATCAATCAATACCAAAAAGAGCATCTCTTCATAAAGCGATGCTCTTTTTTTTATCCTGAATATGGGTGGACGTCATCCAGCTTAGTCGCCACCAAGTTCAATTTCTTTTGCTAAGTTTTTACCGTGAACAACCACGCCTTCAACTTCGACAGTGGCACCTGCTAGGTTAGATTCTTGGATACCAGTAATTTGAGTATTGTCATCAATCATCACTGTTTTTGTTTGAAAGTCTGGCACATGCTCGGCTTGGCAGGAGAGCACAAAACTACGAGTTGAAGCGTCGTAACTGTTCACTAAGCCTGTACAACCAAACTTTAGTAATCTTTCATGCGAATCGGCGGCATGTGAATCCACGGCATGTGAATCCGCGAAACTACTTGCTGAAGCACAAACACCAAAAAGCATAATCAGTGGCAGTGTTATTTTACGCATTGCTTAATCCCTCATTTGGTTATACGTATTTGAGTGAGAATAGTAGAGAAAAGGGGAATACGCACAAACGAAAAAGCACCACGTGTATGGTGCTTTGATAAGGGGTTAGTCTTCTAGTTCAACTTCGCGAGCAACGTTTTGGTCATTGATGATGATGCCTTCCACTTCAACCCATGCATCGTTGATGTTCATCTTATCGATATTTTCAAAGCGAGTTTGTGCATCGATGATCACTTCATTGTCTGCAATAATTTGTTCTGCGTTATTTTCACAATGAGAAACTGTGAACGATACTAGTTCATTAGTATCTGCGCTGTAAATGGCGTTAGAAACTCGACCTTCACATTCAAATTCTTTACCTTGCCAGTTGCCTTGGTTGTCATCCCAATCTGGTTGTTCAAATTCGATGATAGACGCAATACGCTGATCTGATACAAACTTAGATGTTACTTCAACTTCCACGCCTTGTTTTAGTTTACTCTTTAGGTTCGCATCACAGCGGTAACTATCATCTAAGCGGTAACACGTTGATGAATCAGTCACGAATGAGCCACGGTAGTTTAGAGTGAAGCTTGGCGTACTTGTATGCAAGTCCTCAACTGAAGTGACAATACCTTCGATATCACTGTCATCAAATGCATCATCAATGTCATAGCCGTCTAACTCAACTTCCGTTGCGACGAAGTGGTCACCTGAGCTGTGGCCTTCAACCTCTACCCATTGTCCCACTTTCAAGCCAGCATGAGGCAGGGCTGCGTTGCTGTAGTCAACGTTTATGTTTGAGCCAAGCACAAACATCGCTTCGTTTGCGTTCATTTGTGCAATTCGACCTTCAATTTCATAGTGATTTGCTAGTCCCGGATACTCATGTTCTACATCAATCTCAACAACGGAAAGAACCTTGTAACCGGCATTTGCTGTTGGTAAAGAAGAAACTAAAACCCAGCTTCCATCATCAATACCAGAAGTTTTTAAATCAGAGTATACGAGTTGAATACCGTTGATAGAGAATATTCCTTTATCTTCATCAATAAAGTTGATTCTCCCTGCCATTGTCGGTTCTAGTGTAACTGTTGCTGTATTGATTTTCTGCGCAGTGTCAACTCGAACTACCATGTTTTTCATAGCATCAGTGAAAGTAAATTTTTCCAATTCGATGTTGTTAAACTTCACATTTGAAACAGTGAACTTGAGCCCGTTTACGGTAATTTCGTTTCCATTAACGTCCTCAATAGAACCAGTCACTGACGCAACAGTTGGTTCGGTTACAGGTGGCGTCACTGAACCACCATTGTTGTCACCATTGCCACCACCAGAACCGCCGCCACAACCAGACAACGCAAGACCTACAGCAGAGACAAGTAATAGTTTTTTCATGATATCGACCTAAATTTGAAAGCTTATTTATTAATTTGGTTGTATCTTATGTTTTGTATCGTGAAGTGATCGTGAAGAAACGTGAGCCCTATGAAAATTTTGATTGTTGATGATAACCACAATGTTTCCGAAACCATTGCGGACTATCTAGAGCTCGAGGGAATGACGATTGATTGCGCTTATCATGGAGAAGCAGCGCTAAATTTAGTTCAAGAAAATCATTATGATGTGATCATAATGGACATCATGATGCCGAAGTTAGACGGTATCAGCACCGTACAGAAACTTCGCCAAGATCACCTTTGTGGTACCCCAATCTTATTCTTAACCGCGAAAGATACTTTGGACGACAAGGTAGCGGCATTTCATGCGGGTGGAGATGACTACCTGATGAAGCCATTTGCCATGCAGGAGTTGAGTTTACGAGTGCATGCGTTAGCGAACCGTGGGCCGAGACAAGATATCGGTACACTGAAATTTGCTGATATCCACCTTGATGCCCGTACCGATCAAGTAACGCGCATGGGCAAGGCAATTAAGCTCAGCCGCATTCAAACCAAAATCCTAAAACTGTTGATTAAGCGTGCACCCGCAACGGTTTCTCGCAATGAAGTGATAGAGAGTGTATGGGGAGATGAGCCCCCAGGTAGTGATGCGCTACGTAGCCACATTTATGGCCTACGAACAGCACTAGATAAAGGTTTTGACGATTCCAGATTAGAGACCATTCATGGACAAGGTTACCGACTCAAAGCATAGCCAATACCCAAGTATTTATCGCAAAATACGTTGGGGCTTCGGCTTTATGACATTTGTGATGTTTACGTTATTTTGGTCGCTGATTTATGTGGCAGAGAACAAATTAGAAATTCTTAGCTTACATCACTGGCTCGATACTGAAGCAGCACTGTATGAGGATAATTTCCAAAAACTGGGCTGGGGCGCACCTTTGCCGAATGTGCTTGAGTTTGACTCTTACTGGAGTGAGGCGCCGACGCCTAGTTGGCTACTGGCCTTTAAAGCGCCAGGTTTTTACGAGTACCTTTTAGGCGATGAGGATAAGCACTTTGTGGTGCTTGAACATCCATCAGGTAAAGGGCTTATGTATATCGTTTTTCATGATGACTCAGATGATTACTTGGATGAATATGAAAGTTCTCTGCATCAACTGACGTTTCTTCTTGGTGGCGTGTTCTTATTTTTCATTATGGGTTACAGCATTTACATGGTGCGCAGCCTATCGCGTCCGCTGTCTCAAATTGAACAAAAAATTGGCCAAATGCCACCAGATCGCCCAGCGTTTGAGGTGGATACGAAATTCAGTGAAACGCGCCATATTGAGCAAACATTGTTGGATAGCAAAAGTGACATTGCTGGTTTTTTCCGTCGTGAGCAAGAATTCAGTCGATTTGCTTCTCATGAGTTACGCACACCAATTATGGTCATCCAAGGTTCGACGGATATTTTAAGTCGCATACCGGAACAACCAAGAGTTGCGCAGAAGGCCATTGCGCGAATGCAGTTGGCGTGCGAAGAAATGCGAGTGCTCACAGAAGCCTTTCTTCTTTTGGGTAAAGAGAGCGTTGAGTCGCAGCATTTTGGTGATCACGCGCTGATAGCTTGCCTCAATGCGCAGCTTGAAGAACTGTCGCCTTTGTTTGCAAAACAGGACTCGTCGTATCAACTGGTTGAACTGAATAGTGGACAAGTACATGCGCCAGAAAGCTTTGTAACGATCGTCATCAATAACCTGATTAAGAATGCGTTTAGCTACAGTATCGGTGATATCCAAATCGAGCTGGATGGTACGAAGTTAACGATTGTTAATCGCCATGATGGTAATGAGACTTACAATGCAGGTTATGGATGTGGGCTGGTTATTGTTGAACGAATTTGTGAACGTATGAACTGGCAATTTGACCTTGCTGATGATGGCGTTAGGTTCTCCGCACAAGTTGATTTCATTTCATTGCAAAACCGATAGCCATCTCATTTTACTTCGTCTATTACCCAAAGCCAGAGCCTGTCCTCTGGCTTTTTTGTTCTAACCCTGAGTGAAAGAATAAAAAATTAAGATTTGAATTAGACTAAGTAAGTGAAAGAAAAAACGCAAGGAGTGACTATGCTTTCGTATCAGGTCAGTAGAGGCATTGAAATCGATAAAACTCAGGTTGAAATCATTAATTATATAAAGGATTTCAAGAGTTGGCCTGAGTGGTCCCCTTGGCTCATACTCGAACCCAACTGCGATCTCACTTACAGCCCTGAACAAGGGCGAGTTGGGTCAGGGTTCCAGTGGAATGGTACACGTATCGGTACCGGAGCTATTGTGCTTGAAAGCACTCAGGCTCATCGACTGGATATGGAGCTGCATTTCTTTCGTCCTTTTAAAAGCCAAGCAAAAGTGACGTTTCTCGTGACACCGTTAAATAAAGGCTGTCTTGTTGAATGGCGAATGCAGTCGCGTGTTCCTTGGTTCTTGTTCTTCTTGAGAGGCATGTTTAAATCGATGGTGGAAATGGATTATGACCGAGGGTTGCGTATGCTCAAAAGTCAGTTGGAAACTGGAAAAGTGCTGTCAGAACTCATCGAAATAGGGAGTCGAAAGCAAGGAGAAATCAATTACATTGGATTATCTGGGGCTGGAGTCACTCAAGAAATTGGCCCAATAATGCAAGAGAATGTCGCGCGCTTATATGAACTCGTCGAACAAAATAATGTGCGAGTGACAGGTGAGCTGTTCAGTTTCTACTTATCAATGGATATGAAGCGAGGCTACTTCGAGTTTATTACTTGCTTACCTGTTGAAGAAGGAACCAGTGCAATCGGTGACGTTGTGACTGGTACTATCCCGGCCTGCGATACCTTTGTGGTAGAGCATCAAGGAGAATATGTGTTTTTGGGCAATGCTTGGTCGATGGCGATGAGCCTTACACGGTATGACGGTATTAAGGTGAAGAGTAAACCGCTTGGTATTGAGCGTTACCTGAATAATCCTAACGACACGGAGAAAGCGAAGCTTCGTACTGAGGTGATACTCTTTCGAAGATGATTACCCCAAAGTCATTGTCGCGGAACCAAACATCTCGAGGTCACTTGGTTATACTCGTTGTAAAAATATTAACTAACATCCCTTTTCATCCTAACTGCATGATAGTATTAGGTATACAGAATGATGAATGCCTCAATGGCAACATCGCGTTATGTCATGGATGAGATATGAAAACGAAATACGCCTTAATTGTAGCCTGCATTTTTGCTGGCTTTGCTCACGCAGACGATACTCCTAAAAATATCATTTATATGATCGGTGACGGCATGGGGCCTGCTTTTACCACGGCGTACCGCTATTACCAAGATAACCCAGATACCAAAGAAATTGAGCCCACTGTTTATGACGCGATTTTGGTTGGTATGGCAAAAACCTATCCAGATGACGATACTTTTGTCACTGACAGCGCCGCCAGTGCAACAGCATTGAGCAGCGGTGTTAAAAGTTATAATGGTGCGATCGCGGTGGATAGCGATAAAAAGCCAGTCAAAACCATGCTAGAAATAGCAAAAGAACAGGGCATGACGACGGCATTGATCGCGACTTCTCAAATTAACCATGCAACACCTGCAAGCTTCGCCGCTCACAACGAATCACGCCGTAACTACGATGAAATTGCCGATGATTACTTAGACAATGAAATTAAAGGCCATTTGCCGGTCGATTTATTGTTAGGTGGTGGGGTTCGTTATTTTGAGCGTGAAGATCGAAATTTGGCGGAAGAATTTAAGCAGCAAGGCTACCAGTACCTAACGGACTTTGAAGCTCTACCATCTTTGCAAACCTTGCCTGCCTTGGGGTTGTTTGCGGATAAAGCTTTTCCATTTGCATTGGATGAGAACCCAACGCGTTTAGAAGTGATGACGAACAAAGCGTTGTCTTTGTTGCAACGTACAGATAATGGTTTCTTCGTCATGATTGAAGGCAGCCAAATTGATTGGTGTGGCCATGCTAATGATATCGCCTGTGCGATGGCAGAAATGGATGATTTCGCGAAGTCTATTGCACTCGCCAAAGCGTATGTTGATGCGCATCCTGATACCTTGCTGGTAGTGACGGCTGATCACTCAACGGGCGGCTTAACAATTGGGTCTGACGGCAAATACCGATGGGATACGGAGGTAATCAAAGGCGTACGCCAAACCGCATGGCCGTTGGCAATGGCTTTAGCAAAATCGACGGATATTAGACAAGCATGGTCTGAGTCTGTTGATTGGGGGTTGTCAGACGAACAATACCAACAATTGAAGCAAGCTAAGCAAAGTGAAGAGCCAGTCAAGGCACTGTATCAAGAAGTGAAAGATGTGATTAATAAGCAGAGCTATACCGGCTGGACGACAAAGGGTCATACCGCGGTGGATGTGCAAGTTTTTGCCTATGGTAAAGGATCGCAAAAGTTTGTGGGTTCTCAGAACAACACCGATATTGCAAAGCAATTGATTGAATTTATCCAGTAGGTTGCCATAGGGAAAGGAGTTGTATCGTTGAGTGCATCACGCTTTCCTGCTTAACACTGAGTGACACTTTCAGTTAAGTGGAATAGTTTGTATTTTGATTAATGCGTGTTTCCATCTTTGACCTCATGTCTTTGTTTGGAATTGTTAACCCTGTTTGATACTCCTTGATACAGATCTAAACAAAGCTAGCGGTTAAAGAGGAAAACGAAAACCGTTTATATTCTGTTTACGTTTGTATTCCGACGCATGACATTAACTTTGCGTTAACGAATTGAAGGGAAATAGAAATCTAGATAATTGAAAGGTAGATGAATATATAAAAATCAGTAAAGCTAGCGCTATTTCCTGATTTTTATGCAATGCGCTGTCTTATATGGCAGGTTGTATGGTTACCTCTGGTTTTGTCTTGGCTTGTTCTTTTCGCAGGAGCATTTCATTGACGATCTTTTCAACGTAAAGTTGCTGATATTGTTGATCACACCAACGCTTACTCAGGCCGCGACGGTTGAACTCGGCTCCAATGGCAACACGCGTCTGATTAGATGGACGTTTGTAATAAAGCGTCTCACACAATTGCATGCTGCTCATCTGCTGTGCATAAACATTAACACTGCTACTTCTCATCCCCAGTTGCGCAGCCTGCTGGTTACTGCAGGCAGTAGAAAACAGTGATGCAATTGCAATAATAAGAGATTTATATTTATTCATGCTTTTTCCGACGCTTAGTTAGGATATCGTGTAGGCGTTTTTCAGGATACATTTTGAGAGCCGAAGCGTGCAACTGTCAATGTGGAATTAGGGAAAACCACGTTTTCAGTTGTTGATAGTGTGTTATACCCAAGTGACTTCAAGATGCAGGATTCAGAGCGTTGTCACTGATTGCCTGTTTACCGAAAGTAAGCAAGGAAAACAACGCAGCGTAATAGCAAGCTCTTTCCAAGTTGTTTGACGATGCTATTTATTCAACAAAGAACGAGCTTCCGTGACACGCTCTCAAAGGGCCCTATTTGCGGATAATAAGGGCCTTGGTTCGTATGCTTTGTTAACAATTTTTGATTTAAAACCACTAGATCTTCAAAGTATTGCCTCGCCTTCAAACCAAGCCATTCTCGCTGAACCTAGCACCTGAGGTTACTTGGGTATACTTAAGGAAGAAAGGGGAGTTGAATCGGGTACCTTTTATCTTTATACAAAATATCATCTTACTGTCATAAAAGTTTCATCTTATTGTGGTTGTGAAGAATAGTGTTTTTATACATAGTGTTAGTAAGCCAGAAAAATTTGGCTGTTATCATAAGAATGGAGTTTTCCTATGCACAATGAAATGATTCAACCATCCCACTTCGGTATTATTGGACGTACTTGTATCGCGTCAATTGCAATGATAGCGGTCGCTTTCGTTCTGTTCTAATAGCGGAACGAATCCTATTAAGCATGCCTTATTAAATGAGAGAAATTCAGGGAACTACCATCGAGAGATAAGGTATTCCCCTGAAAATCAAACTCACATCAACTAAATTAGCTCAATAGGCTATAAATAAACGCACTTACCGCAACAACACCCGTCATCATTACAAAGTAAGTCGACGCTTTTCCACGATATTGTTTGAGGCTTCCACTTTGTAGACTGCCAGCATCGGCATAATGAACAAAATCATGGCGATCACTGGGCCTGATAGCGCTTCCATCATTCCGAGAATGCTTGGATTCATAATGGCAGCGATCCAAATTGAGATAAATAGTATTGCCACACTAAGGCGATCAACTCGTTGTTTCGGCATGTCTGAATGCTTTGTAATCAAACCATTTAAGCTTTCGCACGCGCCGAGAAAATGGCCTAGGAAAGACGACGTAATCGCCACAAACGCGACAAGTGGGCCAAGCATCGCAATAAACGGGTTGTCAGTTGCGTTCGCAAGATAAGAGATCACGGATACGTTTAGCGATTTAGCCTCTGAAAGCTGCTCTGGTGAAAGAGCGAGAACGCATGAGAAGACAAACAGTAGAACAAACGCTATCAACATGACACTGGTACGGCGTAGGATCATTTCGGATTTTACATCTGCGTTTTTACCATAGTGACGACGCTGAACATTCGCGAAACTTGAGATCGCAGCCGCATGGCTGAATGAGAAGATCACGACAGGAATAGCAAGCCACATTGTACTAGCGAGTGACGACAGATCTGGGGTTTCCAGTACAGGTATGCTCCAGTTTGGAATCAAGTAGAATGAAAGAAGCGCGTGTCGCGGGTAACGCTCTAATGGAAGCAAGTAGTGAAAATAATACCCAATGGATCCTTTCATTATCGGTAGATACAGCACATCGAGGCAAGGGTGTTGCGCGTTGACTTGTGGAGCAGGTGTTGGCGAAAGTGGGAGCGGAATCGGTAGTGAAATTAACCGTTGATCCAAATAATGCACTAGCTTACATACTCTATTGCTCATTAGGCTTTATTGCCGTGGAGGAAGAAGAAAACTATTTCGGTGATGAAGAGCTGCGCTTGGTCATGCAACTAGGCCGCTAATCCTGCACTTCTGTGATACAAATCCGCACTTAATCAGTGCATTGCTAAATATAAAGTGAGATCTGAATTTATTAGGTTGTTGAAAATTAAGGGTGTTTGAAATTGGCATCGGGTTTGCATTCTTATGTTCATCGTTAACTCGATGCGCCGCTTTTCCTTAGCAGGCGGTTAAGCGGATAGGGTATTACTTTTTTGAGCTTTATAGGCAATGTAGCCTCTCTCGTTTCGGGAGAGGTTTTTTTTTGCTTGTAGCTGGTCAAACATTTCATTGCTTAAGAGTTGATACCGGACATTACCGCTGTAATCGGCTATTCTGCATGGGCTTAGAAAAGTCATCGCAGATAGAAACTGGTTTAATCCGTCTGGTTTGACGCGCGATTTCCCTGTGGAAGTTATTACTCATGGATGCAGCCCACAGCAACAGGTTCACGTTACACAATTCAATGAGCTCAAGGATTTATTGATGATACTTAAAGGTGTGCGCCCAGCATTGATTGTGATGGAAGAAGTCGTCAAACTGCGCTAACAATTAATAGAAACCGTACAGTCAGTGTCGGAATACGAGGAAATATGAGCAGCATTTTGGAATGTATCAGAACAGTCGGTCGTGGTGAACGTGGTAGAAGGCCACTTAACTTTGACCAAGCGTTTCGTGTGATGGATGAATACCTAAACGGTGAATGCGATGACGATCAGATGGCGATGTTATTGATGCTGATCCGCGTACAGAACGAGACTCAACAAGAAATCGCTGGCTTTGTAAAAGCATTCCAATCCCGTATGCCCGCTATTGGTGCAGAGATCGACTGGCCATGTTACGCAGGTAAGCGAGCAGCGGCAGGCCAGCCTTGGCATTTGTTGGCGGCGAAGATCCTTGCTGAAAATGGACATAAAGTGTTGATGCACGGCTATCACGATCGTCAATCAGAACGCTTGCACGCTGAAGATTACCTCGACACGTTTGCCATTACCAAGGCCAACTCAGCTGAAGAAGCAAAGCGTGTGTTAGAAACGCAGAACATTGTTTACTTGCCGCTTAATGCCTTTGCGCCTCAAGCTGAAACCATGATCGGTTGGAAGAATCGTTATGGGCTCAGAACGCCGATTAATACTGTGGTTCGAGCGCTGAATCCTGGACAGGCAACGATTGGTATTCGTGGTAGCTTCCATCCAGGGTTTCAACAACTTCATGCTGAAGTCGAATATGAAATAGGTCAAACCGCTCACGCTGTAGTCTCATTCAAAGGGCAATCGGGTGAATCGGAATACAATCCCAAAGTAAGCCAAACGGTATGGCTGAGCCAAACGAGCGGCGTAACTTCGCATTACTGGACGGAGCAAATGTTGTCTGATGTGCCAATGCCGAAACGTTGTCCGTTTGGCACATCCTTAGCCGACATGAATCAAATGGGGAATACGGTACTGGCGACTATGACAGTAGTTTTGTTTACACAAATGCATGACAGAGAAAAATCGTTTGAACGTGCATTCTCATATTGGCAGGCGTACTGTTTAAATGCGTAAAACCAAAGTGTAAAAGCTTGTAAAACCCACAGCGCAAAGTTGTTGAATCTGAATCCATTATCTATTGTTTGAAGAAGGTAAAAGATCCTAGCTCGCCAATGATATGTTTCATCGCTTTGTTTTATATGAGGGGGCGAATTGCAGTTCTAGCCTCAATCGCGTTCGTTTTAAGCTCGATTGAGATTTTGAAATCCGATAATGGTAGATACAGAGGACATGGATAATGGTTCTAAAGCATACCACTTCGAGTGAAAAGGCTTCTCATCCTATTCCACAGGAAGCGTTCGATTGGTACGATGAATACGCGCATGGAAAGATCTCTCGCCGTGAGTTTCTCAACAGGCTTAGCGGCCTTGCTATATTAGGCTTTAGCATGACGACTCTTGTCGGTGCGCTGACGCCTAATTACGCTCTTGCCGAGCAAGTCTCCTTTAATGACCCAGAAATAAAAGCCAGTTACGCAATTTTCCCGTCACCGAATGGACACGGAGAAGGGCGTGGTTATTTGGTCATGCCGCAAAAGAAGACATTAAAATCGCCAACGGTGTTGGTGATTCATGAAAACCGAGGCTTAAACCCTTACATCAAAGATGTCGCTAGACGACTCGGTAAAGACGGTTTTATTGCATTTGCTCCTGACGCGCTTTATCCACTTGGTGGTTACCCAGGTAACGATGATGAAGGCCGAGCAATGCAAAAAGAATTGGACAGATCCAAGATGGAGCAAGACTTTATCGCTGCAGCGAATTTCATTAAACAACATAAAAGTGGCAACGGTAAGTTTGGCGCGGTAGGGTTTTGTTTTGGTGGCTATATCGTCAACATGCTTGCCGCAGTGATGCCTGATATGCTTGATGCTGGGGTGCCTTTCTATGGAACGCCTGCCGCGCAAGAACTACAGAAACAAGTAAAAGGCCCTTTGATGATTCACTTTGCGGGACTCGATAAACGCGTAAACGAGACTTGGCCTGCTTATGAGCAGCAACTGATCGCGACCGATGCTCAGTATCAGGCGTTAATGTATGAGAATGTCAATCACGGTTTCCATAACGACTCGACGGCACGTTATGCACCAGAAGAAGCGGCGCTCGCTTGGGAGCGTACGGTAAGGTTCTTTAAAGAACATTTAGAACAAAGTTAGCCCAAGTACAGATGCACTTATCGGGTTTAGTGACCCTTTTGGGAAGATGAAGCGTATTGTTTGAATGCTTGTAAAATGACAGTCGAAAGTGATGAGGTTTGTTATCTAATCTAGGAATAAAGAGCGATTTGGAACGGGTTTATGTTTTCAATGAGACTTACCTTCCACTGAATACTAGATAAAGCTCCAGGGATCACAAGAATATGGCTCTGGAGTTTCCTTTATTTGCGGTTTAAGGAGTGAACTTCTAGCTCGGTATAGCCAGTCGAGTCGTCCATGGCTTTTGTAAACTGGAGCTCTGAATAAGAATGGATGATCAACTCTGCCGTGGTATCAACGAGAGTACCTTCCATCAAGTGCCCGCCCCAAACACATCCTTCTTACTCAGACACTGAGATATGAGCGTGTTGATGTTCTGGTGTAAGCGTTCCCATCACGGACACAATCTCAAATGGCGCGTGTTTCGTTAACGTACCTTCTACGCCAGCCAAACGAAGTTTGAGGTCAGAGATTCAACCAACACAAGAAGCAATCGAACCTGCTTTGATATCATGTTTTTTGACGAGCAGTTCAAGGTTCTGTTTTAAATCCATGCCTTTGGTTAGACGAACCGCGATCACTTTAATCGACATGTTATTTCCTAATCAAAACTAGCAAGCAGGACAGAGCTGTATCTAGATCTGTATAACGTTTTGCTTTTCCGAGCACACGCATGCCTTGCATGTTGTTAAGAATAAATCGAGCCAGCTCTTCTGGTTTCAGTGTTTTCGGAATCAAGGTTTCCTTCTGTGCGTTTTTTAACACATCAGAAAAGACATCGATAAGGTAGTCAAACAGGTAATGGCCTTTACGTAGTACATCGTCGTCTTCTCCGGCGTGCTCTATCAATGCATTTTGAATAAAACAACCACAGCTGCGTTTGCGTTGTAGCTTAGCAAATGCCCTCAAAAATGATTCTAATTCTGAAAGTGACGCACCTTCATTTTCTAAATCCGTTAAAGAGGGCAGTGAGACTTTTTTTAAATACGTATCGAGCGCCTCATAGTAAAGCTGCTGTTTATCACCATAGGTGTTGTAAAGACTGAAGCGATTGATGTTCAACTCGTCAGTGAGATCCGAGATGGAGGTGTTCGCGAAGCCCTTGCGCCAAAACACATCCATAGCCATGAGAAGCTTTTCATCTCGATCGAAGTTGGCCTTTCTTGCCATATATTACCTACCTGGGCCTGTTTTTAGTAATTGAACTATTTTGGAGGGATGGACAGAGAACCTAAAGGCGTTCTAACTGAACCAAAATCGCGTTAGCGCATGACCCCAAATTCATGTGAACCCACAAATGGCATCAAAAATTTCGCCTAGCAAACAGACCCAAAACGGTTTGAAATTTTTTGATAGTGAAGTTCTTGACTGATCGTTTATAAACTCACTGCAGTATAACCTAACCAGTCAGTTAGAAAAAGATAAATGGATGTGAAATGAAGCTTTATGAAACCGCAATGACGCCGAGTTGTAAGCGAGTTAACCTTTTTCTTAAGGAAATTGGAGGCGAGGTTGAGCGATTGGTGCTGAATGTTCGTGAAGGTGACAACCTGACCGATGCATTTAAAACAAAAAGCGTAAACGGTAAAGTACCAGTGTTAGAGCTCGATGATGGAACGACGCTGTGTGAAAGCGTGGCCATTTGTCGTTACCTCGGTGAGGTGTTTGAAAATGACTTGGCACTGTTTGGTGCAAACCCACTAGAATGCGCTCAAGTGGAAATGTGGCATCGCGTCGTTGAGTTTCAAGGGCTTTATACGGCGTTTCAAGCCTTCAGAAACATCACCTCATATTACTCGTTGGTATGAGCGGCTGGCCACACGCCAAGCATTTCAGGACTGTTTTTTATGAACCTGCGGGGGGTCTACACTCGCTGTTCTCACCTCTCATTCACCAAACATCTTCTATTTCTTGAAGTTTTTCTTACTTTTTCTGCTGTTAGCCTATAATTAAATTTAAAAATAGAGTTTACCTCAATTGGTTTTAAGGCGTTTTAGAGTTTTGTGCTCTTAGTGTGTAGACGTTCTTTTCATCATGGCATTTCACCGGAAATTAAGGACATCAAGGAACAAGGAGAGGTTATGGGGCTTCAAATTAAAACCATTAACGCTGTGCTGTTCGCGTTGCTCGTGGCATCGGTATGTGGTCTGGTTGCGATGTATCAGAATCACAGCCAACAGCACCAACAAATTGAAGTGCTTCAAGCGCAGTTGATTGAAAAAGAGAATCAAATCGTCGTTTCAAATGAAGCGTTGTCATACCGACGTTATCAGCATCAGCTGTTAGTTGAAGACTATGACCGCTTTAGAAGTCAGCAGTCATTAAATAGCATGGTTCGTTAGTGAGCCTAGAGTGCGAGTATTAAGGAGTGATGTGGCGATAAGTGACGGATTCAATCACTCCCGTTTCCGTTTTATTTATGTCATTGACCTGCCTTTGGAAGTAATACGGGATTAGGGTTGGTGAGCGTCCTTAATCGCATAATACAGAGTGACAGGTGTTTTATTGAGTGACCCTGATGCAAGTGTTCCTACTAGCGCATGCTCAAATTGGTGGTAGCCATTTCCCCAATGGAATGCTTTGGTTGTTTTTGGGTTCACTCCCCCCCATATTGATGGTCGACCCAGACATCCATCAAACTACGAGTGGTGTAGGGCAATGTCCCCCGACTTGACCATTCTGCATCGCCAATGTCATTGCCGCGTGGTCTAGTTCCGCCCATTCCCAAGATGAACTTCTATTCTTATTAGGCCGGCTCTGCCATCCTGGGATCGCCAGTTAAATGAAACAGTACACCGTAGGCGTACGTTTGCCGAGACTTCATGCGTGTATATTCACAGTCGAAGTGCGGTGTAATCGAACTGTGGTTGAGTTCAGAACAGACATTGTTCACGTCAAGGAACCTGCCATCAACACATCGAAAAGTTCCCGATAGGTACGCCAAGGGCTTGTTTTTGCATCCAGTAGGGTGCTAATCCGCTTGAAGCATGAGTTAGCCAATCCTTGGTGGTTGGAAAGCGAGCCTTCTGTTCAGCGAATGACGAAGAAGAAAAACATAGACAAAGAATCAGCCAGCAGAAGCGAGCGAGCGGAAAGACGCATAATAAAATCCATAAAAAAATAAAAAGGGTGACGATATCGCGTTGTTATGTGTTCATACTGTGGATTCAGTTGGTTTTTCGCTGACAGGGTTTGAAATATTGCGTGAAATTTCAATCTAGGCTGGCGAGCTAGAATTGGAGAGAGAAACACAATGGGTGTGATTGCAAACATCATGGAGAAGTTTGTAAGTGTGCGTTCAACCACTTAAATGAAATGATAAAGAAGTTAAGTAACTTGTTGGATATAAGTCGATATGTACTATTTTTAATATCGTAATGTGATAAAAGGTTGTGTCAGTTACTGCGCTTCGTTGTACATCGTCAAATACTGTGTTGGATATAAACCAAAAGGATAAGCAGTTGAATAATTCAAATGAGCATTTAGAGAAAATACTGTCAAAAGCGTTTACAGCTTCTCTGATCCGATTCTCGGTTATTACGTTTATTGTGATTGTCTGTAGTTGGGCATTTTTACCGTTTCTTCCAATCTTACTTTGGGCTTTGGTATTGGCGATTGCGCTTTATCCCCTTAGTGAATTTATACAAGCTAAATTAGGTTGGACATCAGCGCGTTCAGCAACCGTGATAGCACTTATTGGCGCACTAATATTGGGTACGCCAACCGCAATGGTTGGCAACTCGCTAGCATCCAAAACTCTTGGTTCATTTAATGCCTACCAAGAGGGAACGTTAGTCATCACCCCCCCAACGCAGAGTGTCAAAGAGTGGCCGGTTGTGGGGGAAAAGTTGCATGCTGTGTGGTTTGAGGCATCGAATGATTTGCCGCAGTTTATTGAAAAACGTCAACCTCAGGTGAAAGGGGCGTTGAATTGGTTTGTGGATGCAGCAAGTGGCGCGGCAAAGAACGTATTATTGCTGATCGGTGCCATTATTATCGCTGGTATCATGTTGGCATGGGCAGAACCTGCCGCCAAATCCATTCGTAAAATTTTTATCAGCTTATCGGACGAAGCCAAAGGCCCAGAGCTACACAAGCTGACAACCGCCACCATCAGACAAGTGGCAGTGGGCATTATCGGTATCGCATTTTTAACCGCGATGGTGTTTGGTGCTGTTGTTGCCTTATCTGGTGTGCCAGCTGCTGCGTTATTTGCCGTTGTCGCACTGATATTTGCGATTGTTCAATTGCCCGTCACCATCATCGCGTTAGTTGCAGTTGGCTTATTGTGGTCTGGTGATAGTGGCACAGTGCACAATGTGATTTTTACCATATTACTGATCGTTGCGAGTTTAGTTGATAACTTTTTAAAACCATTGATCTTAGGTCGAGGGTTGGAAGTGCCGATGCCAATTGTTCTTATAGGTGCCATTGGCGGTATGATGTCGGGCGGTATTTTGGGTATGTTTATTGGCGCGGCGTTCTTAGCAGCAGGATACCAAGTGTTTATGAAGTGGGTGGATGCAGAGACGCAAGATGTCGCCAACGTTATTGAAAATAGTGAATCAAAAACGGATAAAACCTAGCGAACGACCTTGCTCATGCCTGGCTTGCAATACCCTCAATGCTTTAGAACGACTGGCTAATGTTGTCAGCGGGTCATGGTTGGCTTAAAACTTAACCGTTTGAGTTCTATACCTACCGATAGATTCGTTAAGCTAATCACAAACGCCTCGACGCCATCAGCTAATCCCTTAAACACACTCGCTTTCATTTCATAAAAGAGCCAATACTTTGTTCTGTGCTCAATTTCAACATTGTTAACCACAAAACCATTCTTGAGTAGGCGCCTTGTTTGCTTCTGGGATAGTAGGAGTGGTGATCTCAAAGGTAAGCCCTTAATATGCTTTAACTTGCCGAACCAATCCATTGCGGCCGCATTTTGTGTCGTCACATTTAAGCGTCGATCAAGTACGAAAATACCGCCTTGATTCTGGTCGAACATCAATTCCAGTAACTTACTGCGCTGTTCCGCGATCGCTTGACCTGTCACGTTGTGAAATTGAAGTAGTGATTGCTGTTCTCTCTCAATGGGATTTTCAACCATTTCGTTGAAGCAAGCAGTGAGCTTTCCTACTTCATCGTTGTGCGTGATTGGGATTGGATTGGCCTTATGTTTATGAATCTGTAAATTTCGCATTTTTGCGAACGAACGAAGCCCTTAACGAATCTATTCTTAAATCTCAGGCCTAGGAGAACGCAAGGCACTGTCTACATGTTAACTATGGAGACTACTTATGACTAAGGCAGGAAAATCATCAAAATCGAAACTGCATAAACAGAGATTTTGTTCAGCTCCCGAAGTTCGAAGCAGAGAACTGAGTCATGTATTAGATGGTAGTAGGGCTCGTCTCATCGCCAAGTTGGACCGGATGTGGGTTAATGGAACTCAACTTACTTACTACTTTTTTAAAGAGCCAGCAATATGGAGAGGAGGAAGTGGCCAAGAAGATGCCGTGAGGGATGCCTTTGCTATGTGGAAAGAGTTAGGAATTGGCCTAATATTCAGAGAAGTCCAGCATGCTGAAGAAGCAATGATTCGGATTGGTTTTGATCAATCGGATGGTTCTTGGTCATACGTTGGGCGTGACTGCATTGATTTTGTAACGAGCCCTAACCAAAGAACAACGAATTATGGTTGGGACTTAACAACCCCGTATGGGAGAGACACAGCTTTACATGAAATCGGACATATACTTGGGTTTCCGCATGAGCATCAAAACCCGCGTGCTGGGATCGTGTGGGATGAGGAAAAAGTGTATGAAAGTTTAGGGGGGTCTCCTAACTTTTGGTCAAGAGAAACAACCTATAGGAATATTATTCGAAAAATACCACCTAACTCCGTTGATGGTTCCGATTGGGATAAAGATTCAATTATGCATTATCAATTTGAGGCAGGCCTAATCAAAGATCCAGCAATATATAAAACACAACCATTGGTTCCTCAGGGGGGGTTATCACCAATCGACATACAAACTGTGACAACCTTATATCCTGAGCAGAAAGCAACGCTCCCAGAGCTTCGTCAATATGAGTCTCAAAGGATTACTATTAAAGCAGGAGAGCAAGTTGATTTCATTATTAAACCGTCTTTGACTAGAAAATATACATTGCAAACATTTGGCAAAATGGACACCGTAATGGTGTTGTTTGAGCTTAGAGATGGTGTCGAAGAATACATCGAAGGCGATGATGATTCAGGTTTTGACGTTAATGCTAGAATCGAAACTCATTTGCATAAAGGTCGTAAGTACATTGTAAGAACAAGACTGTACTTTACCAATGCTCAGGGGAGTGGGGCTATTATGCTATGGTGATGTAGAGCGAATCAACGCTTCATTCACTTATGGCGATTTGGGATATACAACATATCTCTACATAGTTTTAGCCCAGCTTTATCTAAGCTGGGCGCAGAGAGACGTTCACACGAAATTTGATACGTTTCGTGCGATAGATAAGAATAAAAAGTGGTAATTGAAATCTCAGCGCTTAGAATGCGCAAACTAAAAGTTATAACTGATGTAGAGTGATTTTATGCTTCGTGATTACACCTTTGATTGTCTTGTAACCATGCCTCGCCATGAACTGGAAGAGTTTAGTGCTCGCATGATCAGTAAAATGGTGCCAGAAGACGTGATGAATGAGCTATTTACTTTTGAACAAGAAGAAGTGGATAGTGAAGAGCGCATGCTGACAGCACGCCTTGATGCCATGTTACGTATGACGGCAATCGCATTGAGTGAAATTCAACAAGCGTTCGATGACTCAGACAACGCGAAGCAAAACAGCGAGCGAATGACACGTCTCGTTCTTTGGCATTTCTACGCGATCTCATTTAACTTGGAAGAAGCGATCACGCTTGAAACACACTGTGCGCAAGTTGAAAAATTACTCAAAAACACACCGACAGACGTATTTGTTTGGGTTAAAACACTGACCGAGCTTCTACACACTTACGCTGAAATCAACGCGAAAGAGAATTCTCAAGACTAAGCTTGATCTGGTTTTTAGACGTTGACCGCAAACAAAGGCGAGCCATAAGGTTCGCCTTGTTCTATTCCGGGGCTAGAAACGAACCTGCTTTCGCCTTTTTAAATGAATAAATACTGATTTGGCCAGAATCTCAGCTGGTGGCCTCCTCAATAACGCTGCGTGTTAGAGCGACAGTACCCACTTCGGATGATCACCAACTAGCGAACAGCACCATTCCTTCTTACACTAAAATGGAAATGTTTATTTTCAATCCCTTTAATGTGCGATGGTTATTCAACTAAATACGGAAAACTTATGCCCAAAGACACCCCAGTTTTTACGCTCGATTTATTACTGCAGCGCTTTTATCTGTGTATACAGAGATAGCCTTTGTCAACGCCAGTTTAAATTTGATCCACTTATCGACGTTATCGCCGAAGTAAAACTGACCCACCCACGTTATTAACTCTTGTTTCCAGATAGACTTTCTAGAACCGCT
>NZ_LIXM01000036.1 GCF_002608565.1 Vibrio sp. PID17_43
TTGAACTAATCGCTCCTATCGCAATGGACGAAGGTCTACGTTTCGCTATCCGTGAAGGTGGCCGTACTGTAGGTGCTGGTGTTGTTGCTAAGATCTTCGAATAATTCTTTAGGGAATTGTTGGATGTCTTCGGAAAATCTTGAATTAGATTTGACGAACCAGTAGCAAAAAGGGCATCATTTGATGCCCTTTTTCTGCACTCAACTTTTTTTTAGCTGTTTTCTTGTTCAGAATTTGGTTGAGAGCAGACCAAGATTAGGCTGAGTAGTTTAATCTTAAGGAGTAACGCTGAATTTTTTTTCAGCGATATGGAGTTTGCCCTGCAACAGCGGGGTTGTTGTCGTCTATAGTAAGACTTGTGACAGGTTGGTTTATGAAAGCAAATAATGCTGAAACTCCTGATAGCTCGAACGCAGCAGATACGTTTAAGTGGATTGCCGCTTTTGTATTAGCAGCGGCCGCTGTTGTGGGTAATTACCTGTATGGTGAAATGTCTGTAGTGGTTCGCGCTGCAGGCGTTGTTGTTCTTATTGCAGCTGCCTTAGGCGTTGCAGCAACAACGACTAAAGGTAAAGCAGCGATCAGTTTTGCAAAAGAATCTCGTATGGAAGTTCGTAAGGTAGTTTGGCCTACTCGCCAAGAAACCATGCAAACAACACTGATCGTTTTAGCTGTAAGTATTGTAATGGCTCTAGTGCTTTGGGGTATTGACGGCATTATGGTTCGTCTAGTAGCTCTAGCAACTGGGGTATAGAGGGTTTTAATTCATGAGTGAAGCTCCAAAAAAACGCTGGTATGTGGTTCAAGCCTTCTCTGGATTTGAAGGCCGTGTAGCTCAATCTCTGCGCGAGCATATCAAAATGCACAGCATGGAAGAGCTATTCGGTGAAGTACTGGTTCCTACTGAAGAAGTAGTGGAAATGCGCGCTGGTCAGCGTCGTAAATCTGAGCGTAAGTTCTTCCCTGGTTACGTCCTTGTTCAGATGATTATGAACGATGAATCATGGCACCTAGTACGCAGTGTGCCGCGTGTCATGGGCTTCATTGGTGGTACCTCAGACCGTCCAGCACCTATCACAGATAAAGAAGCTGATGCGATTCTTAATCGTCTTGAGAAAGCAAGTGAAGCTCCTCGCCCACGTACTATGTACGAAGCGGGTGAAGTGGTACGTGTTAACGAAGGTCCATTTGCTGACTTCAATGGTACTGTTGAAGAAGTGGATTACGAGAAAAGCCGCCTGAAAGTGTCTGTGTCGATTTTTGGTCGTGCAACACCAGTTGAGCTTGATTTTGGTCAGGTTGAAAAACTTGATTAAAAAAACACCTTTTTAAGGGTTGTCTAAGGCGCGAATTATGACTATAATTTCGCGCCTTTTTACTTCTCGTGAAGTAAAAAGTTTTTATGTAATCGGGGAGCTGATCAGTTGATTAGCGTTTGAACCCAAACTTTAGGAAAAATCATGGCTAAGAAAGTTGAAGCTTACATCAAGCTACAAGTTGCAGCTGGTATGGCGAACCCAAGTCCACCAGTTGGTCCTGCACTAGGTCAACACGGTGTTAACATCATGGAATTCTGTAAAGCGTTTAACGCAAAAACAGAATCTCTAGAGAAAGGTCTACCGACTCCAGTTGTTATCACTGTATACAGCGACCGTTCTTTCACATTCGTAACTAAGACTCCACCGGCTGCGACTCTTCTTCTGAAGGCTGCTGGTCTTAAGTCTGGTTCAGGTCGTCCAAACACTGAAAAAGTGGGTACAGTAACTGACGCTCAAATCCAAGAAATCGCAGAAACTAAAGCTGCTGATATGACTGGTGCTGACATCGAAGCAATGAAGCGTTCAATCGCTGGTACTGCTCGTTCAATGGGCCTAGTGGTAGAGGGTTAATAAGATGGCTAAACTAACTAAGCGCATGCGCGTAATCCGCGAAAAAGTTGACGTAACTAAAGAATACGAAATCAACGAAGCTGTAGCTCTTCTTCAAGAACTAGCAACTGCTAAATTTGTTGAGTCTATCGACGTTGCTGTTAACCTAGGCATCGATGCTCGTAAATCTGACCAGAACGTACGTGGTGCAACTGTACTACCTCACGGTACTGGCCGCGACATCCGCGTAGCAGTGTTCACTCAAGGTGCAAACGCTGAAGCAGCTAAAGAAGCTGGCGCAGACATCGTTGGTATGGAAGATCTAGCTGAGCTAGTTAAGAAAGGCGAAATGAACTTCGACGTAGTTGTTGCTTCTCCAGATGCAATGCGCGTTGTAGGTCAACTAGGTACAATCCTAGGTCCTCGCGGTCTAATGCCAAACCCTAAAGTTGGTACTGTAACTCCTAACGTTGCTGAAGCAGTTAAGAACGCTAAAGCTGGTCAGGTTCGTTACCGTAACGACAAAAACGGCATCATCCACACTACTATCGGTAAAGCAAACTTCTCTGCAGAGCAGATCAAAGAGAACCTAGAAGCACTTCTAGTTGCTCTGAAGAAAGCTAAGCCATCTTCAGCGAAAGGTACTTTCCTGAAGAAAGTAAGCATCTCTACTACTATGGGTGCTGGTGTTGCTGTTGATCAGGCTAGCCTGAACACTCAAGCATAATTTATTTGCTTAGGCGCGAAATTTGTGTATAATTTTGCGCCTAATATTTGTGGTTGGGGCTGAACTTTGGTTCTTCAAACTATTAACTAGTTTGAAGTAAATTAAGACCCAGTCTCCGTCCAAGACCGTAGGTGTCTGTTTTAATAATAGGCTTAATTATCCTACGTAGATGGTGCCCGAACTGACAGAAAGCTCTATGTAAATAGTTAACTTTCTTCTGGGAATGCACCTCAATAGCTCTCACTGTTGTGATAATAGTGAGTGGTGTAACGACAACCAGGAGTAAATCCAAGATGGCTTTAAACCTTCAAGACAAAAAAGCAATTGTTGCTGAAGTCAACGAAGCTGCCAGTGGTGCACTTTCTGCAGTTGTAGCTGATTCTCGTGGCGTTCAAGTTGGCGCAATGACTTCTCTACGTAAACAAGCTCGTGAAGCTGGCGTTTACATGAGAGTTGTTCGTAACACACTTGCACGTCGTGCGGTACAAGGTACAGACTACGAGTGTCTAACAGACACTTTCACAGGTCCTACTCTGATCGCATTCTCTAACGAGCACCCAGGTGCTGCGGCGCGTCTTTTCAAAGACTTCGCTAAAGAGAACAAAGCTTTCGAGATCAAAGCTGCTGCATTTGAAGGCGCATTAACTGACGCTGAAGTACTAGCAACACTACCAACTTACGACGAAGCAATTGCACGCCTAATGATGTGCATGAAAGAAGCTTCAGCTGGCAAGCTGGTACGTACTATCGCTGCTATCCGCGATCAAAAAGAAGAAGCAGCGGCTTAAGCCTTGCTTTTTACTGGTTGCAAAATAAACTTATTGTTGACTTAAAAGAGAATTGTTATGTCTATTACTAACGAGCAAATCCTAGACGCAGTTGCAGAAATGTCTGTAATGCAAGTTGTTGAACTAATCGAAGCTATGGAAGAGAAATTCGGTGTTACTGCTGCAGCTGCAGTTGTAGCAGGCGGCGCAGCAGCAGCAGCTGTTGAAGAGCAAACTGAATTTGACGTAATCCTAACTTCTGCTGGCGCTAACAAAGTTGCTGTAATCAAAGCAGTACGTGGCGCAACAGGTCTAGGCCTTAAAGAAGCTAAAGCTCTAGTAGACGGCGCTCCAGCACCTCTTAAAGAAGGTGTTGACAAAGCTGAAGCTGACGCTCTTAAAGCTCAGCTAGAAGAAGCTGGTGCGGTTGTTGAAGTTAAGTAATTATTACTTAATTTCTTAGCCTAACGGCTATTGGCTGGTGGTTATTTAACCACCGGCCTTTTTGCGCTGTAGGGTATGGGCGAATTTTCCCGCTGTTTAAGCGCCTGATATCCATGCAAAAAGCGTTTCATTCAGACGAGATGAAGCGTCACTACAGTAAACAGCTATTTAGTCACTGTCCCTTACCCCCCTTAAGTAACTAGGAGCGGGCGGACAGTTTGGGTCACTTATCAGCGAGCTGAGGAACCCCATGGTTTACTCTTATACCGAGAAAAAGCGCATCCGTAAGGACTTTGGTACTCGTCCACAAGTTTTGGACATTCCATACCTGCTATCGATCCAGCTCGATTCGTTCGACAAATTTATCGAACAGGATCCTGAAGGTCAATACGGTCTTGAAGCTGCTTTCCGTTCTGTATTCCCAATTCAGAGCTACAACGGCAATTCTGAGCTGCAATACGTTAGCTACCGTCTTGGTGAGCCAGTTTTTGACGTTAAAGAATGTCAAATCCGCGGTGTAACTTACTCAAAGCCACTACGCGTAAAACTGCGTCTAGTGATCTTTGATAAAGACGCGCCAGCAGGTACTGTAAAAGACATTAAAGAACAAGAAGTCTACATGGGCGAAATTCCGCTTATGACAGATAATGGTACCTTCGTAATTAATGGTACCGAGAGGGTTATCGTATCCCAGCTGCACCGAAGCCCAGGCGTGTTCTTCGACAGCGATAAGGGTAAGACCCACTCTTCAGGTAAAGTTCTATACAACGCACGTGTAATTCCTTACCGTGGTTCGTGGCTTGATTTCGAGTTCGATCCTAAGGATAACCTATACGTTCGTATCGACCGTCGCCGTAAACTACCTGCATCGATCATCCTTCGTGCACTAGGTAAATCGACTGAAGAAATTTTAGATATCTTCTTCGAGAAAGTGAACTTCGAAGTGAAAGACCAAACTCTTCTAATGGAGTTGGTTCCAGATCGTCTACGTGGTGAAACTGCGTCATTCGACATCGAAGCGAACGGAACCACTTACGTTGAGCAAGGTCGCCGTGTAACAGCTCGTCATATCCGCCAACTAGAAAAAGATGGCGTTGATCACATCGAAGTACCAGTTGAGTACATCGTTGGTAAAGTTGCATCTAAAGATTACATCAACGAAGCAACTGGCGAGATCATTGTTAATGCTAACCAGGAAATCAGCCTGGAAGCACTAGCGAACCTATCTCAGGCTGGCCACAAAGCACTAGAAGTTCTATTTACGAACGATCTAGACCACGGTCCATTCATGTCAGAAACACTACGTATCGACAGTACAGTTGATCGTATTTCTGCATTGGTAGAAATCTACCGCATGATGCGCCCTGGTGAGCCACCAACGAAAGAAGCTGCAGAAGCACTATTCGAAAGCCTATTCTTCTCAGAAGAGCGTTACGATCTATCAACTGTTGGTCGTATGAAGTTCAACAGCTCAATCGAGCGTGAAGATGCACTAGAGCAAGGCACACTTGACGAGCAAGATATCGTTGAAGTGATGAAGAAGCTGATCGCGATCCGTAACGGTAAAGGCGAAGTGGACGATATCGACCACCTAGGCAACCGTCGTATCCGCTCTGTAGGCGAAATGGCTGAGAACCAGTTCCGTGTAGGTCTAGTACGTGTTGAACGTGCGGTTAAAGAGCGTCTAAGCTTAGGCGATCTTGATGCAATCATGCCTCAAGACCTGATCAACGCGAAACCAATCTCTGCTGCGGTTAAAGAATTCTTTGGCTCTTCACAGCTTTCACAGTTCATGGACCAAAACAACCCGTTATCAGAAGTAACGCACAAACGTCGTATTTCTGCATTGGGTCCTGGCGGTCTAACTCGTGAACGCGCTGGCTTCGAAGTTCGAGACGTACACGTAACTCACTACGGCCGTCTATGTCCAATCGAAACGCCGGAAGGTCCAAACATCGGTCTGATTAACTCTCTATCTGCGTTTGCGCGTTGTAACGAGTACGGTTTCCTAGAGACACCATACCGCCGCGTAGTAGATGGCGTAGTAACAGACGAAGTAGATTACCTATCTGCAATCGAAGAAGGCCAATTCGTTATCGCACAGGCTAACGCCGCGCTAACTGAAGAAGGTACTTTTGCAGATGAGCTAATCACAGCTCGTCAGAAAGGTGAATCTGGCCTACACCCTCGTGAGCACGCTCAGTACATGGACGTTGCGACAAACCAGGTTGTATCTATCGCTGCATCGCTTATCCCGTTCCTAGAACACGATGATGCGAACCGTGCATTGATGGGTGCGAACATGCAACGTCAGGCCGTTCCAACACTACGTGCGGATAAGCCGCTTGTTGGTACTGGTATTGAACGTAACGTAGCCGTTGACTCAGGTGTAACTGCAGTTGCTAAACGTGGTGGTGTAATCCAGTCAGTAGATGCTTCTCGTATCGTTGTTAAAGTGAACGAAGAAGAGCTAGTACCAGGTGAAGCTGGTATCGACATCTACAACCTGACTAAATACACACGTTCTAACCAGAACACATGTATTAACCAGCGCCCATGTGTGATGCCAGGTGAACCTGTATCACGCGGTGATGTTCTTGCTGATGGTCCTTCAACAGACCTAGGTGAGCTAGCGCTTGGTCAAAACATGCGTATCGCGTTCATGCCTTGGAATGGTTACAACTTCGAAGACTCGATCTTAGTATCTGAGCGCGTAGTTCAAGAAGACCGTTTCACGACTATCCACATTCAAGAACTGACTTGTGTGGCGCGTGATACTAAGCTGGGCTCTGAAGAGATCACAGCGGATATTCCAAACGTAGGTGAATCTGCTCTGTCTAAACTAGACGAGTCAGGTATCGTTTACATCGGTGCAGAAGTTAAGGGTGGCGACATCCTAGTTGGTAAAGTAACGCCTAAAGGTGAAACTCAGCTGACTCCTGAAGAGAAGCTACTACGTGCAATCTTTGGTGAAAAAGCATCTGACGTTAAAGATACTTCACTACGTGTACCTAACTCTGTATCAGGTACGATTATCGACGTTCAAGTCTTTACTCGCGATGGCGTAGAGAAAGACAAGCGTGCGCTTGAAATCGAGCAAATGCAGCTTAAAGAAGCGAAGAAAGACCTAACTGAAGAATTCCAGATTCTTGAGGGTGGCCTTCTAAACCGTGTTCGTGCTGTATTGATCGAGGGTGGTTACTCTGAAGCGAAACTAGACACGACTGATCGTAAGAAGTGGCTAGAACTAACGCTAGAAGATGATGCGCTACAAACTCAGCTAGAGCAATTAGCAGAGCAGTACGACGAGCTGAAAGCCGATTTCGATAAGAAATTCGAAACTAAGCGTCGTAAGATCACTCAAGGTGATGATCTAGCACCTGGCGTACTGAAGATCGTTAAGGTTTACCTAGCGGTTAAACGTCGTATCCAACCTGGTGATAAGATGGCGGGTCGTCACGGTAACAAGGGTGTAATCTCTAAGATCAACCCTGTTGAAGACATGCCATACGATGAAAAAGGTCAGCCTGTAGACATCGTACTTAACCCACTGGGTGTACCATCGCGTATGAACATCGGTCAGATCCTAGAAGTACACTTAGGTCTGGCAGCGAAAGGTATCGGTGACAAGATCACTCAGATGGTTAAAGAGCAGCAAGAACTAGCGAAATTCCGCGAGTTCCTACAAAAAGTTTACGATCTAGGTGATACTCGCCAGAAAGTAGACATTGCTTCTCTATCTGATGACGAAGTACGTACTCTGATCAAGAACCTACGTGGCGGTCTACCGATCGCAACGCCTGTGTTCGACGGTGCTCCAGAAGCGTCAATTAAGGCACTTCTAGAGTTAGCAGACCTACCAACATCTGGTCAGCTAAAACTGTTTGATGGTCGTACTGGTGATGAGTTTGAGCGTCCTGTAACAGTAGGTTACATGTACATGCTGAAACTAAACCACCTTGTTGATGACAAGATGCACGCTCGTTCAACTGGTTCGTACAGCCTAGTAACTCAGCAACCACTTGGTGGTAAAGCTCAGTTCGGTGGTCAGCGTTTCGGTGAGATGGAAGTATGGGCACTAGAAGCATATGGTGCAGCTTACACTCTACAAGAAATGCTAACGGTTAAGTCTGATGACGTTAACGGCCGTACTAAGATGTACAAAAACATCGTAGACGGTAACCACAGCATGGAACCTGGTATGCCAGAATCGTTCAACGTATTGTTGAAAGAGATTCGCTCGCTAGGTATCAACATCGAGCTAGAAGACGAAGAGTAATCTCTTTCTCTCTTGATGAAAGTCGAGAGAATCAAAAGCGATTATTTGGTAGAAGGTGCTCACTTTAGCGAGTGAGCTCCTTTTAACTCCTTACAGGAGCTGATTGTGAAAGACTTATTAAACTTTCTAAAAGCACAGCATAAGACCGAAGAGTTTGATGCAATCAAAATCGGTCTATCTTCACCAGACATGATCCGTTCATGGTCTTTCGGTGAAGTTAAAAAACCTGAAACGATCAACTATCGTACGTTCAAACCTGAACGCGATGGTCTGTTCTGTGCGCGTATCTTTGGTCCAGTAAAAGACTACGAATGTCTTTGTGGTAAATACAAGCGCTTGAAGCACCGTGGTGTTATCTGTGAGAAGTGTGGTGTAGAAGTTACACAAACTAAAGTACGTCGTGACCGTATGGGCCACATCGAACTTGCTTCACCAGTAGCTCACATCTGGTTCCTAAAATCGCTACCGTCTCGTATCGGTCTACTAATGGATATCCCTCTACGTGATATCGAGCGTGTTCTTTACTTCGAAATGTACGTAGTAACTGAACCGGGTATGACGGATCTAGAAAAATCTCAGATGCTTACTGAAGAAGAGTATCTGGATCGCCTAGAAGAGTGGGGTGACGAGTTCACTGCTAAGATGGGTGCAGAAGCTATCAAGGACCTACTAGGTTCTATGGATATGCACGCTGAAGCGGAACAAATGCGCGAAGAGCTAGAAACGACTAACTCTGAAACTAAGCGTAAGAAAGTAACTAAGCGTCTTAAACTGGTAGAAGCGTTCATTACTTCGGGTAACAACCCAGAGTGGATGATCCTAACTGTACTTCCAGTACTTCCGCCAGATCTACGTCCTCTAGTACCACTAGATGGCGGTCGCTTTGCGACTTCTGATCTAAACGACCTATACCGTCGCGTGATCAACCGTAACAACCGTTTGAAGCGTCTTCTAGAGCTAGCGGCTCCGGACATCATCGTACGTAACGAAAAACGTATGCTGCAAGAGTCTGTCGATGCGCTACTAGATAACGGTCGTCGCGGTCGTGCGATCACAGGTTCTAACAAGCGTCCTCTGAAATCTCTTGCTGATATGATCAAGGGTAAACAAGGTCGTTTCCGTCAGAACCTTCTAGGTAAACGTGTAGACTACTCTGGCCGTTCTGTAATCACAGTAGGTCCATACCTTCGTCTACACCAGTGTGGTCTTCCTAAGAAGATGGCACTTGAGCTGTTCAAACCATTCATCTACAGCAAGCTAGAGACTCGTGGTCTTGCGACTACAATCAAAGCTGCTAAAAAGATGGTAGAGCGTGAAGAAGCGGTTGTTTGGGATATCCTAGACGAAGTAATCCGTGAACACCCAGTACTATTGAACCGTGCACCGACACTTCACCGTCTAGGTATCCAGGCGTTCGAACCAGTACTAATCGAAGGTAAAGCGATTCAGCTACACCCACTAGTGTGTGCGGCATACAACGCGGACTTCGATGGTGACCAAATGGCGGTTCACGTACCTCTAACTCTAGAGGCACAGCTTGAAGCTCGTACTCTGATGATGTCGACAAACAACATTCTGTCGCCAGCGTCAGGTGATCCGATCATCGTACCTTCTCAGGACGTTGTATTGGGTCTGTACTACATGACTCGTGACAAGATCAACGTGAAAGGTGAAGGCATGTACCTTTCTGGCCCAGCAGAGGCTGAGAAAGCATACCGCACTAAGACCGCTGAGCTTCACGCACGCGTTAAAGTACGTATTACAGAAACCGTTGTAGACGAAGATGGCAACAGCACAACAGAGACTAAGATGGTGGACACCACTATCGGTCGTGCAATGCTATGGCAAATCGTGCCATCTGGCCTACCGTTCAGCATCGTTAACCAAAAACTAGGTAAGAAACAAATCTCTAACCTACTTAACGAGGCATACCGTAAGCTAGGTCTGAAAGACACAGTAATCTTCGCTGACCAAATCATGTACACCGGTTTCGCATACGCGGCACTGTCTGGCGTATCAGTTGGTATCGACGATATGGTAGTACCAGCAGCTAAGTACACTGAAATCGCGGAAGCGGAAGAAGAAGTACGTGAAATCCAGGAACAGTACCAATCTGGTCTTGTTACTGCGGGCGAACGATACAACAAAGTGATCGATATTTGGGCATCGACCAACGATCGCGTTGCGAAAGCGATGATGACCAACCTATCGTCTGAAACGGTTATCAACCGCGATGGCGAAGAAGAGCAACAAGAGTCATTCAACAGCATCTACATGATGGCTGACTCGGGCGCTCGTGGTTCTGCAGCACAGATTCGTCAGCTAGCGGGTATGCGTGGTCTGATGGCGCGTCCAGATGGTTCGATCATCGAAACGCCGATCACAGCGAACTTTAAAGAAGGTCTAAACGTACTTCAGTACTTTATCTCAACGCACGGTGCTCGTAAGGGTCTTGCGGATACGGCACTGAAAACAGCGAACTCGGGTTACCTAACTCGTCGTCTAGTAGACGTAGCTCAAGATGTTGTAGTAACCGAACATGACTGTGGCACCGTAGAAGGTGTTGACATGATGCCTCATATCGAGGGTGGTGATGTTAAAGTTGCACTAACTGAACTTGCTCTAGGTCGTGTTGTTGCAGAAGACGTTCTTAAGCCAGGTACTGAAGAAGTTCTGATCCCACGTAATACTCTAATTGATGAGAAGTGGTGTCAGATCATGGAAGAGAACTCAGTAGACAGCATGCGCGTACGCTCTGTTGTTACTTGTGACTCTGACTTCGGTTGTTGTGCACAGTGTTACGGTCGTGACCTAGCACGTGGCCACCTAGTGAACCAAGGTGAAGCAGTGGGCGTTATCGCTGCTCAGTCTATCGGTGAACCAGGTACACAGCTAACGATGCGTACGTTCCACATCGGTGGTGCGGCATCTACTGCAGCAGCAGAGAACAGCATCCAAGCGAAGACAACGGGTACCGTTAAGCTGCACAACGCTAAGTTCGTAATCAACAAAGATAAGAAGCTAGTAATCACGTCTCGTGCATCTGAGCTAACTATCATTGATGAATTCGGTCGTACTAAAGAGAAGCACAAACTTCCTTACGGTTCGACGCTAAGCAAAGCGGATAACGATGCAGTAACCGCTGGTGAAGTTGTTGCGAACTGGGAAGCGCACACCATGCCAATCATCACTGAAGTGGCAGGTCGCATCCAGTTTGTAGACATGATCGATGGCGTAACAGTTTCTCGTCAAACAGATGACCTAACTGGTCTATCTTCAAGCGAAGTAACTGACCCGGCAGCTCGCCCAGCAGCAGGTAAAGATATGCGTCCAGCTATCAAACTTGTTGATGAGCAAGGTAACGACGTGATGATCCCTGGTACTGATATGCCAGCACATTACTTCCTACCTGGTAAAGCGATCGTGAACATCGTTGATGGCGCAGAAGTTGGTGTGGGTGATACGCTAGCACGTATTCCACAAAAATCTGGTGGTAACAAAGATATCACCGGTGGTCTTCCACGCGTAGCTGACTTGTTCGAAGCACGTAAGCCTAAAGAGCCTGCGATTCTTGCTGAGCACACAGGTACAGTAAGCTTCGGTAAAGAGACCAAAGGTAAGCGTCGTCTCGTTATCACTCGTGACAGTGGCGACACTTACGAAGAGATGGTACCTAAGCATCGTCAATTAAACGTGTTCGAAGGTGAGCGTGTTGAACGTGGCGATGTTATTGCCGACGGTCCAGAGACTCCACATGACATTCTACGTCTACGTGGCGTACATGCGGTAACTCAGTACATTGCGAACGAAGTACAGGAAGTTTACCGTCTGCAAGGCGTTAAGATTAACGATAAGCACATTGAGACTATCGTTCGTCAGATGCTACGTAAGTGTACAATTACTCACGCTGGTGACTCTGAGTTCCTACCTGGTGAGCAAGTTGAATACTCACAAGTTAAGATTGCTAACCGTGAACTAGAAGCAGAAGGCAAAGAGCCAGCACGTTTCGAACGTGAGCTACTAGGTATCACTAAAGCATCTCTGGCGACTGAGTCGTTCATCTCTGCGGCATCGTTCCAGGAGACAACTCGCGTACTAACAGAAGCTGCGGTTTCTGGTAAGCGTGATGACCTACGTGGTCTGAAAGAGAACGTAATTGTTGGTCGTTTGATCCCAGCTGGTACTGGTTTCGCATACCACCAAGAGCGTCAAAACCGACGTGCGGAAGCGCAAGAAGGTCCATCTGCTGAACAAGCAACAGATAACCTAGCAGCACTTCTAAACGCTGGTTTCTCTTCTGACGAGTAATCGTTAAGAGCTTAAAAGAAAAGGCACCCTCGGGTGCCTTTTTTGTTTTTGTGAAGCGAATGCTAGAATATTAAGCTTTGAAAACGAGAATGCTTCGCTTGAGGAAACGAGAGGTAATAGTGATAAGTCAGTTGGAAGAAATGTTGATAGGACTTGTTTCTAAACAGATAAAATAGAGCTGAACCCCGAAAAACAAAAAGGGCTGACGAACACAAGCCAACCCTCAAGAATTTCTCGCTTCTCGCTATGCCCCCGGTGGCATTGACAAGCTGTCCGCAATTAATTGGATTAAGTGATCTTCTACTTCAAAGCGCGTTTCAATAATTTCCCCAATCAAAGACATGTCTGAATCGAAATCGACTAACTCATCCTCAACGGAAACATCTGAATATTTATCAGTAAAATTTAGCAGTGGTTCGGTAGTGAGAACAATCTTACCGTAAGTTTGGTTAATCTCATCGGTCGCGACAAACCCCGTCGCTTTCCATTTGCCCATCACCATGTCATAGATTTTGAAGTGGCCTTCTGAGATATAGTCGACGAGATGTTGACAGAAGTGTTGTAGTTCGTCTGGGGAGGGGAGTTCAATGACGTTGGTTTTTGAACACGGTTGCAGTGCAGCAAGCTTGCAATATTCGACAATCAAAGACTGTCTGGTTTCCAACCAATGATCGATGACCTCGCTTGAGCCACCCCATTGGTCCTGTGTTTGTTTGAATTTTTTTAGCATGACCATGCCCTCATGATCTTATCACCCTGTGGGTGCATGTATCCTTTGCAAAGCAAAGTGAGTAAAGTGATTACAAACTCTTGTCCTTACGAGAATTTATAGTCGCAAATTTGGCGAACGACAAACTCTGGTATGAAATTAGATTGCCAGTAAAATGAATGAACTTCAAGCAAAGGGACGTGGTAATGTTAAGAAAAGGTAAAGTAAGTCATATGAAAAACGCCTATTGGTGTGTTGTCGCGGGAAGTGATGTTTGGCTAGTGGAAAGTGCTATTCCTTTTGGTTCCGCAGAGCAGTTATCACTGCCAGAATGCAGTGCAAGGCAAATAGGTGAATATCAAAACGCTCCGGTCATGTGGGTGAATGTATCCGATCTTGATCACGACCTACCTTTAACTTCGCTGCGAGATTGTTTGCACTTTCCTGAATCTCTGTTTTTGTTGATCAGTAAAGCCGTTCAATATGGTCACTTGACCCAGAGTTTGCGTTTTTGCCCTCAATGTGGCGGTCGTAATTTCCTCAATAACAATCAATTGGCGATGCAGTGTGGCGAGTGCCGTACTTTGCACTATCCGCGTATTTTCCCTTGTATTATTGTCGCTGTACGCAAAGATAACCAGATCTTGTTGGCCCAGCACCCAAGACACCCCAATGGGATGTATACCGTGATTGCTGGTTTTTTAGAGGTGGGTGAGACGCTAGAGGCGTGTGTTGCCCGTGAAGTGTGTGAAGAAACGGGAATTCATGTTAAGAATATTCGTTACTTTGGCAGCCAACCATGGGCATTCCCATCCAGTATGATGATGGCATTCTTAGCCGATTACGACTCTGGTGAGTTGAACCCTGATTACACTGAATTGTCTGATGCGCAGTGGTTTAGCGTAGGTGAGTTGCCACCTGTCGCACCACAAGGAACGATCGCACGAGCACTTATCGAACAAACGCTGCAAGATATAGAGTCTAATTGACTGAAAGTAGATAAAAAAAACCCTCCGAGAGGGAGGGGGTAAGTAAGATGTCGTTATGAGATACTGGGTACAGGGTACTCAGTTTATAATTGTAGTTTTCGCTAGCGAACAAATTTTTAACACTGATACTGATTGGGTGCAAATTAAGCATTGATTTAAAAGTTAATAACTTGATCCAGGTTGCAAAGCACACAGCTATTGGCCTTAAATCAGTGGTAGAATACCTCCTTTCAAAGAAAGCCTAACAATTGGAATTACGGAATGACTGAATTAAAAAATGATCGTTATCTGCGTGCCCTTCTAAAAGAGCCAGTAGATTACACGCCTGTATGGATGATGCGTCAGGCGGGTCGTTACCTACCAGAATACAAAGCAACTCGCGCACAAGCGGGTGATTTTATGTCTTTGTGTAAGAACGCGGAGCTGGCATCAGAAGTAACGCTTCAACCACTACGCCGTTTTCCTCTTGATGCCGCGATCTTGTTCTCTGACATCCTGACTATTCCAGATGCAATGGGTCTAGGCTTACGCTTTGAAACGGGTGAAGGCCCTGTATTTGATAAGCCAATCACCTGCAAAGCGGACGTTGAAAAGATCGGTATTCCAGATCCTGAGGGTGAACTGCAATACGTAATGAACGCCGTGCGTCAAATCCGCAAAGACTTGAACGGTGACGTTCCACTGATTGGTTTCTCTGGCAGTCCTTGGACACTGGCGACTTACATGGTTGAAGGTGGCAGCTCTAAAGCCTTCACTAAGATCAAGAAGATGATGTACGCAGAACCGCAAACTCTGCACCTACTTCTAGATAAGCTAGCAGACAGCGTTATCGAATACCTAAATGCACAAATCAAAGCGGGTGCACAATCGGTGATGGTATTTGATACATGGGGTGGCGTACTGACGCCTCGTGATTACAACCTGTTCTCACTGCAATACATGCACAAGATTGTTGATGGTCTGATTCGTGAAAACGACGGTCGTCGCGTACCAATAACACTCTTCACTAAGAACGGTGGCATGTGGCTTGAGCAAATCGCAGCAACAGGCTGTGATGCAGTTGGCCTAGACTGGACAATCAACATTGCAGACGCGAAAGCGCGTATCGGCGATAAAGTGGCACTGCAGGGCAACATGGACCCATCCATGCTTTACGCTTCACCAGAGCGTATCCGTGAAGAAGTTGCGGGTATCCTAGAAGGCTTTGGTGATACTGGTACTGGTCACGTGTTCAACCTAGGTCACGGTATCCATTTGGACGTTCCGCCAGAAAACGCAGGCGTGTTTGTTGAAGCGGTACACGAGCTATCTAAGCCATACCATAAATAATCTCGACTTTTTGAAATCAAATACCGGCATTCAGTGCCGGTATTTTTTTACCTGAAATACAAGCCTGTACAGCTCAAGAAGCATTTGGTCTACTATGATCTAATTACTATTCAAGCGGTGTGGTGGACGTTAAAGTTGTTTATAAACAGTCAGTTACTATTGTTGTGTTTACGTGCCAATCTTCTTGTACAGATAAATAAGCAATTAGATCATAGGTAACCTAAAGCATCGAGTGCACTCGTTTTTTAAGGTATGGCACAACGTCTGATTCAAACCAAGGGTTCTTCTTTAGCCACAATGTATTGCGCGGAGAAGGGTGGGGGAGCGGGATAAAATCTGGTTCCCAATCTTGCCATTGCAGAACGGTTTGCGTGGGAGTCTTTGGCTTGCCTGTGAGGTAGTACTGTTGCGAATACTGACCAATCAACAAAGTCAGCTCTATATTGGGCAATTGTTCGAGAATCTTTTTATGCCAGGTGGGCGCGCATTCTTTGCGAGGGGGCAAATCTCCGGAGTGACCTTTACCCGGATAACAGAAGCCCATTGGGACGATGGCAATTTTGTTTGGATCGTAGAAAACGCCTGTGTCGACATCGAGCCATCGGCGTAACCGATCACCGCTTGGGTCATTCCAAGGAATCGAGGTCTTATGCACCTGCGTCCCCGGCGCTTGACCAATGATGAGGATGCGTGCGCCTTTCCCTGCTTGCACAACAGGGTTAGCACCAAGAGGTAAATCATCGGCGCAGATCTGGCACGTGCGAACTTGCTGTAACAGTGTTTCTAAAGACATAAGACGGTTAATACCCTTTATCGAAATTCACCTGATTATTGAGAGAGAGGCCATCTCGCCAGTTCAAATAGTTGTTAGCAAAAATCTCGACCACCTGCTCTGGGAAACTTAAAGCGGCGATATGTGGCGTGATGGTCACTTGAGGGAGCCTCCAGAATGGGTGTTGGGGTGAAAGCGGTTCCTGTTCAAACACATCCAAGAATGCATGCTCAACCCAGCCGTTTTTTAATGCGAGCAACAGACCTACATCATCAATTACATCGCCTCGTCCGACATTGAATAGCAATGCGTGGTTGAGGTGACTTAGCACTTCATTATTGAGTAAGCGTCGAGTGTCTGGTGTGCTGGGCAAGGTGTTGACCACGATATCTGCTTGATGAAGCGCACTGGCGAGCTCATTGACATGAAATGTCTGGTTGAACTCGTACCCAGAGGTAGGGATCCCAGTGCGGTTTACGCCAATGGTCTTCATTCCCAATAATTGCGCCGCTTTCCCCAAATGGCTACCGATACTGCCCGTACCGAGAATCACCATGGTTTTACTTTGCAGAGAAGTATACAGATGCGGTTGCCAGTGCCTGTTCTGCTGTTGCTGGTGGTAGCGCATAAAGTGGCGGTAGTGCGAGATGCAATACCCAATGACGTACTCGGCAATCAAAGGCCCAAAAATACCACGTACATTCGTCAGGGTATAATCTTGGCGCAAATCCGGCGATATTAAGGCATTCACCCCTGCAAATGTCGATTGAACCCACTCAAGCTGAGAAAAATCGTCTAACCTTTGTGATAGCAGAGGAGGATCAGCTAGCACGATCTGAGCATCGTGAGGGATCTCCGTAATGCCAAGTTCGGGCAGCTTTTTCTCTGCCAATAACGTTTCGTAGGTGTCGCGATGCTCTGAGAGCAGGAAAATCTGATTTGGATGCTGCATTAACTTTTTTCCCTGTGATGAATCAAGTACACTTTCGCTGTCTTTTTCTTCAATGATTGAGTGACTATGCTTAAGAATCCTCTTCAGGTTCGTTTGGAAAAACTAGAACCTTGGCAACAAATTACCTTTATGGCGTGTCTGTGTGAACGCATGTATCCAAACTATGCGATGTTTTGTGAGAATACAGAATTTGCTGAGCCACGTGCTTACCGAGCGATTCTTGATAGTGTATGGGAAATTCTGACGGTTAAGAACGCGAAAGTGAACTTCGAACGTCAATTAGAGAAACTGGAAGAGTTGTTCCCAAGTGCGGATGAATATGACTTCTACGGCGTATACCCTGCGATGGATGCGTGTCAGGCACTGTCTACACTGCTGCATGGTCTGTTGGATCGCGACTACCTTTTCGATTCAATGCTTAAAGTGAGCCAACAGTCGGTACAAACCGTTGCTGACCTAGAGCAAGCACAAGGCCGTGAGCCAATCACCAACGACAATCAAAAAGAAAACCAAGCGGTGTGTGAAGAGTGGGACGTTCAGTGGGCTATCTTCCGTCCATTACGCGAAGCGGAAGAGCGCGATATCAGTTTGATAAAGGATTTACGCGAAGAACTGCGAGATGAAGCCGTGAGTAACATCGGAATCGCACTTTAATTTTGGTTTGATGAAAAAGGCATCCAACGGGATGCCTTTTTGCTTTTGGTGTATCAAGCGCGCTTACACGTCTTTTGAGTCCGATTTTTTCGCTTCTTGAGCTTCTTGCTCTTTGGCCTGCTTCTCCAGCTCTTCGTCTTCATCGTCATCGCGGCTTTCGATCACGCCGTGCTGCTCTTTCCAGTTTTCCCAGCGTTGGTAAGCCAGCTCTTGCATGTCTGTGCTCTTATCCGCTTCATCGATGATCTCTTCACCCAACAGGTGCTCAAAGATATCCTCTAGCGTCACTAGGCCCTGGATAGTGCCATATTCGTCAACCACTAACGCCAACTGCAGACGGTGGCTCATCATCTGATCAAAGACTCTTGGTAAGGTCGTGTTGTTCAGTACGACTTGAATTGGGCGCATTACCGCACCAAGTTGTTTTTCACCACTGCCAGATTGTTGCAGCTTGAACAGCTCTAAACGGTGGACAAAACCAACGATGTTATCAGTTTGCTCACTGTAAACCAGTGGACGGGAGAAAGGTGTCTCTTTGTGCTGATCTAGAAACGCGTTGATCGACATCGTTGCATCGACGCGGAATACCACCGGACGTGGTGTCATGACCTGCGTTACTGGCACATCTTGAATGCCAAGTAAGTTGCTCAGGATTTTGGATTCACCTTCTGCAAACTCACCACTTTCTTTTGCTAGAAGCGCCATCGCAGACAGTTCATCACGCATCTTTGGTGCTTCGTGGTTGCGAGCAAGGCGCTTAGTGATTTGCTCAGAGAACCATACGAATGGCGTTAGTGCCCAAACCATCCAACGTAGTGCGACTGCTGCTGCTGGTGCAAGTTGGCGCCAGTAAGTCGCACCAATCGTTTTAGGTACGATTTCAGATAGAACTAGGATGGCTAGCGTTAGTACCGCAGAGAAGATACCTAGCGCTTCACTACCAAATACCACTGCTGCTTGTGCACCTGCTGTGGCTGCACCAATCGTGTGTGCGATAGTGTTTAGAGTTAGGATTGAAGCCAGCGGGCGGTCAATATCTGCCTTGAGCTTCTCTAGTTGAGCTGAAGCAGGGTGTCCCTGTTGTCTGAGCTGTGCAATGTAGCTCGGACTGATACTCAGTAGTACCGCTTCCAGCACCGAACAGATAAATGAAACGCCGATAGCAATAGAGATATAAATGGATAACAGCAGCATAGGTGCCCTTGAATGTAGTGTGATAGTCGGTATTTACGGCAATTATAACCGCAAAATTGCCATATAAATCGGTTTTATTGCATTAGAAAGCAAGTGCTTTCCTTAAGCAAGTAGTAACAAATTGTGAGTTATTACTCATATTATGGCTAAAAGTGCGCCAGAAAATCGAAAGATCGCTTACAAACCTTTGCCAGATGGGGCATTTATGCTTTAGAGTGAGACGAATTCGATAACATATGAGAAGGGAAACCTAATGAACAAGACCCAATTAATCGACTTTATTGCAGAGAAAGCAGACCTATCTAAAGCACAAGCTAAAGCTGCTCTTGAAGCAACTCTTGAGGGTGTTACTGGCGCTCTTAAAGAGGGTGACCAAGTTCAACTAATTGGTTTTGGTACATTCAAAGTAAACCACCGCGCTGCACGTACTGGTCGTAATCCTAAGACTGGTGACGAGATTCAAATCGCAGCAGCTAATGTACCTGCATTCGTAGCCGGTAAAGCGCTGAAAGAATCAGTAAACTAAGTTAAAATGCACCGAGGTATTCTGCCTCGGTGCAATTTCATGAAAAAACATTTACTCACTTCATTTCTCCTATCAAGCCTCACTCTTGTTGGCTGTGCTTCCGTTGAAACCCCAAATCTTGATCAGTTTACCCATTTCTCTGGTGGGAACATCATGGGTGATGTCACCAGTATGTACTGGATGACTGAACGTCTTACGCGCGTTAGTACGGCAGCAGACCACGTGACTATGGGTGATTACGGCTCGTATCAGAGTGATTATCGTTGGGATGATGGTGAGTTAAGAGAGTTGATTCGAAAAGGTGAGCAACTCGGTGCTAAACAAGAATTGGTGCCTTTTCAAATCCACATTCGATTTAATAAAGATGGTGATGCGATTTACCAGCAATACCGTGTGAACGGGAAAGTGCTACCTTTGCAGCGTGATCAGCTAGATCGTTACAAGACAGAAGCGAACGATGTGGTTGCTTCAATCAATGACCAATCTCGTGACGGTCAGAGCCTGATTCAAGGTTATTGGGATGGTGAAACCTTCGAAACCTGTAAAGGGCGTGAGTTTACAACGTTGGAGTTTAACCAGACGTTGCCTAAGTTTGTGATTGATAGATTGGCTTCAGTTGATAGTTACATTGCGTTTCTCGGTAAAGAGTCGCGTAATACTGCAACCGTTGATGAATTGCTGATGCTCAATGATGATGACTTTGATTGTGTACAACGACCAAAACTTATCTCTGAGTAAGCTCATTCTTAGTGAGAGTCGATTCAAACAAATAAAAAAAGGCGCTTAACGCGCCCTTTGTCTTTTAAGCCAACTGAAGTTGTTTTTATTTTTCTTGCTCACGTGCGATAGCACGGTAGCCAATATCGTTACGATGGAACATGCCATTCCAACTGATCTGTTTTGCCAGCTCGTAAGCACGTTGTTGCGCTTCTGATACGCTGTGGCCCAGTGCCGTAGCACAAAGTACACGACCGCCGTTTGTCACAATGTCGCCAGCTTTGCTGTCTGTACCCGCGTGAAAGACCTTCTCGCCTTCCATCTCAAGTTGTGGTAGGCCAGAAATCACGTCGCCCTTGTTGTACGCTGCAGGGTAGCCGCCAGCGGCTAGCACGATGCCAATAGAGGCACGTGGATCCCATTTCGATTTCACTTGATCCAACTTTTCGTCGATAGCGGCAAGGCATAGCTCAACCAGATCCGATTCCATACGCATCATGATCGGCTGTGTTTCAGGATCTCCGAAGCGACAGTTGTACTCGATCACTTTCGGCGTGCCGTCTTTGTCGATCATCAGCCCTGCGTATAGGAAACCTGTGTATGGGTTACCTTCTGAAGCCATGCCACGTACGGTCGGGTAAATGACTTCTTCCATGATGCGATTATGGATTTCTGGTGTTACCACAGGTGCTGGAGAGTAAGCGCCCATGCCGCCCGTGTTAGGACCAGTATCTTTGTCGCCGACGCGTTTGTGGTCTTGGCTGGTGGCCATTGGCAGAACGTTCTCACCATCCACCATCACGATGAAGCTTGCTTCTTCGCCATCGAGGAACTCTTCGATAACCACGCGGCTGCCTGCATCACCAAAGGCGTTGCCCGCTAGCATGTCTTTGATTGCGTCTTCAGCTTCTTCAAGTGTCATCGCCACTATCACGCCTTTACCAGCAGCAAGGCCGTCAGCTTTTACCACAATCGGCGCACCTTGTTCACGTACGTAAGCAAGGGCAGGTTCGATTTCAGTGAAGTTCGCGTATGCACCCGTCGGGATTTGGTGGCGAGCAAGGAAGTCTTTAGTAAACGCTTTAGAGCCTTCAAGCTGCGCTGCTGCTTGTGTCGGGCCAAAGATCGGTAGACCGGCTTCACGGAAAGCATCCACCACTCCGATAACCAGCGGCGCTTCAGGACCCACGATAGTCAGTTCAATGGCTTTCTCTTTGGCGAAAGCAACCAAGCCTGCAATGTCTTCCACGGCGATGTTTACGTTCTCTAGTTTAGGCTCTAGCGCTGTCCCTGCGTTGCCCGGAGCAATGAAGATAGTCTCAACATTTGGGTTTTGCGCCGCTTTCCAACCTAGTGCGTGTTCACGACCGCCTGAACCAATGACTAGAATATTCATAATATTTCCTTTGATTTCGCTCCTCCCCTTATTAAGGGGAGGTTGGGTGGGGTAAGTCGCATGCGCACAACAGACCCCCTCTAACTCCCCCTTAGCAAGGGGGAGGACCAAAAACTAATTAGTGGCGGAAGTGACGCATACCTGTAAAGATCATCGCCATGCCATGTTCGTCTGCTGCTGCGATAACTTCGTCATCACGCATAGATCCACCAGGCTGAATCACACACTTAATACCCGCTTCTGCAGCCGCGTCGATACCATCACGGAATGGGAAGAACGCATCAGAGGCCATAACGCTACCTGCAACTTCTAAACCTTCATCTGCGGCTTTGATACCTGCAATTTTCGCTGAGTAAACGCGGCTCATTTGGCCTGCGCCTACACCAATAGTCATATCACCTTTCGCGTAAACAATCGCATTTGATTTAACGAATTTCGCGACCTTCCAGCAGAATAGGGCATCTTTCAGCTCTTCTTCGGTTGGTTGGCGCTTAGAAACGACTTTCAGGTCATCTAGGCTCACCATGCCTTGATCACGATCTTGAACCAGTAGACCGCCATTAACACGCTTCACGTCTAAGCCTGTTGTCTTAGTTGACCATTTGCCACACTCAAGTAGACGTACGTTTTTCTTAGCTGCAACAACTTCAATCGCTTCCACAGACACAGAAGGGGCGATGATCACTTCAACGAATTGGCGCTCAACGATAGCGGTTGCTGTTTTTGCATCTAGCTCTTGGTTGAATGCAATGATGCCACCGAATGCGGATGTTGGGTCTGTTTGGTAAGCGCGGTTGTAAGCTTCTAGGATGTCTTTACCCAGAGCAACACCACATGGGTTCGCGTGTTTAACGATCACACAGGCTGGCTCGTTGAACTCTTTCACACACTCAAGTGCAGCATCAGTATCAGCGATGTTGTTGTAAGAAAGCGCTTTACCTTGGATTTGGCGAGCGGTTGAAACAGACGCTTCTTGTGGGGTTGCTTCTACATAGAAAGCTGCCGCTTGGTGGCTGTTCTCACCGTAGCGCATGTCTTGCTTTTTCTCGAACTGTTGGTTGAATGTGCGAGGGAATTTGCTCTCTTTGTCACCTTCTTTGTTCTCGCCGTAGCCAGGAACCATAGTACCGAAGTAGTTTGCGATCATGCCATCGTAAGCTGCTGTGTGCTCAAAAGCTGCGATAGCTAGGTCGAAACGTGTTTCTAGCGTAAGAGATTTGTTGTTCGCATCCATCTCTGTAATGACGCGGTTGTAATCACAAGCGTTAACCACGATAGTGACATCTTTGTGGTTTTTCGCTGCAGAGCGAACCATCGTTGGACCACCGATATCAATGTTTTCAACCGCATCAGCCAGCGTGCAGCCTTCTTTAGCAACGGTTTCTGCGAATGGGTATAGGTTGACGACCACCATATCGATTGGGTTGATGCCGTGTTTTTCCATCACGTCATCATCTTGACCACGGCGACCCAGTACACCACCGTGAACTTTTGGGTGAAGCGTCTTAACGCGGCCGTCCATCATTTCTGGGAAACCAGTGTAGTCAGAGACTTCAGTCACTGTGATGCCTTGCTCTGCAAGTAGACGAGCTGTACCGCCAGTAGATAGGATATCGACACCGCGCTCAGCAAGAGCTTGTGCAAACTCAACAATACCTGTTTTGTCTGATACGCTGATAAGCGCACGGCGAATAGGGTGAGCGTTGTTCATGCTTCCATTTTCCTCAAATTCACGGAGTTAAAGATGTTTGCCAAAAATGAACTTGTTTTTACCTCTTGGGGTAAAATATTGGCCAGTTTTGGTAAAGACCTTTGCAGATAGCTTTTGAGTGGGAAAGCTATCGCCACTATTTGATGGTGTGTATTCTAACCAATTTATTACAAAAAAGCTCGCGCAATCGTTTGGCATCTCAAAAGTAATTGTAAAAACCTCGTTCTTTGGCGTTAAAAGTAACGAGATAGTTAATAAGGAAAGTTATGTTTCAGATAGGTGAACTGGCGAAACGCTGTGGTGTGACTGCAGATACATTACGTTTCTATGAGAAAAATGCACTCATTAAACCCGCTGGGCATAGTGAGTCGGGCTATCGCTTATATAATGAAGAGAATCAAAAGCAGGTTCGCTTTATTCTCAAAGCCAAGGAGTTAGGGTTGAGTTTAGAGGAAATCAAAGAGCTGCTGGGAATTAAATTAGAAGCGACAGAACACAGCTGTGCAGAGGTTAAAGCCATCACTTCTGCTAAGTTAAAGCTGATTGATGAGAAGATTCATGAACTGACCAAAATTCGCTCTGCATTAAAGAAAATTAATGACGCATGTTGTGGTCATACGAACGATGATGCAAGTCATTGTTCTATTCTGGCTGCGTTAGAGTAGCCTCGATTTTCTAAGCTCTTAACCTAAGTTTGCACTTTTGGCGGCTTGCTTTTCTAGGTCCAGGCCGTTTTCCCACCTATAACCCTATTTTTAGTCGACTGAAAGAATGCGTAGTCTCACTTATTCCTAAAGCGAAGCTGTCTGTTAGATACGAGAGTTTTCATACATGGTTGGAGTCTATTTGCAAATCAATGACTGGGTTTTAAGTATTGTTCAGTCGCCAATATGCGCTGACCAATAGCCATTTGAACCAAGCATGCTGAGCTTAATGGTGATTTAGACTGGGCAAGTGAATCCTATAGTGAATGTTTATATAGATAGACTCAAGAGTCTCGTCCTGTGCTGGACTTCCTAGAGATGCTTTTTGAGATCGGTGCGCATTACCCAGTCTTCGAAACCGATACCCACTGTTTATACCAACAAAAAGATGGTAGCTACACTGTAAAAGTATTGAAGAACTAAGTTCTTTATCGAAGATGACGCCATTGAGAATGCAAGCATGCTCCGATCATATGAGTTCAGGCGCCATTTAATCATTACGACATTTATAGGTATCCCTAGTTAATCTGTCGAAAAAAGTAGAGCAAGGAAGCTCTGATCTTTTCTTTTATATATAGAAGAAACATATTTCCAAGATTTCACCTGAAATACCCCAAGTAAAAGCAAAGACCAAAGAGCAGTTCGTTATCGTTCTGCTCTTTTTTATTACTTGTAAGAGTAGGAGGCGAGAAAACGGCGCAGAAAGCGAGAACAGCAACAGAAATTGCAAAGAAACAAGTCGTATTTATTTAGGTAAGTGATAGCTTTTTTGTAAGAATAAAGGGTGTGGATACGAAAAAAGGGGGGGGGTGCTGAACAAGTATACATAGTGTTTGTTATTTGTTCGGTTGAGTTTCTTTTTGCAAAAAATGCTTGTACTCATTTCTCAGTTCCCTATACTGCGCATCCACCGACACGGAGTGAGACGAAAGTCACACGACGAGTTGAAAAGAGAGAAAAGAAGTTTTAAAAAAACGCTTGACTCTCAAGTCGGAAAGCGTATTATACGCACCCCTAACGACGAGGCGCTAAGGCGGCAAGTTGGTTAGGTAAGCTCTTTAACAATATAGACCTATCAATCTGTGTGGGCACTCGTTGATGATAATCCAATTAGAAACTTCGGTTTCAAATTAGGTTTCAATGAACTGAGTGACCAATCAAGTCGCAAGACTTGGCACAGTCAATTCATTATCGTTCTGTTGGAACGATAATAGCTTTAAAATTACATTAGTAGTTTTGAAGTCAGTATTCATTGAGCCGAACAAAATCTTAAATTGAAGAGTTTGATCATGGCTCAGATTGAACGCTGGCGGCAGGCCTAACACATGCAAGTCGAGCGGCAGCGACAACATTGAACCTT
>NZ_LIXM01000037.1 GCF_002608565.1 Vibrio sp. PID17_43
GTGGTTAATTGCAAAATAAAAGGCTCTAAGTTTTGGGAACTTAGAGCCTTTATAAGCCATCTGTAGGATCGTTCAACCGATCATTTATCTCTTAACTGATCGGCATTAGGCATTACTGCCCCTTTTTCAATCAATATCAGTTAACTACGTACAAGGTAGTTCGCTTTACCTACCCATTTGTAACTGGTTAGCTCTTCTAAACCCATCGGCCCACGCGCGTGCAGTTTCTGAGTGGATACTGCCACTTCTGCACCTAAACCGAATTGTGCTCCATCAGTAAAGCGCGTCGCCGCGTTTACGTATACTGCAGCAGAGCCCACTGAGTTAATAAACCATTCAGCATTTTCCAGGCTATTGGTCATGATTGCATCGGAATGGCTCGCATTGTGAACACGCATATGGTCAATCGCTTCTTTCACGTCAGCAACCACTTTTACGCCAAGCGTGTAACTTAACCATTCCGTATCAAAATCACCTTCACCGGCATCGCGAATGTGTTTCGCTTGTGCCATTAGTGCTTTTGCTTTTGGCTCTGCAACGAACGTCACTTTGTCGTTCATGCGATCAACAATCATTGATAAGAATTGCGCTGCTACCTTCTCGTGTACTAACAGTGTATCTAATGAGTTACATGCCGATGGGCGTTGAACTTTTGAGTTCTCAACCACGTTTAGCGATTTTTCTAGTTCCGCTGATTCATCGACGAAAATATGACTGATACCAAAACCGCCAATGATGACTGGAATCGTGCTGTTCTCTTTACACATTTTGTGTAGACCAGCGCCACCACGTGGAATGATCATATCGACGTAATCATCCAGTTTAAGCAATTGAGAAACCAACTCACGGTCAGGCTTTTCAATATACTGAACAGATGCCGCAGGTAAGTTCGCTTTCGCTAGCGCCAATTGGATAACTTTCACCAACTCCATGTTCGAGAAGAAGGTCTCTTTACCACCACGTAGAATACTAGCGTTACCCGTTTTCAGACACAGTGCCGCAATATCGATAGTTACGTTTGGCCGCGCTTCGTAAATCACACCCACGACACCAAGAGGAACGCGACGACGAGACAGTGACATGCCGTTTTCTAGTACTTTACTGTCAATTTCGCTACCGACTGGGTCATTTAGGCTGATAACGTTACGAACGTCATTTGCTATGCCAATTAGGCGCTCTTCATTCAGTAGGAGACGATCAAGCAGCGCGTCTGTTAGACCTGCTTCACGGCCCAGTTCGATGTCTTTTGCGTTGGCAGCCAAAATTGTTGCAGCATTTGCTTCTAGCTCATCCGCGATGATGGCTAGCGCTTGGTTCTTCTGTGCAGTTGACGCCGTCGCCAGCTCGAAAGCTGCATCTTTGGCAGCTTTCCCCATATTCGTTAAATCCACTTTGCTTCCCTCAAATTCTATTCTTGAATAACAACAAGATCATCGCGATGAATCACTTCCGAGCCGTAGTCATGCCCCAAAATAGAGATGATATCTTTACTGTGCTTACCGGCAATTTTCGCTAAGTCTTCACTTGAGTAAGCGCTGATACCACGGGCAACTAACTTACCGTGCGAGTTGGTGACACGTGCGACTTCACCACGCGCGAAATCACCACTAACTTTGATCACACCTTTCGCTAACAAACTACTGCCCGTGCCTACCACCGCATTAACTGCACCGTCATCGATCACGATGTCACCACTAGCGGCAGGACCCGCAAGGATCCAACGCTTACGGTTTTCTAGTGCTTCTGAGCAAGGTAGGAAACGGGTGCCTTGTGGCTCTGGGCTCAACGAATCAAAAATCACGTTTGGCGCACTACCTGCCGCAATAATTACCTCAATACCGGCTCGGCGAGCAATGTCTGCGGCTTGGAGTTTGGTTGCCATACCGCCAGTACCGAGCATTGTTCCGCTGCCACCTGCAATTTTACGCAAAGTATCATCGATGGTTTTCACCTCTTTGATCAGCTCTGCATTTGGGTCTTTACGCGGGTCTGCGGTAAACAAGCCTTTTTGGTCAGTGAGGAGTAATAATTTATCTGCACCACACAAAATCCCCACCAAAGCAGACAAGTTATCGTTGTCACCCACTTTGATTTCGTTCGTTGCTACTGCGTCGTTTTCGTTAACGATAGGAATAATGTCGTTTGCTACCAGTGCGTTAATAGTGTCACGCGCGTTAAGGAAGCGCTCACGATCATCTAAATCTGCGCGAGTCAGCAGCATTTGACCAATTTTAATACCGTAAATGCCAAACAGTGACTCCCATGTTTGAATCAAGCGGCTCTGACCCACAGCAGCAAGCAACTGTTTGCTCGCCATCGCATTGGGCAGCGCGGGGTATCCAAGATGCTCTCGGCCTGCTGCAATTGCACCAGACGAAACCATTACGACTGAATGGCCTTGTTTTTTTAGCTCCGCACATTGACGAGCCAGCTCTACCATGTGAGCACGGTCTAACGCCAAAGTACCGCCTGTCAGCACACTTGTTCCCAGTTTCACAACGACGGTCTGTGGTTGTGAAACAACTGCATTCTGTTGATTCGTTGTCATGATGTCTTCTGAAATGAAAAACAAATAAAGAGTGGATGTTTTAGCAATCAAATGGGGATTTAACAAGCAGAAAAGGTGCGAAAACGCACCTTTTTGTCTTAGGGAAGAGTAAATCAGTCAAATTAGGCAAAATCAAACGACTCGGTGTGATATTCCACTTCCAATTTGAAATATTCACTCATTGTCTCAACAAGCTTTTTGTGAAAGATGTTTTGAGTTAAGTACACTTCTTCAACGACTTTTTTGGGTAATGACTCTGATTCCCACTCGCCTTCTTGATTATACTTGCCGATATGGTACTTAGCCGTAAAGCCACTTTCGATGGACTCCAAATCCATCCACCAGCCCCAAAACTCACGTTGTTCAGGTGACTTTTTGTCGTCTACACAGACTGATAGGCAATCAAAATAATACCTCCCTTCCTGTGATTGTGGTTCGCGTAGGTAAGGCCCTACCGCCTTTAACTTTGACATCAAGCGAAAATGGGTCGGGCTTTGACTCGTCTCTGACATAAGAATCTCCGTTTCTATAGTGAGGATATCTACTACCCAGTAAATTATTTAATTGTAATGAGCATGTTTTTTGCTCAACTGCATTACTCTTCACTAAATTAGGCTCTTTGTCATCTCAATAGTTCATCTTCTAACCACTTTATGGCTAAATCGAGGGATTGCTCATATCCTTTTGTAATTGTTTTGGAACTGATTTTCTTCGCCTGACCATACTGGCTAAACAGTGCCACCAACTGATTATCACTGTGAGGAGAAATCGGGTCGCCCTCTAAACTCAAGGCAAGGATTGGTACTTTGGTTCTACGGCTGCTCAAAAAACCCTGCACTTTCAATGACCACGCCATCATTTGTCCGGCCATGCTGTTGATATCGACCGCACTCTTTCCTAAACGTGAAGCTAGTAAGTCTAAATACATCTTGGGCATCTGCTGCAACTTCTTCGGCGAAGTAAACAAATCATGGACAGGCGCCCCTAACGACACGCAAGCTTTGATCTTCTCTTGTTCAATAAAAGAAAGACGGATCATGGCGTTACCACCAAAGCGGAAACCAACCAAACCCACTTTATGATGATCAACCCAAGGAACAGAATAGAGTTCGTTAAGTACGGCCTGATGCACACAACTTGAGTCTTCGGTCAATGGGCAGTGTGAGCTATGACCTACCGAAGGCATATCCACGGTCAACATGGCAATGCCTTTTGGCGCTAAGTGATCACGGAAAAGTCGCCACATGTCGGTTTGCAAGCTATCTAAACCCGCACTCACCATCACCACTGGCAATTGCTTATCGGTACGTGGCAGATGCAAGTTCGCAATGATCTTATGCTTTTGATAAGGCACTTCAATCTGCTTAATCGTGTATTGCGTCTTTTCAGAGGCTTCCGAATAGGCTTTGTTCGCTAGCACTTGAGCCTGTAGCGCTAAGTTGTCATTTTTTAGGTGAGGATAACCTGCAATGCTAAAACACAGCGATGCCGAAAACAACTCATCAGCCGCTTCCTCACCACTGAGATCTTTTGCACGTCGTTGATGCTCCATACCTAATTTTATCCACTCAAATGTCCAGTTACCGCTGTGATACCCCATCACCGTATCTAACCATCTATCTTGAGTGCGAGAATGAGGAGAAGAAGCAATTTTTGATAAAACGCCTTCTATCTCTATGGGAGATACCCCCTGCCAAGCCCACTGTAAACGTCTCAGGTGGCGATACCAGGCACTATCATCACTCCCTTCTCGTTCATCAAGAATCTTTTGGCTGGTCGGCATGTACTGAGTAAGTGCGGACGTTTCTTTCGCCTGTTTATGATTGGCAAACAAAGCTTCGGAAAGGTTTTTACTGACGTCTTCTGACATAGGAAGAACTCTAGGCTGTTAGCAATAGCTTTAATAATAATAAAAAAAATGCCCCTATAAAGGGGCATTTCTCAAGATTCTTCGTATCCAATTACTTTTGCTTGCGGTTTACCGGCTCAGCGTACTGGATAGACATATCCCATGGCTGTTCAATCCAAGTATCTTGAGCGATATCGACTACATAGTCATCAAGCAGTTCTTTTCCAGACGGTTTCGCACATACCGCGATAAGTTTTGCTTTCGGGTACATTTCACGTAGTTTACGCGCTGTGTCGCCGCTATCTACTAGGTCTTCAATAATTAGGTAACCTTCGCCATCACCTTCCGGTGCTTTTAGCACGGTCATGTCACGTTGGTGATCGTGGTCGTAGCTTGAGATACAGATTGTATCAACGTAACGAATACCTAACTCACGAGCCAAGATTGCACCAGGAACCAAACCACCGCGGCTTACCGCCCAAATACCTTTCCATTGCTCAGCTGGCATTTGTTTCTCAGCCAGTTCACGGCAGTAAGACTGCATCGCATCCCAAGTGATAATGAATTTTTTACTCATTGTAATAACCTAATAATTTCAAAATATGCATCCCCTCTACCTAGCTTGATGTACTGAATTGGACACATCTCACTAAATTTTCCACACCAGAGGAAATGGGGGTTTCAAGCTGCGCAAACGATTATTCTACCGAAACACTTCCGTAATACCAACGCTGATATCAAAATTCTCCGCTTATTGCGCAGAAAAATCGTATTCGGTGAACAACACAAAATGAAGAAGTGAATGTATTCTACCAATCGTAGTAAATAACTGGTCATTCTAGCTTGTTATAACGCTCGATAACTTCGTTTAAAATTTTGATTGTAGAATAACTACTTATCGAAAATTTCACCTTATTTCCAAACGTTTTTTCCTACGCTAACTCTGATCACTGACTTACTGCGATGGGTATTACCGGGGAAAATCAAAAAAAAAAAGCCAGTGCGAACCAACATCCACACTGGCTTTTTTCAAACCGGATTAACCTACGATGTATTTCACGATGAAGATGGCAGACATAACCCACACACTCATCGATACGTCACGGCCTTTACCACTGAACAACTTGATAGCGGCGTAAGCGATGAAGCCTAACGTGATACCTTCTGCGATAGAGAAAGTCAGAGGCATAACTAGACAGGTAACCACTACCGGAGCGGCTTCTGTTAGGTCACGCCAGTCGATACCGACAAGCCCAGAAAGCATCAGGATAGCTACGTAAAACAGCGCGCCAGATGTCGCGTAAGCTGGGATCATTCCCGCTAGTGGCGAGAACAATAGAGCAAGGAGGAACAGCACACCAACAACGACGGCTGTTAGACCCGTACGACCACCTGCTGCCACACCTGACACACTCTCAATGTAAGATGTGGTGTTTGATGTACCTAGCAACGCACCGACAGATGTCGCCGTTGAGTCAGCTAGTAGCGCTTTGTTTAGACGAGGAATGTTACCGTTTTCGTCAGTTAGTCCCGCTTTTTGAGACACACCGACTAGCGTGCCTGCCGTATCGAACAAGTCCACGAATAAGAAAGCAAATACGACTGAAATCATGCCAACTTCAAATAAGCCAGAGAAGTCTAACTGCATGAACGTTGGAGCTAAACTTGGTGGTGCGGACATGACTCCGCCCCATTGCACATCACCAAAGATAAGACCTAACGCCGTTACGCCAAGAATGGCGATCATTACCGCGCCTTTTACACCACGGTGAACTAAAGCAATAGTAAGGAAAAAACTAATCGCCGCAAGCACTGATTGAAGTGACGTGATGTTGCCCATAGAAACCAGTGTCGCTGGGTTATCAACTACGATGCCTGCATTTTTAAGCGCGATAAATGCAAGAAAAAGACCGATACCAGCAGAAATACCTGTACGCAAAGAAAGAGGAATCGAATTGATGATCCATTCACGGATCTTAAACACACTCAATGCAATGAAAAGCAAACCAGAAACGAATACAGCAGCTAACGCCACTTGCCAGGTATAGCCCATACCCAACACAACAGAATAGGTGAAAAACGCATTCAAACCCATGCCCGGAGCTTGAGCAATTGGGTAATTAGCAACTAAGCCCATTATGAAACAGCCAATCGCAGCGGCAAGACACGTCGCAACAAATACAGCGCCACGATCCATACCTGCATCCGCAAGAATCGTCGGGTTTACAAAAATGATGTAAGCCATGGTAAGGAAAGTAGTAATACCTGCGATGATCTCAGTGCGCACATTGGTGCCGTTTTCACTAAGTTTAAATAGCCTTTCGAGCATGTTCGAATCCTGTAAAGATAAAAAGTAAACGGTTGCGTAATCGATTGGCTGGGATTATAAAGTTATCAAATAACAAATTCCAGATAGAATTTTCACTCTAATGCATTTTTTTTCTTTGGATATGCAATTCATTCGGTAGAACCTGAAGCGCTCGTAGAGTTTATACCTTAATAAACAAACAGTAATAGACGAATACGCTATTTAAGGCGATGTGTACAAAGTGAACAATGTATTAAACTTCCAAATAAAAATACCAACTTTTCAACCTAAAACACTTAATTATTTGGCTGGTAATTGGGGTAAGCGGGGCAGTGGTAACAGAAAAGAGCTTTGGTGGTGAGAAAGTAGCCGGAAACGAAAAAAAAGATAAAAAAACGCCACTCAAAATGAGTGGCGGTGAATCATGTCAGCACTATTACTGAAAAAAAATTCCAATTTATAGGGGTGAACAAACTGTTCGAGTCACATGCGTTGGTTGCAATTAGTAACCAAAGCTTGTTGGGTATACAAAGTTACCGGTATAAACAGATTTGTTATTCCAGAACATTGCACTTGGTAAACCTTTCATAAATATCACCTTCTAAATCAATTAATACTGTCGTTGATTTCTCGGTTCCTTGGAGGCGATAAACGGACTCATCCTTTGAGCATTTCATTCTTCTTTTAAAAAGCTGGTTACAAATATACCATTAAGAAATTAAATTACAACATTTATAGTGAGCTGCATCACGCAAAACTCAAAAAAACACCACATTAAAAGCTTATGTGAAAGTTAATTACAAAAGAGTTGACTGTAATTTGATGGCTTTTTCAAATGATATGCACTTAACTTCACCTCCTATTAATGACTTCTTCGCCGAGAAAGGAGATACCTACGTTAGAATTCCTTTTCCTGACGACTACTCGCGATATCGTTCTGGTGGTATGCTTGATTCCAATTTAAAGCCAATACTAACTAGCATGTACTGCTAGACATAAAATATTTTTGCGACACATATTTGGCAAAACACATCAAAAGGAGTCCTCCGTGTCTGAATTCCATTCTGAGATCAGTACCTTATCACCTGCTCCACTTTGGCAGTTCTTCGATAAGATTTGTTCCATTCCTCATCCTTCAAAACATGAAGAAGCGCTCGCTCAGTACATTGTTAACTGGGCTACGGAGCAAGGTTTTGACGTACGTCGCGATCCCACTGGCAACGTGTTTATTAAAAAGCCAGCTACACCTGGCATGGAGAACAAGAAAGGTGTGGTGCTTCAAGCACACATCGATATGGTGCCACAAAAGAACGAAGACACTGATCACGACTTCACTATAGATCCTATCCAGCCATACATTGATGGCGAATGGGTAACTGCAAAAGGAACAACGCTTGGTGCTGATAACGGCATCGGTATGGCTTCTTGTCTTGCGGTTCTTGCTTCTACTGAAATCCAACATGGTCCTATCGAAGTTCTACTGACGATCGATGAAGAAGCTGGCATGACGGGCGCATTTGGGCTTGAAGCAGGCTGGTTGGAAGGCGATATCCTGCTGAACACAGACTCTGAGCAAGAAGGTGAAGTGTACATGGGGTGTGCTGGCGGTATCGACGGTGCAATGACATTCGATATCGCTCGCGATGCCATCCCGGCAGGCTTTGTTACTCGTCAGTTAACGCTTAAAGGCCTAAAAGGTGGTCACTCTGGTTGTGACATCCACACCGGTCGCGGTAACGCAAACAAACTGATTGCTCGTTTCCTAGCGGGTCACGCGCAAGAGTTAGATCTTCGTCTAGTCGATTTCCGCGGCGGTAGTCTACGTAACGCGATCCCTCGTGAAGCGTTCGTAACGGTTGCACTTCCTGCAGAAAATCAAGACAAACTCGCAGAGTTATTCAGCTACTACACTGAGCTTCTAAAAGCCGAGCTTGGTAAAGTTGAAACAGGTATCGTCACTTTCAACGAAGAGTTCGCAACGGACGCACAAGCATTCACAGTCGCCGATCAACAGCGTTTTATCGCCGCACTCAATGCCTGCCCGAACGGCGTAATTCGCATGAGTGACGAGATCGAAGGCGTGGTTGAGACCTCGTTGAACGTTGGTGTTATCACAACAGCAGAGAATAAAGTGACGGTACTTTGCTTAATCCGTTCTCTGATCGATTCAGGCCGCAGCCAAGTCGAAGGCATGCTGCACTCAGTGGCAGAACTTGCTGGAGCACAAATCGAATTCTCAGGTGCATACCCTGGTTGGAAGCCGGATGCTGATTCCGAAATCATGGCAATCTTCCGTGATATGTACGAAGGCATTTACGGCCACAAACCAAACATTATGGTCATTCACGCAGGTCTTGAGTGTGGTTTATTCAAAGAACCTTACCCTAATATGGATATGGTTTCTTTCGGCCCAACCATCAAGTTCCCCCACTCTCCAGATGAAAAAGTGAAGATCGATACTGTTCAGCTGTTCTGGGATCAAATGGTTGCACTACTAGAAGCCATTCCTGAGAAAGCGTAAAGCTTAATGTCTGAGTTCACCTAGACCAATACAATAGACACAAAAAAAGGGTGCCGACGCACCCTTTTCATTATCCACAAATCGCGAATTATGCACGAGTCTGTGCGTATGCTGCCAGCTCATCCATAGAAGTTGTGGCTACCACTTCACCATCGATGTAGTAAGTAACAAATTCACCGTCGCGCACACCCATTAGGGTCGCTTTCTCGCCGTTGTTGTAAGTAATGTCCATTTCAACTGTGTTTTCGTCAAGTTGCTGCATTTGGCCTTGTTCGATTACACGGTTGTTCGTTAGAGGCCCGATTGGAGCCGTCGTTAAAGACTTATCTAACTGGTGGTTTACGTCAATGTAAGTGTCCATCTTAGTATCAAAGATGTGTGGCTTACCGTTTAGTGGGTTTTTACCAGTCCAGAACTCTAGCGAGTTAAATACAATGTAGTCAGCTGCAACCGAAATACCGTAAATTGGCGCCATTAGCATGTTTAGACCACCACGAGCGTAACGGTTGTCTACTGCTTTTAGATTAAAGCCCATAACGTAGCCCGTTACTGCGTTGCTGCCTACACAGCCAGAAAGTGATACTGCTACTGCAGTCATCGCACCAATTTTAGCGATCGCCTTTTTCATCAAAGCCTCTATATAAAAACTAGGTCAAAATTTCGGCGCGAATATTAGCCGATAACGCCTAATGATAAAAGACGGATTTTCAGTAAAAAAATCGCTGTATTGTTTTTAATACTCATTTATTCATACCACGAATAATAAAGGCAAAATAAACATTACAATTAGCATGACTAATCAGGTAGTTAAATACAAAACGCAATTTAACCACAACATGTGGTGAAACTTTAACCTTATTGATTAAAGTTATTTATCGTATCCTTAAACAGAATGATTAGTGTGATTTTGAACCAGTTGTTACATTGATGCTAACTTATTTGACAGAGATGGTTTATGGCCAGAAGTAAAAAAAGCAAAGTATTTGAACTGTTAGGGCATCAAATACAACCAGGAACGCGACTAGAGACTGAGTTTGAAGCGGCGCAGCTTTACACGCACTCTCCGCTTTCTATTCCTGTGGAAATTATTCATGGTAAACAGGAAGGGCCGGTACTAATGGTAAACGCGGCAATCCATGGTGATGAGCTAAATGGCGTAGAAATCGTTCGTCAGATGATTAACCAATTAGACCCACAAAAACTGAAAGGTACCGTGATTGCTGTGCCTATCGTGAACGTATTCGGCTTTATCCATAAGTCTCGTTACCTGCCAGACCGTCGTGATTTAAACCGTTGCTTCCCTGGTAGTGAAAAAGGCGCACTAGCATCACGTATGGCTCATGGCTTCTTTAACAACATTGCCAACCGCTGTGATTACATTCTGGATCTTCACACGGGTGCGATTCACCGCACTAACTTGCCACAGATTCGCGCTAACCTGAGCAACCCAGAAACACTTCGCATTGCAAAAGCATTTGCAACACCAGTCATTGTCGATTCCGCACTGCGTGACGGTTCTCTTCGCAGTGAAGCAGAGAAATGCGACATTCCGGTTCTTACTTACGAAGCGGGTGAAGCATTACGTTTTGACCCACTGTCGATCAGTGCAGGCGTATTAGGTGTGCAACGTGTAATGCAAGCGATCGGCATGCTACGCGCGAGCCGTAAGAAACTGCCAGAGCCTATCATTGCAAAATCGACGAGCTGGGTTCGTGCATCAGGCAATGGTATTCTGCGTACTGTCGTTAACTTAGGTGATAAAGTAGAAGAAGGTGAAACACTCGCCTACATCAGTTCACCACTAGGTCACGACGAGCTAGAGCTGCTAGCACCAAAAGGAGGTATCGTTATCGGTCAGCAAACGCTGCCTTTGGTTAACGAAGGGGATGCCATCTTCCATATTGCCTACTTCAAGCAAGATGATGACATCGTTGAACAGACGGTAGAAAGCTATATTGAAGAGTTGACGGAGTTTGACGTTGACCAAGTGACTACCGGACAAATCCCACTAGACACTCAGCAATAATGAAATGCTAGATAAAACAAAGCCCTGAACTATCAGGGCTTTTTTGTAACGATTATTCGTCTTCAGCGGTGTCGCGAGCTTTACGAGCTTCTTCTTTGCGAACTTGTGCTGCAAGCTGCTCTGCTTCGCGCTCTTGGCGTTGAGCCGCTTTACGTTCATTGCGAACCACTTGGTTTTGAATGAAGCCCGCTAGCTCTTGTTCAGCCCAAGCTTGAGCCTTCGCTTCGCTGTCAAAACCAGTTTCACGTTTTGATACAACAACCTTGCGAGACGTTACTTGACGAGTGATCTCTGCGCTCCAACCGTTACGTTTTTCAGTTAGGCGGATAGCAAATTTTGGATTTTTAGACATGTATTTCATTTCCTAAGGGATTTAGGGATTAATCAGGGATTCGGTCAACTGATAACTCCATCTAAGCTGAGCTGTTTAACACCATCCCTTGGTAAGCGCGGTATTAGAGCACAATTGATTCGTCTTTGCGCGACTTTTTTAATGCTATATGTGCATTTTTCTTGGTACAAACAAAAGCGCAGACCTTTCGGATCTGCGCTTTTTTCTATTTCATGGATTAGCTGGATTAACCGATGTTCTTACGTGCGTTTTGGAACATACGCATCCAAGCACCGTTCTCGCCCCAACCTTCTGGCGACCATGAGTTAGCCACGGTGCGGAATACACGCTCAGGGTGCGGCATCATGATAGTCACGCGACCATCTTGAGTCGTTAGACCCGTAATCGCGTTTGGCGAACCATTCGGGTTGTTCGGGTATTGTTGCGTCTGGTTACCGTGGTTGTCCACGTAACGAACAGCAACCGTACCAGAGGCTTCAATCGCCGCTAGGTGGTCTGCATCACGCACTTCTACACGACCTTCACCGTGTGATACTGCAATTGGCATACGAGAACCCGCCATACCATCGAAGAATACTGAGTCTGACTTCTGAACTTCTACGAGACTGAAACGTGCTTCGAAGCGCTCTGATTCGTTGCGAACAAAACGCGGCCATAGGTCAGCGCCAGGAATCAGCTCTTTTAGGTTCGATAGCATCTGACAGCCATTACACACACCTAGAGAGAAAGTGTTGTCACGGTTGAAGAAGGTTTGGAACTGCTCACGAGCTTGCACGTTGAATAGAATAGACTTCGCCCAGCCTTCCCCTGCACCAAGTACGTCACCGTAAGAGAAGCCACCACAAGCAACTAAACCTTGGTATTCATCCAGAACGGTTTGACCCGTTAGGATGTCACTCATATGGATATCCGTTGCTTCAAAGCCAGCTCGGTCAAAGGCTGCAGCCATTTCAACGTGAGAGTTAACGCCCTGCTCACGTAGGATTGCCATCTTAGGCTTAGCACCTTTTGCAATGTATGGCGCGGCGATGTCTTCATTCACGTCAAAGCTTAACTTCACGTTCAGACCTGGGTCCGAGTTGTCTTTCTTCGATTCAAACTCTTGGTCAGCACATGCTGGGTTGTCACGTAGACCTTGCATCTTATGTGTGGTTTCAGCCCAAATAGTACGTAGCTCAGTACGAGAACGCTCAAGCAGAACTGCATCACCCGATGTGATAACAAAATCATCGGATTCTTCTACACGACCAATCACGTGTGAACACGTTTCAAGCCCATATACCGCAAGCGTAGAGAGAACCAAATCAAGATCATCATTCTTAACTTGTACAACCGCGCCAAGTTCTTCGTTAAATAGTGCCGCTAACGTATCGTCGCCAAGATCTTGAATATTCGCTTTTACACCGCAGTGACCAGCAAACGCCATTTCTGCTAGCGTGACCAATAGGCCACCATCGCCTTTATCGTGGTAAGCCACTAGCTTGTCATCACGAACTAGCGTTTGCATCGCATCGAAGAAGCCTTTTAGTTGCTCCGCATTATCTACGTCAGCAGGCTTGTCGCCAAGTTGCTTGTAAACTTGTGCTAGTGCCGTTGCACCTAGACGGTTCTTACCGTTACCTAAATCGACAAGAACGAGAGATGAGTCGCCTTTGTCGAGACGCAGCTGAGGCGTCACTGTCTTGCGAATATCTTCCACACGACCAAATGCAGTAATAACAAGCGATAATGGCGAAATGACTTCTTTGTTCTCGCCGTTCTCCTCCCACTTTGTCTTCATCGACATTGAGTCTTTACCAACAGGGATAGTCAAACCAAGCGCAGGACACAATTCTTCACCTACCGCTTTTACCGCTTCGTATAGACCTGCATCTTCACCTGGGTGGCCGGCTGGGGACATCCAGTTAGCCGACAGTTTAATGCGTTTAATATCACCGATGTCTGTCGCTGCAATGTTAGTGAGTGATTCACCTACCGCGAGACGTGCTGACGCACCGAAGTCTAGCAGTGCCACTGGCGTGCGCTCACCCATCGACATCGCTTCGCCGTGGTAAGTGTCGTAACTTGCTGCAGTGACTGCACAGTTTGCTACTGGCACCTGCCAAGGGCCCACCATTTGGTCGCGAGCAACCAGACCCGTTACCGTGCGGTCACCGATGGTGATAAGGAATGTTTTTTCAGCCACAGTTGGAAGGCGAAGTACGCGATCTACGGCTTCATTAAGTTCGATACCGTCACGAACCATCGCTGGGCTTTCCACTTTGAGTGTTGTCGCTTCGCGGTGCATTTTTGGCGGCTTGCCAAGTAGGATATCCATTGGCATATCGATTGGCGTATTGTCGAAGTGCGAATCTTCAAGCGTTAGGTGACGCTCTTCTGTTGCTACACCCACTACTGCATACGGAGCGCGCTCTCGCTTACAAATTGCTTCAAACGCCGCCATGTTCTCTGGTGCCACTGCAAGTACATAACGCTCTTGAGATTCGTTACACCAGATTTCTAGAGGGCTCATGCCCGGCTCATCGTTTGGTACATCACGCAGTTGGAATTTACCACCGCGCTCACCATCATCGACAAGCTCTGGTAGTGCGTTAGAGATACCGCCCGCACCTACGTCGTGGATGAATGCGATTGGGTTCTCTTCACCAAGCTGCCAACAACGGTCAATCACTTCTTGACAACGACGTTCCATCTCTGGGTTTTCACGCTGCACTGAAGCGAAATCGAGATCTTCCGCTGATTGACCTGACGCCATTGAAGAAGCAGCACCGCCACCAAGACCGATGTTCATTGCAGGACCGCCCAGTACGATTAGGCTCGCACCGACTGGGATCTCTTTCTTCTGTACGTGCTCATCTCGGATGTTACCCATGCCACCAGCAATCATGATTGGCTTGTGGTAACCACGAACTTCTTCACCTGCGTGTGAGGTGACTTTTTCTTCGTAAGTACGGAAGTAACCCAGTAGATTTGGGCGACCAAACTCGTTGTTAAACGCCGCACCACCTAATGGACCTTCCAGCATGATGTCTAATGCATTAACGATACGACCAGGCTTACCGAAGTCGGTTTCCCATGGCTGTTCAAAGCCAGGAATGCGTAGGTTAGACGTCGTGAAACCAACCAGACCAGCTTTGGGCTTACCACCGATACCTGTCGCGCCTTCGTCACGAATCTCACCACCAGAACCTGTAGAGGCGCCTGGCCACGGAGAAATTGCGGTTGGGTGGTTGTGCGTTTCTACCTTCATCAAGATGTGTGCATCTTCGTGATGGTAGTTGTATTGACGTGTTTTTGGATCAGGGAAGAAACGACCGACTTTTGAGCCAGCCATGACCGCTGCGTTGTCTTTATAAGCGGAAAGTACGTGGTCAGGTGTCGTTTCAAAGGTATTTTTGATCATCTTAAACAGAGACTTAGGTTGGTCAACACCGTCGATCGTCCAATCTGCGTTAAAGATTTTGTGACGACAGTGCTCTGAGTTCGCCTGTGCAAACATCATCAATTCGATGTCGTTCGGGTTACGACCAAGCTTAGTAAAGCTTTCTACCAAGTAATCAATTTCATCTTCGGCTAGCGCCAAACCTAGGGAAACGTTTGCTTCTTCAAGCGCAAGACGACCGCCAGAAAGGATATCAACGTGTGCCACTGGAGCCGGCTCTGCAACCGTAAATAGTGCTGATGCTGCTTCTAGCTCAGTGAACACGACTTCCATCATACGGTCATGGATAAGCTCTTTTACATCAGCGACTTGAGCCTCAGAAAGAGAAGATGATGTTTCGACATAATACGCAGTACCGCGCTCTAGACGTTTTACGCTGTCTAGACCACAGTTAATGGCGATGTCAGTAGATTTAGAAGACCAAGGCGAAATCGTGCCCGGGCGAGGAGTAACAAGAAGTAAAAGACCTTGTGGCTCATGTTCTTCGATCGTTGGGCCGTAAGTCAGCAACTTTTCCAGTTTTTCTAAATCTTGGTCATTAAGATCAGACTTTAGATCCGCAAAGTGCATAAACTCAGCGTAAATGCCCGTTACAGGCAGATCTTGTTCACGACACAGTTCCAGTAGCTTATTAACACGAAACTCAGAAAGAGCTGGGGAGCCACGCAAAATTCTCATGTGCTTAGGTCTCTTATTGCAAGTGATTAAGGTGATATTGGAATAAATTCAGTGGGTTAAAAAACAAAACTTCGAACCTATGCCGATTTCACCTCTTCGTTGCGAGCGCATTATATAGCAATTGTTTTTGTGATGTAACACCAAAAGCAACCGTTTGCGTTTTTTTTATGTCAAATTTGAATTACAGCAGAAATGTCGATAAATCAGACAATGTCGCACTCTATCTGTCTGATTCTCTTTGCCCCACCAGCGCGCTTTGATATAAAGGCACTAGAAATTTATCGAGACGTACCGAATTAATGCAAATAAGTCAGCTCAACCGATTCAAGCGCAGCGCCCTGCTTTTCGCTTCTGTGCTTTTACTTTCTGCCTGCCAGATTGAGTCGGAACCCAAAAATGAATTCGAGCAAATCCAAGAGCGTGGAGTCCTACGTGTTGGCACGCTAAATAATCAACTCTCCTACTATATTGGCCCTGATGGTCCAGCGGGCTTGGACTACGAACTGGCTCGCAAGTTTGCTGAGCAACTCGGTGTAAAACTGGAGATCAAACCCGCATTCCGCCAAGCTGAGCTTTTCCCTGCACTAAAAAAAGGCGATATCGATATCATCGCGACAGGTCTCAACCAAACATCTCAAGCGGTACAACGATTCCGTCCTGGCCCGGCTTACTACTATGTCAGTCAACAAGTGGTGTATAAGAAAGGTCAGCTTCGCCCACGCCATATCCATCAGTTGATCGACTACCAATCGACCAAGGACAACAATTCCGAAGAAGACTCAACCACTGGTGTTGAAACCCTTAAGATTATTGAGCAATCTCAATACGTTCCGACACTTACCTCACTACAGAAAGCACACCCGGATCTGCAATTTGAGATCGTCGGTAATGCCGATACCCGAGACCTACTCAAACAGGTATCCACTGGCGAACTGCGCTTCACCGTCACAGACTCCGTCGAACTGTCCTTAGCGCAACGTTTGTACCCTGATTTGGCGCTCGCGTTTGAACTGACTGAAGACCAACCCGTGTCTTGGTTTACTCGTCGCTCTGAAGATGAAAGCTTGTACGCTATGTTGATCGAGTTTTTCGGCAACATTAAACAATCTGGTGAGCTAGCGACACTAGAAGAGAAGTACATTGGTCATATTGAAGCCTTCGATTACGTCGACACTCGTGCCTTTATTCGTGCTTTGGATAATACTCTGCCGAAATGGGCCCCGCTGTTTCAAAAATACGGTGAAGAGTTTGACTGGCGCTTGATTGCTGCATTGGCATACCAAGAGTCACACTGGAAGCCTAAAGCGAAGTCGCCAACTGGTGTGCGTGGCATGATGATGCTAACCCTACCAACAGCGAAAAGTGTCGGTGTGACCGATCGTCTCGACCCAGAGCAATCGGTACGTGGTGGTGTGGAATACCTGCGTCAGATTGTAAATCGTGTTCCAGATAGCATTAATGAACATGAGAAAATTTGGTTTGCGCTGGCATCTTATAACGTGGGTTACGGCCATATGATGGATGCGCGACGCCTAACCAAGACACAAGGCGGCGATCCCAATGCGTGGGCCGATGTGAAAGAGCGGCTGCCTTTACTTCGTCAAAAACGTTTCTACAGCCAAACTCGTTACGGTTACGCCCGGGGTGACGAAGCACGTAATTATGTCGAGAATATTCGTCGTTACTACCAGTCAATCATTGGCCATGTAAGCCAAAAACCTTCAATTGAAGAAGGCACTGACGACTTGCAAGTGATCCCACCTCTTAATCCTGATCTGTTAATGTCAAGTGCCGTGGATACCTTCGCGGGTCAAGTATCAGGAGCGGAGGAAACAAAAGCAGAGTCCGAAGAAAAGCTCAAATCCGTTCCAGAATAAACCTTTCAAAAATAGCGAGCATTTTGCTCGCTATTTTTTTGTTGAGCCCACGATAGAAACTTTCTAGAATTCGACCTTTCGAGCTCATTTCCCCTGTATAACTATTTAGCCATAGTACTAAATACCGGAATGAGAAGCTCAATTGGTCACCCTCTACCCGCTCTGACGTCACCCTCATCCATGTGCGTGCATCACAAGAATGTCATCTATTGGTCATGAATCGGGCGCTGCGTAATGTGAGTGTCGGAGAGTGTGTTCGTTGTCTGTAAGAGGTTCTGGTTATGAGAAAACGCAGAGTTCTGTCAAAACGTTTAAATAAGACCGTGGCGGCAAACCGCCGTAAGCGCAAGCTCACGTGTATGAAAAAGAAAATCAATGCGCGTACCCGGGTTTTCATTCACCTAGTGAATCTGTGATAACTTGAAGTAAACCTCTATCCGTTAGAGGTTTACTAGCATTCCTTTCTCTATTCATCGTTCAATTGTGGCCCATTCTCCAACGCATTTTGCATTTGTTTCTTTGCTTTGATTTCTTTTCGACGACGTTTAAAAAACGCTTGCAACTGAGTTCGGCACTCTTCTTCCAGTAACCCGCTTTCTACCGTCGCATAATGATAAGCCGCTTGGCTTTCAAACAGGTTCAGTACGGTTCCAGCTGCGCCCGCTTTGAGATCCGGTGCACCATACACCACACGCTTAACTCGACTGTGCAGCAACGCACCCGCACACATAGGGCACGGCTCTAACGTCACGTACAACGTGGTATCAAGTAAGCGATAATTTTGTAACGTCTCACCAGCTTTACGTAATGTCTGAATCTCAGCATGTGCAGTCGCATCATGGGCACAAATAGAACGATTCCAGCCCTCCGCAATGATCTCACCATCTTTAACTAAAACAGCGCCAACAGGTACCTCCCCCTCCGCTTCAGCTTGCTCAGCAAGCGCCATAGCCCGGCGCATAAACAATTCATCTTGAGAAGTAAAAGAAAGGTCAGACAAAGGAACTCCAGAGAAAATAACGATTCATCGAACAAAGATAGTATCACTAACTTCTGTGTTGCTACAGAAGAAGCCATCGTCATTTTCAGGGTGATAAAAGCAAAAAAAGCGCAGGCCCCTCGACCTGCGCTTTTCAATTTGTTGGATAGCAATTACATCGTGTAAGTGTAAGGTGCTTGAATACCTAGAGGAATGCCTAGCATCCAGTAAGCCACTAGGAAAATAGACCAACCAATCAGCATTGCAATCGAGAATGGCATCATTAGAGACGCTAGTGTACCGATACCTGTCGACTTCACGTAACGTTGACAGTAAACCACCACTAGAGGGAAGAATACCATCAGAGGTGAAATGATGTTCGATACAGAGTCACCGACACGGTATGCCGCTTGAGATAGCTCAGGAGAAATACCTACCGCCATTAGCATTGGCACTAGGATTGGACCAATTAGTGCCCACTTCGCTGATGCAGAACCAATTAGCAGGTTCACAGAAGCCGTTAGAAGAATCATACCGATGATAGTCGCTTCACCTGGTAAATTCATCGCTTTCAGACCTTCCGCACCGTATAGCGCTAGCATCGTACCGATGTTTGATTGCGCGAATGCAGATAGGAACTGTGCACAGAAGAACGACATAACAATGTACGCACCCATTGTAGACATGGTATCTGCCATCGCTTTGATGATGTCGTTGCTTGTCTTAAACGTACCAGAAACTTTACCGTATACGTAACCTGGAATGATGAATAGGATGAAGATCAACGGAACGATAGATCGCATTACAGGCGCAGAAAACGCAGTGATCTCACCTTCCGGTGAACGCAGTGCAGAGTTTTCTGGGATAAGCGCAACAACAAGTAGTGCGATACCTGCCATCATTGCCCAACCAGCGTAACGGAACGCTTTAGACTCAAGCTCAGTGAAAGTACCTAGATCTGGTGCTTTCTCTGCATCTTCGTCAACTGGCGTATTCGCTAGACGAGGTTCGATGATTTTCTCTGTTACGTACCAACCGATAGCAACGATGATTACTGAAGATAGACCTGTAAAGAAGATGTTTGCTAGTGGGTTGACTACGTACTCAGGATCAAGAATCTGTGCCGCTGTTTGTGTAAAACCTGCAAGTAGCGGATCGATACCTGAAGGGATGAAGTTTGCAGAGAACCCCCCTGATACACCTGCGAACGCTGCTGCGATACCCGCTAGAGGGTGACGACCTGCTGCGTGGAAGATAATACCACCTAGAGGAATAACCAGAACGTAGCCCGCATCCGCCGCCGTGTGCGATACGATTGCGACAAGAATTAGCATTGGAGTAAGAAGTTTTGCTGGTGTGAAGTTCAGCATCTTCTTAAGACCTGTGGTGATGAAGCCAGAAGAATCGGCAACACCAACACCGAGCATCGCTACAAGAACGATACCTAGTGGCGCAAAGCCAGTGAACGTCGTCACCATGTTAGCAAGGAAATTTGCTAGAGCTTCACCGGTTAGAAGGTTAGTGATAGTAAGAGCTTCGCCAGTTCGAGGGTTTAAAAGGTCGAAAGAAACATTCGACAAAAGTGCAGACGCAGCCCAAGTAATGATTAGTGCCCAGAAGAACAGAATCGCAGGATCAGGGATTTTGTTACCTGCTCGCTCGATAAAGTTCAGGAAACGGTCCATCCCGCTCGGCTTTGGTGACGGTGTTTTATTGACAGCTTGGTTACTCATGGTAACTCCATTATGAATGATGTTGGTGCCATGGCCTATTTGAATAATTATAACGGCCTATTTTCAACTGGGCATTTTATTCAATCATGACAAAGAAAGCACAAGGTTCTACGATTTTTTCCATATTTGGAGACATATTTTGCAAAAACGCCATATCAATTAAACATAAAAAAAACAGTAGCACACCATCAAAATTAACAGTTCGCAAACCCATTATTAACCAGCACATTTATCGATAAAAATCATCAATGCTTATGACAAAAATCATTTACTAACCAGTCATTCCCTCAGGTTAGTTTATAAATTCACTGTATCGAGAGATCATTGTTTTCAATTCAACCGATTGCGTCTCTCCCGTTCGGTCTTGCCAGCTTGATGTGATGGTAATGGTTTTTAACGAGCCTGAGACTGTCGCCGCAGGCACATCCCATTGCACAGTATAGCTACCAATAACAGAAGATCCTGTCGAGATGGAAGCAAAACTAGCGGTAGAAATCGTTGAGAGCGCAGCGGATGCCCCGCGGGTACGAAACCACTCAAGTTGATTTTCCGCTAAACGCAACGCCTCCATACTTTGGATGGCATAATCAGACTTGCGTTCCATGTAAATTTGCAATTTCGTTAACCCCAAAGCCCCAACGCCAAGCAGAAGAAAAGAAATCAATATTTCGATTAGGCTAAAGCCCTGCTGTTTGGAGATCATTCCAAGATCCCTTTTTCCATTGAACTTTCTTGTGATCATTTGGTACAGATGCCGAATCAAACTCTAGATTAACCGCCGCTCCAAAAACACTTAAGCCTCCTACGGTATCAAAAACATATCCGCCAACCGGTTTAAATGATCCTCCAGAAAAAAATGTTAGCTTTGCTTTTTCCGTAGCAGAAAGAATCCCTATGTGGGCAGTACCAGAAACTTCAGATGTCCATCTTGATGTCATATCACCGACCGATGAAGTGAAAAGGTGATAGACAGTCCCAGGAAAAGAGCCTGAGCCGAAAACCGACAATAACCCATTTTCGACTACAAGAAGTTTTGGTCTTGCTGTTGCACTAACACCAAGACCACTCTCAAGATCACAATCACCTACAACCCAAACTGCATCGCTCGTTGCAAAAGCCGCAGTGATTTTATCAGCACAGGTTTGTGTTGCCCCCGAGTTGCTTGCCACACTACCGTCAATGACCACAAAACCATTTTTAACCTCCGTTAGCTGATCTCTAGGATAGCCAAAGAATGCTGCAAATGGATCGAGCTTAGAGTCATGAATAAAATCATGCTCAAACATCTTTTCATCACCAATATAATCTGCATCATCACCGGTGACTTTCACTTGATAGTCGTTTATACCACCAGAATCATCACAATTGGGATCTCCTAAAACACATAACCCTGCACGAGCAGTGTTGGTCATGTGAGTTGAACTGCACATTTTTCCTAAAGGGTTCGTCGTAACAAAAGTTCCCTCCATCGCCACTGAGGTCATAAATTGAACAGATACACATGTATCAGGGGCGACAAATTCAGGGGTAAAAAGATAAGAACCCATTAATTTCAAATCAGAGCGTGCTTGAATAGCCCCGGTGGGCCTGCCAATAACTTCAATACTTTTTAACACCTTAGCTCGGTTATTTACGCTCGAAGATAACTCATAAAACTTAGGGTCTATCAATGACTGAGTTGCAATAGCAGTACTTTGTGAACAGTTAGAGTAGTCTTGCAAATTAGGTGCTACTGATAAATCAGCTTTATTTATTGCATAAGCACACTCTAATCCCCCTTCCGCGCGCCAATGCTCTTGCCTAGCTTCAATCTGATTATTGGCTCTCTTGATTTGATAAAAGAGCGATTTATAACTGCCGAGTGACATCATCAGTGCAGCGACAAGCAATACACTGACAACCAATAATGCTGCAGCACCTTGTTGTGTTCTCATTACTGCCAGTTCCTTTGCTTCACCGTAAACGACTGCTCTGTATTTACACCTGTAGCCCCTACTAGCTCCGTTCCCAATGTAATCGTCACCAACGCACTTTCAGCCTGAGTATTTTTCAACGTTTCTTCAGCAAGATCAAACCGGTTAACGTGGATCGTTTTCTTATCAAAAAGCCTGTTACATGAGCCAGTACCAGACAACGCGATTACTTCACTAACATCCCAAATCAACGCTTGCTTTCTTTCACAAACAAACAGTGATTCCGGCGTGATGCTCCTCTGCTCATAAACCACGCTCTTATAGAGCGGTGCAGCACCAGAAAAACCTACATGATAAGCGTAAGCGACCAGCCCTCTATCGCTGTCATTAATGGTGTAAATCGTATTGCTTGCACCAGAGATTTTGACTGAATTACCGCCCTTGCCATCAAATCCAGCTCGCTGAATATCACTTCTTAACATCTGTAACACGCTCATGGTATTTTGTAATAACATCAACTCCTTAGCTCTCTCCATCGCCATTTTCTGCCCACCGATATAAAGAGAACCAACGATGGCGAGAGACACAAGCCCCAGAGAAGATGCAATCATAAATTCAACAAGACTCGCGCCTTTCTGATTAAACATGTTCCTCCCCCTTAGGAGCACGTTGAATAACCGAAGAACTCGGTATTGTTGTTATCGCTACACACTCGGACACGAGCAGACAAAGTGTGAGTGATTAGCTTTAGCGCTTTAGAAGATTCACCAACGGGGTAAAAGCGAATGTTGCCGGAAGACGGGCGGCCATGAACATCGTCAAAGCTGATTTGATCGGACGCATAGCTAGGATCGACGACAATATCGCTGTATGGCTCTCCCGAAAACGACAATAAAACCGTACCCGCCCCCTCAGCTCCGTTATCCGTGAGTTCAATTCGCCAATCACCGTTACTTGATGAACCTCCTGACATAATGACATGTGCCCAAAGCCTTTCACGGCGCAAAACCGCTTTCGATTTCCCTAGAATAACAAAACCATGCAGCTCACTCGCTAAGCGCTGCATTTTGTTGGTTTCAAGAATATTTTGAAAAGAGGGTGCTGCCGCAGTCAACAAAACACTCACCACTGCAATGGTGCTCAGAAGCTCTAACAACGTAAACCCGCGAAGCATTTCCCAAATTCCTATGTAAACGGCAAGAGGGCCGTAATTCATCTTGCGCTGATGCTATCACCTAAGAAAAATAGGCGAGTAAGTGAAAAGGAAACTACTCGTCATGATTCGAATATCTGGTTGCAACGGATACAACAGACAACTTAAAGGGATGACATTGATCGAATTACTGCTCGCTGTGGTGATTATTGGGATCATTGCAGCGGTCGCCTATCCGTCTTACACAAAGCACACACTGAAGTCACATCGGATTGTGGCCTTAAGTGATCTTAGCCGTATTCAACTGATGCTAGAGAGTTCTTATAACGGTGATTATGACTGGAGTGGGATCATCTCTGGAGGGAGCTGCACGATTTGCGATTCCGATACAGACCGCTTCTCATTTTCTGTAACAAGCTCTGCAACAGCAGCTTACACAATTGCGGCTACGGCTAAATCTGATCGTGGACAAGATAGCGACAGCTGCTTTACTGGCCAAGACAAAAAAATAACGATCACTTCAACCAATATTGAATCGCCAAGCGATTGTTGGAACTAAAATGTCGTTGCTTAAATAGATAAACCAATAAACATAAAAAAGCCCACATAACTGCGGGCTTCTTATTAAATTCAACTTAGTCAGCAATTAGCTAGTTAGGTCATCAAAGAACTTCTTTACGCCATTGAAAAAGCCTTCTGACTTCGGCTTATGCTTAGTTGCCGCATCACCACCACAAGACTCTTCAAATTCACGTAGCAGTTCTTTTTGACGAGAACTTAGGTTCACTGGCGTTTCTACCACTAGCTTGACGATCAAATCGCCTACACCGCCACTGCGGACACCTTTCACGCCTTTACCGCGCATACGGAACATACGACCTGTTTGCGTTTCTGTTGGCACTTTCAGGTTCACACGGCCATCTAGTGTCGGAACTTCTACTTCACCACCTAATGCCGCCATTGCAAAGCTCACAGGAACTTCACAGTACAGGTTATTGCCGTCACGCTCAAAGATATGGTGCTCTTTCACGTGAACTTGTACATACAAATCACCGGCTGGTGCGCCCATTTCCCCAGCTTCGCCTTCGCCAGACAGACGAATACGGTCACCCGTATCCACACCCGCAGGGATCTTAACGTTAAGTGTTTTGGTTTTATGCTTGCGGCCTTGACCATGACATTCATTACATGGGTCTTTGATGATCTTTCCTTTACCATGACAGGTAGGACAGGTCTGCTGTACAGCAAAGAAACCTTGGCGCATCTGTACTTGACCGTGGCCATGACAGGTACCACACGTCTCAGCGGTTGAGCCCTTCTTCGCGCCGCTACCATCACAAGTATCACAATGAACCAACGTTGGTACTTCGATCTCTTTAGATACCCCACGAACGGCTTCTTCTAAAGACAGTTCCATGTTGTAACGTAGGTCCGCACCACGCTGAGCTCGCTGCTGACCACCGCCACGACGGCCACCACCAAAAATATCACCAAATACATCGCCGAAGATATCGCCGAAGTCAGCGCTGCCGCCACCAAAGCCGCCACCGCCGAAGCCGCCACCACCCTGTTCAAAAGCCGCATGACCATATTGATCATAAGCCGCTTTCTTTTGCGGGCTGGTCAGAACTTCGTACGCTTCTTTTACTTCTTTAAACTTATCCGCAGCAGAATCATCACCCTGATTACGGTCTGGGTGGTATTTCATCGCTAGACGCTTGTACGCCTTTTTGATATCGCGCTCAGAGGCATCACGGCTTACGCCTAATACTTCGTAAAAATCACGTTTTGACATGTTCTTCGTCACCAATTAATTACTGCAAACGGCATCGATTCACCGCTTGGTGTTTGTATCATTCTAGGTAAGTGCACTTATCGCAAAATACTTAACTAGAAAGACAGTATTGACAAACAGACGGGCGTAAGAGTTACCCCAAACGCCCGCATATACAAGTCTTATCGACACTAGGCGACCTAGACAGCCTAGTTAACAAGGTTTATTTCTTGTCGTCTTTAACTTCTTCAA
>NZ_LIXM01000038.1 GCF_002608565.1 Vibrio sp. PID17_43
GAAGCTGACGGAAGTTCTTAAGATCATCGATAGACAGCTCGTAACCGCTCAGGTGCAGTAGAGAGTAAATCAGCATAGAGCCGTGGCCGTTAGACAGTACGAAACGGTCACGGTCAGCCCACTCTGGGTTAGCAGGGTTGTGGTTTAGGTGAGAACGCCAAAGAACTTCAGCGATATCAGCCATACCCATAGGGGCGCCTGGGTGGCCAGAGTTTGCTTGTTGAACGCCATCCATGCTTAGAGCGCGGATTGCATTAGCCAGATGTTTACGAGAAGACATGTCTGCTCCTGAGTGCATTAAGCGAATTAATAAAGGAATATGGGCACTATACTCAAGTAACTTGGGTATAAAGGTGCGGGCAATATTCTCTCAGAGCCAAAAACCGACTGCAAACGTTTTACTCGCCATTTTTGAGGTTTTAGGTCAATCTTTTCGCTGACTACATGCATTCTCCCAAAATCCACCATGTATAAAGCAAACGATTGGGTGGCAAGTTTGATGAATTCGATCAGAAAAAGAGCTTGTAATTCGAACAAGGGAATTTAAAATAGACGTCTAGATGTAGAAACACCTACAAACTGTATTGTATTTTTCGTGGCAAGCTTGCGTTAGTTAGCCATGAGTAAACCTTAAGATTGGAGCTATCATGGCTAAGCACCTGTTCACTTCTGAGTCGGTATCAGAAGGTCATCCAGATAAAATCGCAGACCAAATCTCTGACGCAGTTCTTGATGCAATTCTTGAGCAAGACCCAAAAGCACGTGTTGCTTGTGAAACCTACGTAAAAACCGGCATGGTGATGGTTGGTGGTGAAGTGACCACTTCCGCATGGGTTGATATCGAAGAACTGACTCGTGAAACCGTTCGTGAAATCGGCTACGTACATTCAGACATGGGCTTCGATGCGAACTCTTGTGCTGTTTTAAACACCATTGGTAAGCAATCTCCAGACATCAATCAAGGTGTTGATAAAGCTGATCCTAAAGAGCAAGGCGCGGGCGACCAAGGCATCATGTTCGGTTACGCGACAAACGAAACTGAAATTCTAATGCCTGCTCCTATTACTTACTCTCACCGTCTTGTTCAAAAGCAAGCGGAAGTGCGTAAGAACGGCACACTACCTTGGTTACGTCCAGACGCAAAATCTCAGGTAACGTTCCAATACGATCAAGGTAAAATCGTAGGTATTGATGCCGTTGTACTTTCAACTCAGCATTGTGACACTATTTCAACACCAGACCTACGTGAAGCAGTGATGGAAACCATCATTAAACCAGTGTTACCTGCAGAATGGCTCAACAAGGAGACGAAGTTCTTCATCAACCCGACTGGCCGTTTTGTTATCGGTGGCCCGATGGGTGACTGTGGTCTAACTGGTCGTAAAATCATCGTAGATACCTACGGCGGCGCAGCTCGTCACGGTGGAGGAGCATTCTCTGGTAAAGATCCATCGAAAGTAGACCGCTCTGCAGCCTACGCAGCACGTTATGTAGCGAAAAACATCGTAGCGGCTGGTATGGCAGACCGTTGTGAAATCCAACTTTCTTACGCAATCGGTGTTGCGGATCCAACGTCGATCATGGTTGAAACCTTCGGTACTGAGAAAGTGTCTCACGACATCATCATTGAAGCGGTTCGTCAGTTCTTCGACCTACGTCCATATGGTCTCCAAGAAATGCTTAACCTTCTTCAACCAATCTACAAGAAGACAGCAGCATACGGTCACTTCGGTCGTGAAGAGTTCCCATGGGAAGCGACTGATAAAGCTGAACTTCTACGCGATTTCGCTGGCATCAAGTAATCGAGCTACATTAGAATCGATAGAGCCCTCGCCTTTTGGCGGGGGCTTTTTGTTTCTGCCTACTTATTTCTTTCCTTGTTTCTTTTGCCGAACAAAAATTCAGCAATTATTTGTAAATTGCCCCATATCTGCCAATAGTTAACATAATGTTAAATGCACTTTTCGATGTATATAGCATAAAGAACTATGATGCGGGCTCGCGTGGCTAAAAGAGTCATGAAAAACGTCAGCCAAACATCGTTTATGGCCTAGGTGCCGCCGTGGGAATAAATCAAGGAGGAGCTATGCCTCGTACCATAAATCCATCTGACTTCCAAGGTAAACGAAAGGAAGTACCAGATAACGAATACGCCAGAACCATTCCATGCAATACCGTTAACCTATCCGCGCCATTTCACTGGCTCGCGCTAGGTCTGCATGACTTCGTTCGCATGCCAATCATCAGTGCCTTCTACGGCATCTGTTTTATGGCGGCAGCAATTGGTATTGTGCTGCTGGTTCAATGGCAAGGCACTCACTTAGTCGTGATGCCAAGTCTTATTGTTTACATGCTAATAGGTCCATTCCTTGCACTCGGCTTATACGATGCAAGTTGGGAAAGAGAGCGAGGGCACAAACCTAGCTTGCTCCACTCTATGAAGGCCATTAGCCGTAACTCGACATCTCAGTGGGCGTTCGCCGTGTTGCTCGCTGTATGTATGATTTTTTGGATGCGTATTGCTGCGCTTCTTCATGCGCTCTATCCATCAGTACAAGGTGCACCACTGACGGAGTTTCTACCATTCTTGGTCATCGGTTCACTGGTTGGTTTCGTCTTGGCTTGTATCGTTTTCAGCATATCAGCTTTCTCAATTCCACTGATGATGGAACGTCGCATCGACATGATGACCGCCGTATTCACAAGCTTTAACGCGGTAAAATCCAACATTCCTGCAATGATCGTATGGGCGGCGATTATCTGCGGCGGCATCTTAATCGGCTTTGCCACCTACGGCATCGGTATGCTGTTTACTATGCCAATCCTTGGCTACGGAACTTGGCATGCGTATCATGCCATCATTAAGAAAAAGCACACGCCCTAGAAAACTAATGCTATGATCCAGCCCTCGCAAACGCGGGGGCTTTTTATTGGGTAAACGGGGGTGAGTTGTGGATAGAGAACTGAGCTACAAAGCCAAACAGGTGATGGCAGATTGCATCGCGATGGCAGAACAAGCCTTCAAACGTTCTTTTCCAATTCCTTCTCTGACTTTCAATGTACGTGGGAAAGCCGCAGGCAAAGCGTACCTGAAACTGAATGAAGTCCGTTTGAATCCAAAACTCTTCAAGGAAAACCCTCAAGCTTTTATCAAAGAAGTGATCCCACACGAAGTGGCACACTTAATTACCTATCAAGTATACGGTCGCGTTCGCCCACACGGTAAAGAATGGCAAGGCGTTATGGAAGCCGTATTCAAAGTGCCCGCCAAGACCACTCATAGCTTCGATGTAGCCTCTGTACAAGGAAAAACCTTCGAGTATCGCTGTGGTTGCATGACCTATCCTCTGTCTATTCGTCGCCATAATAAGGTTTTACGCAAAGAAGCCGTATACTCTTGTCAAAAGTGTCGTAAAGCACTTGATTTCACCGGTGTTCAGCTCTCTTAAGTCTGCCTACTCTCCACTTTTCTATACCAATAATATAGAGCGTTTCTCTTAACGCTTTTCTTTTACCCCCTTATTGTCAACTTACTCATCACTAAAGCCCATTTGTGCGTGTTAGAATGGATAAAGTCACACTTTTTAAAGACTTTAATCATGAAATACCTGTTCTCTTTTCTACTTATCCTTGTGTCTAGCGCTACGATTGCGGCTCCGCCAAACTCATTTTCTGCCGCCAAGCGGGAAGCGGTAAAAATCTACCAAGATCACCCAAGCAGCTTTTACTGTGGTTGTGACATTAAATGGCAAGGCAAAAAAGGCGTACCTGACTTAGCATCCTGTGGCTACCAAGTTCGCAAGCAAGAAAAACGCGCCTCTCGCATCGAGTGGGAGCATGTGGTTCCAGCTTGGCAATTTGGTCACCAACGTCAGTGCTGGCAAATAGGTGGACGCAAAAACTGTTCACGCAACGATAAGACCTTCCGTTCTATGGAAGCGGATCTGCATAATCTGACGCCAGCCATCGGCGAAGTGAACGGAGACCGTTCTAACTATAACTTCAGCCAGTGGAATGGATTGGATGGCGTAAGCTACGGTCGCTGTGAAATGCAAGTGAACTTCAAGCAGCGCAAAGTGATGCCGCCTGAACGCGCGCGCGGCTCGATCGCCCGTACGTATCTGTACATGAGTGAGGAGTACGGCTTTAAGCTGTCTAAACAACAAACCAACTTGATGATGGCGTGGAACAAAACATACCCTGCAGACAAATGGGAGTGTGAGCGTGACAAGCGTATCGCCAAAATTCAAGGTAACCACAATCCATTTGTTCAGGAAGCTTGCCGCGCACTGTAACTTGTTCATGTAAGCAGTCATTCCTCCCAGCAGCAAGAGGCGTTATCATTTACACGGCTCTTGCCCCTTGTTTTTTAGCTGGAAAGCACCCATGTTAAGAGCTAACTTTTGTCTCTTGCTGGAATTCTCATGCGTATCCCTCGAATTTTTCATCCAGAAACCATTCCACAACTTGGCTCACTTGCTTTAAGCGAAGACGCAGCAAACCATATCGGCCGTGTACTTCGCATGAAAGAAGGTCAAGAGGTCTTGCTATTTGACGGCAGTGGCGCAGAATTCCCTGCACTTATCAGTGAAGTTAGCAAAAAGAACGTAATGGTTAACCTAACTGAACGTGTAGAAAACAGCGTTGAATCACCTCTAGACCTACACCTCGGTCAGGTTATTTCTCGTGGTGATAAAATGGAGTTCACAATTCAAAAATCGGTAGAGCTAGGCGTAAACACCATTACTCCCCTCATCTCTGAACGCTGTGGTGTGAAACTGGACCAAAAGCGCTTTGAAAAGAAACTCGCCCAGTGGCAAAAAATCGCCATCAGCGCTTGTGAGCAGTGTGGTCGCAACATCGTGCCAGAAATCCGCCCAATCATGAGTTTAGAGCAGTGGTGTCAGGAAGAGTATGACGGCTTGAAGCTTAATCTTCACCCTCGTGCAAAATACTCAATTAATACCTTACCGACGCCAGTTGAGAACGTGCGCCTATTGATCGGCCCTGAAGGCGGCCTGTCTTCTGAAGAGATCGATATGACACGCGAATACCAATTTGAAGAGACGCTGCTTGGCCCACGTGTTTTGCGTACCGAAACAGCGGCTCTAACAGCAATTACAGCCTTACAAGTTCGTTTCGGCGATCTTGGTTAAAACGGAGAAAAATAATGATCAAACTCGGCATTGTAATGGATCCAATTTCGTCCATTAATATCAAGAAAGACTCGAGCTTTGCCATGATGCTGGAAGCACAACGCCGCGGCTACGAAATCCATTACATGGAAATGGGCGACCTTCACCTTGACCAAGGTGTCGCTATTGCTGATACGAAAATTGTGACACTAAAAGAAGACCCAAACGGTTGGTACGAGTTCAAGTCAGAGCAAAGCATCGAACTGTCTGAGCTAGACGCCGTTCTGATGCGTAAAGATCCTCCGTTCGACACGGAATTCATCTACGCCACTTACATTCTTGAGCGTGCTGAAGAGCAAGGCACCTTAATCGTCAACAAACCTCAGAGCCTACGCGACTGCAACGAAAAACTTTATACCGCTTGGTTCCCAGAGTTGACTCCGACCACTATCGTGACACGTAAAGCGGAGAGAATTAAAGCCTTCCGTGAACAGCACGGCGACGTGATCCTAAAACCACTTGATGGTATGGGGGGCGCTTCTATCTTCCGCGTGAAAGAGAACGATCCTAATGTATCGGTGATCATCGAAACCCTAACCAACCATGGCCAATACTACGCGATGGCGCAAACTTTCGTGCCAGACATCAGCAATGGTGATAAACGTATCCTCGTGGTTGACGGAGAGCCGATGCCTTACTGTTTAGCTCGTATTCCAGCAAAAGGCGAAACGCGCGGTAACCTCGCTGCTGGCGGAACCGGTGAAGCTCGTCCGCTAAGCGACACAGACCTGAAAATAGCGCAAGCTGTTGGCCCTACGCTGAAAGAAAAAGGCCTTATCTTTGTCGGTCTGGATGTGATTGGTGACAAACTAACCGAGATCAACGTGACCAGCCCAACTTGCATTCGTGAAATTGAAGCGGCCTTTGATATATCCATTACCGGTAAACTCATGGACGCCATCGAACGTCGCATAAAAGGCGAATAACTCAAACTGTAGTACAGTTATTAGAGAGCCTAACCGTTATTCGCTTAAGCAAACGCCGACAAATATGACTGAGGCTTGCTTAAGCGATCAAGCTTGCCTTAAAGGTCGATATGAGATGAACCTCACCAACCATTTCTTAGTTGCCATGCCGGGAATGAAAGATCCCTACTTCCAGAATAGCGTTATCTACGTCTGTGAACACAACGCAGAAGGCGCTATGGGGTTAATGATCAATGCCCCCGTTGATATCACGGTGGGTAACATGCTTAAGCAAGTCGAAGTGCAGCCAGTACACCCACGCTTGTTTGAAGCAAGTTTAGATAGGCCGGTTTATAATGGTGGTCCCGTATCAGAAGATCGTGGCTTTATCCTACACAAGCCGAAAGACTACTATGAATCTAGCATTCAAATGACAGATGAGCTTGCCGTTACGACATCTCGCGATATCTTGTCGGTACTGGGTACCGAGGCTGAACCAAGCGATTACCTCGTCGCGCTTGGTTATTCTGGCTGGAGTGCGGGGCAGTTAGAAACAGAGCTAGCTGAAAACTCATGGTTGACCATCGAAGCGACGCCAGAAATCATTTTCGATACGCCAATCACTGATCGCTGGAAAAAAGCCGTAGAGAAACTTGGCATTGATCCTAGCCAGCTCTCTGCTGATGCTGGTCATGCGTAATAAACAGACTACTTTCATCACATTTAGATTCGGGACACTTTATGTCACGCACAATAATGGCCTTTGACTTCGGTACCAAAAGTATTGGTAGTGCCATCGGCCAAGAAATCACCGGCACAGCTTCTCCACTGAAAGCATTCAAAGCCAATGATGGCATTCCTAACTGGGATGACATTGAGAAACAAATAAAAGAGTGGCAGCCAGACTTACTCGTTGTTGGCCTACCAACAGACTTACATGGTAGGGATTTGGAAACCATTACGCCACGCGCGAAAAAGTTTGCGAATCGCCTTCAAGGCCGTTATGGCTTACCTGTTGAACTCCACGATGAGCGATTATCTACCGCTGAAGCTCGTTCAGATCTGTTCAGCATGGGCGGTTACAAAGCGCTATCGAAAGGCAATATCGACTGTCAATCGGCTGTCGTGATTCTAGAGAGCTGGTTCGAAAACCTTTGGAATGCGTAACATTGATTGAAGCAAAATAAAAAAGGTTGGCAGATGCCAACCTTTTTTTATGGTCTGAAACTCATCAATCCATATCGATTTTAACGTTCGCTAAGCTGCCAGTAGAGAAGGCATCGCCACGCTGGGTTTTGAGCATCAAACGCAGATCATTGGCAGAATCAGCACTGTGCAACGCATCTTCTTCACTGATCTTACCTTGCATCACCAACTTGTAGAGCGACTGGTCGAAAGTCAGCATGCCAAATTCATTTGAGCGTGCCATCGTCGTTTTGAGTTCATGCAAATCACCGCGACGGATCAAATCTGACACGCGTGGACTATTTAAAAGGATCTCAAACACAGCGTGACGGCCTTGGCCATTCTTATCACGGATCAACTGCTGAGCAATCACACCTTTCAAGTTCATCGACAAGTCAAACAGGAACTGCTCTTTTTGCTCACTCGGAACTAAATGCAAAATGCGCTCAAGCGCTTGATTGGCGTTGTTGGCATGCAGTGTTGCCATGCATAGGTGGCCGGTTTCCGCAAAGGTCATGGCGTATTCCATGGTTTCTCGACTGCGGATCTCACCAATCAAAATCATATCTGGCGCTTGGCGTAACGAATTCTTTAACGCGATTTCATAACTATCCGTATCTAACCCAACTTCACGCTGCGTCACAATACAACGCTTGTGTTCATGCACAAATTCAATCGGATCTTCCACCGTCAGAATATGGCCAGTTTTATTGTTGTTGCGATAGCCCGTCATCGCTGCCATCGTGGTCGACTTACCCGACCCCGTAGCCCCCACCACCAGCACTAAGCCACGTTTTGCAATCGCCAAATCTTGTAGCACCAACGGCAACTTTAATTGCTCAAAGGTCGGTATATTGGTTTCAATACGACGAATCACCGCTCCTGGTAACTCGCGCTGGAAGAAAGCGCTCACACGGAATCGACCACAATCTCTGACAATCGCAAAGTTGGATTCCCGACTTTTACGAAACTCCTGGCGTCGCTCAGGATCCATCGCACTATCAAGTAAGTGCGCGACATCATGCTCTGTCAACTTTTCGCCCTGCGGGCGCAATTCCCCATCCACACGAAACAGAATCGGCGCTCCAACAGTGATATAAAGATCCGACGCTTTGAGCGTCAGCATGCCTTCAAGAAATTTATTCAGATCCATATTCCGTATTCACTATTACCTAAATGATCGTTACGAGAATTGCTGCGCTTCTATGCCAACCTTTTTCTCGACCTCTTCACGAGAAACCATACCTTGAGCCATCAACTGGCGTGCGTTTTGCTCCATAGTTTGCATGCCATGTGCAGCGCCAGTCTGAATAATCGAGTACATTTGCGCGACTTTATCTTCACGGATCAAGTTACGAATCGCTGGCGTAGCCATCATGATTTCATGGCAAGCAATACGTCCACTAGCCGTGCGTTTAAGCAGTTTCTGTGCGATGACCGAGCGCAAAGATTCAGACAACATCGAACGTACCATGTCTTTATCACTACCAGGAAATACATCAATAATACGGTCGATGGTTTTTGCCGCAGAACTGGTGTGCAAGGTACCAAACACTAAGTGACCCGTTTCGGCTGCGGTAAGCGCGAGGCTGATGGTTTCTTTATCCCGCATCTCACCAACTAGGATCACATCTGGGTCTTCACGTAGCGCGCTACGCAACGCATTTTGGAAGCTGTGAGTATCACGGTGAACTTCACGTTGGTTGATCAAACATTTATTGTTGTTATGAACAAATTCAATAGGATCTTCAATTGTGAGGATATGCTTGTTGTGATTACGGTTAATGTAGTCAACAATGGCAGCTAAGGTGGTCGATTTACCCGAACCGGTTGGGCCCGTAACGAGTACCAGACCTTTTTCCGCGTTGGCAATCTTTCGGAAAATTTCTGGCGCTTCGAGATCATCCAATGTTGGAATGCTACTCGGAATGGTACGAAACACCGCCGCACAACCGCGAGATTGGTTGAACGCGTTGACACGGAACCGGCCAACGTTGTGCAACTCAAATGAGAAATCGACTTCGAGTTTTTCTTCGAATTCACTGCGCTGTGCATCGTTCATGATTTCAAAAACCAGACGATGCACTTCTTGGTGTGTAAATGCCGGAATGCCGAGCTTTCTCACATCGCCATCAATACGGACCATTGGTGGTACACCTGCAGAAAGGTGTAGATCCGAAGCATTATGTTTTACACTAAAATCCAGTAACTCAGTGATATCCATTTAAAATCCTTAAGTCTAAAGTACAGCTATGAGTAGTATTCAACAAAACATTGAACATATCACCTACCAAATTCGACACAACGAACAAAAATGTGGCCGTTCTCCAGAGTCAGTGCAACTTTTAGCAGTTAGCAAAACCAAACCTGTCGAGGCCATTCTCGAAGCCTACCAATCAGGCCAAGTGGCGTTTGGTGAAAACTACGTCCAAGAAGGCGTCAGTAAAGTTCAGCACTTTGCCGAGCATTGTCCAGATTATCAAATCGAATGGCACTTCATTGGTCCAATTCAGTCCAATAAATCCCGACTTGTCGCCGAACACTTCGATTGGGTTCACACCATTGACCGCGCAAAAATCGCTCAGCGCCTTAACGATCAACGCCCTAGTGCATTAAAACCATTGCAAGTTCTGATTCAAGTCAACACCAGTGGTGAAGAGTCAAAGTCCGGCGTTACTGATGCAGAAATATTCGAACTGGCTGAGTTGATTTCTCGCTTACCAAACCTCACGTTAAGAGGATTGATGTCAATTCCGGCTAACGTGCCAGACTACGCGTCACAGCTTCGTGCATTTACACAACTTGCGCAGTTGAAGCAAAAGTTAGCCTTGCAATACCCAGATGTCGACACGCTTTCGATGGGGATGAGTGGTGACATGAACGCCGCCATCGAAGCAGGTAGCACCATGGTGCGTATCGGTACTGCTATTTTTGGCGGGCGGGACTATTCCAACAAAAACGAATAATCACTCAATGCTTGGGCTAATCGCGATTTGGAATCTTACCGCCGAACATTTCATCAGCAAGGGCGCTTCATAGAACTATCACCTGAGAGAGCAACAAACCGCAATAATTTATACTTGGGAATCAGATAAATGGAACACAAAAACATTGCCTTTATCGGCGCAGGGAATATGGTGAGAGCGATTGTTTCTGGACTTGTAGCTAACGGCTACCCAGCACAACACATTATCGCGACCGCTCCGTCTGATACGCGTCGATTACGGCTTGAGCAAGACTTTGGTATCCGTACCACCAGCGATAACATCGCAGCCGCGACGGAGGCAGATGTTGTCGTATTGTCTGTGAAGCCACAAATGATGGAGGAAGTGTGTAAGCCACTGCAATCTGTCGACTTTAGCAATAAACTGGTTATATCTATCGCAGCTGGCATCAACTGCTCACGTTTGGATGACATGCTGGCAACTAAGCTGAACTTGGTTCGCGTGATGCCAAACACACCTTCTCAACTAGGTTTGGGCATGAGCGGTCTTTACGCTCCTGAACTCGTTTCAGAGCAAGACAAGGCATTCGCAGCGGATCTGATGCAAGCGGTCGGTAAAGTATGCTGGGTTGAGCAAGAATCAGGCATCAACAATGTGATTGCAGCTGCAGGTAGTGCGCCAGCGTACTTCTTTCTATTTATGGAGGCGATGCAAGCAGAGGCCATTGCTCAAGGTTTTGATAACGATACTGCACGTATGCTCATCCAACAATCGGCGCTTGGCGCGGCACGCATGGTAGTAGAAAATCCTCAAACTGAACTTTCTACCCTGCGTGAAAACGTGACCTCGAAAGGTGGCACCACGGCAGAAGCGCTACGCACGTTCAATGATCATCAACTCTCTGATATTGTAGCGAAAGCAATGCAAGCTGCGGTTGCGCGCGCTGAAGAAATGGAAAAACTGTTTTAATTATCTGCTCGGCACAGCAAGGGCGTGTCGTTCATTACTTTTAAGGGTACCTTATGAATTCAATGAGTTTTCTCATCTCAACCCTATTTGACCTATACATCATGGTCGTAATTTTGCGTATTTGGTTGCAAGCTGCACGAGCAGATTTCTACAACCCGTTCTCGCAATTCATCGTTAAAGCAACACAGCCTGTAGTCGGTCCACTACGTCGCATCATCCCATCATTGGGTGGCATCGACTTAGCGACAGTGCTGTTTGCTTACGTATTGTGTGTGCTTAAGTTTGTCGCACTGATCCTTATCGCCTCAAATGGTTCGGTCTCTTTCAGCGCAGACTTCCTATTTCTAGGCTTGCTGTCTTTAATTAAAGCCGCGGGTGGTTTGCTATTCTGGGTGCTATTGATTCGAGCGATTCTAAGTTGGGTAAGCCAAGGTCGCAGCCCAATTGAATACGTGTTCCATCAACTGACCGAGCCAATGCTTGCTCCAATCCGTCGCATTATCCCTGCAATGGGTGGCTTTGACTTAAGCGTACTGGTTCTGTTCATCGGTCTGCAATTCGCGAATTTCCTAATGGGCGACATTGTTGGTCCAATCTGGTACCAACTGTAATGTCTGACGCAGTTTGGCATGACGGCGATGACGTTATCCTCAAGCTCTATATTCAACCCAAAGCAAGCCGTGACAAAATCGTCGGCTTGCATGGTGAAGAGCTAAAAATTGCCATCACTGCACCACCTGTCGATGGCAAAGCCAATGCGCACCTAACCAAGTTTTTAGCCAAACAATTTAAAGTTGCTAAGGGATTGGTTCACATAGAAAAAGGTGAACTAGGACGACACAAACAAATTCGGATAGAATCCCCACAACAAATACCGACTGAAATTAAAGCCATCTTATGATGGCTTTTTGTTTACGTTTCCGTGCCAAACTTAATAATAAAGATCGATTTGAGGATGTAAAAATGAGCAAATGGATTACCGCCCTACTGATCAGCCTATTAGCTTTACCAACAATGGCAGGTCAGTTCAAAACCATGAAAGACATCGAAGTACACTATATTACGTTTAACTCGACGTTCTTAACCCCCAAAATTGCCCGCAGCTACGACATTAAACGCAATGGCTATAATGCCGTAGTGAACATCAGCGTGTTAGACAGAGCTTCACTGGGTAAGCCCGCCGTTCAGGCCCAAATTAGTGGTCAAGCAAGAAACTTAATTGGCCAAATTCAAAAGCTCACCTTCCGTGAATTCAAAGAAGGCGACGCTATTTACTACCTAGCTGAACTGCCAATCACCAACGAAGAAACTTTTACCTTCGATATTGATGTTAAAGCTGGTAACAAAGGCTCAGGTAAGCTTAAATTCACCCAGAAGTTTTATGTCGAAGAGTAGTTAACCTGAACTCAGGTTATTTAGGTTGTCATGATCTAAATGCTTTTTGACACTTATAACGTATTGACCAGGGAGAACATCGCGTTCTCCCTTTATCGCTACAGAAAGAGACGACCATGAAAAAGATAGTGCTAGCAACAGGCAACCAAGGCAAAGTTCGTGAGATGGCAGATCTGCTGTCTGACTTCGGTTTTGAAGTATTGGCGCAAAGTGAGTTCAACGTATCTGAAGTAGCAGAAACTGGTACGACTTTCATTGAAAACGCAATCATCAAAGCGCGTCATGCTGCACAGGAAACGGGTCTACCTGCGATTGCTGACGACTCTGGTCTAGAAGTTGATTTCTTGAAAGGGGCACCAGGCATTTACTCTGCTCGTTACGCTGGTGAAAACGCGTCTGACCAAGAGAACCTAGAAAAGCTACTAAATGCGATGGAAGGTGTACCAGAAGCAGAACGCACCGCTCGTTTCCACTGCGTATTAGTGTTGATGCGTCATGAGAACGATCCAACGCCTATCGTCTGTCACGGTAAGTGGGAAGGTCGTATCCTGACAGAAGCACAAGGCGAAAATGGCTTTGGCTACGACCCTATCTTCTTCGTGCCAGAAGACAACTGCGCCTCTGCCGAGCTAGAGCCGACACGTAAAAAGCAGCTGTCTCACCGTGGTAAGGCGCTGAAATCTCTTTTCGCTCAACTGTCTGAACAAGTTTCGCAATAATATCGAGTGAGTGCGCCCATGTTAACACCTCCTGATCTTAGCTTGTATGTTCACATCCCATGGTGTGTACAAAAATGCCCGTATTGCGACTTTAACTCTCACGCGCTTAAAGCCGAGATTCCAGAAGAAGAGTACATCAATGCCCTTCTTGAAGACTTGGATACCGACATTGAGAAATACCGCCTAAATGAAGCGCCACGCCCACTGCATTCAATCTTCATTGGCGGTGGTACGCCTAGTTTGATTTCGGCAGAAGGCATCGAGCGCCTATTAAAGGGCATTGAAGCGCGTATTCCATTCAAGCCTGAAATCGAAATTACTATGGAAGCCAACCCTGGCACCATCGAAGCAGAGCGTTTTGCTGGCTACCGCAAGGCTGGCGTAACGCGTATATCTATCGGTGTGCAAAGTTTTGAGCAACAAAAGCTTGAGCGTTTGGGGCGTATTCACGGTCAAGACGAAGCCGTCAATGCCGCTAAGTTGGCGCACCACATCGGTTTGAACAGCTTTAACCTCGATCTCATGCACGGCTTACCGGATCAAAGCATCGAACAAGCCTTAGCAGATTTGGACAAAGCGATTGAGTTAGCGCCACCTCACTTGTCTTGGTATCAGCTGACCATCGAACCAAACACCATGTTCTACTACAAGCCACCGACTCTGCCAGATGACGATGACTTGTGGGATATCTTCGAGCAAGGACATAAGAAACTCGCAGCGGCAGGTTACGTTCAATACGAGATTTCTGGTTACAGCAAGCCGGGCTATCAATGTCAGCACAACCTGAACTACTGGCGCTTTGGTGATTACCTTGGCATTGGTTGTGGCTCACACGGTAAGCTGAGCTTTGCTGATGGTCGCATCGTTCGTACCACCAAGGTCAAACACCCTCGTGGCTACTTAATGGCGTATCAGAATATGGTCAAGCCGTACCTCGATAGCGAGCAACTGGTCGTAAACGAAGACCGCCCATTCGAGTTCTTTATGAACCGTTTTCGCTTAATGGAAGCGTGCCCAAAACAAGATTATGTGAGGACGACAGGTTTACCACTCAGCACGATTCAAGACACTATCAATTGGGCGCTTGAGATGGGTTACCTCAGTGAAAGCGATACCCATTGGCAGATCACTGAAAAAGGAAAACTCTTCCTCAATGATTTGTTAGAAGCCTTCATGGCAGAAGAAGACGAAGAGTCGTAAACATCTCGAGGTTCGAATAAAAAAATGCCTCTCAATCGAGAGGCATTTTTTGTGTACTTGACGTTAGAATATCGAACGGCCAATACGCTCAGAAAGGAGTTCAAGAGCTTTGGTACCAGCCAACGAATTGCCAGAAGCATCCAGTTCCGGTGACCAGACCGCTATCGTCATCTCACCTGGTACGACGGCAATAATGCCACCACCCACGCCCGACTTACCCGGCATCCCGACACGATAAGCGAACTCACCAGCACCATCGTACAGGCCGCAAGTTGCTAACAACGCATTAAGTTGCTTGGTTTGCATCGGTGAGACCACAGGCTTACCCGTTTGTACTGAGGTACCTTTGTTAGCGAGATAACTAAAGGTTTTCGCCAAATCAACACAGCTCATCTTCAATGCACAAGCATGGAAGTAATTTTGTAGTACGGGTATGACGTCGTTTTCGAAGTTGCCAAACGAGCGCATCAAATAGGCTATCGCAGCATTACGATCACCATGCATCATCTCGGACGCAGCGACGACTTTATCATAAACAATATGCGTATCCCCAGACAGTTGACGAGCAAAGTCTAATAAACGCTGACGCGGCGCTGATAAACGACTTTGCAGAAGATCAGCCACCACAATCGCCCCCGCATTGATGAACGGATTACGAGGAATACCTTGCTCCATTTCAAGCTGAATCATCGAGTTAAATGCTTGACCAGAGGGCTCCTTACCAACACGAGACCAGATCTCTTCTTGTTTATACAGACACATCGCAAGAGTAAGACTCAGCGCTTTCGAGATCGACTGAATCGAAAATGGCTCTTCGGCATCACCCGCATTGATCACCTCACCTTCATTGGTGTAAACCGCAATACCCAATTTCGTATTCGGCACTTTTGCTAAAGCCGGAATGTAATCTGCAACTTTTCCTTGGCCAATCAAAGGGCGAACTTCCGCCAAAATATCTGTCAAAATCTGCGCTGTAGGTTTCATTATCTACCTTCTTGTCACAAACCCAAAACTACCTAAGTTCTGAGATAAAAAAAGCCAACGCAGAGGTTGGCCTTTCCATTGAATTCGTTCGATTCGATTATGGTTTCAATACCACATTGATAATGCGATTGGTGGAGGAAGCCGCTATTTGCTTAAGACAACTTAGAGCTCAGCCATACCGCATAACAGAACATCAATTTATTCAACGTTAAGCAGTACGCTTGAACTTGATGTCCCACACCCCGTGACCCAAACGGTGACCACGAGCTTCGAATTTAGTCAGAGGACGCTCTTCAGGACGAGGAACAAAGTCACCATCTTCTGCGATGTTCGCAAAACCTGGTGCTTGGTTCATAATTTCAATCATGTGCTCAGCGTAGTTTTCCCAGTCGGTCGCCATGTGGAAGATCCCCTCGTTAGGAATAAGCTTCTGACGAACCATTTCAGCGAACTCAAGCTGTACGATACGGCGTTTGTGGTGACGCTTTTTGTGCCATGGGTCAGGGAAAAACAATTGCAGCGTCGCTAGGCTAGCGTCTGGGATCATGTGCTCGAACACTTCAACCGCATCATGACACATTACGCGTAGATTGCTGATGCCCGCTTCACGCGCATCCGCAAGACAAGCGCCAACACCAGGGCTGTGCACTTCAATACCAATGAAGTTTTTTTCTGGCGCGTTCTTTGCCATTTCAACCAATGAAGCACCCATACCAAAACCGATTTCAAGCACTACTGGGTTATCATTGCCAAATACTTCTTTCCAATCAAGAAGCTCAGCTTTGTAATCGATACCCATTGTTGGCCAGCACTCATTCATCGCGTTTTCTTGGCCCTTAGTTAAACGGCCTTCACGACGTACGAAACTGCGTATTTTACGGATCAACTTGCCGTCTTCGTTGTATTCGTTTGTGGTTACTTCACTCATTGATTTTGCCTGCACATTGATTAATCAAAGCGGGGATTATCCAAAGAATTCACTTAGGTGCAAGTATTTGTTGAGCCATCAGACGGTGGCTATTCAAAAGCAACCCAACGAAAGCCTATATCCCCATAGTTTACCTGTTGTACTTACATCGTATTCGTGGTGCAATTTTGCTCCTATCCAATAATAGAATACAGAGTAAGTCGTGACACCTTTCGCCAGTGCCATCTTAGAATGGTATGACGCCTATGGACGCAAAGATCTTCCATGGCAACAAAACAAGACCACTTACAGTGTCTGGTTGTCTGAAATCATGCTTCAGCAAACCCAGGTCACCACGGTAATTCCTTATTACCAACGTTTCTTAGCGCGCTTTCCGACGGTAGTCGACCTCGCTAACGCCGAGCAAGATGAAGTACTGCACCTTTGGACGGGGTTAGGTTATTACGCCCGAGCACGAAACCTTCATAAAGCCGCCAAAGAGGTCGCCCATAAATATAAGGGAGAGTTTCCTCTCGATATCGAACAGATGAATGCCCTACCGGGGATAGGTCGCTCTACAGCGGCAGCTGTGTTGTCGTCTGTCTACAATCTGCCTCATGCGATTCTAGATGGTAACGTCAAGCGCACTCTTTCTCGCTGTTTTGCGGTTGACGGTTGGCCTGGACAAAAGAAAGTCGAAACCCAACTGTGGGAGATTGCCGAAACACACACCCCAAATACGCAGGTCGATAAGTACAACCAGGCCATGATGGACATGGGTGCGATGGTATGCACGCGTAGCAAGCCCAAGTGCACCTTGTGCCCGGTCAACGACTTCTGTGTGGCGAAAAAACAAGGCAATGTGCTCGACTATCCGGGTAAGAAGCCGAAGAAAGACAAACCCATAAAACAAACCCGCTTTGTGATGCTTCACCACGGCAATGAGAATGATCACGAAGTTTGGCTAGAGCAGAGACCACAAACCGGAATTTGGGGCGGGTTGTTTTGCTTTCCACAAACTGAACATGTGGATGTAGAGAGCGACATTGATTTGCTACTTGAACAGCGCGGCATTCAAGCTAGCGATATTAAACATCAAGAGACACTGATTACGTTCCGCCACACATTCAGTCATTACCACCTCGATATCACACCGATTTTGATTGACCTGTCAAAGCAACCGAATGTGATGATGGAAGGTAACAAAGGTCTTTGGTATAACTTATCTAAACCTGAAGAAGTCGGGTTAGCTGCGCCAGTGAAGCTACTACTAGAAGCGCTACCCCATGAACTGCGTTAATTCAATACAAGGAATCATTATGAGCCGCACTGTTTTTTGTGCTCGATTAAAAAAAGAAGGCGAAGGTCTAGACTTTCAACTTTACCCAGGTGAACTAGGTAAACGCATTTTCGATAACATTTCGAAAGAAGCCTGGGCTCAGTGGCAACATAAACAAACCATGTTGATCAATGAAAAGAAACTCAACATGATGGATCCTGACCATCGTAAACTGATCGAAACGGAGATGGTGAACTTCCTATTCGAAGGAAAAGAGGTTCATATCGAAGGCTACACCCCACCAAGCGAATAAGACAAACTTGTTCCAAAACAATGACATCATAAAGAATTTTATGGTGTCATTTTTATATTAGCGTCCCAAATGCCACGTCGTCACTTATGAAAAAAATCACCTTTATTGTCAGCGCACTTTTGTTAACAGGTTGCAGTCGTGAATTTGTAGAGCAGATGTACCACATCGACTATGAGCCAACCAACCGCTTTGCCACTAACTTAGCTGAGTTGCCCGGACAATTCGAAAAAGACACCGCCGCTCTGGATGCTCTGATCAACAGCTTCTCTGGTAACATCCAAAAACGCTGGGGCCAACGTGAAGTTAAATTCGCTGGCAAAAGCAATTACGTTAAGTACATCGATAACTATTTGAGTCGAGCTGAGGTTGACTTCCAAAAAGGTGTCATCACCATTGAAACCGTTTCACCAACAGAACCACAACAACACCTAAAGAACGCCATCATCACCACCCTACTCACTCCAGATGATCCTGGCAATGTCGACTTATTCTCTTCTAAAGAGATCATATTAGAGGGCCAACCATTTCTGTATAAACAGGTGGTAGACCAAGATAAGAAGCCCATTCAATGGTCATGGCGCGCCAATCGCTTTGCCGATTACTTGATTGCTAACCAAGTCAAAACCAAAGATGTCGATTTCAAGAAAGCCTACTACGTTGAAATCCCTATGGTAGAAGATCACTTCTCGCAACGTAGTTACCAATACGCAGACATCGTGCGTCGTGCATCGAAGAAATACGATATTCCTGAAGATCTGATTTACGCCATCATCAAGACCGAAAGTAGCTTTAACCCGTATGCGGTAAGTTGGGCAAATGCGTATGGATTGATGCAGGTCGTACCAAAAACAGCGGGTCGTGATGTATTTAAGTTGGTGAAAAACAAACCAGGACAACCAAGTCCTGAGTACTTGTTCAATCCAGAAAACAACATTGATGCCGGCACCGCCTATTTCTACATTCTCAAAAACCGCTACTTGAAAGATGTTCGCCATCCTTCATCGTTGGAATACAGCATGATCTCGGCTTACAACGGTGGCACAGGGGGCGTTTTGAGCACATTTAATCGTTCAGACAGAAAACGAGCCATGCAAGATTTAAATTCTTTACAGCCAAACCAAGTTTATTGGGCCCTCACCAAAAAGCACCCAAATGCAGAAGCTCGCCGATACCTAGAAAAAGTTACAAACTTCAAAAGGGAATTCAACTCTGAACAAACCTTGTAGCAACAAGCGAATAAAAAGCACTCAAACAAACGCTTTTTTGAAATTATTTGAAAAAAGTAGTTGACGGAAAGCAGGAAAATCCGTTTAATAGCGCTCCGTTAGCCCGGATAGCTCAGTCGGTAGAGCAGAGGATTGAAAATCCTCGTGTCGGTGGTTCGATTCCGCCTCCGGGCACCATAATTTAGAATTGTTGGTGCATAGCACGAACAGTTAGCAAAGAATATTAGTGTGCCGACTTAGCTCAGTAGGTAGAGCAACTGACTTGTAATCAGTAGGTCACCAGTTCGATTCCGGTAGTCGGCACCATTCTTTTGCCTCGATAGCTCAGTCGGTAGAGCAGAGGATTGAAAATCCTCGTGTCGGTGGTTCGATTCCGCCTCGAGGCACCATTTTTGGTGCGCTTGTTTAGCAAGACACAAACAGAATAGTTCCTCCTTAGCTCAGTTGGTAGAGCGACGGACTGTTAATCCGCAGGTCGCTGGTTCGAGCCCAGCAGGAGGAGCCACTTACTAGAATTTCATATTAGTGAGATTCTATACAATGAAGAGTATTCTCTTCTAAGAAAAAGAATAAAAGTGTGCCGACTTAGCTCAGTAGGTAGAGCAACTGACTTGTAATCAGTAGGTCACCAGTTCGATTCCGGTAGTCGGCACCATTCTTTTGCCTCGATAGCTCAGTCGGTAGAGCAGAGGATTGAAAATCCTCGTGTCGGTGGTTCGATTCCGCCTCGAGGCACCATTTTTGGTGCGCTTGTTTAGCAAGACACAAACAGAATAGTTCCTCCTTAGCTCAGTTGGTAGAGCGACGGACTGTTAATCCGCAGGTCGCTGGTTCGAGCCCAGCAGGAGGAGCCACTTTAGAAAGCCAAGTCTTCGGACTTGGCTTTTTTTTTATATGTCAAATTGACTCAAACCTCACCGACTTATCTTTTCTCCCTTACGCTTCAATTCATTAATCATGAATCATAATTTAGAAGAAAATTTCATTCTTACTATTCATTTACTCACCAACTGATTGCCCATTCTTTGTAAAAACTTAAGCATTATCAAAGAATCAAAACTCAATTGTAGATGTAAGCTTTATTTACATTATTATAAGTTATTTTTTGCATGTGCAATTTTAACCCATCAGACTCTATTTAGTCTTGCGAGTGATCTATGAAATTAGAAAAACAAGCGTACCTATTATCGGCCATCATATTAATCGCCCTTATTGCTCTCACCTTATCTGGGCTATGGACACTAAGATACGCCAGTGATCTGGATAACAAAGCTCGAATTACTGAGCATTTTCGCAGTGCTTATAGCATGTTAACCACCGTTGAAAAAATGGCAAATGAAGGCAAGTTGTCCACTGAAGATGCCAAGTCATTCGCAATGCAATTGATGCAAAATAACATATACAAAGACAACGAATACGTTTATGTGGCTGACGAAAATATGGATTTTGTCGCCGCGCCATTAGACCCTCAATTGCATGGCACGAGCTTTCATGATTTCAAAGATGGTAGCGGTCAAAGTGTGGCGCAAATCCTCTTAAATGCGACGGCAAAAAATCCAAATGGTATTGCCGAATATCACTGGACATCAAAAGGACCTGATGGGGATATCGTCGATATTGTTTCGATCGCACAAAAAACCCCAACGTGGGGCTGGGTTGTCGGTACGGGGATCAACTCCAATGAGGTGGATCAACGCTTCTGGTTAACGGCTCAATGGCAACTTGCTCTATGTATTCTGATTGCCGCGGGGATCTTTACCATCCTTATCATTGCTATTCGACGCATGCTTGCCCTACTTGGTGGTGAGCCACAAGAAGTACGAAATGCCATTCAAGATGTGGTGCATGGCAATATTAAGACCGACTTTGCCAAAATGCCCGTGAGAGGCAGCATCTACGAAGCGGTTCAAGATATGAACTTTTCACTCGCCGAATTGATTGAAAAAATGGAAACATCAATGCATGCCTTGCGAGAGGAACTGCAAGCAGTTGAAACACGAACAGAAACCATCGTTGATCTCACCGCCTCTCAACAGCAATCAACAGCGATGATCGCCACCGCCATGACGGAAATGGCCTCATCGGCCAGCAATGTTGCCGACTCAGCCAATGAAACCGCGCACAACACAGAGCAAGCCGATCAGCAAAGTCAACAAACACAGCAATTGATCAACAGCACGGTAGACAACATTGAAGGTTTAGCCGCTCAATTAACGACCGCAAGCCAAGTGGTGTCCGCCTTAGATAAAGACGTCAATGCTATTGTTAAAGTCCTGGATGTGATTGGTGATATTGCAGAACAGACCAATTTGTTAGCACTCAATGCGGCCATTGAGGCGGCCAGAGCGGGTGAACAAGGACGTGGATTTGCCGTAGTGGCTGATGAAGTTCGCAATCTGGCGGGCCGCACTCAAGCCAGCACGAAAGAAATCCAAGAAATGATCATTAATTTGCAAACAGGCTCACGCAATGCCATCCAAACGATGGAGCTGTGTGCCGCCACCAGTCAAAGCACGGTTGAGGAATCTCGCACAGCCTCTCAAGCGCTTGAGCAAATCGTGCATGCCCTTGAGTCGATCAGCTTAATGAGTCAACAAATTGCCAGTGCATCGGGTGAACAAACAGATGTGAGTAACGACATTGCTCACCGTATTAACCTAATTGAAGAAAGTAGTACACAGTTAAATGATGTGGTTGCACAGAGCCAAACTAGCACGCTTGGGCTATCTCGTTTAGCCGATCAGCTCGGCAGTTGGGTAAATAAATTTACAATCCGTCGTTAAAAGTCCACTAATGCCGTTTGTTTTCATCAGAACACCCGTTTTAAAGCACGCTTTTTATAGGCGTGCTTTACTTTTTTTACGCACATTCGTGTAAAAGACTGGATTTACAATAACTGTTAACGCCCATGAAACCGTTACTATCAAGCTGAAATGTTCGAAAACAAGCCATTACGAACACAAAAACAGCAAACGATATTTTTTTTGCATTTTGTTGTTGACCTCAAAGGCGAAAAACCTTTTAATACACCTCGTCGCCCGGATAGCTCAGTCGGTAGAGCAGAGGATTGAAAATCCTCGTGTCGGTGGTTCGATTCCGCCTCCGGGCACCAAAATTTCTAGTTGTTGGTGCTTAGTACGAACGACAAAATAGAATACAGTGTGCCGACTTAGCTCAGTAGGTAGAGCAACTGACTTGTAATCAGTAGGTCACCAGTTCGATTCCGGTAGTCGGCACCATTTATTCTTTTTCAAGACAATTCCTCCTTAGCTCAGTTGGTAGAGCGACGGACTGTTAATCCGCAGGTCGCTGGTTCGAGCCCAGCAGGAGGAGCCACTTTCAGTTAATAAGTCGATTACTTATTAACGAAAATGTGCCGACTTAGCTCAGTAGGTAGAGCAACTGACTTGTAATCAGTAGGTCACCAGTTCGATTCCGGTAGTCGGCACCACTAATAAAATTTGTTCCTCCTTAGCTCAGTTGGTAGAGCGACGGACTGTTAATCCGCAGGTCGCTGGTTCGAGCCCAGCAGGAGGAGCCAAATAAAAAGAAGCCGCATCATTGATGCGGCTTTTTTGCATTTGGAATCAACTGATTATTTTATTCTAATTCAAAAAGCCAGGCTCAAAACCTCGCTTTCTCGTTTTATCCCAATTCAGATAAGCAAGTCGTCAGCTTAAACCACCAAGACAAACATATTTTGTCTCTAAGTCTTCACCTATCTCCTGCTTAGCCCCTTCACGACCGACGCCGGATTCTTTGGTGCGCCAAAGGTGCGACTTCTGTTGAAATAAGCCCTTCATTGACACCAACCATTCCATACTCCAAACCTTCGTTAAACGTGACAATACGTTGCAAGCTGTCTGTATAGAAATAACAAGCTAAACCATACTCTGTGCCATTAGCCATCATGAGTACTTGTTCATCATATTCAAAAGTAACAATAGGCAATACTGGGCCAAACCGCTCTTGTTGGACAATAGCAATACTTTGCTCTGCATGGCCTAAGACAACAGGCTCTACAAAGCGCCCAGAACGCTTCTTAGACTAATTAAGCAACTTACCCCCCCCTCTTATGGCGATTGAACGAACACAGCCTCTAAGCGACGCTTAGCCGCCATTGTAATCACAGGGCCAAGAGTAGAGTCGGTAGCGACACCATTAGAGAATTTCAACTTAGCCACTTTGTTAAGGAGCTTCGCGACAAATACCTCTTTCACATTCTTATGTACATATAAACGATTGGTACAAATGCAAGTCTGGCCAGCATTGCGAAACTTAGAAGCAATCAGCCCATTAGCTGCCGCATCTAAGTCGGCATCTTCAAAAACAATAAATGTGCATTCCCACCGAACTCCATTGAGACCGCTTTTACTGTATCGCTTGCCTGCCTCATCAAAATCTTGCCGACACGAGTCAAACCTGTAAATGAAATTTTCTTGATCCTAGGATCTGTACTGAGCACGAAACCAAACTCCGCAGCTTGTTCAGGAACGACCATAGATAAGGTGCTTTAGGGTTACCAGCTTGATGGGCGAACTCAACCACAGCTAGAGCCGGTCAATGATGTTAACTCTGAAGGCTTGATAACCATGCCACAACCCGCAACCAATGCAGGAGCCGCTTTTCTGGTGAGCATTGCAATAGGGAAATTCCACGGTTTAATCGCCGCACACACGCCTACAGGCTATTTAATAGTGGAGAGTCGTCGTTTCATGGGAGCATGGGATAACCTCACCATAAGCACGTTTAGCTACGCCTGCGAACCATTCAACTTGAGCATGCTTACACGCTACAAGCTGAGTGTCTATATCTTCTAAGGCGCTTGTCTTTAAACGTATTAGATCCTGCTCTGTCGCAGGATTTATCACCGCAAAGCCACCGTTGTAAGACAGGTTTTCAAACAATACTTTTAGCGCTTCACTCTGTAATTTCTGCAATATTAGACTGCGCTCCTATGGGAATTCTTATTAGGGTAGTCCCACAGGTAAATAAGAGTAAAGCAAACATCGTTTTCTCATCGTGAATGTCAAAGATATAGACTCATCATTTGCTTATAAAAAGCCGATGAATGCACAGAAGTAATACCGTCCGTGAGTAAGTGATTAAAGAATTGCAAAAGAACAATCGATTAGAGCAAGAAGCACAGATGTAAAAAGCCCTAACATTTCTTCCGGGAGGCGCAGTTTAGGGTTTTGTCTGAATAAGTGATGGAGCGACTGGGCTTGCAGGCAAGCGGGACTCGTTGATCGCAGACCAAATTCCTTTATATACGAAAAAGCCCTAGCATTTCTGCTAGGGCTTTTTCTGAATAAGTGGCGGAGCGGACGGGACTCGAACCCGCGACCCCCGGCGTGACAGGCCGGTATTCTAACCAACTGAACTACCGCTCCGCATTGGTCAGACAATTAAGTCTAATAAGAACCTGGCGATGTCCTACTCTCACATGGGGAAGCCCCACACTACCATCGGCGCTATTTCGTTTCACTTCTGAGTTCGGCATGGAATCAGGTGGGTCCAAAATGCTATGGTCGCCAAGTAAAATTTTGTTCGTTTTGCTTTATATTCTTTTCAAGAATACAAAGCAAATCGGTAAATGGTGCTGATACCCAGAATCGAACTGGGGACCTCATCCTTACCAAGGATGCGCTCTACCGACTGAGCCATATCAGCATATTGCTTTCGTCCTAAGGACTAAAAATCCCGTTGTTGAAACTGGATTTTTAAATTAAAAGCCTGGCGATGTCCTACTCTCACATGGGGAAGCCCCACACTACCATCGGCGCTATTTCGTTTCACTTCTGAGTTCGGCATGGAAATCAGGTGGGTCCAA
>NZ_LIXM01000039.1 GCF_002608565.1 Vibrio sp. PID17_43
GAAGCTGACGGAAGTTCTTAAGATCATCGATAGACAGCTCGTAACCGCTCAGGTGCAGTAGAGAGTAAATCAGCATAGAGCCGTGGCCGTTAGACAGTACGAAACGGTCTCGGTCTGCCCACTCTGGGTTAGCAGGGTTGTGGTTTAGGTGAGAACGCCAAAGAACTTCAGCGATATCAGCCATACCCATAGGGGCGCCTGGGTGGCCAGAGTTAGCTTGTTGAACACCGTCCATGCTTAGTGCACGGATTGCATTTGCAAGGTACTTTCGTGTAAGAAGAGAGCGATCCATAGTAGTTACTTCTCGATATTTGATTTAAATAGAGGGAACTCGTCGGAACAAGTTCAAATAGAATTTTTTGAATAAAACGCTGATGCTAAAAGCGAGTAGACTGGCTACTCGCTTTTGGTAAGCAATTAAAGCTTAGCTTCGATCATTGCTTCAAGTTTGCCTTGGTCTACTGCGAAGTTACGGATACCTTCAGCCAGCTTCTCAACCGCCATTGGGTCTTGGTTGTGATCCCATAGGAACTCAGCATGAGTCATCGCTGCAGGACGCTCTTTCGCACCGTTAGAGTCAACGAGTTTCTCAACGACTTCACCTTCAGCGGCTTCTAGTTCAGCAAGTAGAGCTGGAGCGATAGTTAGACGGTCACAGCCTGCAAGTTCAAGGATCTCGCCGATGTTACGGAAGCTTGCACCCATTACTACGGTTTTGTAGCCGTATTCTTTGTAGTAGTTGTAGATGCTTGTCACAGATAGAACACCAGGATCTTCTTGAGCTTCGAAATCACGACCTTCTTTCGCTTTGTACCAGTCCATAATGCGGCCTACGAATGGCGAGATTAGGAATACACCAGCTTCTGCACAAGCACGAGCCTGAGCGAAAGAGAATAGAAGGGTTAGGTTACAGTTGATGCCTTCTTTTTCTAGGATCTCAGCAGCGCGGATGCCTTCCCATGTAGAAGCCAGCTTGATAAGGATACGATCGTTAGTGATGCCCGCATCGTTGTACATTTTCACTAACTGGCGTGCTTTCGCTACGCTGCCTTCCATGTCGTAAGACAAACGAGCATCTACTTCTGTAGAGATACGACCTGGAATCGTTTTTAGGATTTCTTTACCGATGTTTACCGCAAGCATGTCACAAGTGTCTTGTACTTGTTGACTTTTATCATTGCTTTGCGATTTTGCGTATTCAATTGAAGCATCGATCAGAGGTGCGTACTCTTCGATTTGAGCTGCTTTCAGGATAAGAGATGGGTTCGTTGTTGCATCTTCTGGTTGGTATTTTTTGATTGCGTCAATCTCACCAGTGTCCGCTACTACAGTCGTTAGTTTACGAAGTTGCGCTAACTTGTTGCTCATAATCGGTCATCCTATATAAATGGGCTTAAGTGTGGGTTCAGCACCACAGCTTGTGCATTTGCAAGCGTGTCGGCGAATCGTCTCATCATAATGGACGAGGCATCTGCTCAGCCAACTACGGAAAATTTCGTTATCGAACAATTGTTGCGAGCATTTGCTCGATAGTTGAGTAAATGATGTGTTCATATTTATCCTATCCATGTCGAAAGTCAATCGGTGAAAGCGAAGTATAGTGACGTTCATCAACGTTTTTTTACTGCGAGTTCAGAAGGAGACCGGTATAAACGTTTGCCCTTATTGCTCAAGGCTTGAACACGCTTTCTTAAATGAAAAAATGCAACTGAGAAAAAGTTATTGCGGTGAGCAAATGTAGCGCATACATTGTCGGCTAACATATGCTAAGTCAATGAGCAGATGCTCACTTATTGCATATAATGCCAATCCACTAAACGGTGAGAGTAAACATGAGCAGTTCTAATCAAGATATCTCCGTTGAAAATACGGATTTGTTAACGGAGATCTCCGTTGCCTACTACCAAGATGGTGCGACTCAGGAAGAGATATCGAAAAAATTTGCAATTTCACGAGCCAAAGTAGGCCGAATGCTGAAGCAAGCACGAGATGAAGGCATTGTAGAAATTACAGTAAAATACCACCCAGTATTCAGCGCCAAGATTGAGCAGCGTTTGATTGAACGCTTTGGTGTTAAACGCGCTTTGGTCGCTTTAGATCAACCCAATGAAGAAGCGCAGCGTTTACAGGTTTCGGGTTTGGTTTCTAATTACCTAACCAGCACGCTGAAAAACGGCATGGTAGTCACGGTTGGGCAAGGGCGTAATGTCTCTTCTGTCGCTCACCATATTGGTGTAATTACCCCGCGTGACTGTAAGTTTGTCTGTGGCATTGGTGGTATTCATCCTCGTGGCGGTATGTTTAATGCTGACCACATTTGCCGACAGTTCGCGAAGAAATACGGCGGTACCTCTGAAACCTTATACGCCCCCGCTTATGCAGAGAATCGAGAGCAGAAAATTGCATTTATGCAAAACGCGACGGTAAAACAAACGCTCGACTTAGCACGTAAAGCTGACGTGGCACTCGTTGGTATCGGTGACATGAGCGAAAACAGTTACATGGTCGACTTGGGTTGGTTTACACCAGATGAAGTCGTGCAATCACGTTTGATGCAAGGGGTGGTAGGAGACTTCGCAGGCTACGACTTCTTTGATATTCACGGTAACGTTGCAAACACAGTGATGAGTGACCGAGTCATCGGCTTAGGCATTGAAGAATTTCGACCAATTGCAGAAGTTATTGCGATTGCGGCAGAAAACAGTAAACCATTGGCGCTACTTGGTGCTTTAAGAACCGGAGCCATCGATGTGATTGCAACCAGTGTGAGTAACGCACTGACGGTTCTTAACTTGGATGAGCAGATGCACGGCAACAGTACATCAGAGGTGTAGCACAAATAATATACAACTAGTGTAATTTGGCTGTGAGGATTTATAAATGACCCACAGCCTAATTTCTTTTCCAAGTTAAAAATAATCCTCAGGGGTAATTTGTAGTTGATTACTCTGGAGGAAATGATGAAAAAGACACTTCTCGCAGCTGCATTATTTACGGGGCTGCCGCTATTGCAGAAGCTGAGCAAAAAGTCGTGGCAGGCTATTTTGCCGATTGGTAGTACGTAAATGCAGACAACCCCTACACGGTCAAAGACATTTCGGCTGATAGCCTGACTCACATTATCTACGCATTTTTAAGTATGTGTGGTCCTCACACTGGTGCCTCGGAAAATATTCAAAAGCTCGTTGCAAAGCACTGTGAAGGTAAAGAACCGTATACGGCGATTTTGGTCGATGCCGAGGCGGCACTTGAAAAAAACTTTGGGCCGGTTTCTGTGGACGTGCCATACAAGGGACATTTCGCACAATTAGCCGAACTGAAGAAGCAACACCCTGATCTGAAAATTCTCCCGTCGTTTGGTGGTTGGACGATGTCCGAACCTTTCCACGCGATGGCTAAAAACCAGCAAGCAATGGATCAGTTGTCTAAAACGGCTGTCGAGTTGATTGCAAAGTAAGATTTCTTTGATGGCATAGATTTGGATTGGGAATACCCGGGTGGTGGCGGTTTAACTACGTCGCCTTGGAACCCGGATACCAAGCTTTCTGATGAGCAAAAGGTGCTAGAACGTGATGCGTTTACTTACCTAGTAAAAACCTTACGTGGTGACTTAGATGTGCTGGCTAAACAAATCAAGCGAGAGTACGAGTTATCGACTGCGGTGGGTGTTGGTCCAAAAGCCGCAGGCATCGATTGGAAAGCGGCTCAGCCCTACTTAACCAATATGTTTGCCATGACGTATGACTTCCTAGGAGGCTGGGGCCAAGAAGCCGGACACACCACCGACTTGCATGTGACGGATCGCAGCTAGTGGGGCATGGGCGCAGACGTTTTCATCAAAGCGAAAGCCGATTGGGCAAAGCAAGCGAACCTAGGCGGAATATTTACTTGGGAACTTTCAGGCGATCCGAAAGGGGAGTTGGTTGAAGTGATGTACCAAGAAATGCAGAAGTAGCGAGTAACATTCACTAAGTTAAGCCGTCGCATACCACGACGGCTTTATTTTTGCTGCTAGCATTCAAGGGGTAATGAAGTATCCGCCCCCCATTCTGTCCATGAGCCATCGTAGACAGACAGGTTGTGGTAGCCGCACACATAAGCCGCAAGCAAAACGATACAAGCCGTGACACCAGAGCCACAGCTGAAAATAGTCGGCTGCCCTTTATCAATGGGTAATGCACTCACGATCGGCTGTAACTCTGATGTTGGCTTAATGTGGTTGTTGGTTAACAACTCTTGAAATGGCAAGCACACCGCATGAGGAATATGCCCACTGCGTAGACCTTCTCTAGGCTCAGGCACCTCACCGAAAAAGCGGGCTTTCGATCTGGCATCAACAATATTGGCACTTCGGTTTTTAGAGTGAGCCAATACGGATTGAGCATCGAGAAATGCGGTATCAGATAAGCGTCCCGAGAAGCCACCTACCTGGTGCGGTTGTTCCAACTTATCGACAATAGGAAATCCAGCGGCTATCCATGCTGGTAACCCTCCGTTGAGCACTCTCACATTGTTATGTCCCATCGCTTTGAACATCCACCATGCACGAGGTGCAGCCAGAGTACCGGAATTGTCGTATACCACGATCAAATCTTCGTTATTCAATCCAAGTTGTTGAGCACTGCTATTAAAGCCTTGTTCCGTCGGCATCATGTGGGGCAGATTGGAGTTAGGTAGGCAAAAGTCGTTGTCGTAATCAAAACGTAGGGTGCCTGGGATCCATTTATCTTTGATTTTTTCGCTTTCAGAAGGGATCTGGAAGGTAATACTAGCATCAAGGAGTTTTACATTAGGCTGACCGAGCAGGCCTTTCAGTTCATGGACGTTAATTAACGCTGGCATAGCTAACTCCTTCCTTAATAAGGTATAAAATGGTTAACGGATAAATTGGGTGGGTCATTCGCATTTTAAAAACGTGAGCGGCTGCTTGAGGCGAGAATCTGTCGTTTGACTAAAGGTCGCCATTGAGCCCTCAGGACACGTGATAGAAGTTGGAACCGACACTCGTTGTTGACCGATATTTTCGGACTCAATGGTTAGATAGCGTCTTTGCCCATCGAGCGATTGTGTAAGGGTATTACTTATTACCCTCGCAGATACGGTATGAGTTTGAACGTTCGAGGAGGTAAGCAAAAGGATAAAAGCAAGCACAATTACTGTACCTAAAAAAACTAAAATATAGGTTTTTGGGTTGTCCAAGGTCGAGTTCCATACATTGGCAATATATATGTTTTACAACAAAAAATTAGTATGTTCAAAAAGAACGATATGATTTTAGGGTAATACAGGGCTTAGGCTATCTAAACATCTTTTTTAGTGCTGTTTATTCAACATCAAGCGCTGAGAGTGACAATGCTGTTTAGCGATACGATGGACTATATGTTTAAGAGCCAGACGTTTCCTAGTTTAACGTTAGATAATGGGTATCTCTAGCCGTCATGGTCAATACGCTTACGATTAAGTCGCAAGAAAAAATCCCAACCAATTGAGGTTGGGATTTTTATTTAATAACGTTAAGTGTTCACTTGTGTGAAGCCTTAAGTTCGAGCGTTAATTAGGAATGACACACTGGACAATTCGGCATCTTCATCAAATTCATTTCACGCCAAGACATACTTAACGCATCCAGAATCAAGATCTTGCCTTTTTTCGGTTGGCCATAGTTGGCGATAACCTTGATGGTTTCCATCGCTTGTACCGCGCCCACAATACCAACCACTGGTGCCATCACGCCTGCCTCCACACAGCTTAAGGCACCACTACCAAACAGAGCACTTAAGCATTGGTAGCATGGTTGGGTAGGGTCATCGTAAGTGAATACACACACTTGCCCCTCCATACGAATGGCAGCGCCGGAAATTAGTGGCGTTTTCGTCGCAAAGCATAAGCGGTTAAGTTGATTGCGAGTATCGACGTTATCAGAAGCATCAACGACGATCGTGTGTTGCTCAATCAATGATTGCAGTTCGGCATCATCAAGACGCTTAGCAATGGTCTTTATCGTAATGTGAGGGTTAAGCTCTCGTAGCGCATCTGCGGCTGATTCGACTTTCTTGCGACCAATATCGGCATCGTGATGGAGTACCTGGCGCTGCAAGTTCGACAGCTCAACAATATCATCATCAATCAGCGTGATTTGGCCCACACCAGCGGTGGCTAAGTATTGGCTAGAAGCACATCCCAAACCACCAGCACCAAGGATCAAAACCGAACTCTGTTTTAGCGCTTCTTGGCCGTCAAAATCGAACTGGCGCAAAATGATCTGACGGTTGTAACGTAGCATTTCCTGATCGGAAAGAATATCCACAGCAGCTTCCTAGTATAGGGTTGAGTTGAACAGCTGAATTTGAACCGTTTCGCCAACGTCAACGCTGCCGCGCTCTCGCTCCAACACAACAAAACAGTTTGCCAAGCTCATTGAGCGGAATGCGCCCGAGCTTTGGTTACCAGTGGTTTCTACCACAAATTTACCGTCTTCAAGTGTGTAGACACCACGTTGATAATCGGTACGACCTGGTGATTTCTTAAATGCAGTTTTGGTGATAGCAGGAATCGATTCCGGGGCTTTCCACTCAGTATGGCCTGCTAATTTTGCCAGCATAGGTTGAACGAGAACATACATGGTCAGCACGGCAGAAACTGGGTTACCTGGAAGGCCGCAGAACCAAGCTGTACTCAACTTACCGAAAGCAAAGGGTTTACCTGGTTTGATCGCCAGTTTCCAGAAACCGATTTCACCAAGCTCTTCTAAGATGTCTTTGGTGTAATCCGCTTCACCGACACTCACGCCGCCAGAAGTGACCACAACGTCTGCCAGTGTTTGAGCCTGTTCGAATGTCGCTTTGAGTGTTTCAGGGCAGTCAGGGATGATACCAAGATCAATCGCTTCACAACCGAAGTTTTCGATAAGTGGCTTAATGCCGTAGCGGTTGCTGTCGTAGATTTGTCCTTCTTCCAGAGGCTCTCCCAATGATTTCAGTTCATCACCCGTAGAGAAGAACGCCACCTTTGGTTTACGAACCACAATCACATGGCTTACGCCAAGAGAGGCGATCATGGGAATATCACGAGGCGTTAAACGTGTGCCTTTGGCCAAGACGATATCGCCTTGCTTGATGTCATCACCTGTTGGGCGAATGTTGTTTTGTGGCTTCACGTCAGTCTGATTGAACTGGATGCCAGCATCCGTCACTTCCGTGTTTTCTTGCATGATAACCGCGTCGCACCCTTGTGGGATTTTTGCGCCAGTCATGATGCGAACACAAGTGCCTTGCGGCCATTCACTATCAAACGGTTGACCTGCAAAAGATTTACCCGCCAGTGGCAACACCGAAGATAACTCAAGATCTTGAATGCGGATAGCATAACCGTCCATTGCTGAGTTATCGAAAGGCGGTACATGGATTGGAGAAAGAATGTCTTCAGCCAGTACAAAACCGAGTGCGTCAGCAAGGGGTAGAGCAAGCGTGGTTTGGATAGGTTTGATTCGCGATAGCATCTTATCCATCGCGTCTTCAATTGGCATCAAGCCAGGTGCGTCGCAGCAGCCCATTGAGAAAATCCTGTGTTCTTTTGTTTTGTGGCAACTCTACCATAAAAAGCCGATCGAGTAAGAATGTCCACCGATAAAATATGGGTGTAATTATTCAAAAATCCAAGTATCCTTGTCAGCCATCCGAAAGGGGTAAATCACCTGCGGAACTCAACATAATCAGCTCAGTAACCTCCTGTTATGCACCTTATTGTCAGACACGAAACTGGGCAGCGTAAAGCTAGTCGCGTGAATGAAATTTGAATTAAATTTTAGGGCGTTTAGCAGCAGTAACAAAAGAGGAAGTGGAATGTCGGGTCTTAGCGAGTCAGCAAAATTAGTAAAAGAAGCGCTAGAGCAACGTGGTTTGGAAACGCCAATGCGTCCTAATAGCGTAAGCCGTGAAGAAAAGAAGGAAAAGATCGAATACCACATGCGTGAGATCTTAGGCCTCCTTCAACTTGACCTTACCGACGATAGCTTAGAAGAAACGCCGCACCGCATCGCGAAAATGTACGTTGATGAGATCTTCTCTGGTCTGGATTACGCGAACTTTCCTAAAATCACCGTGATCGAGAACAAGATGAATGTCAGTGAGATGGTTCGTGTGAAAGACATCACCGTAACCAGTACTTGTGAACACCACCTTGTGACCATTGATGGTAAAGCGGCAGTCGCTTACATTCCGCGTGGTAAAATCATTGGTCTATCAAAAATCAACCGTATCGTACGTTTCTTCGCACAGCGCCCTCAAGTACAAGAACGCATGACTCAGCAAATCTTAGTCGCACTTCAAACGTTATTAGAATCGGATGATGTAGCGGTAACGATTGATGCCACTCATTATTGCGTGAAATCACGTGGCGTGATGGATGCAACCAGTGAAACGACTACGACGGCGTTAGGTGGCATCTTTAAGAGTAACCCTGCCACTCGTGCCGAGTTTTTACACGGCTTGCGTTAATCATTGCGGCTTGTGTGGAGCTGAAAAGTAAATTTCTAAGAGGATGACAATTGTCATCCTCTTTTTATCTATTTGAAATTAAATGACAAATTAAACTGGATACGACAAAAATCATTTATCGAACTCTGTATTGACACTTACATAATATCTCTTTAATATCCGCGCCCAGAAAACGGTTGCGAGGTGTTAAACCTATCTGTTTTCACCATGTAACCCCTCAAATTCAGCTGATCTCGGTCAGTTGTCTTTCTTTTTTTAATAATAGAAAGACAACAAAATTGAGACTTGGCATGACCACACAAACTACCATCAATTCGGTAACTCCCGCTTCTACTCAAGCATCTGAAAATAGCTGGCAAAAGAAAGCTATCCTAAGCGTTGCATTCTTGATGGCGACGACCTCAGTAGGTCCGGGCTTTTTGACCCAAACGGCGGTTTTCACCAATATCTACAAAATTGACATGGCATTCCCAGTGTTCGCATCGATGTTTATCACGTTTGGCATTGTGATGAACTTATGGCGTATCGTTGGTGTATCAGGTATGCGTATTCAAGATATCGCCAATAAAGTCGCGCCGGGTATGGGTTATGCTGTTGGTATTCTACTCGCGTTTGGTGCGGTCGCGTTTAACTTTGGTAACGTAAGTGGCTCAGCTCTTGGTATTAACGTGCTAACTGGTGTCGACACCACATGGGGCGCAATGTTCACGGGCGTTGTTGGCTGTTTATTGTTTGTGGTGCACAACGCGTCAAAGCGCATGGACCAAATGGCTCGTTACCTTGGTTTGTTTATGATCATCTTGATCGCTTACGTTGCGATGACAAGCTTACCACCAATGGGTGAAACCCTAAGTGCTGCTGTGATGCCAACGGACATTGGTAGCCTGCTGCTTCCAACACTGACGATTGTTGGTGGTGCTGTCGGTGGCTACTACACAGGTGCGCAGCGTTTGGTCGATATTGGCTTGCAAGGTAAAGAGAATATCCCAGCCATTAAAACCGCAGCATGGGCTGGTATCTCCATTGCGATTGTGATTCGAATCTTACTTTTCTTGGCGGTGTTTGGCGTCATCGCAACAGGTGCAACGCTAGATTCATCGAACCCAGCAGCAGATGCCTTCCGTCAAGGGGCTGGTGATGTGGGCTATTTTATCTTTGGCTTAGTGTTGTTCGTCGCATCGATTACCTCAGTAGTGGGTAACTCGTACATGGCAATTTCTCTAATTAAAACACTATTCCCAATCGTCGCTCGTAATGAAAAAGCATGGTGTGTCGGCTTTATTATCATTACGTCGCTTGGCACAGTAATAATGGATATGCCAATTCTTCTTCTGATGCTAGCAGGTCTTGTTAATAGCATTATTCTACCCATCGTATTGGGCATGGTGTTGGTGGCAACGCGCAGAAAAGACATTGTTGGTGACTACAAGCATCCAGCCTATCTGATGCTGACAGGTATTGTGATTGTAATGGTGATGGCAGCATCAAGCATGACCAACATTAGTAACTTCATGGCTAAATTTATCGGATAAAACCAAGTTCTTCGAATAGAGCCAGATTTACCGGGAAATCAACTTTATTTGGATACCAAAGGGGCCTCATTTACGGCCCCTTTTTTTAGGTTTGTTTTGAGGGTGTATGAACGATTTCTGGCCAATACATTTTCACGTAACCAACCGATACCCACACCACCAAGATCGTTGCAATACTTAGCTCCAAAAAGCCAAAGTCATGCAGCCAATGCCAATGTGGGTGAGACTCCGAAAAGAACGAGGTTAAACGATGCATGGCAATCGCACTGATCACGGATGGAAAGGTAACCGCCGCGATAGAAGGCTGGAAGTTGAGACGTAGTAATCGGAAATAACACAAGTAAATCAGCAGCGTCATCGTAATCGCAATGCCAGCTAGTGCGCCCGTCAAAATTGGGTCTGGTTCGCCAAAGTTAACCAAATAGGCGGCGAGAGATAAGTTCACTGGAGCCGCCATGATCGCCAGAGTCGGGCGTGCTTTGCGAGGTAAAGAGCCAAAGAACACCAAACGATACAAAACGAGTGGCAGCATAAAGAAGTAGATGCCAATACACATCATCGCTAGGGTTTCAGAAAACACATTATGGCCGAACTGAGAACCCGCCAGCGAGCTGCTGATTAATCCTACCGGATATAAAAACCAACTTGGCACAATGTTCGACATCTTAAAGTTCACGATCTGGAAGCCGAAGAACAGCATCATCATCGTAAAATGGAGCAGTATCGCTACAAACCACAATGGGTACGCAATAATAGGGGCAACGGCGGCAAGGTAGTCACACAAAACCAGCAAGGCCATACTCATTGGAGCCATTAAACTACCACTTAAAGGATGGCGGATATCAGCTAAAAATAGGCGAGGATTGGTCGCGTATTTGATCAGAACTGGGGCAAGAAGAATCGCTCCAATGGCTGCGAGAAACGGTCTTATTGGCTCACCAACTTCAGGAATATAAAGTGCCCATGCTTGGCCAAGTCCTATCATGCCCAGTGCCAACGCCGCTTGAGATGGCGGGACACTATAAAATTGCACAAGTCTTTTCCAGTTCAAACCTACTCCGAATTTCTACTGCTCGATGCTGACCCAAAGTCGTTGCTCAATGCCAATCTACAGTATTTGGGTGGATTACTCTATAATGGGCAGAATACTAGCAAGATTAATGAATGGTTACCCTTATTCTATATCGGTAAATATCAGGGAATGGGAATTTTGTGAGGTTGATGGCGAATATTTGTAGGGTGATGCAAAAAATTACGCTAACTAGCACCAAACTGGCTTTATTTATCAAAGATAATTTGGTGCCACTATTAACTTAAGCCTTATTATCAGGGAGATCTTGCTGGCGTAATTTTTCATTTTTAAGCGTACGTTGCAGTAGTTGACTGTAAATCGGTTGTCCACCAAGTAACTGTGCCACAATGACCGCGCCCAAGCAGGTAATAATGAGTGGCAAAATTAGGTAGTAGTTATTGGTCATCTCAATCACGAGCAGAATACCAGTGATTGGGGCACGTACGGTTGCGGCAAATAACGCCCCCATACCTGCAATCGCAAACACACCGGGATCGATGGCAAGGGAGGGTAGCAAAACATCAGCACTTGCACCAAATGCGTAACCAAATAGAGTACCTAATGCCAACATTGGCGCGAAAATGCCACCAGGTGCACCAGAGCCAAAGCAAAGTAGGGTAGTGACCACACGCCCAACAAACAGTAGCACCAATAGAGAAATGGAGTAATTGCCATTGGTGATATCAGGGATGAGAGCGATACCGCCCCCGGTTAGTTGAGGAAGGTAAAGCAGTAGCAAGCCAAACACGCCCCCGAGGGTTGCACCAGTGAGTAAATAACGCTTACGATCATTTTTGTGTAGTGCGACAAAGCTGTCTTGAGCAACGGTGATCAGTTTGTTAAATAGAACGCCAAATACACCAAATAGAGAGCCAAGCAGCAGGAATAGCCATAGTGATTGAAGCTCTGGTGATTGGTATTGCGGCATGGTGATTTCCGCACTTTGGCCATTGATTGCACGGAAAACGATAGTCGCCATGATGGAAGAAATGATCACCGCGTGAATTGATATTAATGAGTAACGGAACTGAGGACGCATCTCCTCAATCACAAACATAATGCCCGAGAGCGGTGCGTTAAACGCAGCGGCTAAGCCCCCAGCGGCACCAGAAGCCAGTAGTGAGTGACGCGTATCGTCATCCTTTACTCGGAAGATATCGGTGACCATGCGAGAGACAGCACCACCCATTTGAACGGTAGGGCCTTCACGGCCAAGCACCATGCCTGAGCCTAATGCTCCCACACCGCCGAAAAATTTTACGGGAATGACACGCCACCAACGAACTGGGCGAATGTTATCCATCGCGCCTTCAATTTCTGGGATGCCTGACCCGGCTGCTTCAGGGGCAAAGCGGTGTACTAGGTAGTAGCCGACAAAAGCAAGGACTGCACTGATTATAATGGCAGCCAGCCAAAGAGGTAGCACGTTGCCAATTTCGCTCTTTAACCAATCAGTGCGAGTTTCAGAGACGAAGTTCACTGCGATTTGAAAGTATGTACCGACCAAACCTGCCAAAGTACCGATGATAGTGGCCATAAACAGGACGGAAAATGGCGTTGCCCCTCGAGAGACAAACTGATTAATTACATCTTTTGGTACGCGGGCTAATACAGATTTCACTATTCTCTCGTGCTTGGTCATTAATAGATTCTCCTAAACGCCAGTGGAAGGAACGAAAGAAATTATACGCCTCGCAGAGGTTAGACCTAATCAATAAAGGTGCAATGTAGCTTTCCACTATTGATTTTTTATCCATCAACTGAGTCGTAACTCTCTTAGGCCGCTGGTTTAATTTTATGCAATATTTTTTTATAGGTAAAACTTGTTTTTTGAGCAAAATGAACCATGCTTTAGATGTAACGCAACATAACTGTTTATAGGAGGGATGTGAGGTTTCACACACAATTTGGATGGATTCAAACCCTACAGAAATTCCTCGTTGTTTGTTTGGGATGCATCTATAGACTTCCCAATTCGCATACTCACGATTGAGTTACGAGGCTGAGGCGCACGCAAATGTGCGCCTTTTAAATGCGTCAAATCTGATGTTTGTGCTTGCGCTGTCACAGTATAGACGTAAAGATACTCACTTCACTCACGTTAATAAAAAGCGTCATGCACGGATTTTCAGTTTCTCTATTGCTCGGTTCGACATTCATCGCTGGACTGTTTTCATCGGAGGCCCACGGGCAAAATGTTTGGTGGCTGGCAATGTTGTCTAATATGCCACTTGTTCAGTTTCAACAAAAGTTACAGCAGAGTGTAGATTGGTATCAATGTGATTCCCAAGCGGGTGTTAATGCTTACTGCTTGGATGACTTTAAGTATTATCAGCAGCACTTATATGGTGAGCTTACGTTGCGACAAGATGAAATACATTTGTCTTTTTTGACCGATTACCAAGCGCAAACCCTCAGTGAGTTGATCTTAAATCTAAGAAAGGATGGGCTCGTACTGAGCAATATGGTGATAGAAAAAGAACAGTTCGATGTAGTAAATGCGTTAAAAGAGGAATCTCCGACACAGGTTGATAAAGATCTGATCTTATTTATCAATCGCTATCCACAAGATGCAGAGCGACACCTTGATTGGCGATTGGCAGACGAGTTTGACTCTCCCTTACCGAGAGTCAAAGTTAGGTTGCTCAGTGATGGTGAAATGATTGAACTAAAGATTATTCGCTTTTAGTTTCGTTGTGTAGTGCAAGGAAGGTCACCATCGCCGATTCGTCCAAGAATCCATCTGATTTTTTATGAGTTCTTAGGTATTGATAGCCTGCAATGAGCTTACGATGTTTCGCCTCTTCACTCTGTGAAATCGAATTATTCATTACGTGTTGGTAAGCAATTTTATAGGCCTCGATATCGACGACTTCTGCTTGGCGATACAAATAGCCACAACCTGTGGCTAACCATTCTAATGAGCAATTCGCACGCATCGCGATTTGGTTGGCTTTTGTTAAGCTCGGTTCACTGCCTCTTAAGTATTTTCGGATCAATGCTTCAGAAACGTCGACACGACGTGCAAATCCGCTGATACTTTCTTGTCCAATTAACGTAGCTAAACGTTCCGCAAATGACATATTTCGTACTCCAGTTCGAATTGCGAAAGTTTACCTGTTGAGACAGCCTCAAAACAAGACTAGGATGGTTGCAGATTAAGAAAAGGAGAAAACCCATGGTTGCAAAAATCGTGACTGCACCGAACGGCCCAGAATTTTCTGAACTGGTTCAAGGATATTGGCGTGCAGTTGATTGGGGGATGAGTGCGCAAGAGCGTTTATCTTTCCTCAAGCAACATATTGAGTTAGGTATTACAACGGTTGATCACGCGGACATTTACGGAAACTACGAATGTGAAACGTTATTTGGCGAAGCATTAGCATTAGACAAGAGTGTTCGTTCGCAAATTCAGATTGTCACTAAGTGCGATATCAACTTGTGTGGTGACAAAACCCCAGAGCGTAAAATCAATCACTATGACACCAGTGCAGCGCACATTTACCAATCGGTGAATAATTCGTTAGAGCGTCTGAACGTGGATGAAATAGATGTGCTGCTGATCCATCGTCCTGATGCTTTGATGGAGGCAGATGAGGTTGCAGAAGCGTTTGCTGAGTTGCATAAAGTCGGCAAAGTAAAACATTTTGGTGTGTCTAACTTTACGCCACGCCAATTTGAATTGCTGCAATCTCGTTTGAACAAACCATTAGTCACCAACCAAGTGGAAATCAGCCCACTGAACTTCGCCGTGGCGCACGATGGAACACTCGACCAAATGCAGATGCAGCGAACTCGTCCAATGGCGTGGTCATGTCTTGGCGGAGGGGGCATCTTTACCGGTGAAACGGAACAAGCAGTTCGCGTTCGTAATGAATTAGAAGCGATTCGTCAAGAAATGGGTGCTGACAGTATTGATCAAGTCATTTACGCTTGGGTACGTCGTTTACCATCGAAGCCAATTCCAATCATTGGTTCGGGTAAAATAGAGCGCGTTCATGCAGCGGTGAATGCATTGGAGTTTGATTTGACACGCGAGCAATGGTACCGAGTTTGGGTTGCTTCTAAAGGCCATGGTGTGCCATAGAGGTCACTGCTTCTTTTTAAGATAATAAGGCACCCTTTACAGGGTGCTTTTTCATTTTTATTAATTCCCCTTACTACACGACTTACGCACTGCCTAAAGTAAGTTGATTTTATTTGATCAGTCTGGCTATTCGGGCAAATAAATATACGGCGGATTAAATAAATAACAGTTTACTATATTCACTCAGTCAACCATATTGCGTATCGCTCGATAAGCGACTAATAAATATGAATTCCTCGTTGCTTTTTTCGTATTATATATGGTAACTATCTGGTGAGCTTCTGCTCAGAGTGTTGAATAATTGAAGGTGGTTGAATGTCTTTCCCTGTACTTATCTGTGATGATTCAGCCTTAGCTCGTAAGCAAATGGCGAGAGCCCTGCCTGCAACATTGAATGCAGATGTGACATTTGCTATTCATGGCAAAAATGCGCTTGAAGAACTCGCGCAGAAAGAATTTAAGCTGATGTTTCTTGACCTCACCATGCCAGAGATGGACGGTTTCGAAACGTTAGAAAACATGCAGCGACTAGGAATACAGACCCCTGTTGTCGTCGTTTCTGGTGATATACAGCCGAAAGCAAAAGAGAGAGTGTTCGCACTTGGTGCAAAAGCGTTTATTCAAAAGCCCATCGCACAAGATGAGCTTAAGTCAGCGTTAAAAGAACTGGTTCAACCTGAATCCCGTCCTCAAGTGATTACGCCGACTATCATTGAATTGCCAATATTGCGTCGTCGCGATATTTATATGGAAGTCGCCAACGTCTCGATCGGTCGTGCGGCGGATGCCTTGGCGCGTCACTTCGATGTGTTCGTGCAATTGCCGCTGCCAAACGTGAACATTTTTGAAGTGAGTGAACTCCATATGGCGTTGCGCGATTTGGCCTCTTACGATAACGTCTCAGGTGTGTGCCAAGGCTTTTGTGGGGAGGGTATTGCAGGCGAAGCGCTTGTCATTTTGAGTGACTCTAGCGTTGCGGATTTAAAAAAGCTGATGAAGGTACCAGCAGACAGTGAAGAGTTAGAAGAGCTTGAGCTGTTGATGGATATTTCCAACATCCTAGTTGGCTCGTTCCTAAATGGGCTAGGGGAGCAATCTGAAGTGCGTTTCTTCCAGAGCCCGCCAGTATTACTCGGTCAGCATATTTCGATTGATTCCATTATAGAGTCCACGACGGGGGCATTTAGCCGTACCATGACATTTGAAGTGAGCTACAACATTGAAGGCACCTCGATCCGTTGTGATCTTCTGTTTATGTTTGTCGATGAATCATTGCCGTTGCTCGACAATAAATTGTCGTACTTGATGGAGGATTTCTAATGCTGAATTTGCCTGCAGAATTCGAACAGTTCCATTGGATGGTCGACATGGTGCAGAATGTCGATATGGGACTTGTAGTGATTGATAAAGATTACAACGTACAAGTGTGGAACGGCTTTATGACCCACCATAGTGGTTTACAATCTCATGAAGCGATAGGGCGTTCGATCTTCGATATTTTTCCGGAGATCCCACAAGAATGGTTCAAGCTAAAAACCAAACCTGTTTATGACTTAGGTTGTCGGAGTTTTATTACTTGGCGTCAGCGTCCTTATCTGTTTTGTTGCCGTAATGTACGTCCTGTCACCCAGCAAGCTGAGTTTATGTATCAGAATGTTACGTTGAACCCGATGCGCTCTCCAACAGGTAAAATAAACTCCTTGTTTCTATCTATCCAAGACGCGACAGCGGAAGCGATCATCTCTCAATCATAATCGCTCGAACATCTGGGATGTATAGCCAAGCACTGTCTTGGCTTTTTTCTATACTTATTCTGTGTGCCTTCAAATACAGAATGTCTAAATGGACTTTAATCACGCTCTAAAGCTCTATACCGCAGAACAAGTTAAGAATGGGGAAGTCGTTGCGGCTCAAATTGCCGGCGTTTCTATGTACAGCCTCATGCTACGTGCAGGCATGGCGGTTTACGAGCGATTTCTTCATTTATATCCCCGCGCGAGAAATGTGCTGGTGGTTTGCGGTAAAGGTAATAATGGTGGGGATGGGTACGTATTTGCCACAATAGCAAAACAAGCTCAGCTAAATGTAAACGTATTTCAACTGGGTGATCCCACAGCCTTGACCGGAGATGCGTTAAGAGCGTTTGAAGATTGGCAATCCGTGGATGGTAAAAACAGCAGTTGGGACGATTGGCATACGGCTTTGCTTGAAGCGGATGTTATTGTAGATGCGATGCTCGGCACAGGCTTAAGTGGCAAGGTAAGGCAAGACATTCAGCGCTATATAGAGCAAATCAATCAAATACACTGCCCTGTAATCGCTGTCGATATTCCTTCAGGTTTAAGTGCAGACACAGGTGTTGTGCTTGGTGGTGCGATTCGCGCTGATCACACGGTCACTTTTATTGGTGTTAAGCAAGGTTTGTGTACCGCACAGGCAAGAGAACATGTCGGTGAGTTGCATTTTTCTGGCTTAGGCGTCAACGTTGCATTTGAGTCGGTGCAAGAGGAAAGTGCTTTAGGTATTGATCACCAGATTATCAGTCGACTGCTCCCCCGGAGAAAAGCCGCCGAGCATAAAGGGGATAACGGAAAAGTACTTTGTGTTGGAGGGAATCAAGGGATGTCCGGTTCTATTCGGCTCTGTGCTTCTGCTGCTCTTCGTTGCGGCGCTGGTTTAGCGGCCGCGATTTCTCATCCTGATTCCCTTATTCCGCTGCAAGTAAGTTGCCCCGAAGTAATGAGTCAGAGTATTACCTTGGAAGCGTTACAAGAAATGGAAAACGAACTTACCCAGCGTATTCGTTGGGCGGATGTGCTGGTGTTTGGGCCCGGTTTCGGTATGGATGAATGGGCGATAAATTCTTATCAAATGCTCTCACAACAATATAAGCCGAAGGTCGTAGACGCTGACGCACTTAACCTTCTTGCGATGTTGACGGACGGAGGAGCAACTGACGTCGCAATAGATGAATTTCGTATTATTACCCCTCACCCGGGCGAGGCAGCTCGCCTTTTAGGGGTAACCACGACGGATGTAGAACGCGATCGTTTTAAAGCAACAAAGCAATTACAGGAGCGTTATGGCGGCGTTGTCGTGCTTAAAGGTGCTGGTACGTTGATTTATGATGGAGTGCGAATGTATGTCTGTCTGGCTGGAAATCCAGGAATGGCCAGTGGTGGCATGGGGGATGTATTGTCGGGGGTGATTGGCGCTTTATTGGCGAAAGGGCTATCGAGCGTGCTTGCCGCTCGTTTAGGTGTGGTCATACACAGTTATGCTGCGGATATCAATGCACAACAATTTGGAGAGCAAGGTTTAATTGCCAGTGATGTTGTCGCCACGCTGAGGCAAGCGATTCACTCGGAATGCTAAAAGGTGAGCATATTCACTGTGCGGCAGAGACTCCCGCTTGTGCTTTCTTTGAATTTTAGTTGCTGGAATGTGACTCTTGTCGCAAATTTATCGCACTGAAAATAGCAGGCATTTTTACTGATTTGCACTCGACTGCGTGTTTTTTGCTCGTTATTCTGAGGTTAGGGAAGATCGTGTGGAAACTTTGACGCAAAGGTTTGCGCAATCGATTGTGAGTTTCTGATAGATAACTTATTGAATTATAGAATGAAGATGATAGTTATCAGGTAAGTTGCAGTTTTTAATATGAACTTTACAAGATGGTATCACAAAAAAAATGCAAATATCAGACTTGTAGGAAAGAAATCACGACCTATAATGCTGAAAACCGGAGCGTCTGCCAACGCTCCGGTTTTTTTGTGTCCGAAGAACAGTGAACTCGTCTGCCAACGATTCCACTACGCACTCTGATATGACACATAATTTTATGAATCAAGGAATTACACAATGCGTATCGAACAAGAACTTAAGTTAGGCTTCAAAGATGTACTGTTTCGCCCGAAACGTTCTACCTTAAAAAGTCGTTCTCAAGTAAATTTAACCCGCGATTTTACATTCAAGCACAGTGGTCGTCAATGGTCCGGCGTTCCAGTAATTGCGGCGAACATGGATTCGGTTGGTAGCTTTGCAATGGCGAAAGCATTAGCAGAGCATGGTGTAATGACTGCGGTTCACAAACACTACACAGTCGATGACTGGGCTGAGTTTGCGAAATCTGCGGATAAAACAACACTCAACAACGTAATGGTGTCTACTGGTACGTCTGATGCGGACTTCCAAAAAACGAAAGACATCATGGCGCTTTCTGATGAGCTTATTTTCATCTGTATCGATATCGCAAACGGTTACTCTGAGCACCTAGTAGAGTACGTACAACGCGTGCGTGCTGCATTCCCAGATAAAGTGATTTCTGCAGGTAACGTTGTAACGGGTGATATGTGTGAAGAGCTAATCCTAGCAGGTGCGGACATCGTTAAAGTAGGCATTGGCCCAGGCTCGGTATGTACCACACGAGTTAAGACAGGTGTTGGTTACCCGCAACTTTCTGCAATCATTGAGTGTGGCGATGCAGCGCACGGCCTAGGTGGCATGATCATCGGTGACGGTGGCTGTTCTTGTGCTGGTGACGTTTCTAAAGCGTTCGGTGGCGGCGCTGACTTCGTTATGCTTGGTGGTATGCTTGCTGGCCACGAAGAGTCAGGCGGCGAAATCATCGAGAAAGACGGCGAACAGTTCATGAAATTTTACGGCATGTCTTCTCAGTCAGCGATGGATAAGCACTCTGGCGGTGTTGCTAAGTACCGCGCAGCTGAAGGTAAAACCGTACTATTGCCATACCGTGGCAGCGTTCACGGCACTATCCAAGACATCCTTGGCGGCGTACGTTCAACGTGTACATACGTAGGTGCAGCAAAGCTTAAAGAGCTAACGAAGAGAACGACATTTATCCGCGTTCAAGAGCAAGAAAACAACGTATTCGGTAAAGAGTAAGTCGATTACTTTTCGGAAAAATCGAATAATGGAGAGCCGCTACTAGCGGCTCTTTTTTTGCCTAAATTTTGGTAAGTGGCGGCAGGCTATAAATTGTTGAGTGGGTTGCGAGTAATGGCTTCTGACAAGGGGTCGGGTGCAAAGTGTGCGTAACGCATTGTCATCGAGATATCGGCATGCCCTAATACATCGCGTAGAACCAAAATGTTTCCACCATTCATCATAAAGTGACTGGCAAAGGTGTGGCGCAAAACATGAGATGCCTGTCCAGAGGGTAGGGAAATGCCTAACTTGGTCTTTAGAATGTAGCAAAACGGCGTGTAGCACTCTTCAAACAAAGCACCTGAGGTTGGCTTAATGATCTCTTCGTAGAGCTCCTTAGCGATTGGCACAGTACGATTCTTTTTTTGCTTTTGTATTGGTGAATGTCACCTTGTATTGGGATAGCTGCGTCCCCTTTAATTGTGCCGCCTCATTCCAACGTGCGCCGGTGGACAAACATAGCTTCACGATCTTGAGCATGTCTGCTCGTTCATGTCGCCCAACAAGTGCTAGTAAATCCTGGATTTGTTCTTTGGTAAGAAAAACCATTTCCCGCTCGGATTCTTTAAAGGGTTTCACATCTTCCAAAGTATTAGGCAGTTTCCACTCACCGAGTTCTTTGAGCTTGTTAAGCACTGCCTTAAAGCGTGCTAATTCGGAGTTGAGTGTCGAGATACTTGGTTTACCACGATTCCAACGGTCTTCATCAACAAACACCAACTCCCCAGACATCCTTTTACTGCGGAAATCGGAATACATTTTAGAAGAGAACGTAGATGCAACAGGATTGCCCATCGCTTTTACCATGTAGTGAAACTTTTTGATGAACTGTGTTGTCTTAATGTCTTTTAAACGTTATAGCATTGAGTTGGCATTGGAACAGCAGCACCGTACTTTAGTAGTCTACTGTCACTCTCAATCACCACATAGCGCTCGAACTTCTTGATACTTTTTAAGAGCAAGTTCTTTGAGCCCTTGCCACAACTGGCTTAACGCGAGATCGGATACTTCGTCTAATTTCTATAATGAAATTAGACGAAGTGGTGATGAACGTGAGTAAATCTTTAAATCGCCCTTTTTTTCTCTCGATTTGGAAACGTTGTCAGGTCACTCTGCGGTGCTTCAACAAAGTTAGGAACTTCGAATCATGAAATTGGCGATACTTTTTGTCTTTTCATGTTTTCTCCTTTTGCGCTGTGGAGCGCGTTTTTAAACGCTTAGGCGTTAATGCTCGATGTAAAGCAAGGAGGCCAGAAATTGGAAGATGTTGATTCAAGAAAAGAGCAGAGTGACAAATATGGTGCTTCAAGAAATTAATTTTCCTTAGTTACACGCGTGTAACTAAGGAAAATGCTAGTTATTGGGAGTGCTACAATAATCCTGCTAAGTGTATGAATGTTAATGGTTTATTGAGTGTTAGATGAGGCTCTGTGTTTTAAAGTCTTTAGAATATAACAACATCCTTGCATGTTGTATTCACAGGTATATACCAAATCAATTTGAAGATGCAGGCTTGAGAACCTGAAAACTATCATTAATTCGAGATGTCAAAGAGCCTGCGATCTCTGGAAGAGTCACAGCAAAAAATTGGTCTATTGCCGCCTTGAAGTCTCGTTTCCTTTTGAAGTAAACGTTGTTCCTCGCACTTCTCATTCATTACTTTCCATAGCCGCTCTATTGGGTTGAGGTTTGGGCTGTAATGTGGAAGATAATGCAGTTCAATATTAAGGACAAACGCCGTATCTCTGACTAAGTCACTGCGGTGATATCTCGCACCATCTAAGATGATATTAAGCTTATGGATTAACGGATAACTCTCTCTTAAATTACAGAAAAAGCGAACGATAGTTTCACTGTTAATGCGGCTTTGTTGCGTAATTTATTTTCGAACTAGAACAGCCCATTTCGGTTGATTGTCAGCCAATACGGCTAGTTTTAGGCATACCAAGCCCAGTAAGCTTATTCAACGCTTTGATCATCGCGTAAGTTTCACCAACTTGTGCATTGTAATTTCTTAGACTTAACCGTCCGTCAAGTAACTGCTTCACACGATACATTGCCGTTTCTGATAGCGAGCGCTTGTGGTAGCCATATCGCTCTTTCCAATGAGTATTTGAACCATATAGCTTTTGGCAGCCAGCCGCTAAGTTTCTTGGATGGCCCCGTTCCCAGAATGCAGTCCCCTCTCTTGGAGGGATCAGAGCTACGGCTCGTTTAATACGGATTGCCGCGTGACAATCCCTTGTGTCATAAGCACCATCGCCTGATATCTCGATGATTCTTCGGCCTGTTTGCTTGAGTAAGTTAGGCAGAACTTCTGCATCAGTGACCGTTGATAAACTCAATTCGGCGGCAATAATTTCATGGGTGCTCGTATCCACAGCAATATGCAGCTTACGCCACACTCGGCGCTTGCCATCTGTGCCATGTTTTTTGACTTTCCACTCGCCCTCACAATAAACCTTGAGACCCGTTGCATCGATAGCAAGGTGTTGAATCGGAACTTTTGTTTTCGTTTTAAAACTCACATCAATATCTTTTGCTCGACGACTGATACAACTATAGTGTGGGCTGCGTAGTGGAACTTGAGCAAGTCGAAACACAGAATCAATAAACCCTTGAGAAGCACGAAGTGGCATTGAAAAAATACGCTTTACCATTAAAGCAGTTGTGATGGCTAAATCACCGAAAACACGAGGTCTCCCTCGCTTGTTTTGCTTCCACTCGCTTATCGCTTCTTCATCAATCCAGAACGTCAGAGAGCCACGATTGATTAGAGTTTGATTGTATTGCTTCCAGTTGTTTGTTTTGTAACGAGGTTTTGCCATGAGACTACATACTTGAATTAATGTAGCTGATCAGATCGTATGCTTTGGATTTAGTTCCATCGATTTACGCAACAAAGCCCCTTTCCAGCGCTCTTATGTTGGTGACGTGAATGAACATTGGTTTGACGTCGTTCAAGCAACTTCTATCTGTGACGATATGATCACACTTGGTTATGTGGTGTTATGTTACTAACTTAAATTAATAAGAAACAATGATATAAAAATTTTTTCATATTAATAATACAAACCAATTTGCATTACATTGCTAATGTAACTAGCCTTTAATTACATCACCAATGTAACCCAAGGCTAGAGGTCGTATGACATTCAAAATCAACGTTAAAGAAATAACAGAAAATCCCCCGATCACTGATAGTGACTTAATCGAAATGGCGTTTTATGTGAAACAAACTCTAGAGCGGTATTCAGAAATGGTGAATAACGGATATGATTCTGCGGAAAATAAGTTTGAAGATGAAGAAATAGCAGATATGACAACGATTCAGTTTAACCCTAATAAAAATGAACTTGTGGAATATGCTCAATCACATTTACTTTGGAAGCTTAGAGAGGTTTATGAGTTTTGTTTTGTTACGAAAAACAAGAAGAAATATTTGGATGAACATTTTGTTGATTGTAATTGCGATTTACACATGTTTTATGCTGAAACACTATCACCTTGCTTGGCTTATGAGTCCCTTCTTCGCATTGGTGTTTTGGAGACAGGATATTCAGCAGATAAAATTAATCGATTTTTCATAACATTCATTGCAAATCTAAAAATGATTTTTGGCGGTTTACCTGATTACTATCATGGTATATCTGGAGACTTTAAGTTGAGTCTGCCGTATGACCATATTGAGAGTCTTGGTCTTCATCTTGAACACTTCAGTTTCCGTGAATTAACACTGCTCGGTGGCTATCAAACTGAACGCGCGGTAAGGAACCTAGCTTCACCTTCTACGCCAGAGCACCGCCGACTTTCAGTTATAAAGGAAGGAAGGTTTACCTACGTAACTCGCGAAGAAGCGATGAGATGGCTAAGTCGACTAAACCGCAACTAAAGCCAATACAGACAGGGAGGACTTATGGCTAATTCAAAACAACATGTGCCAACGAAACAAGTCTCAAAAGATGCTTCGCTTATTTTAAAAGCCTTAGGACTGAAATAGGAGCATATGATGAATTTAACTGAACATGCAAAACTCAGATCCGCCCAGCGAGGAATTTGTGATGTAGTGGTTTAATGATCCCGGACACCAAATTAGGTGGTAAAGTCTCCACCATAAATGAGGTGCTCAATGACAAAACGACAACGACGTACATTTTCTGCTGAATTTAAA
>NZ_LIXM01000004.1 GCF_002608565.1 Vibrio sp. PID17_43
CTTGATTGGTCACTCAGTTCATTGAAACCTAATTTGATACCAAGGTATCTAATTGGATTATCATCAACGAGTGCCCACACAGATTGATAGGTCTATATTGTTAAAGAGCTTGCTTCGTAAGCTTTGCTAACGAAGCGGAGGCATATTCTAAGGAATTAATTCTTAGTGTCAAACACTTTTTAAAATTAATTTTTAGAAGCTTTTCTTTCGCCTCATTGCCAACTGCTTTCGCGTTTCCGCTTTGCCCTGACAACGGAGGCGCATTATAAGGAGATGATTTTTCTTGGCAACCCTTTTTTAGAAAAAAACTTAAAAAAAAGCGTCGAGTGATGAAATCTCACTCAAACGCTTATTTTTAGCACTCAAATGTTAGCATTAGGTAGCAAATCGGCAATCAATATGTGTCTAACCAAGACTCTTCAAAGCTGTTTATATCAAGATCCAGTGATTGCGACGCTTCGATTTGCTCAATTGCCTCTAATTCTTTATTCACACTGCTCATCGTTAATGTGTTGTTGTCTAGCTCAAACACCTGGCTTTGGGTCGTATAGTAGAATTTCAGTATCGTCAGCGCTTTTATGTCGTACTCAGCAGAAGCGGCTTTAATGCTTTTCAGTTTGCGAAAGATCTTGTTGTGCAGCTGCTTGAGTTTCCAGACATACAACACTTCTTCCATATAAGGGCGTGTTTTGAATTGGTTCAACAAAGACAGTGAAGTGGCTAAGGCGAGCACAACACCAATTAAGTTCCAATGAAAGTTCCCCGTCGACTGTTCAGGTACTACATCTGTATTACCAAACAAGACGATTAATAGCGTACTAAAAGCAAGAGAAGAGATAGCAAGCAAGGCAACAAAGCCACCAATCACCAGGTTAACCTTCTTTCTATAGACTTGTTTATTTATTTTTTTGATTTCCATATACCGCTCCTAACAGGTTGCCTCTATTCTAACTAGCATACTCCGTACGGCAATCGAAGCTTTGTAAGTAAGTTCACATTTGCTATTAAACTCGCATCCCTTCCCTGCTTGGGTATATACTTCCGCGCATTCACTCTTCCTATATAGAGGCTAAATTCATGCGCTCTTTTGTTTTACGAGCTCGCGCGGCACCAACCACCAGCAAAGCACTGTTAGAAGGTGTTGGTAATGAAGCGCATACAGAGATACTTGCTCATACCATGATGAACACCATGTTCGTTGCTCAATCTCATCGCGAAGATGTGGTTGTGTACTTGGTTCTAGAGAGCACCAAGGATTTTTCACGTACTATTACGATTCGCTCAAACGACATCACTAACATCGGCGGCTTTCATGAGTCAACGTTGATAGCAGCGGTCGCTCGTGCTTTAGATGCGTCTGTGGGTATGGGCAAAGAGCAGCTTCGTGAAGTAGAGCCTGGTATTACCGTTCGTACGGTAAGCTTCGAACGTCTGGTGCAAGAACTGGCAGAAGACCACCAGCTATATATGTTGGACAAAAAAGGCGAATTTGTCCGTGACGCAGAAATCGGGACAAACCCATGTTTCTTGCTAACTGACCATATTCCGATGCCGAAGAAGTCCTTTAACAGCTTAAAGCGCCTTGGCACAGGAAAGATCAGCTTAGGTCCTAAGATGCTTTTCGCTTCTCAGTGTGTGGTATTGATCCACAATGAATTGGACATCCGCGAATTTTAATTCTCGCGAGTTAATCATTCGATAAAAAAAAGAGGACTCCATTGAGTCCTCTTTTTGTTTCTATAGGAATGCTAGGTTTACTTACCACCGATACTCAAACGTGCAAAGCGTACGTCTGGCGAGAAGAAAGTACGACTATCGTTAATAAGCTGAGTATCACCTACTGCCTCAATCTCTTGCAGCATCTTGTAGAAGTTACCCGCGACCGTGATGCCACGCACTGGTTGAACGCGCTTTCCATCACGACACAAGAAGCCACTAGCACCAAATGAGAAATCACCACTCACTGCATCCGCGCCAGAGTGAACACCTTGAAGTTCGACGAGCTCTAAGTACTCACCCGCTTTTACTTCTGACGCACAGCTGTCACCTGTCGCAATCACTTTGTGATTTGCGGATACGTCTAGGCTCGATTTTGCCCCGCGAGCAGCACTTGCCGTCGAGACTGCACCCAAGTAACTTGCTGTTTGACTGTTGTGTAGCAAGGTTTTCAATTCACCATTGGCAATCATGACATTATCTTGAGTAGCAAAGCCTTCACTATCAAAACCCGCAATGGCCATACCATTTGGCATATAAGCCGCGTCGGTAAAGGTAATCAACTCACTCGCAACACGTTGACCAAGCTTATCACCCAGCGGCGTGATGCCTTTCATTGCACTGACACCAGAGAAAGCACTACCGAATGCGCCAAACAAACTTGCTAGCGCATTGATGTGGAAGATAGCTGGATAGTTACCCGTCGCAACTGGCTCGCCTTCGAGAAGATCACGAGCAAGGTTGTAACCGCCTTCGATACAGTAAGCTGGGTTCAACTCATCAAAACGACGTCCAAGTGACATTTGCCCCGCCATCGACTGTTTGCCGTCTTTTTCAAACAAGGTATACGCATAACAAGTAAACGCTCGTTCGAAATGTTGACACAACGTGCCTTGAGTATTGGCGATAATCAGTTGAGTCTCGCCATCGCTATAGCCATTGTAAGGTGAGCTAGAAGCGTGAGGTAGAGCCACGACGCCTTGCTCAAGCGCGAGAGAAAGTTCGATTTTTTCGTCAACTGAAGTCGCATCTTCTTGCGCAATCTCAGTTACATCGGTCGTGATTTGGCTATTCACGCAGCTAATGGTCTGATGTTCATCTTGCTTAGAAAAGCGAGCGCTTTGCAGTGCATTGGTCAGCATCAAATCTAAGCTTGGTTGCTCTAGTGATTCAGAGTAGCTTGTTGCAACGCGCGCATTTTTCACAACACGAACACCCAGAACTTGGCTTGAGCTTACTTTGTACTCATCCAACTGTCCTTGGTTCGCTTTCAGAGAAAAGCTGCTGTTGCGGTTTACAATCACGTCAGCTTCTGCACCTTGACGCTTTGCTTCTGATAGGACGTAATCAACCGCATTAAGAAGTTGTTTTTCTTGGCTCATTAGTTACCGCCTCCTACCAGAATATTATCTACTTTCAATGTTGGTTGACCGACTGTGGTTGGCACTGAGCCACTTACTGAACCACACATGCCCGGAGCAAGCGCCATGTCTTTGCCGACCATGCTGATTTCTTTTAACACTTTTGGCCCCGTGCTGATAAGCGTTGCTGTTTTCAGAGGTTTGGTGATTTTGCCATTTTCAATGAGATAAGCTTCACGAACGGCAAAGTTGAACTCCCCCGTGCCCGGCTGAACCGAGCCGCCGCCCATCTTCTTCGCATAGATACCACGTTCGATACCTGCCAGCATGTCATCAAGTGAATGCTCGCCTTGTTCAATAAAGGTGTTACGCATACGCGAAGTCGGTGCGAACTTGTAGTTTTGACGACGACCAGAACCTGTAGGCTCGTAACCTGTCTTCATGCCACCCATTTTGTCAACCATAAAGCTCGTTAGCTTACCGTCTTTGATCAACTGAGTACGCTGAGTCGGCATGCCTTCATCATCAATATGAATCGAGCCCCATTCGTTGGTCATGGTACCATCATCAACTGCATTCACGGCAGTGTGAGCTATCATTTCGCCCATCTTGTCGTGGAATACGGATGCTTTTTTAGCAACTGAAGTGGTTTCTAGCAAATGACCACACGCTTCGTGGAAGATAACGCCGCCAAAGCCGTTACCAATCACCACTGGCATTTCACCCGATGGGCACGCATCCGCGCCAAGTTTCACCAACGCTTGTTGCGCAATAGTTTGACCGAGTTCTTTCGCATCAAGTTGTTCACTGAACTCCCAACCAGCAAGTGCACCTGGCCCTTCCATACCAGAAGATTGCTCATTACCTTTTTGAGCTACGGTATTACCAACAACACGAATGTAATGGCGAGTATCGTCAACGTGTAGACCTTCTGAGTTGAAGATAGACACTTGTTGTTCGCGCTGAAGCACACTACCAATGAACTGGCTAATGTGTTCACTCTCTGCACGTGCTGCTTGGTCAACTTGCAATAGGAAAGCGATTTTAGAATCTAGGTTAGCGTCTTTGCCAAGTGGCATACGACAACCATGTTGAATTGGGTAGCGGTTCAGATTGAGAGAACCTGTTGAAACGATTTGCTCACGCTTGTCTTTTGCAGCAAGCAGTGAGGTTACGCGTTTCAGTTCGGCTTCATCGGTGCTGTTGGTGTAACCGTAAAGCACTTTATGACCGAAGAAGAGACGAATACCGATACCAAAATCAATACCCGAGTTAACCTTATCCACTTCACCAGATGCGATCTGGACCGTGTTGGTTTGATGGTGTTCAACGAATAACTCAGCGAAATCAGCCCCTAAAAACAGAGCGTGATCTATCACCGCTTTCGCCGTTACAGAATTAAGCATGAGATCTCCTTGCTCGTTGATCGTTCTCGCCTTCCTTGTCTTTGAGTTAGACTCTATCTAGTCGCTTTATAAGATAACTCAAAGACATATTGGCAACGCGTTAAATGTTAACACTTTATTAACCTTGTTTTATGCTAATCCTTGTTAAATTAAAGAACGATTCGTTACGTAATATGTCGATATCTCGATATTAGATGGTGTCTTTTGCTGCGACTTTCAATGCAGCACGTCATTTGCTCTGATGTCTATCCTCTATTACCTCTGCCACACCTCATATTTAATCGATAGATCCTCATAACAGGAAAAAGCACGTGCAGCTTCACTGGGGGAACTGCTATGCTCTTTGCGAAATAGTCGGGGAGCCAATGCAGTTCATGCGTTGGCTGAGATCGAAATTCGAGACCCGTTGAACCTGATTCAGTTAGCACTGACGTAGGGAACTATCACCACTTTGCCACTAGCTGATCTTGAACTCCATCAGTTCAGCTAGCCTCAACGGATCCGATCAACAATCTTCCTTTGCGATGGCCAAGTCTGTTCCTATATGTCTTGTAATAGGAGCAACCATGGCGCAGCAGTCAAGACAAGAAAAACCATCAACACTGCCACAAGCAACATCTTCATCCAACACACCGATTGTGTTGACGATTGCAGGTTCTGATAGCGGTGGAGGCGCAGGCATTCAAGCCGACATCAAAGCCTTGTCCGCAACCGGCAGTTTTGCTTGCTCAGTGATCACGGCGATTACTTCGCAAAATACCCAAGGCGTTTCTGCCATTTTCCCTATTCCTCTCGACCATGTAGAAAGCCAACTCGACGCAGTATTTACCGATCTCAACATTGTCGCCGTCAAAGTCGGCATGCTGACAGATTCCAACATCATTAAAGCCGTTGCCAACAAGATTAAGCAATACCGCCCTAAACACCTTGTGGTTGACCCTGTAATGGTGGCCACCAGCGGCGATTTACTCCTTGAACTGTCGGCGATCAACACATTAAAAGAAGTGCTGATTCCGCTAGCAGACATCATTACCCCTAACCTACCTGAAGGTGCAGCATTGACGGGCAAGCCGGTGCCTCAATCAGAGTCTGAAATGAACGATATGATTTCTGATTTACGTGCACTAGGTGCAAAAGCAGTGCTGTTAAAAGGCGGCCACTTAGAGAAAGACGAAAACAGCAACGATCTGTTGATCATGCCAGACAGTTCTGAATTGATTAGCGCCAAGCGCTTCTCAACCCAAAACACCCATGGCACAGGCTGTACCCTGTCTTCAGCTATCGCGTCTTACCTTGGTCAAGGCAACAATCTGCACAAATCCGTTCATCTGGGTAAGCAGTATATAAGCCAAGCCATAGCGCACGCAGATGAGCTTGAAGTCGGTAAAGGTCATGGTCCTGTGAACCACTTTTTTGCAGATTACACGCATGTGCGCTAATGCACTTTGGTGGTATTAACGAAAGTAACATTCCGCAGCTTGGCGCAACTGGCGTTCACGGCTTGGCTTTGGTTTCGGCCATTTGCCATGCGGAAGATCCAAAAGCCGCATCGGAGTACCTACTGCGTTTGATGAACTAGCTTACTTGTCCTTTAAACACAAAGCGCTTATGGATGAGCGCATTTGCATTTCAACACTTTCTAATACCGCGCTTCATCAATGAACGACATCGATGTCACTTTCACATTCGAATTGACACAGCGTTGATAAGTTTTTCACATCGATTGTCGTAAGATAGCTGCCTAATTTCGACTGCTGTATGACTTTTGATGAAAACTAAAAAATACGGTTTGATGATGCTCGCCTTGTTCATTCTTGGCATCATCCCGCTTTCGCTGTTTGCCTCGTATCACGATCTTACTTCTCACGTTTCTGATGGCACTGGCATTCTCTTTACTCTGCTGACGGATTCTGCGGGCAGCAAAGGCTTTTTGATTACCTTAACGCTGTTGGTGTTGTCCCTTTATCGCTTCAAACCAACCCAGTCTGACTGGATGCAAAAACTGTCTATGCTGGGATTGTTACTGGTGATTGGTTTTGCCAGCAAAACAGGCTTAAAGCTGATGACAGAAAGCCCACGTCCCTACACCGAATTGCTTGCCGCAGAGCAATTGATTGAGCGCCCAGAAGCGTTTTATCAACTAGCAACCCCACAGCAAGCGAATGTTATAGGACAGATTTCTGAGAAAGTCAGCGAATGGCGCACTCGTCACTGGCAAGGCGAAAAGGATTACTCTTTCCCATCTGGTCATACGATTTTCGTTTCTATCTGCTTAGCTTTCTTTGGTGGGTTACTTTTGCAGCATAAGTGCTATTTCTCTGCTGTAACTTTGTGGGTGTGGGCAATGGGCGTGGCTTACAGCCGTTTATGGCTCGGCATGCACAGAATTGAGGATTTGATTGGTTCGGTGGTGTTCGTTACGGTAGTGTTCAGTTTGATCCCTGTGTTTCAAATTACCAAAAAACTGCCTTTTATTTCTTTAACAGCAAAATAAAGCTCAGCAAGTCCAGATAAAAAGAAGCTAGCAAGTTGCTGGCTTCTTTTTTGATATAAACCTAATACACCAAACTTAGAATTAGATGTTGTTTATCAAAGTATTTTTGATATGTTTGAGAAATAACACTCAATCACAAGGCGGGGAACTGTGCGTGCTTTCGCTCAACATAACAACACATCGAACGACACTTAAACCGCTTACGATGGACAATTGGGCTTTGTACCAACGTCTGCACACCGATCCACACATTATCACCCTGTGTTTTGATCCACCTTCTGACTCCGATCTGATGCACAAGTTCGAGTCACGCCTACCTGCATGGACACCACAAAGTGATCATTGGTTATGTTTAGTGATTTACGAAAAGCAAACCTCGCAGCCTATTGGAATTACAGGCTTTGTTCTGCAAGAAGGCAAAGCCGAAGTGGGATACTTATTGTTGCCGGAGTTTTATGGCCAGCAATACGGTACGGAATCACTCGCAGCCGTCATCGAATGGGCAACAAACGAACATCAGATTTCGCACTTTTCCGCCAAGGTGACGGAGGGCAACATTGGCTCTGAACGGGTTCTGGAAAAGTGCGGATTCCAACTCACCGAAACCATCCCAGGTGCGTATAAAATAGGTGAACAAAAGTACGCCGATAAACTCTATTCACTGCAAAAATAAAGGCATATTTTGCAGAAAGTACGAATAAAGGAGATTCAAACATGATCTCTCTTTTCGATTGGGGAAACACCTTAATGGTCGATTTTCCCGAGGCACAAGGAAAATGTGCGATTGGGAATATGTAGAAGTTATTCCCCAAGCGAGAGAAACCTTAGCTAAGCTCTCGAGTAAGTACCCTATTTATATTGCCACCAGCGCGTCAGATTCCTCCCTGGAAGATGTACAATGCGCCTTTCAACGAGTCAAACTCGATCAATTCGTTACTGGTTACTTTGCTTTGCTAATCTTGGCATCCAGAAAAATCAACCAGCCTTCTATCACACCATTGCCGAGCAACTTGGTGTTCCTGTCAATCAACTCACGATGGTGGGAGACCTTCCCAAAAAAGACATTTACCCCGCATTGGAAGCCGGATTAAACGTCATTTGGTTCAATCCTCGAGAATTATTGATTAAGCATTCAACAATGGCACGTTATTACGAATCAAACCACGACGCACATTGGTACACATTTTTCCAAAACGACGCAGCTCATCAAACTGAGGCGTAATACCGCGCTCCATTGCCGACTCCCAATAACTCAGTTCAGAATCGACCATTTCTAACAATTTTTTCGGACAACCAATACACTTACCTTCAGGCCCACAAACAAACGTTTCTGGTTCGTAGATCGGCAGTTCTGCTTTCACTTGTGTAATGATATCGCGCATTGCGGTCATTCGATCTGGCTTAGCGGTCATAACTCTGCTCCCAATACAACTAAGGAGCAGGATTGTACTCTCTGGCACGGAAATATCCCCGCCTAATTTAGATAATTTTTACTTTTTCTTTTACGCACGCTAGCGAACATCACCACCGCCAACATGAACACAAAATTAACATTATAAATCAACGTGTTAATTAAGTAATAAAATTTAAAATCACTCTCATAACGCTCTCGGCAAGATTGGCGAAGATCACACTCGCTTGGGTATCACTTCGATAAGATTCATTATGCGTGGCGCAAACAAAACCACATCAGTGCCACATTCACAAACCACTTGAAAGTTATCACTATGATATTAAGACGTATTGTTATCTCAACTTAAAGCGCGTCTCCAATGTGTTGCAAAAATAAAGAGCTCTTCCCCATCATTAGGCGCAAAGAGATATATACTTATACCCAAGTAACCTCTCGATACTCGGTTACTTGGGTATAGACAGAGAACGGTACAGGAGGGAATCTTATGGAACTGCGCAATAAAGCGGGTGATACTGCGAAAATTGCAGATAATCTAACCCTTAAAGAAATCACTGAAATGGGTTACACCGTTGATCTTTGTGATGAAGCATTCGATCCAAACGAACATTGGAAAGCAGAAGGCCAAACTCAAGAGAGAGGCGAATACCCAGAAGAGTAATGAAACACCATTTCTGCCGAGTGAGTGATCGCTCGGCCTCATCCCTCAACACGTAGCATTGCTTCTTTTACCTCGTCATTCGTTATCTATACCTATACCTTCCGACGACAATTGCAAAATAACATTTTATCCACATTCAGCCATTCCTTTCCCCTACTTGTGCATGCCATAATCGACGACGATAAAAACCTCAATAAAGCAAACATTTGAAGGATCAAAATGACAGCAACGGAATACCTAAACGACCTCAACCAACGTTACCTCGCTATCCATCGCACCAAAGAAGACTTCTTTTGGGAAACGTACATGGGCATCAGCGACGACCACGATGGCTCGACAAAAGCACAAACAACTTGGACGAATTTTTTAAGCAACGCCGAACAAATCTCAGCCATCAAAGCACAACTTGAAGCGGCTGAAGCGATCGCTGATCCACAAGAGAAACAACAAACGCAAATTGGTCTGCAAGGCTGGTTAGCCACGTTTGAATCACACGCTATTGAAGGCGAGCAAGCTCAAGCGCAAAAAAATGCTCTGATTGCATTTGAAGCCGAGTTGTTCGAGAAAAAGCAAAACCACGTCCTGATGTTTACCAATGAAAACGGCGAGCAGATAGAAGGATCTTTGCCGGTATTGTCTTCGACGATTCGCGCCAACAATCACGAAGAAGTGCGTCAATCAGCACACCAAACGCTGCTCGACCTTGAGCAATGGTTGCTACAAAACGGCTTTATTGAGCTGATCAAACTGCGTAACCAATTTGCGCGTTCTTTAGGTTACGAAACCTTCTTTGATTACTCAGTGAAGAAAACAGAGAAGATGAGCTCAGAGCAACTGTTCAACATCTTGGATGACTTTGAACAACGCACGCGCGAAGCACATCTAAGCAGCTTAACAAACCTTGCTGAGCAAAAAGGTCAAAGCGCACTGACTGGCTACAACTTTGTGTACTCGTTCGCGGGTGACGTCATGCGTGACCTAGATCCGTACGTACCGTTCTCAAAATCGCTGCGTCGCTGGGTGGAGTCGTTCGGTCGTCTTAACATCGAATATTCAGGCGCAGAACTGACGCTAGACCTGCTTGATCGCAAAGGCAAATACCCGAACGGTTTCTGCCATGGACCTATCCCATCGTTCTACAACCAAGGCGAGTGGGTTGCAGCGCAAGTGAACTTCACCAGTAATGCTAAGCCAGACCAAGTTGGCAGCGGCTACGATGGCATCAACACCTTGTTCCACGAAGGTGGTCACGCTGCGCACTTCTCTAACGTGAAGATGAACGCGCCGTGTTTCTCTCAAGAGTTCGCCCCGACGTCCATGGCATACGCAGAAACACAATCCATGTTCTGTGACAGCCTGTTGACCGATGCCGATTGGCTAAAACAATACGCGTTGGACGCAGAAGGTAATCCAGTACCGGATGAGATCATCCAAGCGATGATCAACAGCCGTCAGCCATTCAAAGCGTACGAAGAGCGCAGCATTCTAGTTGTGCCGTATTTTGAACGTGCGCTTTACCAATTAAGCGATGAAGAACTGACGCCAGAGCGCATCACTAAACTGGCGCGCGATTGTGAAAAGCAGATCCTTGGTTTGGAATGCAGCCCACGCCCATTGATGGCCATTCCACACCTTCTGTCTGATGAAGCAGCGTGTGCCTACCACGGTTACTTGCTAGCACACATGGCGGTTTACCAGACTCGAGCTTACTTCCTCGACAAGTTTGGCTACCTGACTGACAACCCAGAGATTGGTCCGCTACTGGCGAAACATTACTGGCATGCAGGTAACCACCTATCGCACAACGAGACTATCGTTAGTCTCACGGGTGAAGGCTTTAACGCTAAGTATCTGGCAGATGTGTGTAACCTATCCCCAGAACAAGCATGGGAAGTGCAGCAGAAGAAGATTGCCTCGCTGCAAACTCGTGAACGTGCCCCAGTGGCGTCTTTAAATGCCAGCATTAAAGTGGTGGATGGCAGCAAAGAGCTTGCAAGCAATGCAGTCTCAGACGAGCAGATGTGCGAGCAGTTTGAGCGCTACATCCAAGAGACGTACGGTCGATAAGCGAAACCAAGAGCTAGGGGTATACCCAAGTAGAATTGGTAAAAGCCGAACTCCTTAAACTGATTGATGTCACTCGTGCCGAAGAAGGTTGTATCAACTACGACCTTCACCAAGATAACGAAAACCCAGCGAATTTCACTTTCTACGAAAACTGGGAATCACGCGAACTATGGCAACAACACATGGGTAACGAGCACCTAGTGGAATACATGAAAGCCACTGAGGGTGCTGTGGATGTCTTTACTCTGAATGAAATGTCGTACATCGGTTAAACCACAGCACAGCACAGCACAGCACACATTAAAAGCCAGCAACGGTTACCCTACTGGCTTTTTTCTCTTTTACTCCATGCATCTTCGACTCAGATATAACATAAATTTATCATAATAAGAATAATTGATAATTTCATGTAATTCACACCACCCCATATACTCTCTCCATCGAAACGAATTCCCAATCATCATCAGCGTTTGGAGCACAGTTATGAAAATGAATCACGTAGGTATCATGGTCGGTGAAATGGACAAAGCCGTTGAGTTTTACACTAAAGCTCTGGGTCTAAAAATCGTCATGAACAACACAAAAGTAATTGAAGAGCGCGAAACGGCAATCGGTCGTATGTGTATCGCGGTATTCGGTGAAGGTTTTAAAGGCTTCAACATCGCACACCTTGTGACGACAGATGGTATCGGCGTTGAACTGTTTGAAATGAAAGCGCGTCAGGAACGTCACGAAGTGGATTTCTCTCGCCTCGGCATCTTCCACTTCTGTCTGCAAACAGACGACTTCGAAGGTGCGATCAAACGCACAGAAGAATTTGGTGGTAAAGTACGTATGGATATCATGCGCTACCACCCAGAAGACGATAGCAAACCGGCGCAGATGGTTTACCTGGAAGACCCGTTTGGTAACCTATTCGAACTTTACTCGCATACTTACGAAGAAACTTACGCATCTGATTACGAATAATTCAACACGTAAGAGACAGAAAGGATTGGCATTGTGCCAATCCTTTTTTAGTTTGAATCACGCAGGTTAATCGCTACCCCATTGATTGAAAAGCAGATTCACCGCCACTTACGACTCAACAAAACTTGGCTGAGGTGATGTCATCCAATAAGCTATCAAGCTGGTAAACCACCTCATAGCTGGCTTTCTCCATGGCTTTGATGGCGTTGTTCATCGAATGAGTGTCCGCATTTTTGCCATACTTAAGTGCGTTAATTCCATGCTCGTGCACTAACTTATGTGGCTCTTCTAGCAGAGCAAAACTACGCCGTTCTTTATATTGCGTACCCGCACCTTTGTAGTCGCTTGGATATATACTCTTCTCAAGGAAGAACAAAGGACAGAATCCGATGGCAAATCACAGCAACCCAATTGAAATTAGAGCGATCGACCACGTGGTGCTGAGAACCTGTAAACTGAACGACATGCTACGCTTCTATCGAGATATATTGGGCTGCCACATTGAACGTGAATTACCCGACCTAGGGCTCACCCAGTTACGAGCAGGCTCTGCCATTATTGATTTGGTGACCGTCAACGGTGAACTAGGCAGGCTAGGAGGAAAACCGCCAAGCCAAGACGGGCGCAATCTGGATCACTTCTGCCTACAAATTGGAGTTTATGAAGAAGCAGCTCTTCTCGACTATCTGCACCAGCACAATGTAAATGTTGCTGAATTTTCTGAACGTTATGGCGCGCAAGGCTTTGGGCGCTCAGTGTATATTGAAGATCCTGAGGGCAATGTGGTGGAGCTCAAAGCTCAAAAATAAAATGTGCTTCTAGATGATCTATCGTATGGCAACTTGCGTTTGTAAGCTCTAGAATCAACCACAACATCATTCTCAATAATGGCAAAAATGAACACTATCTTTCTGGTTAATGGTGACATCACTGAGGCGAAAGTAGACGCTATCGTCAATGCCGCGAATACTCGCATGCTTGGTGGCGGTGGTGTGGACGGTGCAATTCATCGCGCCGCAGGGCCAGAGCTTTTACGGGCTTGCTACGCGATTGAAGAAGTGAATGGCACACGCTGCCCTTGGGGGGATGCACGAATGACCACTGCAGGTAACTTGAATGCTCGCTTTGTTATTCATGCTGTTGGGCCTATCTACGATAAATTTGCCGACCCTCGTGCAGTATTAGAATCTGCCTACCAACGTGCTTTGGACTTAGCGTTAGACAATGGTTGCCAGAGCCTTGCCTTGCCCGCCATCTCATGCGGTGCGTTTGGTTACCCCCCTCATGAAGCCGCAGAGGTCGCATTGGCAGTTTGCCAACGTGAGGAATACCAAAATCTGTCAATGCACTTCTATCTGTTCGGCGAAGATATGTTGGCAATTTGGCAACAAGTCCTGGATAACACCGCACAATAGAAACAAAAATATCGAACAATTTTCACCGTTCGGTTTGATCTTATTGTGCCTAAACAAAAACAGTTAAGCAGTTGCATATGCAAGGGGGCAGCCATCTCCACGCCTAATCATTAACGTCTTTAGGGCGAGTGAGCGTTACTTACCCACGAAGCCGTTGTACAACATGTATGGATGTGCAGCACTCCATGAGAAATGATTAGCACCTTGTACCGCCCCCGTCTCAGGATTGTAGTTTTCCTGAATTGGCGTTGTTTCATCAGACATGCAGCGGTTGATGTACTCTTTCGTATCCGCCGCTTTTTCTGCGAAGGCTACTGCTTCTTCCGTTTTACAACTGCGGTAAATCCAGATGATCAATTCCATACTCAACGGCACTTCGACTAAGTCTTAAAAAGTCCACAATCAAAGTCGAAACGCTGAAGCACGTGAATATCTATTTTTTCTTGATCTGCGCGCAATCTAGCATACAGAAATCTTACTAATTTAATGGAAATCAATTTTCACCAGAAGCTATATTTACACTATCGATATTGTGCGTAAACATCATCGTGAACATGAAATGATTGCAAACACACCATCATTTGAGCAACATGACATTAGCATTTCACCCTAATATTACTGCTTATAAAGATCATTCTAGCTTCCTATTTGGCTCCAACCTAAGACAGGGACTAGGACAAATATAAATACAATGCGCCTCTACGTGTTCCCAATGACTGGGTCATGTAGAGGCGCTTTGTCCGGTGTTATGGCGTTTATTGGCAACACGTCACACGTATTAAGATGCTGTTTGGGTCTACCCCACCTTTTGCAGCAGATCGGAACAGATTCTCTGCTGCTCACGAGTAAAAAAAGCATTCATCCAATGCAAAAAGAGCATCGAATCGTTCGGCTTCTTCAACTGAACAAACGCATCGTCGTACTGATGTTGAGAAAGTAGGTGCTGACGTTTCCTGACCAGTTTCTCAGTAAACTCTGGACTAAACTCAGGATGACCTTGCACGGTTAAAATATGATTGTCTTTCACCAGCATAAAGTTTGGGCAAAAATCATTACCCGCAATAACACGCATCCCTTTAGGTACTATCACCACCTGATCTTGGTGACTCACCAGCATGCGCGCACTATCAACGGCAAGATTCATCCATTTCTTTAGGGCCACTACTTTCACTTCGTAACAACCTAACCCCCAACCTTTGTGAGACTTTTCAACCATCCCACCCAAAGCTCTAGCAATGAGTTGGTGACCAAAACAAATTCCGACCAATGGTTTTCTTCTGGCTTCACAACTTCGAATCCAGTCAGCTAGCGCGAGAATCCATGGCAAATCATCATAAGCGTTATGTACGCTGCCAGTAATAATAAAACCATGGCACTCATCCAAACGAGGTAGCTCACCTTTCAGCGCATCATAGTTTTGAAATGTTATTGCAGCATTCACACCAGCAAAGGCGCGTTCTATCATATCGGCATACTGACCATGGCCATCCAATAAAGTCGGGTCGACATACCCACACGTGATTATTCCAATTCTCATCGTTCACCTATTTCATCGTTGGCATCACAAATTCACTCTCCCTTTGTCCTTTTGGCCAGCGAGCAGTAACGGTCTTCATACGAGTATAGAAACGCACACCATCATTGCCATGAACATTGAGAGGTCCAAATACAGAGCGCTTCCAACCACCAAAACTATGGAAAGCCATTGGAACCGGAATTGGCACATTCACACCCACCATGCCAATTTCGACTTTGTCAGTGAAGTCTCGTGCGGTATCTCCATCTCGAGTAAAGATGGCGGTCCCATTACCAAACTCATGTTCATTAATAAGTTTAAGCGCATGCTGATAGTCTTTCGCTCTTACCACAGACAGAACCGGACCAAAGATCTCTTCCTGATAGATTGTCATCTCTGGTGTCACGTTATCAAACAGGGTGCCACCAACAAAGTAACCAGGTTCGCTGGTTTCACAGCCTCGCCCGTCGACCACTAGTGTTGCGCCCTGATCAACCCCTGATTGAATGTAGTCACGCACTTTATTCCTATGTGGTTCACTAATCAGTGGTCCCATTTCATTTTCCGGTGATACGCCAAGCCCAGGGCCGACACGCAGTTCCTGCACTTTATGTTTCAATGTTTCCACCAGCTTGTCAGCGGTTTCATCACCGACGGCGACGGCAACCGAAATCGCCATACAACGTTCCCCTGCAGCGCCGTAAGCCGCGCCCATGATCGCATTAGCTGCACCATCTAGGTCGGCATCTGGCATCACCACCAAGTGATTTTTTGCTCCGCCAAGTGCTTGAACTCGTTTACCGTTTGTACTGCCTTTGCTATAAATCGCTTCTGCAATCGGTGTCGAGCCGACAAAGCTCACGGCAGCGACATCTGGCGCATCAAGTAATGCATCCACCACTTCTTTATCACCTTGGATGACATTAAATACCCCATCAGGCAATCCAGCTTCTTGCAGCAATTGTGCGAGCTTAAGAGACACGCTTGGATCTTTCTCTGAAGGTTTAAGAATAAAGCTGTTACCACAAGCTAAAGAGACAGGGATCATCCACAATGGAACCATCACCGGGAAGTTAAACGGCGTAATACCAACACAAACGCCAACTGGCTGCATCATTGAGTAGCTATCAACTTCACGTCCAACGTTGAGTGAATGCTCACCCTTTAAAAGGTGTGGAATACCACAGGCGAATTCGACCACTTCTAAGCCGCGTGTCAGCTCTCCCATCGCATCGCTATGAACCTTGCCATGCTCGGTTGAGATCAAGGTCGCTAGTTCATCCGCATGCTCTTCTAATAACGTCTTAAAACGAAACATCACTCGTGCACGTTGAAGTGGCGGTGTCGCTTGCCATTTTGCTTGCGCTTGTTTGGCAACTTGCACAACGGACAGCGCTTCACTCGCAGAAGAGAGCTGAACCTGGCCTCGAAGTTCACCATTTGCCGGATTAAACAAATCTGCGGTTCTTTGGCTGGTGCTTTTTTCCACTTGCCCATTAATAAAATTTGATACCAAAATCGACATTTCACTGTTCCTTGTTCTTTGTATTTATCCTGATCGTTCGTACTATATTTGGTGACTAACTCTCGTTAGCGGCTGGCGCGGTTTCGGTTATTACTCTTGGTAAGAAATCGTGCTTAAAACATCTGCAATTAAGTTAAACAAATCATCAATTTGTTGCTTCTCGATAATCAGTGGTGGAGACAATGCAATAATGTCACCCGTCACTCGAATCAAGGCGCCTTTCTCAAAACATTGCGTAAACACTTGGAAAGCACGCGAGCCCGGTTTATCCGCAATACCTTCTAATTCAATCGCAGCAACCAGACCGTAGTTGCGTAAATCTTTTACGTGAGGCAAGCCTTTTAGGCTGTGAAGGGCTTGTTCCCAATATCCAGAAAGCTCTGCCGCTCTGGTGTACAGGTTTTCATTACGATAGATATCGAGCGTCGCTAAACCCGCAGCGGCCGCCACTGGATGACCCGAATAGGTATATCCATGGAACAGCTCAATCGCTTGACTTTCCGGCGCAACCATCGCTTGATAGATCTCATCACTCACAAATACCGCGCCCATTGGGATCGCACCATTGGTCAACCCCTTCGCACTGGTGATCATGTCAGGTTTCACATCAAATTCTTGAGCAGCAAACGGGCTACCAAGTCGACCAAATCCGGTAATAACCTCATCGAAGATCAACAAAATTCCATGTTGGGTACAAATTTCACGCAGACGTTTTAAATAGCCTTTTGGTGGAAGGATGACCCCTGTAGAGCCCGCAATCGGTTCCACGATCACTGCGGCAATATTGCTCGCATCGTGGAGGTTAACGATATTTTGCAAACTCTCTGCCCAGCCCGGATCATAATCCGGCAACCCTTTGGTAAAGGCACTCTGTTCAATGCTTAATGTATGAGGAAGGTGATCAACGCCTGTCAATAGTGTGCCGAACGTCTTTCTGTTATTGACGATCCCCCCCACAGAGATCCCGCCAAAACCCACACCATGATAGCCCCGTTCACGACCAATCAAACGAGTTCGCGTTCCTTGGCCAATGGCTCTTTGATAAGCGAGGGCGATTTTCAATGCGGTATCAACCGATTCTGAGCCTGAGTTCGTGAAAAAGACTCGATTTAATCCTTCTGGAGCAATTTCAGCCAAAGATTCAGCAAATTGAAACGGTAATGGATGTCCCATCTGAAAAGTAGGCGCAAAATCCAAAGTATGAATTTGACTTGCCACTGCCTCACTGATCTCATGGCGACCGTGCCCGGCATTACAACACCATAACCCTGCGGTGCCATCTAAGATTTGTCTCTTATCTTCCGAGGTATAGTACATCCCCTCCGCGGACACTAGCATTCGTGGGGTCGATTTAAACTGCGCGTTCGCCGTAAACGGCATCCAAAATGATTCCAGACTTGATTGAGCATTGGTACTTTGCATCTTGCCACTCCTTAACAAGCTTGCTGGGTGTTTTTTTTTATAAACACCATGGACAATTGACTCGATAATTGTAAATGAGATGTTATTATATATTTAACAAAAATGACTATAGACGGATTTTTTTGCGCTCGCAATGATTAAATCATGAACACCTGCTGGCTTTTTCAAATACATCCGCTAAGTTATGTTTAGTTTATTAATCAATCAGTCCGTTAACGCAAACGGAAAGGAAAATCATGATGGATGTGGAAATTGGTTCAAGATTCAGAGTGTTACGTGAGCAAGCTGGGCTCTCTCAACGAGAACTAGCCAAGCGCGCTGGTGTCACGAACGGTTTTATCTCGCAAATTGAAAACAATGCCGTCAGCCCATCTGTCGCTTCATTGAGCAAGCTGTTAAGCAAGATCCCATCATCAATGGCAGAGTTTTTTGCTGTTGATGAACATCAGCCAGAACAATTTTTTACACGCAGAAACGAACAACCAGAAATCGGTCGTGGACTGATTAGCTATAAACAAGTTGGCCACTACCACCAGGAACGACATATTGGTATGTTGCGTGAAACGCTAAGCCCTGGTGCTGATACCGGTCAAGAAATGTTAACTCATGAAGGACAGGAATGTGGCGTAGTGGTCGATGGACAGTTAGAGCTCACCGTTGGGGAAACCGTCGCGATTTTAAATGAGGGCGACAGTTATTACTTTGACAGTACTCGTCCTCACCGCTTTAGAAATACAGGTAATAAAGTGTGCGTTATTGTTAGCGCCAATTCGCCGGCCAGTTTTTAGTATTTCGTTCATTTTGTTGTCGCCATCAAGCCGTTTAAACCACGAATTCGCTCTGATGCTTCATCAAATTTGAATCAGAAACTGCTTTAAACTGTCCGCCAATATTTAACCATCAGGCAGGTTTAGCCCTCCGTTAGGTTTTACTTAAACGAAACAAAGGAGTAGGGACAATAGAATGGATACTATAACATGGCACGATAAGGCCGAAACGTTGAGTTTTAGCACACAAGCCTTCATTAACGGTAAGCTAACCAGCTCTATCACTAATGATACATTCGAGATTATTAACCCAGCGACGGGGAAATTTCTCGCTCACGTTTCCCGCTGCCGCCGGGAAGATGTCGACATTGCCGTTAAAGCAGCACGAGATGCCTTTAACTCTCGCGTCTGGGCAGGACTGCCACCAGCAGAGCGCAAAACCGTGTTACTCAACTACGCCAAGCTCATTGAGGAGCAGCAAGAACAATTTGCGCTCTTAGAGTCTTTAGATATGGGGAAACCCATTTCTGACGCAATGGGATACGATGCGCCAGCCACTGCACGCTGCATACAGTGGAATGCCGAGGCCATCGACAAGATTTATGATGAAGTGGCTCCTGTAACTGACGGTGCCCTCGCCCTTGTAACGCGTGAGCCTTTAGGTGTAGTGGCCGCTATTGTCCCTTGGAACTTCCCTACGGTCATGGCGGCGTGGAAAATCGGTCCGGCATTAGCCACCGGAAACTCGGTCATTATTAAACCATCCGAGAAGTCCCCTCTTACGGCAATATTACTTGCCGAACTGGCCTCTCAAGCGGGGATCCCTGATGGGGTATTACAAGTCCTACCCGGTTTCGGTCACGAAGCTGGACAAGCATTAGCACTTCACAACGATGTCGACTGTATTGCCTTTACCGGTTCGACCGCAGTTGGTAAGAAGCTCTTAAGCTTTGCAGGCGAATCCAACCTCAAGCGCGCCTTCATGGAGTGTGGTGGCAAAAGCCCTCATATTATCCATTACGACGTAAAAGACATTGAGAAAGCAGCCGCAACTGCCGCAACTGCCATTTGCTACAACCAAGGAGAGGTGTGTACCGCTGGTTCTCGTCTCTTAGTCCACTCTTCCATCAAAGAGCAATTTATCGAGCTACTGGTGAAGTACATGGACAAATGGCAACCTAGCGATCCACTTAACGGCAGCTCTCGCGTTGGCGCGATTGTGGATAAAACCCAGTTTGATCGCATCCTTAATTATATTGAAATTGGTAAACAGGAAGGCGCAACACTTCGATTCGGTGGTCAACCTGTTCATGAGCAGACTGGCGGTTACTATATCCAACCTGCCGTCTTTACCGATGTGACGCCTGAAATGCGAATATTCAGAGAAGAAATATTTGGCTCAGTTCTCTGTGTAACGACATTCGATACTATCGAAGAAGCCATTGAGCTTGCCAATGATAGCGATTATGGCCTCGCTGCGGGCGTTTGGACAGCCGATATTTCAACGGCAGTAAAATGCTCTCGTGCGTTGAGGGCTGGTACTGTATTTGTGAATAACTGGGATGGCGGAGACATGACGATGCCGTTTGGTGGCTACAAGCAAAGTGGTAACGGCAGGGATAAGTCCTTACATGCACTGGATAAATACACCGAAATTAAATCAACGTGGATTGAGCTGGACTAGAGCTACATTGGTCTTGGATTTTGTTGATCAGTTATAAATACGAATGGCCTCTTGTTTGAGGCCATTCTGCTAGTGTCCCATTCAGTTGGAGTCCGTTGCTACGCTTATTCTTCAATACAATGTGCGTTAGCTAATCTCGACATTTCTCGCTTCAGAAACCGTCGCCTCTACTTTAGGAATGACGACAACCAACACCCCATCCGTAAATTCTGCATAGATGTCATTGGCATTGACATTGCTACTCAACGTAAAGCTTCGGGCCATCTTGCCTTGGTAACGCTCTTTGTGTATGAATTTTCCTTCTTGTACAGTTTCATCTTGCTGTATGGTGGATGCTTCTATTGTCAGCACTCCCTTATCACAAGTCACTGAAATGTCTTTCTTCTCCACACCAGGGAGATCCGCCATTATTTCAAACGCCGTTTCCTTTTCTATCACATCGACATTCGGAGAAAACTGCCCATGGCTCCAACGTGCATGCATACTCGGAAAAGCGTTATCCAACAAATGGCTAAAATCAGACCAAGAATCTCTAGGAATTAAGCTCATACTCGCCTCCTTACTCTTTATACCCTCGCATAAAGTTTAGGCTCTTACTGGTGAAGATAAAGGCGAAAATTTCGATACATTGATCCAAATCAAAAGGCCTGTACGATTTCCGTTCGTTTCTTCAGCCTAGCAGAAGCACGACTACGATTATCTAGAACGTTGGTGGCGTTGCAGCGCTAATCAGCTCACACTCTACTTTGCCCTTATTACGGAATCGATGTGGTTTACGCGTTTCAAAATAGTAAGAATCCCCAGCTTTCAGTACTTGTGTGTGGCTACCTACGGTGATTTCAATTTCACCACGAATCACAACACCTCCTTCTTCCCCTTCATGTTGCATGAAGTCGGTGCCTGTATCAGAACCAGGGGGATAGATCTCACGCAAAATCGCCAGTTGACGACCATCGCGTTTCGCACCCACTAATAGCATTCGAATATGGCCATCACCCAAATCCGCGAGCTGATCGGGGCTAAAAAAGATATCGTCTTTTGGCTCAACATCTAAGGTGAAAAATTCACCCATAGAGATCGGAATGGCTTCGAGGATTTTTTTTAATGATCCTACGGAAGGATTCACAAGGTTCTGCTCAATTTGAGAGATCATGGAGTTAGTTACGCCACTTCGCTTAGCCAATTCTCGTTGCGATAAACCACGCATGGTACGAATCGTTTTAAGTTGCTTGCCTACATCCATGTATCTCTCCTAGATTATCAAAAGATAGCCTTACTGTTCACTCATCTTAATCTCTTGTAACCGGCGCTTTTCTGCTTTGGCTAACACCCACCACGCGATAAAGGTCGCACATGCCACCGCCATAATAATCAACGTTGCGAGAGCATTGATTTTAGGACTAACCCCAAGCCTTACACTGGAAAACACCACCATTGGTAACGTTGTTGCGCTTGGACCCGACACAAAACTGGCAATCACCAAATCGTCAAGCGATAACGTAAAAGCCAATAACCAGCCTGCAAGAATCGCAGGGGCAATACTTGGCAACGTAATTTGAAAAAACACTTTCCAAGGTGGCGCACCAAGATCCATCGCCGCTTCTTCTATTGAGCGATCAACCTCTTGTAATCTGGAGCTCACCACCACTGTTACATAAGCCGTACAAAAAGTGACATGCGCAATCCAAATCGTCATCATTCCACGCTGATTAAACAAATCAAATACTTGCCCTATAGCAATAAAAAGGAGTAGCAAAGACAAACCAGTGATCACTTCTGGCATCACCAATGGCGCCGTTATCATAAAGGCAAAACCCGTCTCACCTTTAAAACTACCGAAACGATTCAATACAAAGGCGGCGATTGTACCCAGAACAACCGCAGCACTGGCAGAAAGGACACCGATCAATAGGCTGAGTTTAACCCCACCCATTAGCAAATCGTCATCAAACAATTCCGAGTACCATTTGAAAGAGAATCCTGACCAAACCGTAACTAAACGATTTTCGTTAAAAGAGTAAATAATCAAGATCAAAATTGGTAAGTAAAGAAAGGTAAAACCCATCCCCAGAATCAGCCACTTCCATCGATTGTTGTAAACTGGAATATCATTCATCCTTGCGCCTCCAATTCACGCTTTTGATAACGGTGGAACCAAAGAATTGGCACCATTAATACCAGCAGCATCACGATGGCCACTGCCGAGGCCACTGGCCAATCTCGGTTATTGAAAAACTCTTGCCATAATACTTTGCCGATGAGAATTGAATCCGGCCCACCGAGCAGTTCGGGAATAACAAACTCCCCTACCGCAGGAATAAAGACCAACATCGATCCAGCAATAATGCCCGCCCGGGTCAACGGCACCAAAACGCTAAACAGCGTTGTTGCTGGTTTGGCACCTAAATCACCAGCGGCTTCAATCAATGAATAATCCACTCGCATGAGCGCGGTATACAAGGGTAAGACCATGAAAGGTAAATAGGTATAAACGATACCGATATACACCGCGATATCGGTATGCAATATTTTGAGCGGCTCATCAATGGCCCCAACCGTTAATAACACATTATTGAGTAGCCCATTGTTTTTGAGGATCCCTATCCAAGCGTACACTCGAATCAAGAAACTCGTCCATGACGGCAAAATAATGAGCATCAGCAGTACGTTACGCATCGACGGTGTAGAGTGCACAATGGCCCACGCAATAGGAAAACCGATCAATAGACACAACAACGTCGAAATAAGCGCAATGCGTATCGACTCCATATAAGAAGAGACATAGAGATCGTCTTCAAGCAGGTATTGGTAGTTACCTATATTCAACAGTAGCTGTAGTTGTTGCTCGGCATAACTAAGTAATTCAGAGTATGGCGGTATTGAAATCTGCGCTTCCGCAAAACTGATTTTAAAAACAATCAAGAATGGAAGTAAGAAAAACAGTAATAACCACCCATACGGGACGGCAAGCAATAAGCATTTGGGCGTTGGGATCACACGCCAGATATTCAATTTGGCTGATTTCATCATATTTTTAGTACCACGCAACTTTCCGTGTCCCAACTGAGCGTAACCTTCTGCTCCCACGTTGGCATATCTTTCCGTAAACGGGTGGTATTTTGTAACGTTGCCGTCACCAACTTGCCTGATGCTAAACGAACATGATAAATCGACTGATTACCCATATAGGCAATGTCTTCAACAACCCCAGAGCAGCTGTTTGCCGAATGGTTTGCACGTGTGCTCAATGTCATTTTTTCAGGGCGAACCGCGATCATCACCGAAATTCCCGGCGCACCAGAAATGCCATGATTAATATAAATTGGTTGCTCCAGCTCATGGCTTCTCACCGTACAATTGTCGTTCTGATTTGTTTCTAGGAGCCCTTCAAATATATTCACTGAGCCGATAAAGGTCGCTGAGAATTTAGAGTTAGGGTGCTCATAAATGGCTTCCGGAGAATCAATTTGAACAAACTGTCCTTTATTCATGATGGCAATTCGGCTGGCCATCGTCATGGCTTCTTCTTGATCATGTGTCACCATCACACAAGTCACGCCCACACGCTCTAGGATATCCACCACTTCGAGTTGCATTTTCTCTCTTAGGTTTTTATCTAGCGCGCCCATTGGTTCATCAAGAAGCAGCAGTTTAGGTTTTTTGGCTAAACTACGAGCGAGTGCAACACGCTGTTTTTGCCCACCAGAGAGTTGATGTGGTTTTCGTTTGGCATAGTCAGACATGTGCACCAATTCCAGCATCTGTTTGACGGTCTCATCAATTTCTTGGCGTGACATGCCATCCTGCTTTAAACCAAATGCAATGTTGCCAGCGACGGTCATGTGAGGAAACAACGCATAGGATTGGAACATCATATTCACGGGACGTCGATACGGGGGAATATCGGCCAGATCTTCACCATCTAAGATGATCTGCCCTGCGGAAGGTTGCTCAAAACCGGCGAGCATCCTTAACAAGGTTGATTTTCCGCAACCCGATGCCCCAAGCAAAGCGAAAAGTTCGCCTTGGTTGATCGTTAAATCCACACCATCTACGGCCACATGGCCATCAAAGTTTTTCGTTAATCCTCTGATTTCAAGTAATGGTTTTGGCGGTGTTGAATCCACATGTAAATGAGGACGATCGGTATCAAGTGACATCACTGTCATGGCATTCTCCAAACAAAAGCGGCGACCCGTTTAAGGCCGCCATGTTCTATCTATCTAGTTTTTGACAAAATCAGTCCACGCACGTGTCATTGCACGAGCGGTTTTATGAGGTAACATTTTTGAACTGAACAGTTTCTTTTGTGTTTCCTCGTCTGGGTAGATGCCTGGATCTTCCAGAATTTCAGCATCAATAAACTCACGTGAAGCTGGGTTCGGGTTCGCATACCAAACGTAGTTACTGATTTCTGCGATGATTTCCGGTCTTAGCAAGAAGTTAATGAAAAGATGCGCATTTTCCGGATGCTTCGCGTCTTTAGGAATGGCCATCAAATCAAACCATGCTAATGCGCCTTCTTTCGGAATGGAGTAGGCAATTTCAACACCATTATCCGCCTCTGCCGCTCGGTCCGCCGCTTGCAGAACGTCCCCTGACCAACCAATTGCGACACAAATATCACCGTTTGCTAAGTCATTAATGTATTGCGAAGAGTGGAAGTAAGTGACATATGGGCGTACGGGTTTCAATACCTCAAGTGCATCTTTCTTATAGTCATTCGGATCGGTGCTGTTTGGGTTTTTACCAACATAATTAAGCGCCGCCATCATGATCTCTGTTGGCGCATTCAAGAACCCAACACCACATTTTGACAGTTTTTCCATATTCTCTGGTTTAAACACCAAATCCCAACTGTCCACTGGGGCATCCTCTCCCAATGCGGCTTTGACTTTTTCAACGTTATAGCCAATGCCGGTTGTACCCCAAAGGTAAGGCACTGAGTAGGCATTCTCTGGGTCAACTGTTTCTGCCAGAATGCCCATGAGTTTCGGGTCTAGGTTTTTATAGTTGCTCAGCTTTTCTCTATCCAGCTTTTGGAAAGCGCCAGCTTTTGCCTGCCTACCCAAGAAATCGTTACTCGGTACGACAATGTCAAAGCCGGTATTGCCTGACAGAATTTTTGCTTCCAAAACTTCGTTAGAATCAAAAACATCATAGACCACTTCAATGCCCGTTTCCTTTTCAAACTTAGCAATGGTGTCTTCGGCAATATAATCAGACCAGTTATAGATATTGAGTACTTTGTCTTCAGCAGCAAGTGATGTTAACGGGGTTAACCCAATCGTCATCCCCAACGCTACCCCAAAGTAAGCTTTTATTTTTTCCATTTGGATCTCCGTTCCCTGTTGCGCTTTGGTGTTATCCTCGTCGGCTACTGCTGAACGTCGGCGAGTGTGTTAGTTAAAGACTGTTTTGCAAATTCAACTAAGTCGTCAATTTCAGATTTACTGATAATCAGTGGTGGTGAGCAGATCATTGAGTCTCCGACGGCTCTCAACACGACGCCATTATTAAAACAATGTTCGCGACATCGAGTACCAACATCTAACTCTTTATCGAAGCGTTCTTTGGTCTCTTTGTCCTTAACTAACTCAATCGCGCCTACCAACCCAAGACTGCGCGCCTCTCCAACCATAGGGTGGTCGGCTAATTCTGCCCAACGCTTAGCAAAATACGGTCCCGTGTCTTCTCGTACCTGATTAACGATGTTGAGACGTTGCATTTCTTTGATATTGGCGATGGCAACAGCACAAGCTGCTGGGTGACCGGAATAAGTGAAACCGTGGGCAAACTCGGTATCAGCATCAGTCAATACCTTAGCAACATGATCACGAACCATAACACCACCTAAAGGTAAGTATCCTGATGTGATCCCCTTCGCCATACACATTAAATCTGGTTGAATGTTGAATGTTTGACTTGCGAACCACTCCCCCGTACGACCAAAACCACAAATCACTTCATCAACAATCAGTAGAATTTCATACTTGTCACAGATGCGTTGGATCTCTGGCCAATAACTCGCAGGCGGAATGATCACGCCACCCGCCCCCTGAATAGGTTCAGCAATAAAGGCAGCGACGTTTTCTTCACCCAGTTCTAAAATTTTCTCTTCAAGTTGTCTTGCCCGCTCTAAACCAAATTCCGCTTCATCTACACCATTACCTTCACCAAAATAGTAAGGCTGATCAATATGAACGATATTAGGTAAAGGAAGACCACCTTGAGCATGCATAAACGCCATACCGCCGAGGCTCGCCCCCGCCATCGTACTACCGTGGTAAGCATTTTTTCGACTGATAATGGTTTGCTTTTCTGGTTTACCAAGGCTTGCCCAGTAGTGGCGCACCATTCTCACCACGGTGTCATTACACTCAGAACCCGATCCAGTAAAGAATACGTGATTCATGCCTTCTGGTGTCACTTCAGCCAACAATGTAGATAACTCTACCGCGGGTGGATGCGTGGTTTGGAAGAACAAGTTGTAGTAAGGCAGTTCTTGCATCTGCTTGGTGGCGGCATCAATAAGAGGCTGACAGCTGTAGCCCATATTCACGCACCATAACCCGGCCATACCATCAAGGATCTTGTTATCATCCTCGTCATAGATATAAACACCTTCTGCGCGTTTAATAATGCGAGAGCCCTTATTATTTAGAGCCTTGAAGTTAGTAAAAGGGTGCAAACAATGTGCACTATCTTGTTCGATCCATTTAGACATAGTTTCTTTCCATTTTTAATATTAATAACGTGCAAGGACGACTTGCCCGCTATCTCCACAAACAAATGTTTTCCACTTAGAAGCCTCCTTTCATAGGAAATGACCTCCGTTGATACGTTAAGTTGGATTTATACGTTAAGAAGTAAGAACTCACGCTCCCAAGAACTGATCACTTGAAAGAATGTTTTGTACTCTTTGCGCTTAATCGCAACATAAGCTGAAACAAATCGATCACCGAGAATTTCTCTCAACTCATTACAATTTTCTAGCAACACCAAAGCCTCTTCCAACGTATGAGGAAGTGAATAAGGTTCGGTCGTCATATCACCGGTACTTTGTGGTGTCGGCGTGAGTTTCTCTTTCATTCCCAAGTAGCCACACGCTAGTGTTAATGCCATGGCTAAATATGGGTTCGCATCGGCACCGGCATAACGGTTTTCAATACGACGGGAATTTTTATCAGAGACGGGGACTCGAAGCCCAACCGTTCGGTTATCTTCTCCCCATGCCACATTGGTTGGTGCCGAGTCGCCAAAGACTAAACGACGATAGGAATTGATATTGGGAGCAAAAAAGGCAATCGCTGCAGGCGTATATTTTTGCATGCCAGCAATATAGTTGAGGAACAGTTCGCTGTTAGAACCATCGTCATTGGCGAACAAGTTTTTGCCATTCGCATCCACCAAGCTTTGGTGAATATGCATGGCGCTGCCTGGCTCATGCTCCATCGGTTTCGCCATAAAGGTGGCGTAAACATCATGGCGTAGCGCCGCTTCTCTGACTGTACGTTTAAATAGAAACACCTGATCAGCGCGATCCAAAGGCTCACCGTGATCGAAGTTTAATTCCATCTGTGCTGCGCCCGATTCATGAACTAACGTATCGACGTCTAAGCCCTGTATCTCACAGTAGTCATACATATCCTCAAAAATTGGATCGAATTCATTCACGGCATCGATACTGAACGACTGTCTTGCGGTTTCTGGTCTGCCATTTCGTCCAATAGGCGGCTCAAGTGGGTAGTCCCAATCGAGATTCTTTTGCACTAGGAAAAACTCAAGCTCAGGCGCGACAATCGGGCTCCAACCCTCTTTTTCATAGAGAGCCAAAACACGTCTTAATACTGCCCTTGGCGAGATTTCGACTGGATCACCATCTACCGTCTGACAGTCATGAATCACCTGAGCTGTTGGATCTTTTGTCCATGGAACAAATCTAATCGTGTTTGGATCAGGCTCTAGATTCATGTCTTTCTCAGTCAGATCGATCATACTTTCATCGTCTGGCCAATCACCGTTCACCGTTTGGAAAAAAACCACCTCGGGAAGACGCATCCCCCCTTCTCGAAGAAATTTTTTGGCGGGCATGATCTTGCCTCGTGCATTGCCTGTGATATCGGGGATAAGGCACTCAACCTCAGTAATACGATTCTCTTCAATCCATTTCTTGATTGTTTCCATAAATCCTTCTTTGCTACATTTTTCGTCCATTAAAATACGCTTCAGGCTTGCGCTAGCACGGTTAACCACTGACTGGCAACAAAATAACAATCGGATGTTTTCCTTAATCCCAATCCTCTTTCTGGCGTGCTAGGTAAAGAAAATCCCGGTTATTACTCCATCCAAAATTCATGGATGTCTCAAAAAGCTTTATTTAGCATTGGCCTGAATCTGCTCAAAAGTCAACCGGCTATGTTAAATATTTTATAATATACCAAGCATTCATTAACATTTGAGTTACATTTGTGTTGTAATTTACTGAACATTGCGTGTATGGTTAAAAAGCAAGCAATGTGGTCTGCGGGCATTTCTGAGCCTTTATAGAACAAGGAATTTTTACGTTTAACGTGGAGGAGTCACTGTGGGTATGAGTAGTCTTGCCGATCAACCAAATAACATTAATCGACTAAAAACCAAACAAGAGCAGTTAGAGATTGCTCAATTTATTGAACGCCACCCAAACATTACGACAATTGATCTGATCTTGTTCGATATGAACGGTGTTGTAAGAGGTAAGCGGATCAACACCACCCAGTTAAGCAAAGTACTCGAGCAAGGTATTTGCTTACCCGCTTCTGTTTTTGCGCTTGATATCTGCGGTGAAACCGTCGAAGAAACTGGGCTGGGATTTGAAAAAGGCGATGGTGACCGTATCTGCCATATGGTTCCGAACTCTTTGCAGATTGTACCTTGGCAAGAAAACAGTGCCCAAGCCATCGTTACTATGTACGAGCCGGATACCAACCAACCCTTCTTTGCTGATCCAAGGCACGTACTCGCTCAACAACTCGAGAAACTTCAGAGCAAAGGTTTTCACCCTTGTATCGCGATTGAGTTGGAGTTTTATTTACAAGATCTTGAACACGATGACGCAGGAAGCCCCCAACCACCGCTTATGCCAGTGAGTGGCGATCGCATGACACAAACACAGGTTTATTCACTCGAAGAACTCGATGAATTTAAAGCGTTCTTGGATGAAGTCGTCAGCGCCTGCCAAACGCAAGGCATTCCAGCAGAAAACATCACCGCCGAATATGCTCCTGGCCAATTTGAAGTCAACCTGAAGCATTCAACGGATATCTTGTTAGCCTGCGATCATGCCATGCTGCTAAAACGTGTCGTCCGCGCTGTCGCAAAAAAACACGGTTTTCATGCCAACTTCATGGCGAAGCCTTACACGGAATATGCTGGCAGTGGCTGTCATGTCCACATCAGCTTGCAGAATAAAGATGGCATTAACATGCTCGGGCATAATGAAGATTTACTGCTTAATGCCATTGCTGGTGTATTAGAACATATGGATGAATGTATGGCTGTATTTGCGCCCAACGCAAACTCTTACCGACGCTTGCAGCCCAATATGTTCGTACCATTACATGCGTCATGGGGCTGGGATAACCGAACCGTTGCCGTAAGGGTGCCCGCCAGCGGCGTTGAAGATAAACGAATCGAACACCGTCTATCCGGTGCGGACGTAAACCCGTATCTGACCGTGTCTGTTTTGTTCGCATCCATCATTGATGGTATTGAAAGCAATCTGACACCACCAGCACCTATCGAAGGTGACGCTAATTTACTAGAGTTACAACCTCTACCAAGCTCCTGGGACAGCTCACTACAAGCATTTGCGACAAGTGCATTTTTACAAGCTAGCTTTGGCGAAGAGTTTTGCAAGGTCTATCTGGCAAACAAAAAGCATGAACAGGAAAGATTCTCAGCTCAAGTATCCCCACTTGAATACCAATGGTACCGCTAAGTTTTAATCAATATCATAAGAAAAGGACGTCAAGATGAGCACCAAACACACTCACTCTTACTATGCTGCATCAAAAAACTTGGATTTACGTTTTCCAAAATTAAAGGGTGACCATGTTGCCGATGTGTGTGTCGTTGGATCTGGTATCACGGGTGCAACTGCGGCGCTTGAGCTAGCAAACCAAGGCTTTAGCGTGATTGTATTGGAAGCAAATCGTGTGGGTTGGGGAGCATCAGGACGAAGCGGTGGTCAGGCAATTTTTGGCTGGGCAGCAGAACAGCCCACGCTCGAAAAACTTGTCGGCCAGTCGGATGCGAAAAAACTTTGGGATATTTCCATTGAAGCCTTAGCTCTGACCAAAAACAATATCAAAAAATACAACATCGACTGTGACTGGCGTGATGGCATGGTGCATTTAGGCATGAAGCCGCGCCATGATAAAGAACTTCAACAGTGGCATGATGACCTGACTGAGCGCTATGGTTATGGCTCCCTTGAAATGTGGGGTCAAAACCAAGTCCGAGAAAATATTGCCAGCGACAAGTACACGTCGGGGATGTTTGACAGCAATAGCGGCCATTTACACCCATTGAATTACACTCTCGGCATAGTCAATGCAGCGAAAGCCGCCGGCGCTCAGTTTTTTGAAGAAAGTGCGGTGACTAAAATCGAACATGGCGATCCTGCCGTTCTCTTTACTAAACAAGGCACGGTGAAAGCCAATCACGTCATTCTTGCATGTAACGCCTACATGGATGGACTTGAAAGTTCTTTAGAAAATAAAGTCATGCCCGTTGGCACTTATGTATGCGCCACTGAGCCTCTTGATGAAACTTTAACCAATGAGCTAATGAAAAACCATATCTCCGCCTGTGATATTAACTTTGTACTCGACTACTTCCGTTGCTCTGGCGACCATCGAATGTTATTTGGCGGACGAGTCAGCTATTCAGGTGTGGCACCATTTAATTTAGAGAATGCGATGCGAAAAAGAATGGTAGACATATTTCCTCAACTGAACCATGCCAAAGTCGATTTCGCCTGGGGAGGAAATGTGGCAATTACCATGAATCGCGCCCCTCATTTCGGCCGACTCAAACCCAATGTTTACTTTGCTCAAGGCTTTTCTGGCCACGGTATTGCTGCAACGGGAATGGCGGGGACCTTAATGGCCGAGTGTGTCGCAACAACGGCAGAGCGCTTTGCCATTTTCGACAAGATCCCTCATATGTCATTCCCTGGTGGGCGACTATTTCGCACCCCTGCATTGGTGTTAGCCATGTCCTACTTCCGAGTCCGTGATTTACTTTAATCATCTCGAACACAATGCGTATCAAAAGGGTCGAAAGTTCGGCCCTTAACACCGCCATCATCTCTTAGATATACTCATGTAATCGCTCTTATGACTAAAATCGACGCCTAGAAGAATGCCATGTGTTACACATCGCGCCCCTACGCATACCAACTCATCAAGTTAGTTAGGCGTGGGCGTGAAGCCCTTTCACATGTGGCACTTAAAGCAACCGACTGTTTTAGTAGACACATCCCCGCGACACTGGTTCTCATTGGTCACTTGGCTGCATTCGTTTGTTTAATCCAAGCAATGAAAGATGGTATGCCCGTTGGTATTGTTCACGCACTTTGGGCAGGAGTCGCTATTGTGTCTGTCACCTTAATTTATCATTTGGTGCACCGCCAACATATGGATACCAACTTGTGGATTGGCATGGCACTTATCGCTGTGGGCGTGATGGTGATAAACTTCTCCCACGGACACGCACATTAAACCATAAGGCAACAGATTGTCAGACTCTCGAAAGCCCGCTTTAGCACTGTTTGATTTTGATGGCACCATCACTGACGAGGACATGTTTAGCGCATTCCTTCACTATGCAGTCTCTGGCCCGCGCAAGTGGTTCGGGAATGTGGTGATCATGCCATTTTACGCCCTTTTCAAGACTGGCATTATTCCGGCAAAACGAATGCGACCTATCGCCAGCTTTATTGCTTTTTCAGGGCGCAGTACCGAACAAGTCAGTACTTTGGGGGCGCAATTTGCACAAGAGGTGATCGCTCAACACATTCGCCCCGAAGCTCAAGCCCGTTTGGACTGGCATCAAACACAAGGTGATACCATTGTCGTGGTTTCGGCTTCACTTAACGCTTACCTAAGCCCTTGGTGTAAAGGTCTGGGTTATCAATTACTTTGTAGCGAATTGCTTGGCGACAGCAAACATATTAGTGGCTTCTATTTGAGCGGTGATTGCAGCTTGAGTAGAAAAGTGGAACGTGTCAAAGCCGCTTTTGATTTAAACAAGTATCAAGCGATATATGCGTATGGTGATACTCATGAAGATATCCCAATGCTCAAACTAGCAGACCATAGGATGATGAACTGGCAACCTTGGTCTCCCGATAGCCTGAAAAGCAAAAATGAATAATCAGAAGCAAGAAACCCTTCTCTATCCAGAAGGGTTTTGTCTATTTGGAATGGAAATAAATTAGCGCCAAACGCCCCATTCACCCGTGGTACCAGGCTCTTCGCCACGCGTCCACCATTGTGCTGTCCATTCACGACCGTTGTGCGTCACAACATCACCTTGGTTGTAAATCGCATCTTTGCTCCAAAGATTGGTCGGCTCAACTGGTGGTGTGGTATCACCTTTAATCAATGACAACGCATAACTAAAATTGGCATTCGGCGCCAGTACTTGGTTCGCGTAGATATTATTCGTATCGAACATGTAATGTTTCATTGCTTCATGCCAAATGCCAACGTACCAATCACCGGTTTGTTGTGAGTTAAATTGATCGGCCAACTCTGCAACCCACGTTGTGGTGTTGTTTGTACTGATGGCAAGCGAAAGATCAACGATCTCAGAGCCTGTTGCACTAAAGGTACGGAAACGCACGGTATCGCCCGATTCAACAGGACCAAAACCTTGCGCCACAAAATAGCCTAAAGAAGTCAGGTTGTTTGCCGGATCAGTTGGATCGACTGGGTCAGTCGGAGGTGTCGTCCCATTTCCGCTTAACGTAATATCACTACAGTTGTAGAAACCCTCACCCACGACATCAATACGCTGCCAACGGGTAAAAAGAATGGCATCACCTGAGCGATCGGCTGGGAAGGTCACTTGAATTCGATAACGTTTTTCAGCATCAACATACACATCACCAGCGGTATCCATCAGTTCTAAATCATTCCAAGTAAGAGGCTGTGTATCATCATAAGTTGGTTTGGAAAGATAAAACTCCCAATAAGACGGGTTATGTGGCGCTTTACCAAAGAACACCATCTCAATTTGGTTATTGGTATCTAGCGTTACATTGGTACGCTGCCAGTTTGGCGATGGGATATTCAAACCTTTCTTAGCAGCATCACCCGCCGAACAAAGCTCACCGTCACGTACGATAGCTTTTACATGGGCCATATCGCGGTAATTTGGCACATTCGCGGCAATTTCACTGCGCTGCACAAATGGGTATGCACCCGATTCGTCATAAGCCGCCTGACAAGCTTGGTTTGGAATTTCATTGGTCCAAAATCCGCCATCTAAATAACAGGTGTTTTGGCGTGCGCTTGGAAACTCGACCCAGCCATGGGCATTGACATTAAAAGAGCTCAAAGCCGCGACTGCGCCCAAGCTCACCAGAGGGAGGGTTACGTATGATTTCATCATTCATCCTTACATTTGCTGACTCACTACTCGCGAATCAAGTCGCGATGTAGCAAAGCTAGCAGGATGAGATTATTTAGACGGTGAGAATTAATGCTGGCTGTGTCAGATTGCTGGTTGCTTTCCAACATTCAATGTTAACCACCACCCTACTCGACGTAGTCTTTCGACGCACTTCAAATATACGTGCTACAACAATAGGTAGCCTAACGTTGGTCCTTCGGAGTATCCATCACGACCATAGTCGTGATCGCTTTAACATGTTCACACTCCCCTAGCACATCGGCATGAAAAGCTTTATAAGACGCCAAGTCTTGAGTTTCCACTCGTAGCAAGTATTCGTTCGCGCCAGTGATATTATGGCACTCCACCACTTCATCAACAAAGCGGACGTGATCTTCAAAACCAAGCTGAGCCTGCTTCGAGTGGGATGCTAAACCGATCGATACATAAGCGACAAAACCAACGCCCATTTGTTGGTTATCCAGCACCGCACGGTAGCCTTTGATCACGCCCTTACGCTCCAAATCTTGCACTCGACGTAAAGTCGCAGATGGTGATAATCCCACACGTTCAGACAGCTCCACGTTAGAGATTCTTCCGTCTAATTTCATTATTTGCAATATTCTTTCGTCAAACCTATCCATGGTGCTCTTTTATTGTTTAATGGGCGTATTTTCATCAAATATAAGCACAAAATTGATAGCACTTCTACCTATCATTGTTCTCGACCGGTCAGAAAATGTAACCCTTTGCCCCGATGAGTGGCAGCAACAAAAATTCAGGAACACACTATGGAATATCATCAACTTGGAGCGTTGGCGCTGTTTGCGTTTGTCTCGACCTTCACTCCAGGCCCGAACAACATCATGCTTATGACCTCGGGCGCTAACGTCGGCTTTAAACGCACAATCCCTCATATGTTAGGTATTACTTTGGGTTTTGCCGCAATGTTGATTTTAGTTGGCATTGGTTTGATGGGCTTATTCCACGCTTACCCAATCACACATAGCATTCTCAAAATCTTGAGCCTGACGTACTTGTTGTACCTCACGTACAAAATTGCCACCAGCAGCAAAACCGAAGTCAAACACAATTATCAGCCAATGAGCTTTTTAGGTGCGGTGGCCTTCCAGTGGGTGAACCCAAAAGGTTGGTCTATGGCACTTACCGCCATCACGGTTTATAGCAGTGGTGGCTCTTGGCTTGATCTGGCTTTCATTGCTGGCATTTTCTGCTTAGCAAACTTGCCTTCTGTGACATTTTGGACGGCAGCAGGCATGCAGCTTCAGCGTTGGTTAACCACCTCTAAACGAGTGAAAAGCTTCAACTATGGCATGGCGACGCTTTTGCTCTTGTCGACTATCCCAATGATATAAAGAGGCTAGAATTCAATTCACAGTGTAAATTTAGATAAAGACGCTACCTACTTTTCTGAAATGCAGATAACCTTAGATGGAAATACGAATAATTATCAGGTGAATTTGAATGCGAGATAACACCAAGAAAAAGCCACAGCCAAAAGCGGTTGTGGTAATTGCTAGTCAATCAATCACTCCAAATATGCAGCGTATTACGCTACAAGGTGAGTCGTTAGGCAATTTTCCGCTCGATTGCGAAGGCAGCTATATTAAGCTGTTGTTTAATGAAACAGGCGGCACTAAGATCCAAGGTTTTTCTGAGCAAAATCGCCCGGTAATGCGTACTTACACCATTCGCCGTTTTGATCAACAAGCCAGCACGATTGAAGTCGACTTCGTACGTCACATCACCAAAGACTTACAATGTGGCTTTGCTGCGCGCTGGGCAATAGCAGCGAAAAAAGGCGACATCATCAACATCGTAGGCCCTGGCAGCATCTCGAACCTGAACACAGAAGCAGATTGGTTCTTTATGGCGGCGGATATGACAGCATTACCTGCATTGTCAGCAAAGATCCGCACGCTACCAGAAGATGCAAAAGGCTATGCGGTGATCAGCGTAATTTCTGAGGCGGATATTCAACCTATCGAAGCGCCGGCTGGCATGGAGGTTCATTGGGTCACAGAGCAACCTCTTGCAGACAAAGTTCGTGAACTTGAATGGCAACAAGGTGAAGCCGCAGTGTGGTGTGCTTGTGAATTCGATTCAATGCGCGCACTGCGTCAGTACTTCCGCAACGAAAAGGATGTAGAACGCGAGAACATCTACATCAGCAGCTACTGGAAACAGGGTGTGTCGGAAGACGGCCATAAGGTCATCAAACGCGAAGATGCGGAACTGAACGAGCAGTAATTCCCGCTGACAATAAAAGTCAAAGCCAAGTTGCTCATGCAAACTTGGCTTTTTCACTCATTTAAGCTGTCTATCAGCTCATGTTTTCAGCTAAGAAATCAATCAACAACCTAACTTTTGGTGAGAGATTACGGTTTTGTGGATAAAGCGCCCAAATACCTTCACGATCATCCCGGTAATCGGTTAAGACTTCCACCAACTCACCATTATCTAACGCTTCTTGCACGTAGTAATCGGGCAGTTGTACCAAGCCTAAACCACGTTTCGCTGCATCAACCAGTGCGAAACCACTGTTGCACTTAATACGACCAGATACCCGCATAGACTTCTCGCGTTTTTTTTCCTTAAAGTGCCAGTACTCCGCCGTACCAACCAAGCATTGGTGATGACTCAATTCAGAGAGGGTGTGAGGCTCACCAGAACGATCCAAATACGCTGGACTCGCACACACATACAACTGACGAGACGATAAACGTTTAGCAACCAGACTTGAATCTTGTAAACGACCAAGACGGATCGCCACATCGACACCTTGCTCAATCAAATCGAGCTTTTGGTTGGTCAAATTGAGATCTAAGTTGACTTGTGGATATTTTTCTAAAAACTGGTGCAACAATGGAGACAAGTTCATTTCCCCGTACGTCACGGGGGCTGTCACCTTAAGCAAACCTTTGGGTTCTGCCTGCATTTGGGTGACAGCCAATTCAGCCAACTCCAAACCTTCGACTAGATGCTTACATTGCTGGTAGTAAAGTTGTCCGGCTTCGGAAAGCGACACTTTTCGTGTCGTACGGTGCAGCAATTTCACCGCCAATCGCTCTTCAAGCGCGGAGACTCGGCGGCTGATCTGCGCCACTGATGTGTTCATCTTTCTCGCCGCACCAGTAAAGCTATTGGTTTCAGCTACCGCAACAAACTCACTCACCCCTTCCCAATTCGCCATTCACACTTACTCTTAATACTCAAAACAGGAATTTTGTCATTATTGCACTATTTAAATGCTAACTTCCAACTGCCAAGGTTGATTGAACAGATCTTGCAACCTATTAATAAACGCTCCGACATGCAAACCATCCATCAATCCATGGTGCACTTCGATAGAAAGCGGCATTCGCCAACGCTCATTCTCTTGGGTGAGTTTACCCAACGCCATCTTAGGAATGCTATCTGGAAAGTTGATGTCTCGGGCGTGTGTCATACTGGTGAAGTCAACCCAAGGCAACACCGTCATATGAATGGTATCCTGACGCATTTCTTGCCCGATAAATTGCTCCAAAATAAATGGCGTATCTTTAACTTTCTTTTCCGTTTCTGTGGCACTTTGAGAAAACTGACGGAATACAGCCGCATAAGGGAGATTGCAAAACCTTACCGTATCATCTTCCGCCAGCAAAGCCACGCTCACGCACATTGGCGAGTAAACACGAACTTCCCCTTCAACAATACGATAAGCCATAGGTTCACATTGATTTAACGCTTGTTGGGTCAAATATAGATAAGCATGGAAAAATCGATGACCATGCTGTTTACAATACTCGTAAAGCTTAGTCACATCGATATTTGAACAGATATTATACCAAGGGTGGCTGAAGCCTTGATAAAACTTAAAATGTTCACCACGTGACCACTGTTCCGTGTCTAGCACTGTGTATGCCATAGTATTCCGATCTCAATAATAGGATTATAAAAATGCTCGCGATTCTATGATGATATCCACATAAGGCAAACTTCAAATTCATCCCACCACATCGTCGTTCACACGCCACTCCCCTTTATTATTACAAATACGTAAAAATCAATTTCAATTTAGCCAGATTATCATTTTTCTATAAATACCTAAAATGGGCACCAACAAAACGACGCAGCGCGGAGATAAAAGCTCTACTACGCTTATGGCGACACTCCCTATATTGAGAATATAAAGGAAACATCCGATGGCACTTGAAATCAAACCAGGTCAAACTCACATCAAATCTAAAGCAATGGTTGCATGGGCTGCCGGCGAACCTCTTAAAATGGAAGAAGTTGATGTACAGCTTCCGAAAGCGGGCGAAGTTCTTGTTCGCATCGTTGCGACTGGTGTTTGTCACACTGACGCATTCACGCTATCAGGTGACGATCCAGAAGGTATCTTCCCTTCTATCCTTGGCCACGAAGGCGGCGGTATCGTTGAAATGGTTGGCGAAGGCGTAACAAGTGTTGAAGTTGGCGACCACGTAATTCCGCTTTACACAGCAGAATGTGGTGAGTGTAAATTCTGCAAATCTGGCAAAACTAACCTATGTCAGGCAGTTCGTGAAACTCAAGGTAAAGGCCTAATGCCAGACGGCACAAGCCGCTTCTCTATCAACGGTGAGACAATCTTCCACTACATGGGTTGTTCTACTTTCTCTGAGTACACGGTTCTTCCAGAGATCTCACTAGCAAAAGTAAATAAAGAAGCACCACTTGAAGAAGTTTGTCTTCTAGGTTGTGGCGTAACCACTGGTATGGGTGCGGTACTGAATACAGCGAAAGTCGAAAAAGGCGACACCGTTGCTGTATTCGGTTTAGGCGGTATCGGTCTTTCTGCAATCATCGGTGCTCGCATGGTTGGTGCAAGCAAGATCATCGGCGTAGACATCAACGAGAGCAAGTTCGAGCTAGCAAAACAACTTGGCGCGACTGATTGCATCAACCCAATGAAGTTCGATAAGCCAATCCAAGACGTTATTGTTGAGATGACTGACGGTGGTGTTGACTACTCATTCGAATGTATCGGTAACGTAAACGTGATGCGTCAAGCACTTGAGTGTTGTCACAAAGGTTGGGGTGAGTCAGTCATCATTGGTGTTGCGGGTGCAGGTCAAGAGATCTCAACTCGTCCATTCCAACTAGTGACTGGCCGCGTATGGCGTGGTTCTGCTTTCGGTGGTGTTAAAGGCCGCTCAGAGCTTCCAGAAATCGTAAACCGTTACATGGCGGGTGAGTTCGGTCTACAAGAATTCATCACTCACACGATGGGTCTACAAGACGTGAACGAAGCATTCGAATTGATGCACAAAGGTGAATCTATCCGTACTGTTCTTCACATGGATAAGTAACCTTAAGCTTCGGCTCTCTTTTACATCGAAAGAGAGTCGCAAACTTTCACTTGCCGACTAACTAAGCCGCTCTAAGGCCCTTGTTTTATCGAGAGATGACCATGACCATTGAAAGCCTAAGCCAAGCCAAAGTATTCGGTGGTTGGCATAAACAGTACACTCACGAATCACGCGCTTTGAACTGCAACATGCGCTTCGCGATCTTCTTGCCGCCTAACGCAACCAAATCAAACCCAGTACCAGTGATTTACTGGTTGTCAGGCTTGACCTGCACCGATGAAAACTTCATGCAGAAAGCCGGAGCATTTCAAATGGCGTCTGAGTTAGGCATCGCCATTGTGGCACCGGATACCAGCCCACGTGGCGACGATGTTGCAGATGATGAGAACTACGATCTAGGTAACGGTGCAGGTTTCTACCTAAACGCAACTCAAGAGCCGTGGTCACGTCACTACCACATGTACGACTACATCACTCAAGAGCTACCTGCAATCATTGAAAGCAACTTCCCAGTCTCTGACGTGAAGTCGATTTCGGGCCACAGCATGGGTGGCCACGGTGCGATCACCATTGGTCTAAAAAATTCACAGCAGTACCGCTCAATTTCAGCATTTAGCCCAATCAGCAACCCAATGAAATGCCCTTGGGGTCAGAAAGCGTTTACCGCTTACCTAGGCACTGATATTGAAAGTTGGAAACAGTACGATGCGAGCGAGCTTCTCAAACAAAGCCAATCGCCACTGCCAATCTTGGTTGATCAAGGTGATGCAGATAACTTCCTCGCGGAACAATTAAAGCCTGAAGCGTTACTGGCAGCAGCCAAAACACACAATTCAGCGTTAAAGCTTCGTATGCAGCCAGGCTATGACCACAGCTACTTCTTTATCTCGAGCTTTATTGCTGAACACTTGAACTTCCACGCCAAGTATTTGTTTGCATAACAAGAGACTCGAACTTGAAAAACCACCAGAGGACACTCCGATCAATGGTGGTTCATCCAATATCCGAATCTCAGATTAAGATTACATGGATTGGACCGTCTTCGGGTTGTCGCCATATTGGTTTGTTCCCTCTTCGCTGTCTTGCACCAAGAAATACAGCATGACTAAAAAGCCGATGATTGGGATAATGGCGATGAATACCCACCAACCTGTACGATCCGTATCATGCAGGCGACGTACGGTCACAGCAAGCGAAGGAATAAGGATAAACAGCGCATAAAGCACGCCAAACAAGCCAAAGTTTTCGATTTGAAATACATTACCCATAATACGGTCAATGATGTTCATCACTAAATTGACCAAGATATTCACCAAAGTAAAATACCAATACTCTTGCCGCCTGGCTCGTCCACTAAATCCGGTGTAATTGCGGATCACCCCCAAATACCAATCAAACATATTCTCTCTCCTTCTGCCTACTCACCGTTTCACTACTGAGCATCAAATACGCTATTCACTGACTATATACCCTTTATAAAGGTATCGTATTGTTCCAATTTATTTTGATATTTCACCTATCGACCCTGGCTAATAGTGTTAATCACCATGATTTAAATATGGACCAAGTTTGACTTCCTGATCAATTTAGCTGATAAGCACATATATAAAATGAAATTCCAACGTTAAACGGAAAACATAATGAAAAAATTCATGCGAGCAATGCTGCTACTGCTAGTCATTGCCATAGGTGTATTGGCTTGGATGTTTATTCCATCTCATGAAACAATGGGGCAAAAGACCCTTGAAGAAGTACTCAACGATAACTATGTCCTGATCGGCCACCGCATTCATTCGACTGACCCGGATGCAGGTAATATGTTTGGCTACTTTGTGGTTAGCAAGGGCAACGGCATTGACGATGCCGAACCATTTTTGGTCACGTCAGATCAATTTATTCGCATGGAGCAGACTGGCGAAAATACTTTATCGCTAACGGTCAACGGACGCATCTATCGTTACCACAACGATCTGTGGGTAGCTAACACAGAGGGCAAACTGCAACACTGGCTTGTTAGTGCAACCGCTAACTACGTGCGCTAATTCGTTCCTCAACACCTAATAACATAAAAGCCCCGCGGAATACGCGAGGCTTTTGTTTGTCTAAGGCATACTTATAGCAATCGTAGTAAATAACTGTTCATTTACTTACTGTGATTAGTATTAAGCTAAGACTAAAGCACTTTCTCTCGGATCACTTTCATAACACCAGAGTCACGGTTACTTGGTGCAGAAAAACGGGCCACTTTCTTCACCGCTTCGTGGGCATTTTCCATCGCGTAGGAATGTTCACTCACTTTGAGCATCTCTATGTCATTGAAGTAATCACCAAACGCCATGGTTTCTTCTGGGCCAAAGTTCATCGTCTCTTGCAAATGCTTGATTGCCGCCCCCTTTGATGCTTGCGCATTCATGATATCTAGCCAAATTTTTGCACTCACTACGACTTGATGAGTGTCATCAAATTTTGCCTTCATCGTTGGATAAACCAACTCTTCTGTACCACCAAAATGACAAATCGCAACCTTGATAAAATCATCTTCAACCGCCAACAGATCGGGCACGTACTCGCAGCGATGGTAGTATTTTTGGAACTCTTCCAGTGCGTGGGGGGCTTTGGTCTCGATATAAGCTGAACGTTTACCGCACAATACGAGGTGCGTCCCTTCAACTGCGCGAGCCGCTTTTACAATCTCATCAATTTCTGCTTTTGGAATCGTGCAGCTATACAGCTCTTTATCTTGATACATCACCAAGGTGCCGTTTTCCGCCACATAAATCATACGATCTTGAATCGGTGAAAACGTATCGCGCAAACTGTAATACTGACGACCCGATGCAGCCGAAAACAAAATGCCCTTCTCTTCTAACTGCAAAAACAGATCAAAGAAATCAGGGTCTAAACGACCGTATTGGTCAAGCAAGGTGCCATCCATATCGGCGGCGATAAATTTAATACTAGCTTGTGACATCAACTTAAACTCTATAAATGGTGCAGCGCAAATCACTCAAAAAGTGAAGCAAGGCTGCTAAAAATTAGCTAGTAAGGTACAGGATCTTGGATGAATCTCAAGATGAAATCGCCTCAGAAATCAAGATAGCAATCCCTCTCAAAACAGGTACAATCCTCGCTCGATTTTTATTCGCGTGGACTCTCAATCATGCACTCGCCTGAACAATGCTTTACTCGATTTGCTGCAGACATTTCTGGCTACGATTTGCCAGCGCAGTTTACGTTTCCGTTCTACTACACGCCTCATCCATTGTGTGTGTTGGCTGCTGAGCAATTGCAACAGCACCTAATGACACAAACTGACTTCGAACATGATTTCGGGCTTGAGAATGAGCAAAGCGGACGCGGCAAGATGTTCGGAGTTTTGCTAGTACGTAACCCACAAGGTGAGCTTGGTTTTTTCAGCGCCTTTTCCGGCAAGATTGCTGATCAGAATTTACTACCCGGTTTTGTTCCGCCAGTGTTCGATATGCTGACAGAAGAAGGATTTTTCCGCAACGAAACCGACGCAATCAACGCGGCAAATGCACAGTACAAAGCCTTTGCTGCCAATCCAGAACTAGCACAACTGAAAGCTGAAATTAAAGCCGACCGCACGGCTTATGCGCAAGAAGAAAATGCCCACCGCCAAGTGATGATTGCAAGACGTGCAGAACGCAAACAGCAGCGTAAGCAAGGTGAGCAAACGCTAAGTTCAGAAGAGTTAAAAGCGCTGTTGGACGATTTGGGCAAACAGAGCGTGGCTGAAAAAAACGTCCTCAAGTACCTCAAGCAAGCTTGGGATGAAAAGTTAGCAATCAAAGAAGTGCGCCTATCAGAGTTAGAGCAGACATTGGCATCGCTAAAAGAGCAACGCAGAGTCTTGTCTAATGCCCTGCAACACAAACTGCATAAACAATACCAATTCTTAGATAATCGAAGTGCAAAACGCGACTTAGTTGACATTTTTGCCCATACCACTAACCCAGTGCCACCAGCAGGTTCAGGTGAGTGTGCGGCACCTAAATTACTTCAATTTGCATATAAACATGGCTACCAACCGCTTGCTTTAGCGGAGTTTTGGTGGGGCGCTTCACCTAAGTCGGAAGTGCGCCAACACAAGAAATTCTACCCATCGTGCAACAGTAAGTGTCAGCCAATTTTGGGCCATATGATGCAAGGCTTGGAGGTGGAAGCAAACCCATTAGCAGAGAACTGGGCAGAAGACAAAGAGCTAGAAATCCTATACCAAGACGAAGCAATGGTGATAGTGAACAAGCCTTCTGGCTTGCTTTCCGTTCCGGGTAAAACCATCAAAGATTCAGCCTATACGCGCCTACAAACTCTGTTCCCAGACGTAGAAGGCCCATTTGTGATTCATCGTTTGGATATGGCGACGTCGGGCATTTTGGTATTTGCTTTGACCAAACGGGCGAATAAGAGCCTGCAAAAACAGTTCATCAGCCGTGGTGTACAAAAGCGTTATATGGCGCTGCTAGAAGGTATATTAACCGAGTCTGAAGGTGAGATCTCACTGCCAATGCGTGGTGACCCTGACGACCGACCACGCCAGCTTGTGTGCTTTGAACATGGTAAGCCAGCCGAAACTTACTGGCAGTTAATTGAAGTGAAAGGCGAGCGTAGCAAGGTGTACATGTACCCAAAAACCGGACGTACTCACCAATTACGTGTGCACTGCGCGCACCATATGGGTTTGAACATGCCCATGGTCGGCGATGGCCTGTATGGCGAGAAAGCTAACCGCCTGCACTTGCATGCGGAGATGTTAGAGTTGAACCATCCTTACAGCAAAGAACGCATGCGATTTCAGGCTGATTGTGAATTCTAGTGCCTGCGAGTCGGGGAATACACCTCGACACCGCATCCGCATCCGCATCCGCATCCGCAAGGTAATGCTGTTCTAAATAGCTCTAAAACACCACCTGTTACTGCGTACTCTTATTTAAAGAAAGCTGTCCTATACTCATTCCAACCGTCCCGATATTTTTGATAAGGTTGAATATGAAGGAACTTGCCAAACTTGCCCAGCCAGGCGCACTCACAGACCCAACCACTCACGCTGAGTTTTTAACCTTTGCGCTTAAGGACCAATGGATGCACATCGATGAGATTACGTCCGCCCTTTCACAACTGCCGGGCATCGAGAAATCGATCCGACAAAAAGACCCTTCGGCCAATCTGAGTGTCACTTATGGCTTTTCAGCTAACGCTTGGCCTATGCTTTTTCCTGATGTTGCATTGCCATCAGAGTTACATCCATTTCCTCAAATGGAAAATGGTCCAAGACGCTTTCCCTCTACTGAGGGTGACATTTTCTTAATGATCAAATCAGAACGAAAAGACCTTAACTTCCAGGTAGCCAAGTACAGCGCAAAAGCACTCAAAACAATTACAAACTTAATCGAAGATGTTCAAGGCTTTAAGTACCTAGATAATCGAGACATGATTGACTTTGTTGATGGCACGGAAAACCCAATCGATCATGAGCGCATCGCCTCTGTTGTCGTCGCCAACGGGAATGAAAACGAAATCGGTGGCAGCTATTTAGTGGTTCAACGTTATGTCGATCGTGATAATGACTGGGATGCATTACCTACAGAGCAGCAAGAGATGGTAGTCGGTCGAACGAAAATGGATGACATTGAACTAGACGATGACACCAAACCCGTTTGGGCGCATAACGCGAAAAGCAAAGTAGAAATTGAGGGGGAAGAGATCAAAATGTTTCGTCAAAACCGTCCTTACGGCAATGCGTTAGAGCACGGAACCATGTTCGTCGGATTTTCCGCTTCGGTTTCGGTTATTGAAACCTCTCTCACTCAAATGATTCATGCTGACGATCAAGGCCATTACGATCGGCTGCTGGATTTCGTAGAAGCTAAAACGGGGAACAATTACTTTGTTCCGCCGACTTCCTTCCTTGAACAACGTTTTGAAGACTGAACGAAAACGCCCCTCTATTCGATAGCGTTGTAAAAACAAGAAGAGTGGTAAATCAATCCACTCTTCTTGTCACACCAATTTCACTAAATCCATCACCATCAATCAATCAATGAACGATGTTAACTCACCTTAAACTTCGTCCACACCTGCGAGCGCCAGCGTCTTGCCATGATGATACCTCGTACCCATTCATCCAGGGCAATCGCCATCCATGCGCCAATGACACCATAGCCAAGATGAATACCGAAGATATAGGAGAACACGACACCTAATCCCCACATACTCAGAATCCCCATTTGAACAGGGAACTTAATATCACCCGCTCCTTTCAGTGCCGAGATGAAAATTAAGTTAAATACGCGCCCGGCTTCTAGCAGGATCGACCCCATAATCAGAGTGCCGGTCAACGCCAAGATTTCGGGCTGATCGGTGAACACCGCTAAAATGTCATCACGGAAAAAATAAATCAAAGCCGTCACAACGGTTGAGGCTACAAAACCCACCAAGAAGTAGATTTGTACGCGCTTAAGAATACTGGTTACCCAACCTTTGCCAATGTAGTACCCCGTCTGGATTTGCGCGGCCTGACCGATTGCCAACGCAAACGCAAACGAGAAACGTGCAATATTTTGCGCATAAGTCAGAGCGGCAAGTGATGATGTGCCCATCTGTACCACAAAGTAGACAATACAGATTTGTGCCATATTGTAAGATAGCACCTCTCCAGCGTTCATACCGCCAATCTTGAGAATCTTTTTATAAACCTCACCCGGCACTTGCTTAAACTTAGACATTGGCACTTCAATGCGGCTACGGGTAAGAATCACGCCAAGCATCAATGTTCCAATCACTTGGCTAACCACAGTTGCCACTGCAACCCCCTCTACACCATACACCGGTAAACCGAACGGTTGATAAAGAGCAATATAGTTACCAATAATGTTAAACACGCCACTGATCAAGTTCACTACCATTGGCGAACGTGAATAGCCATGGCTACGCAAAATCGTTGTGAAAACAATACCCATGGTGACGTTAAACGTCATTGCACCGCTGATCAGCAGATATTCACGAGCATACTGTTCCACTTGAGCTTCAAGGCCGTAATACGGTAAGAAGAACACCGCACCAATGACAGCGAGCACACTAAGAAACACACCCACAATCACCGACAGTACAATACTCGCAACGCCGACGTTCACTGAATCATTCTCACGCCCTGCACCGTTATATTGCGCAATCAATATCCCTGTTCCGCTGCTAACGAAAGTCGAAACAATGATAAGGAAGAACGTAAGTTGAGTGATAACACCGACCGCAGATACCGCTTTATCTGAGTAACCACTTAGCATGAACACATCACTAGTGCCTAGTGCTGTCCTTAGCAGTATTTCAACAAGTATCGGCCAAGCCAATGCCACAATGGACATGCGCTGGTTGATGTTTTGGCTTTTCGGCATCTATCTGACCTTTCTTAAAACTAAAAACTGCTCCACAGAAAACTGTGAAGCAGTTGGTATTATTGACTGATTTTGTGCGCGGATTGTATAACTTTTGTACTCAAAGTCACGTTACTTTTAAGGTTATTTTTAAGAAAATGCCCCCTCGACCGCTCCATCCACACTGAAACCATAACGTCACGCTATCATTTAGTGCCTATTGTTTGATAATGGCGATTTTTTCTAGCTCTAAGCCTGGCTTAACAAAGTCAATATCTAAGGTGTAAAAACCCGGGGTCAACTTCACTTGTAAACCTTCGACCGTGATTAACTCACCGTCGGTGCCGTGCAATGGCAGCGTCATGCTAAAATCACCATTAAACGACAAACTGCACGATGATTGCGCCAACGAATCTCGCTCGTACTTCATCACACCATTAAACTGGTAAACCCCTGCCTCACGGACTTCGATAACCACCGAAGCATTCACTTTTGTATTCAGTACAATATCTTGACCAATAGGTTGAATTTGCGCCTCTGGCGCTTCGTTTTGCGCAACAAATGTTTTGATCGGCTCATACGCCTTCAACGGGCGATCCATAACTGGCGCAGCCATAATAAAGCGACAAATGTTCATCGCACTGCGTTGTAATTCGCCAATAGTGAGCGTGCCGTTTTCCAACGCTTCTAACGTGTCATCGCCCATAGCATTGCTTTCAGCGCCATCATTTTCCACCACCATATACAGGTCATTTTGTGCACGCACCATGAACGAGGTGAAGGTTTTACTCTCCGCTCCAGCTTCAACAGGATCGTTCATTTTCGCCCACCAATCCGTCATGACGATACCAGTGTAGCCCCATTCTTCACGCAAAATCGTGGTGTTAAGATCATAGTTTGATGCCGCCCAATGACCATTAACCGGGTTATACGACGTCATGATGGTCGATGCCTGCCCCTCTTTCACCGCCATCTCGAAAGGTTTAATATGCACTTCACGTAGCGCACGTTCCGACATAATGCTGTCGACATCAACACGCGCGGTTTCCTGATCGTTTGCCGCATAATGTTTGATGGTGCCCGACACCCCCGCCTTACTTAAGCCACGAGTTTGCGCCGCCGCCATGACACCCGTCATAAACGGGTCTTCAGAGAAATACTCAAAGTTACGGCCATTTAATGGATGACGATGAATATTAATGCCAGGACCAAGCAAGGTATCGATGTGATTCGCTCGTAGCTCTTGGCCGATCAAATAAAACAACTCTTCGTTCAACGCTGAGTTCCAAGTACAACCGAGCAACGTGCCGATCGGAACTTGGGTCGCTTTATGACCGCTGTCCATACGGATTCCAGAAGGGCCATCCGCTGCTGCTGCAACTGGAATCCCCAATTCAAACAGACTGTCACACACCCCTCCAAAGGCAGCAGCCGTCCCCGGCGTGACTTTTGGGCTGCACATGCCTTCACCGCGAACAATGGTTGCTAACTGCTCTGGTGTCATTTGAGCGACAAACGTGGCTAGGCTTGCTTTGCCCTGCTTAACGTCGATAAGTTTAATGCCTTGGTTACCGGTGATTTCATAACTGCGTGGCATGTTCGCTTGAATACGTTCCGCCAAATTTACTGTGCGCTGTGGTACTGCTTCACGGCTCAAATGGAACACACCATTATCATTCTTTTGTGCTGGCTTGATACGTTCAAACTCATGGATAGGCGCACAAGCTTCACTTAGCGCTTCAATCACCAACAGCGCTTCCAGCTCCAGCGTTGCTTCGATAGCTTGAGCATGACGCACACTGCCACCCAAGCAGAACTGATAAGTCCCCGCTTCTAAAACGTAGCAGCTACGATGACCCGTCACGCCGCTGTCATCGTAAGAAGCCAACGATGCAACCGGAACGGAAATGCGCACCACTTCACTTGCGCCTGGTTGAATTGTTTGCGTTTTGGCAAAGCCTGCCAGAACTCGCGAAGGCTTACCCAATTCACCCTGTGGCGCTTCAACATACAGTTGCACAACCTCTTTACTAGCAAACTCTTTGCCCAGGTTGGTTACCTTGATATCAAAGTGAATAACAGCGTCAGCCCCCGCACCTTCGTACTTGAACATCACTAATTCGCGCTGAAATTCGGTGTAAGATAAACCTGCACCAAATTCAAACTGCACCACTTCCGGATTGAAAGTTTCAAAATAACGGTAGCCAACGTAAATATCTTCCGCGTAGACGTTGCGATCTTTGCGTCCAAAGTTAGCAGACGATGGATAGTCAGCCAGTTGGTAAGCAATCGAATCCGTCAGGCGTCCACTTGGTGATTGTAAACCAGACACCACATCCGCCAGACCATGACCACCTTCCATACCAGCCGCCCAGCTATATAGTACCGCTTTGATTGACGAGTGATTTTCAACGGAATTAAGCCACGCCATGTCCATGATGTTGGTCACGTTCATTACAATAATCACATCGGTGAAATGACGATTCACTTTCGCGATCATGTCCAACTCTTTCTCAGTCAGGCGATAACTGCCCGCTTCATCCGCATTATCTTGGTCTTCACCAGCGGTACGGCCAATAAAGACCATCGCCTTGTTCGATTGTTCGGCCGCTTTCGCCACCAGATCGTCAGTCAATGGCATTTCTTGCTGGAACCAAGGCTCGGCAGCCCAACCACCACCGCCATCATCAAATGGGTGATCCGCAATCCAGTCTTGATAAATCGCAACTAACTCTTCATTCAAACGCACATGACTATTCGCACGCAGACCATCTAACGCACTGATTGCGTATGGAACGTTTACCGCGCCACCAGAGCCAGTACCACTGCGGTAAGTGTCGATTTGGCAACGACCAAACAGAGAAACGTTATCTTGCGCGTTCAATGGCAGCGCAGAGTCAGTATTTTTCAGCAGTACGATCCCTTCTGCCGCGGCTTGGCGGCTGACTGGGACCAGGTTATTTTGCGCTTGGCTAATTCGATTATTGTTCATATACAACCACACAACCGTTCACTTTTGTTTCTTGGAATGAGATCTGACTAAGTACGACTCTTGCGTCATGCGAAGTCACGTTATTAATTATTGAAATTAACAGGGGATGTGCTCGGAATTTTTCTTTAAAGAAAAACGTCACTAGCCCCGCAAAAACAGGCTAAAAACACCGGTTAAGATTCTTTTTACTGTGGAGAAATAGTATGCTGAGCAGGTGCGCCATTCTACCAAAATGGCGACAAAAAAAAGGAATATCGCGACATGAGCATTACCTATCAACTCAAAGCACATCAGAAACATCCCCACCTTAAGTTTGCTTACGTGGATGGGCATCATCATTGCGATTTTGCCGCGCATAAACATGACTTTTCTGAACTGTTTTTGGTGGTAAGCGGTAGCGGTAAGCACACGGTCGCCAACTACGAGTATCCGCTGCATAAAGGCGATGTGTTTGTCATCAACGGCGATATTGAACACGGCTTTCGAGACGTCAATAGACTCAAAATTATCAACTTAATGTTCGACTCACAAACCCCATTTTTTGAAATCCCTTCGATGCGTCAGTTGTCTGGTTATCAAGCCATGTTCAAAGTAGAGCCCATTGCACGCCAGACAACAGAATACAAGGCGAAGCTCACTCTCGACTGCCAGCAATTGCCAAAAATTGAACGCCTGCTCCACACGTTAAAAAATGAATACCAAGCGTCACAACCAGGGTTTGAGGTCATGCTCACGAGCTTAATGCAGCAGTTGGTTATCGCATTAGCGCGCATGTATCAAAATCAAAGCGAGGACTTGCCACAGACCACTTTGGCACTAAGCCGAGCATTGGTCTTTATTGAGCAACATTTTAACGATATCGGGGTGAATAGTGACGCGATAGCCAAAGCGGCCTTTATCAGTAAACGTCAATTAGAAAGGCTATTTCGCCAGTTCTTAAACACCTCTCCAAATCAATACCTGCGAGAAGTACAGCTCAATTACGCCACCAAACTGCTGTGTGATGAAAATGAACGCTCGGTGCTGAACATCGCCGAAGAATGTGGCTTTGCCGACAGTAATTATTTCTCGAAGTGCTTTAAGCAGAAATTTCAGCGCAGTCCGAGAAGTTACCGTAAAGAATATTTCTTACACGACATAAAAAAGCCGCTCTCTGAGCGGCTATGAATGGGCATCCATTCACTGCAATATAATCGAGCTCCCCCGTTAGTACTCAAACAACTTGGAACACATCAAGGCTCCTGTTTTGACTCTATTCTCTCGCATATTGCTAACTTAATGTGGTGCAGCCCCCAAGAACTGCACCCGAGTTATGAGCAAAAGCAGTGATTACCACCACATATCTGCTTGGAAACCAACAATAAAATCACCATCTTTACTGTTACCTTCTTGGTCTTCACCACCTAGGTAAGAAGCAAGCAAACGGATTTCCGGGTTCGGACCAAAGCCAGAACTTACCACCATCGTTGGTGCAACCGTCAGTTTGTAATCGTACGAACTCTTTGATTCACCGTTACGATCTTCATAGTTGTACATCATGCCGCCTTCTGTCGCGATAAAGAAGTTTTGCGCAACAGGGAAGGAAGGACGAACCATTGCTGACACCCACCCGTCTGAAGATTTATCTTCAAAATCATTATATTGCGTTTGGATTGAGTGGAAAACGCTCACGCCATTTTCAAAGAAGTAACCACCCCAAACCAAACCACGCACCGACATGTTGTCCTCATCAACCGCTTTAACACATGAGGTACCACAGCCTGTACCTGTGGTTAGCCAGCTTTGATAATCACTACCAGGTTTGTACGTGTTGTAAGTGGTGATAGTGCCACCTAACAGGTTACCTGAACCTAAACCTTTACCCGCTTGAACAATGTACTTAGTAAAGCCTTTATCAGACAAGCCAAACACAGAATCGCTGTTGTAAATACCGGTCATTTCAAAGCCGCTTTCAGCGAAAACCTCTTCTTTATCATCAGACAGTTTTACCACGTTATCTGGCATGAACTTCGCCATCGCCATCACTTCAAGTGAGCCAAAGTTTACCCCTGCATGCAACGCATGCATGATATTGTTACTATCACCCCAAAAATTTGTATCGCCTGAGTCATCACTAGCAATGTAAGCAAAATCCCATGCATTACCACCTAGTTGGACGCCTTCAATACCAAACCCCGTCCCTGACATATCGGTATAGAAGAAGTCGGTCATGAAAATATAATTTTCTTTACCGTAAAAACGCTTACCACCCCAGATAACACCTGTTTCAGAAACGTTTTCAAACTCAACGAACGTTTCAACTAAACCAACTTCACTGTTTGCTGCATCTGCGTTTGTACCAAGTTGGTTAGACGCTAGTTGTGCGTTGTTAGCGCCAAGGCGAGTTTTGATTCGGATTTTTTGATCTGCGTCATTAACAAAGTTTTTCTGTAGCGCAAGCTCAAAATGGTTGTCAGACTCCACACCCATGCGACCTAAACGCTCTTTCGATGCAGGGAATTTAGCGCGTTTAAAATCGTCATTTTCACTGAAAAGAGCGCCAGCACGGAAATAACCGTGGAACTCAAAACCATCGGATTTCTCAGCGTGAACAACCGGTGCTGCGGATAAACCTGCTGTCGCAACCAAGCAAGCAAGGGTAAGCTTAGAAAGTTTCATATTAACTCCATGTTCTATCAAATGCCTTCAAAGAAAGCGCTTTCTTTTTATTTTAAAAAAAACTGAACATCCATGACGATCACAATGAATATGCATGCGTACAATAGTACAAAGAAACCAATAATATATAGCCTCAAGTACTTTGTTCAGTATGTTGAAATTATAAATTGATCATTAAGCATAAACCGTGACCCCACCCATCAAAGAAAGCGCTTTCTTGGTTATTGATCACAAATCTATATACAAATTATCAATTTCTTGTCTAGTGACCTTTGAGTATGCCCATTTATGTATCAGAGAGTTATCTATAAACAGGCCCCAAAAGCATCCAAATTAAGAAAAGCAAAAAGCTCGCAAAATCACTTTTGCGAGCTTTGGTTACACATTTTGATTACGGTTTCGCAAAACGCACGTTATCTAAACTAAATGTCATCGCGGCTGTAGGCTCAAACACGAGTAAGTTAGTGATAGCCGCTGGGTCAGCTTGATTGCCAGCGACAAAACGGTTTGTTTGTGCAAGCAGGTCCGCGAGCTTAATTCGCACTTCACCCCATTGTCCCATTTCTGGCAATGTTACCGTCATGTCAGATGCTTTAGGCCACCCGCTGTCGGTTTTCACCATCAGTTCACTGCCATCGGTCATCTCATCCACTTTGATATCAAACACTAATTCACCCGTTTCCAACCAGTGTCTTATATCCGTTGTCGGTGAACGGAAGTAGATGTTACCTGCGCCATTTTGTTTTGTAATCTTAAGCACTTTACCGCGGCTAACCTCGTCAATTTCTTCATGCTCGATGAGATTCATTGGATCGTAACTGCCATATGCGAGGCTGCTGTTGAGCGCATCTTCAAAAATCGCCAACAGTGGACCATCTGCGTAACTGTCATCTTGTGCCAAAATGGCTGGTGCTTTAAGACCATCGAGTACGATCGCTTGTTCACCAACCGCTGCACAACCTTTGCCTTTCCATCGATCGACACCACATCGATAAACTTTGACGGAATCTACAAGCAAGGTTTTCGGATAATCGTTGTCATCCACACCTTTTTCATTCGCATTCGCCGACCAGGCACCACCGACCGCCAGATTGAGTAATAAGTGGAATCGCTCATCAAAAGGCGCTGGGGATTTTGCATTCACCAGTTGGCCATCAACTTCATATTGACTGTACCAACCATCAGCCGTTTGTGTCGCATAGTGAATATTGTCTACATACCAGCGGATTTCGCCCTCTTCCCACTCAATTGCATAGGTATGAAAACCATCGGCTGGATTAACCCCATCTGGTAAGGTAGCCGCTTGCCCTGTGTATACGTTATCAGGCCATTTTTTTCCATAATGTAAGCTGCCGTATATGCGATTTTCTTTATCACCCGGTTTCGCCCCTGGCGCATCAGATTGCGCTTTTAAGTTCACCGCTTCTAAAATATCGATTTCGCCTGATGCTGCCCAAGTGCCATATTTATTGTCAGTTGGTAACATCCAAAATGCAGGCCAAGTTCCCTGACCGGTTGGCAGCTTAGCGCGGATTTCAAAACGACCATATTTGTGGTCTCGTTTACCTTTAGTGCGAAGACGTGCCGAAGTAAACGGTAGCGTTTTGTTTGCCCCCGGTTTACCTTCTGCGTCATCCGGGCCAGTAAAACTTTCTTTATGAGCTACGATGTGCAATAAGCCATCTTGAACAAAGGCATTGCGTGCGCGTTTAGTATAGCACTGCTGTTCATTGTTTCCTCCGCCCCAACAGTTTTCTTCTAAAGACCAATTACGACTGCTGATTTTGTCACCTTCAAACTCATCTTCCCATACTAGCTGCCATTTATCGCTTGGTTCAACAGGAGTATTGGTTAATACAGTAGGCTTTTTAGTTAAGCTGAAATCCGTTCCACCATCGTGGTCACCAGTTGATTGACACCCTGCCAACAAACCCATGGTCACAGCGAGGCCAAGTGGTTTGAGTATGTTTTTTTGCATCCAAGTTCTCCAGCAGCATATGCGCTGCAAATGTTACTAATCAATCCATATCGCATACTGCTTTTGCCTGCACTGATCGCGCTGCACAAACACATATGCTGACAATTATTATTGTTAAAATTCGGCTATACCTTGTGATATAGCCGATTATGATTAAAGCGATATCAAATCCGATAACGCTTTAACTTGACGTTTTAGTTAGTTAAACCAAGAGATGTTTCTAAATTGAATATCTGCACCCGTCAGGCCATCCTTACCCTCGTTGTGAACCATGAATGGTGCAACCACCTTGGTTAAATCCGGTGCGCCTGAGAACTTAGAGATGTCAACTTCTATGACTTGCCATTCTTCAGTCAACGTATACTCACCCTCGTTAATACGAATTGAGTGATTAGAAGCCCATTGCCCCCCCGTATCCGATTGGAAGCCAACACCAAAACCAAACTCAGCCAGTGGCTTACCGTTTTCGGTGGTACCACGGATCTCAAACTTCAGTGTTTTAATATCGCTAAAGTCACGGACACTGTTATCACCAATATGGGCACCCCATCCCCAATCGAGCGCGCTAGCAGGGTCCGTCGCAATGGTCAAGATGCCGTTATCATCAATGCCAGCCCAAGCGGTGCCTTCCCACGCAAATGCATCTGCGCCTTCATAAACAGCCGAACCCAGCACTCGGAACTCTCCGTCAACAAGCGGCTCATCCGGTTGTACGATAGGTGCATTCGGTGGTGCCAACACATCAGCCATCAACGAAGACAAAACACCTCCATAGCTTGCCGTAAAATCACAATCTCGCGTCAAACCCAGTTGGTTTAACGTTTCAACTTTGTCCCAAGCAACGTATTTGACATTACAATCCATATCAATCAAGCCAAAGTGCTGCTCTGAATGCCCATCATTATTCGCATCCCCTTTCCATGGCTCATCAAATGCTTGGAAGAAGAAGAGTGACACATTTTCATTCGCTGAAAAATCACGCATATCATCGTGGAATCTTTTCTGCTTGTATTCATCCGCAGCTTGAGTACCACCCGCACCGTACGCTTCGGTAGAAAGAGAAGACCACCCCGTTTCGCCGATATGAATTGGCTTAGTTGGATCGACACTGTTGATAAATTGTTGAGCGAGGGCAAATTGCTCCAAGGAACGAACATAAGCTTTGTCCATTGACAGAGCTATCTGCTCTTCCTTAGTAAGGGATTGATCCTGCTCTGATATTTTCCAATCCGTTTTAAAATTCGGATCCCACTGAGTATCATGGAAAGCATAGGTATGTAGGGAAACGTAGTCCACCGCTTTAATAAGCGCTTTAAGTTCAGATTGTTCATTGTGGTTTGCATTGGTATCTTGTCCTGCCCACACAGCCCAGTTATCTGACGTGGTCACCCACAAGTCTTTCGTCGCGTCATTTTCTTGCTTCCAACTTTGAAGGTCATTGACGTGATTAAGAATGATAGATGGGTGAACTTTGTAACTCTCAGCCCAATTGACCATCGCCTCATTGCCCACAGCAATCACTTTAACGATATCAGGGTATTCAAGAGCCAGCTCCTTAGCTTTCGCTAATTCCAACTGGTTATTTGGCGAATCAACTGAAGAGTCAATTGCCTGGCCAGTCCATGAGTTCAGAGCATCAATCCAAACACCTAGCATCACATACATTTCAAAGTTTTCATCTTCTGCTTTGAGAAGACGAATCGCTTCAAGAAGATTTTCCGTGTTACTCTCACCATCAAGGCCTTTAAAGCCTTGTGTGTTGTACGTACGGATGACCTTAATCCCCATGGCAGAAAGAACTCGCATATCTTCCATCTGATCAGCCACAGAAGGAACCGTATCACCATCCATTCGTTCTTTCGTTCGCCACGCGCCATATGAAATGGCTTGGTACTCTGGATTACCTAATAACGGTTTGCCTGAGTCTGACGTCGGGTAAGTTTCAGGTTTCGGTTGAGCAAGTAAACCATAACCTTCATGACGAATGTTGTGCCAATAAAATACACGCTCAGTACCTTGGTTACCAAAATCAAAGAATAAGCTCTTCTTATCGTACACCGCCTCTGAATCCAATTTACCAGCAAAATCGAAGGTCAACATTTCCCACTCATTCGCTTTGGTCGTGTTCACTTGGACATCAACGAATTGGTCTTGATTATTGGCATTTTCAACTTTAAGCATGATAGGTAGATCGACGGCTGGGGCATAAACCCACATGGTTACCTGGCTGCGCTCATCGTTGAAGTCAAGAACCTTTGTATCAGGCAAAGTCGTTCCTGCCCACGTTTCAGCAGATGACGGTTTTGTCGTTTTAACCACCGAACCGAGTGGTTTTAACGAACGCAAAGCTACACTCGACACGCCATCAGGGTTATCAACATTGGCATCGGTTATGGTTCCACCGAAAGGGAGGTGCTGACCATCAAGATTTAATATATAGTCGGGTGCAACGGATACTGTTGGCGTAACAACCTCCCCCCCATTATCACCTCCGTCACTAGGTGGCGGAGCAGTTTTGACACTGTCGCCACCACACCCCAGTAGTGCAAGGCTAATCGCAGAACACAGTGCAGCTTTGGCAAATTGAGACCGCTGATTAATTATTCTCATTCTATCTTTCCTTGTTGTTTCATGTTGACCTTTCCCACAAAAGAAAGCGCTTTCTTTGGCGAGCGTTCAATTTTTCTTGATGTGTGGTATCTACGATGTATCTCGGTCACTTATTACAGTCTTCACAGACATAAAAGAGACAATACATATCTACATCATAATGTCATTAACAAACAAAAACGTGAGACACCCCATAAAGAAAGCGCTTTCTTTATGCATTGATCACATGACGTACAAAATATTAATAAAATTGGGTGCCGTGATAATTAGGCTGGAACAAATTGTGTAATTGTGATGTTTTCTCTTTAGCTATCATCACAATACAAGTAATATGGTGCCTATTATGTAGAGGATAAGGTACTTCCCGTTGATCACAATTAAAGAAGTCTCTGAGTTGGCTAATGTGTCTCAGTCGACCGTCTCTCGCGTACTAAATGGACACCCTACGGTTAAAGAAGTTAATCGAAAAAAAGTATTTGATGCCATTGAGAAGCTTGGCTACAAACCCAATGCATTTGCCCAAGCTCTCGCATCGAGTCGTTCAAACAGTATTGGTATGCTTGTCGGGTCGTTAGATGGCCCATTTTATGGACCATTAATGCACAATGCTGAAAACACTGTTCGTGATAGCAACAATCACCTGATCGTTACCAGCGGTTTAGAGTCACACGCAAGAGAAATTGATTCGATCAACTTCTTGCGCTCCAAACAAGTCGATGGACTGATTATCCATTCAGATATGTTATCTGACGATGAGTTGATTGATGTCATTGAGAAGAATCCCGCGACCATCGTACTCAACCGTTATATTCCAGAAGTTGCCAATAAATGCATTTTTATCGATAACGAACTGGGGGGCTATCTCGCCACAAAACACATGCTAGAGCGTGGGCATACTAAAGTGGCCTGCATCACAGGTCAGCTAAGTAAAATTGACAGTCGTGATCGTTTGCAAGGTTACCGCCATGCACTAACTGAATTTGGGATAGAATTTGACACGAACCTGATAGTCGAGGGCCGCTTTGACCATGAGGAGCGCGGATTAAACCACACGTGTGCCCGCCGTTTACTAGAACGAGACTCGAACATTACCGCCATTTTCTGCCATAACGACAACATTGCATTAGCGGTGTACGACGTCGCCTATGAGCGCGGCTTAGAAATCGGACGCGATATTTCCGTTGTCGGTTTTGATAACGACAGCCACAGCCAACACATGCGGCCAAAACTGACAACGGTAAACTTCCCGGTTCGAGAAATGGGGATTGAAGCGGCGAAAGGAGTGATTGCTTTGGTCAACAAGCAAGACTACTCACTCAAACATAAATTAACACCAGAGTTAATCGTACGCGAGTCTGTCAGAGATCGTTAAGCTTCTGATTTTAAACGTTGTCAATAAAAAGGCCCCGATATGATATCGGGGCCTTTTTTGTATCGGTTTTGTTTATGGGCGTAATAATGCTTCCGGAATGGACACCACCACTTTCTCAATCTCTCCTGAACGAGCAAAGATAGGGTTGCTCAGCTCTTTCGAGATAACGAGGCTATCCACCACAAGACACTCACCTGTTGATTTGGTGAGCATCACTCCCGCTTGTTTATCAGCCCCCACGACCTTATAAATAAATGGTACTTGACAGAGGGTAAATGCCAATTGATCTTTTTCAACCACATAACTTTGCGTATTGCCCGCCACGCTTTGACAAGAGAACGATGCTGGCTCAGTCAGGAATTCATTACGATTGAGCAATCGAGGATCGATACGAATTTCACCGTTTTCCACCATAATACCGAGCTCAGTAAAGCGCGTGATCACTTCTTCTTTCACTTGACCAGTCATGCCCGGTTGCTGCGCACCAGCATGCTTTGGCGTGTGCGAGTATGGGTCAGTTGGGAATGCGCCGTAATTTTCTGGTGTTTTATTAAAGCCAATACCAGCGCGTACGCGGTAGTAGTATTCCGCTAACTTTTGCGTTTCTTCGCTATTGGCATCAAGTTCACGCGCCACCAAGTAGTTTTCTTGCACAGCAAGCAATAGCTTGGAAACCATATGCCAGTAGATACTACCCAGTCCTTCGTAACCAAACATGGTGCCTGAGCGGCCAGTAAACGCTTTGTGATTGAATACTTCTTCGTAAAGCGCCTCTACCCCTTCCCAGTCTTCATCTGTCGCGTCGGCGTAATCACCACACAACTTGTGGATTTGCGCTTTCAAGTAGCCATTGTTTTCTAGGCTCGCATGAAAGTGGAATTGACCTTGCGCATCAGCCATCACCAAACGTTGATCGCCTTTGCCCAACATTTTGCTTAGCACTGGTATCGCGCTAATTTGCTCCTCGGTCAGGCAATTCTTATTCATGAATGCACTTAAGTCACGATCTGGATACAACATGAAGCTGTCTTGATCTTCGCGATACATCTCGCTAGCGAATAGGTTATCCAGTAAGGTCACCGCTTGTGCTGGTGTAAGTACACCTGCACTTAATACTGCAACTTGACCTTCCAACATTGGGTACAACTCTTCAACCTGCAGGCTTTCTGCTGAGTAAGTCAGAATGTTGTACGCATTGTACAACCCATCTTCGCGTAAGTTGCTAGCAATGCTGGCATCCAATACCGTTAAGCTCACCTCAAGCAGCTGCTGAATCGCTGATGCTTCTACTGTCGTCTTGCCAGAAAAGCCATTTACACGGTAAACACGTTGACGGAAATCTTCTGCGGCTTTTTCTAGCTGAGTCAGAATCGCTTTGCGGGTTTGGCGCGTCACCGTTTCTTGACGGATCTCTTTTGCTGCCTCAGACAGAATACGTGTGGTTGAAAGTAACCATTCGAACACCTCTTTCGACATGCTGACGGAAGCAGGCGCATCGGCAAGCAGTTGCTGCAAAAAGGCAATATAACGACGCATGTAATATAACGTGACCATCGACAAACCATTGCCGACAATAGCGTTGTTGGCATCGTTCCATTCCGGACGCTGGGTATTCAGCCAAATACCGCCATCCAGAACCAAGTTGCTGAGCTTCGCCAACAGTGGCACTAGCACTTTCTCGGTCAAGTTAACCATGTAAATGTCGTTGTCACGACCAAGAACCAATCGACCATCGCTGCCCATTGCATCAACGCGTTGTTCGATACTGTGTTGCAGCTCATCATTGAAGGTCACGGTGTCTTTCGGATTGTCGAACAGCTTCTCAACATCGCACAACTCGTAAGGCACGTTGGCGTAGCTGAAGATATCTGACTGCATCAGTGCAAGTAGGTCTTCACGCTGATATTTATCTGCGAGTTCTAAGAACTTGAGCAAGTAGATGATTTGGTGATCCCCCCAGTAACCGATGTTACTCCATGGGTCATCCGCCTCTAGCATTTCCCAGTCAATGCCGTCTTTGGTGATGCGATATGGGTTGTAGCCGTCCATTGTAGATGCGTTCACAAACTTCGCTAAGAAAGATGGAATGAAGCCAGGATAGCTAAGCGCAATCGCCTCCCAGTTTTGGAAGATATCACGCCAGTTGCCTTGATAAGAAAGCAAACGCTCACCATTGTCGTCTTTAAGTTTGATTTCATAGTGGTTCCAAGGGCGGCTTGGATCGCCATGACGACGACCGAATGTCAGCGGCAGATATTCGTAGCTTAAACGGATTAACTGCGCATCTTCACTTTGCTTGGCCAGGCTGACAAGCTCTGTATGGGTAAACTGATCCGGTAGGTCGGCGAACAACCCGACGTGACGCTCAAACACAATGCGGTTGGCGTTGCGAATCGTCGCTAGCACATCTTTCTTGTCTAACGTGTAGTTGTTTTCAAATACCCCACCGCGCATGTTATTAAACAGTACGTTGGCGTAGTGGTGTACGCTGGTTGCTTCTTCAGCCGTAATTTGCCACGCATCTGCGCCAGACATCAAACTGATCAATTCTTGCTGGTTGGCAGCAATGCTCTGCTCAACTACTTCCGTCATGTTGATTGGCTGGACAAGACGGTGGCGCATCGCCGTAACATCACTGTGATTCTTGTCGATATCCGCAATAATCAACCAAGACTTGTTCTGATTTGCGTCGAGCTTAATAGACTTGTGGATCAAGTAGCTACCACGCACCCCTTTAGTTAGGGTTTCGTTACTAATTTCACGACCTTGACGGAACGCGCTCACTTGTTCGCTGCTCAATAGACGCTGACCGTAATCATTGTCGATACTGAACACGGTGGTTGCGAGCAAGGATTCGGCAGGCTCGGCACGATCACTGAGTTTCGCGTACATGGTGAAGAGCGCAAGTGAGCTACCATCGAGCAACTCATTCCACTTGTAAGCATCCACTAATGCACTCCGTGTTTGCAATGCCGACAATGGCGCACCAGATGGCAATAGGTTTTGCAGACCATCAATTAGCTCCATCTCTCGAGCCTTACCTGATAGGTCCGTGATTTGTGAGCGACGAACAAAACCAAACTCTTCACTGGTGTTCCAGCTGTATTGGAACTTTAGTTGTAACGTATGGTTAAGCTCTTCAAAAACAATCTTGTCACCAATGGTGTTTTTGTACAGATGACGCTCAACTTGGTACAACCCATCGTGATGGCGATTGAACGGTTCCCACATGGCAACGCCTTGCTCACCTGCGACTTTGATGATGGTTTTCGAACCAGTGTTTTCCGCACTCTCATGGATGTGGTCGACGGATTTGTATGGAAACAGCGCGTTCTCTGGACGAATGCGTCCCGCAGATAAGCTACCAGTGGATGAGATGAATAACCAGTGATCGCTAGCAGAAACCACACTGATGAAAAACGGGTTCATTTGGTCGACGTGAGAAATCTTGTAGTAACGTTCACCGTCTAAATCAACGAAACTTCCCTCTACGGTTGGGCTAGAAAAATGTTCAAAATTCATAATGTTCTTCCAATATTTATGAAAGCGCTTTCGAAAAGCACTTTTTTTAGACTAATTCGAGTGCTTTATCCGAGGTGATGGCAACGAGCGTAATGGTCTTCGGCGACTTTGGTCGGTTCGGGCACAGATTGTGTGCACACTTCGGTCGCTTTAAGGCAGCGGGTGGCAAACGGGCACCCTACACTGCTTGGCTTCCACAATGGGATATCGCCTTTCTTCGCCGTAAGCTCACGTTTTCCTGAGTTACCCACCTCTGGTACGGCGGATAACAGCAGCTGTGAATATGGGTGCTGCGGATTTTGTGTCACGTTATCACTATTGCCCCACTCAACCATATGGCCAACGTACATCACGGCCGTTTTCTCAGCAAAGTAGCGCGCAGTAGCGATATCGTGAGTAATGTACATAAAGGAGATGCCGTGCTTATCTTTCAAATCTGACATCAAGTTTAAGATACCTAAGCGCACTGACACATCGAGCATTGAGATAGGCTCATCAGCCAGAATGACTTCTGGATCAACCGCAATCGCACGGGCAATCGCCACACGTTGACGCTGGCCACCACTGAGTTCGTGCGGGTACTTTTCTGCCGTCTCTTTCACCGGAGAAAGACCTACCAGCTCAAGCAACTCGTACACTAATTTTGGAATTGCGTGCTTCTCTGCGCGGTTATGAATCATCAACGGACGAGCAATGTGATGATAAATAGTATGCACTGGGTTTAACGAACCAAATGGGTCTTGGAAAATCATCTGAACCTGACGTGCGTATTCCAGTTCACCATGCTCTTTGATGTACTCACCGAGATCCTGACCTTTAAAAGTCACATTACCATCGGTTTTATCGTAGATACGAGTCAGTATGCGAGCACCGGTACTTTTTCCCGATCCTGATTCGCCCACGATAGCGAGCGCTTCGCCTTTACGCAGTTCAAATGATACATCGTTAACCGCACGCATCAGATTGCTTTTTGCAGACTGACCAAGTGGAAAGTCTTTCACCAGATTCTTTACTGAGAGAATCACTTCTGGGGTAGTTACATTGTCCATTCATCTCTCCCGATTACATCAAATGGCAGGACACTAGATTGCCATTGCTAACTGGCACCAGTGTTGGATCGCTCTTCTCGCACTGTGCAAAACATTCATTACAGCGTGCTTGGAAGTTACACCCTTGCGGGATCTTAAGTAGGTTCACAGGGTTGCCGGGAATGCCATAAAGGCGTTCTTTTGGCCCATGAATGGTTGGGAATGATGAGATCAAACCTTTGGTATACGGATGTTGTGGGTCGCCAAATACATTTTTCGCGTCACCCAACTCAATCAGATTACCGGCATACATCACACCAATACGATCAGCAATCTCTCCCATCAAGCTCAAATCGTGACTGATGAACAGAATCGAGAAGCCGAACTTACTCTTGAGTTCGTACAATTCATTGAGGATTTCACGCTCAACCACCACATCAAGAGCGGTGGTTGGCTCGTCCATAATGATCAGTTTTGGCTCTAGAGCCAATGCGATCGCGATGACAACGCGTTGGCGCATGCCACCACTCAATTGGTGTGGAAAACTTGCCATGCGATCGCCGTGAATACCGACGATGCCAAGTAGCTCAACCGCTCTACCATAGGCTTCTTTATAAGTGGTTTTACGGTGCGCCAAAATCACATCGGTGAGCTGTTCACCAATGGTGATCACTGGGTTGAGTGAATTCATTGCACTTTGGAATACTACTGACACGTCATTCCAACGGAATTTACGCAACTGTCTGTCGTTCATTTTCAGTACGTCCTGACCTTTGTAGAGAATTTCTCCTTCAGAGATCAGTGCAGGGGCTTTGTGCAAACGAGAGATGGCAAATGCCAACGTACTCTTGCCACAACCAGACTCACCCGCAATACCTAGCGTTTCACCCGGCGCAATGCTGATACTGACGTTGTTTACGGCACGAGCCACACCATTTGGTGACACGTAATCGACGCATAGGTTATTAATTTCTAATAAGTTGCTCATCTTAAACCTCGGCGCTTATCTGCTTCTTTTTTCAGTTTGTGCCACAGCTTGATGTGTGGACCAGTACGAAGTTTCGGGTTACTCACTTGGTCAATCGACATGTTGATCAGTGCCAGTGCACCACCTGTGATTGCGAGAGCCATCGCAGGGACTAACATCTCCCACCAAGCGCCGGTGTATAGAGACGAAGACGTTTGTGCCCAGTACAACATCGAGCCCCAGCTCACCTCTGTTGCGTCACCCAAACCTAGGATGCCAAGACCCGCCTCTGAGCCCATTGCGTAAATCACTGTGCCCAAGAAGCCACCAAATACGATCGAGACAAGGTTCGGTAGGATTTCGACTAGGATGATGCGGATTTTTGATTCACCCATTACTTCTGCCGAGATAATGAATTCTTTATTTCGAATCGCCATGGTCTGCGAACGAATTACACGAGCCCCCCAAGGCCAGGAGGTTATCCCGAGCAATATGGTGATCACGAGGGACCCCACCTGCCCTAAGAAAGCGGCGAGCACAATCAGCAAAGGTAGCTGAGGGAACACCAAGAAAACGTTGGTTAGAAAGTTAAGACGCTCATCGATCTTGCCGCCGAAATAACCCGCTGAGACACCAATAACCACGGCGATACTCATCGCAATTACACCGGCAGAAATCGCTACCGTGAGTGACTTTCTTGCGCCATGCAACACTTGGCTGTAGACATCGCGACCACTACGAGTGGTGCCAAGCACGTGCTCTGCATTCGGAGCTACATGTGGTCTTGCAACACGACGGTCAGGGTCATGCGTTGCCAATACTGGGGCAAAAATCGCACCGGCTAAAACAATAGAGAGTAACAAGCCACCAATAATGGCTGGTGGATTACCGTAAAAGAACGCGTAAACTTTGCCCAAGCTCTTTTTAATGCGCTTCCAAGAGAATTTCGATTCACGAATCATCAGTTCATCGTGCTCAGAAGGCGTTGGGGTATTGATTAATTTTTCCATGATGCACCTTAGTTCGAAATTCGCGGGTCAAGCCACACGTACAGCAGATCAGCAATGAAGTTGGCAGTCAGAACCGCCGTCACTAAGATCAATAAGATAGCTTGGATAAGTGGGTAATCACGCGCAACGATGCCCTTCAGCAGAATGTTGCCCAAACCCTGGTAGTTGAACACCACCTCAGTCATGATTGAACCTGCGAATGAAAAACCAATCGCCATCGCAATCGCTGTTGCAACAGGTAAAATCGCATTACGACCGGCGTAGCGGCCCATCACTTTATAGCTGCTTAAGCCTTTCGCTTCTGCCATGGTGACGTAGTCTTCACCCAGTACGTTGATCATCGCGTTACGCATGTTGAACACCCAAGTGGAGATACCCACTACCACCATTGAGCCCATTGGTAGTACCGCATGTTTCGCCACACTACTGATGAATTCCCAGTTGAAGCCCGGCTCCAATGAAGGGTCATAAGTGTATGCTAGCGGCAGCAGTTCCATCTTCAAACCGACGAAATAGAACAACAGCAATGCAGTTACGATGTATGGGAAATTACTGATGAAGGCCAACACTGGTGGCATAATTTGACCAAACAAGCCCTCGCGATGATAAGAAGCATAAGTACCGATACTCACGCCAATGATCAGTGCGACAATCAGAGAACCAAGCGCTAGAAACATGGTCCATGGGAGTGCCATCGCAATCACTTCAGATACGCTAACTGGGAACATCAGAACCGATGGACCAAGTTCAAGCGTAAATACACTTTTCATGTACGCGATGTATTGAACAAAAATGTTGCCGTCAACAAAGCCGTACATCTCACGTACAGCATCCATCTGAGCAGGATCCATTCGACCTTGTGCTGCTGCAAATAAAGCGTCAACTGGGTCACCTGGCATTAAGCGTGGCAACATAAAGTTGAACGAGATCGCAATCAGAAAGGCAGTAAAATAAAAGCCAAATCGGCGAGCAAGAAACGACATATCAAACCTTTAACTTACGAGCCACAACACGCACTTACTTTTGCAATTACGGTTGCGGCTCCGATGTTAATTAAAAAAACCTACCTACAATTGAAAGTGCTAGTTATTTCAGATGTAGGTTGTTCAGGATGATCACGCGCTTACCGCCGTCATACCAAACCGGTTGGATGTAAGGGTCTTTCTCGCTTGGCCAGCCAACGATTTTCTTAGTGCTGTACTGGAACCAAGTTGCATTAGAGAACAAAGGGATAAATGGCATATTTTCTGCGGTGAACTCTTGAAGCTCAGAAATGATCGCTTCTTGTTTCTTCGTATCACCAATTTTACCAAAGCTCTCAATTAGCTTATCGATTTCAGGTGAGTGAACACCATGACCTGCGTGGAAGCCTTTACCTATACGAGAGGTGTGGTAGTACTCTTGGAACGCCAGAATTGGGTTATCCGACACCATTGACCAGTTGATCGACATGGTGAACGCACTGTCTTTCAGGTTCTTATCGTAAACCGCCCAGTCAACCGTCTTCACGTTGGCTTTGATGCCCACATCGGCATAGTATTCCGTCACCATCTGAACCACTTGGATCCAGTCTGTCCAACCGTTAACCACTTCAATATCGAACTCAACCGTTGAGCCATCTTTGTTGTCACGGAAGCCATCACCATTACGGTCAACAATGCCCGCTTCATCAAGTAAGGCCTTCGCTTTGCCTGCATCGTATTGCGTCAAATGTCCGTATTTTTTGTTCACTTCAGCATCAATGTGACTCTTGTAAAGTTCGGCGATGCCGCCCACATTATAGTTCACAGTAGGGTAACCATAGGCCGCAATATCAACGATCGCTTCACGGTCTAGCGCCATTGAAAGTGCCTGACGTACACGTAGGTCATCAAATGGTGCTTTTTTGGTATTCACGTAAAGATGAATCGCATCATTTGCTGGGTACCAGAAATGGTTGTTCTCTTTGTCTTGATTAACAAACGTCGATTCAACATCAGCGATAAAGTTTGAACCCCAGTCGATCTCACCCTTAATCAAAGCGGGTTGAATTTGTGAGTTATCGTTGTATGAACGGTAGTTTACACAGTCAAGGTATGGGCGATTCTCTAAGTAGTAGTTTTCGTTACGGCACAACTCCATTTGCTGAGGTTTAACGTACTTCACGGTCGTCATCGGGCCACTACCGACTGGATTCGGGTTAGTAAAAGTAGGGTAATCCGTTACTTTTGACCAAGTATGTTTCGGAACAATGTGATACGCGCCGATACTCCAAAGGAAGGTCGAATCAGCTTCTGCAAGATCAAACACAACGGTATGTTTATCGGTCGCTTTAATGCTAGTCAGGTTACCTGTCGGCCAAATCGCTTTTACATCAAATGCTGGCGCTTTCTTCGTCAGCTCAAAACTGAATACCACATCTTCCGCTGTCAGCGGAGCGCCATCAGACCATTGCAGACCGTCACGTAATTTCAAGGTAATGGTTTTTAGATCGTCTGAGTACTGTACAGATTCCGCTAGGCGAAAGTGCGTTTCACCTGTCATGTTATTCAGGACGAACAACGGCTCATACATAATGCCATGTAGCAGATCGCCTGATGTGTAAGGGTTAAAATTTTTCACAAAACCGGTGTTAATGATTGGCACTGTCAGCGTACCACCTTGTTTAATGCTTTCCGCTTGAGCAGTAGTGGCAAGCATCATACTGGCAGCAAAGGCAGCAAGTAGGGTTTTCTTATGCATCACATTGTCCTTTTATAATATTGGATTCGAAAAGAAAGCGCTTTCTTTGTGAATCAAAAAATAAAGCGACTCAATTGAGTGGTCTCATTCGCTTGGCCATTACGACTCATCGCAAATTGGCTATAAACCACAATAGGAAATCGCTTTCTTCACATTACTATATTCGTAAATCTCGCAAAGTTCTTCAATGAAAGGGAGTAAAAACAATGCGTTGATCACAACAAATAAAAGTGTTTTATTTCAACAACTTAAAAGCAACAGAGATCTCACTTATATTTTTAATCCTTATAATTCAACAACTTAAATGCCTGCCGCTTAGCTCGGTTTTTGTGAACCAATCCAAGTTTATCTCTACTTACCATTGCCACTTAGACCAAACATGTCACCGCCCAATATTAAAGGTTCAATTGACTACAACTCGTGCTGATGCACACAAAATCAGCACAAACATTAAGAAAGCGCTTTCAAAACCTAATATTCAGTGAAATCATCCTTTCGTCTGAGCAAATTTGAGGAACAAACATGGTTCATTTTTGGAATGGCAACAAATCAGCGATTCGCCAAGAATTCGAATGGAAACTGCTACAGCTTGTGCTACAACAGCCGAAGTTAAACATTTTTATAAACAATGACTTGACTAATCACCCAAGCGCTAAAGATGAAGGACTTGTCTTTTCACATGGCACCGATGTATTGGTTACAGTGGCGGGCAATCGCAAGTTTACGCCAGGTACCTATGCTATGATTCCACAACCTCTATGCCGAGGACTGTTAGGCTGCCGTGTATTGATCATACACAAGAGTCGTTTAGCTGAATTTAGTAGGTTGACGCAGTTGCAGCTCAAGCAGTTAAGCGTTGGCATTCCAGCCACGTGGGCTGATGCCGATCTGTTTCGTTTCAATCAATATCACGTTGTCGAACAAGGGAGCTTGCAAGAGAGGCTGATCGCGGTACAGAACGGTGAGTGTGATTACGTCTCTCTTGGAGCCAATGAAGCCGAGGCAATTGTCACTCAATTTGCGCACCTCACGCCGGATTTGGTCGTGGAGCCGAGCATACTACTCTACTACCCATTCCCTTTGGTTTTTTATTGCCACCCAGAAAAAGCAGCATTGCAGAAAGCCATTGCCCGAGGGTTAGAGCGTTGCTTAGCCAACGGAGAGCTAGATATGCTATTTGAACAGACTTATGGCGCGGAAGTACAAGCTGTCAAACTCCACCAACGCCGTGTTTTTCAGTTAGTGAATCCAATCTTACCAAGCGAATTTACGGGTTATCAGTCAGAATTACTGCCCATTTAACATCAGCTCGGGCGAAATTTAGATACCGTCGACTCCCGCACAATTAAGTTTATCGGTGGGAGTCGGGGACTGCATTTTTCGCCAGTTAGCAGGCTCAAGATTAACTCTGCACACACCACACCGAGCTCCTCAATGGGCTGACGTAATGTGGTTAATCCAGGAGTAAAGTACTTCGACGCAGGCAAATCGTCAAAGCCAATGACAGAGACATCTTCTGGTACTCTCAAACCATGATCATGCAGAGCTTTAATAGCCCCATACGCCATCTGGTCATTAGAGGCAAACAACGCGGAAAAGTGCACCTTAGATTTGATCAACTCTACTGTACGCTCATAACCAACCTCGCTACTAAAATCGCCCTGCTTAATCAGATTATTGCGCACGATAATCCCAGCTTCGGTCAGCGCCTTTTTGTAACCAACAAAGCGTGACACTGCGTCTGGCTGATTAAGCGAACCTTTAATATGTGCAATGTTCACATGCCCTTGTTGCAACAAGTGCAGCGTCGCCATGTGACCGCCAAGCACATTATCAATATTCACCGATTGCAACTTGTTATCCATACAGCTGTAGCCCACGGCGACCACGGGGATCTTTTTGGAATAATCCACCAGTTCTTTCTCTGTCAAACTGCCCGCCACAACAATCACGCCATCGACATTACTCTTCTCTAAATAACTCAGCGCTTGTCGTTGTATGCTGTGTTGCCAATATCCAGAGGCAATCACAAGGGAATAGCCTTTCGATCCGAGAAACCGCTCCATGTCGTTAAAGATGCGACTGATAAAGGGGCTTCCTGGATTTTGTACCAACACGCCAATCGTCATCGAACGTGTGTTGGTGCCTTGATTCATGTGGTAATTGGGCTTGTAGTCTAGCGTTTTAATCGCATCTTCAATCGCGATAGTTTTGTCTTGGGAGATAAACGTTGTGCGATTAAGAAAACGCGATACGGTGCTAGGAGAGACACTGGCTAATTTAGCCACATCGTAAATCGAAGGAGAACGTTTTTTCTTTTTCATAGGTTATTCAGCAGATCCACGCAGGCAAATGATAAAAATATAAATGACGGAAAATTTTCACTCAATTCTATTTAGATATCGCATATGGATAAAAAAAGCCAGTGCACAAACACTGGCTCTTACACTTTTCCTACAACGCGATTTAGAAAGTCGCAAGCGAGTTTTCACTCAGCGCATCAAATAGGTGAATCGAATCCAAATCCAAGTACAGCGTGAGTGTATCTACATCCACTTCTGCGGCTTGAGTTTCCACCATCAGAGGCTGACCAGCAACTTCTGTTTTCAAGAGAATGCTTGCGCCTAATAGCTCTTTGTCTTTGATTTTCACTGGGAATGGCAACACGCGATCATGATCCACTTGCTCCGCTCGCAGATGAATGTCGGTTGGACGCACACCAAAATGCAGTGCAAGATTTTTCGATGCGTGCGCTTTAAAACGCTCCGGCAATGGAATACGAACATCGCCCAATTCTACTTCCCAATTGCCCTCTTCTCCCACCAACTTCGCATCCAGCATGTTCATTGATGGATTACCGATAAACTGCGCCACGAACTTGTTTGCAGGGCGCTGGAACACTTCCGTTGGCGTACCCACCTGAGCCACATAACCGTCTTTCAGAATCACGATGCGATCTGCCAATGTCATCGCTTCTATTTGATCGTGAGTCACATAAATCGTCGTGGTTTTTAACTCACGATGAAGGTGTTTGATTTCTTCACGCATCACACCACGTAGCTTGGCATCAAGGTTTGATAATGGCTCATCAAACAAGAATACTTTCGGTGTACGTACCATTGCTCGGCCCATCGCCACACGTTGACGCTGACCACCAGAAAGCTCTTTTGGCTTGCGCTCAAGAAGCGAATCCAGCTCCAACATCTGCGCCGCTTTACGCACTTCGATGTCGATTTGGTCTTTCGCCATACCTTTCAATTTAAGTGCAAAGGCAATATTCTCGTAAACCGTCATATGCGGGTATAGCGCGTAACTTTGGAACACCATCGCAAGGTCACGGTCTTTCGCGTCGATTTTGTTCATCAGCTTATCGCCAACGTAAATCTCACCAGCTGTGATGCTTTCTAAACCCGCCAACATACGCAGTGTGGTCGATTTACCACAACCAGACGGTCCAAGGAAAACCACGAACTCGCCATCTTGCACGGTAAAGTCGAAGTGCTTTACGACCTCCACATCATCGTAAGATTTTTTGATGTTTTTGAATTCTACTTTAGCCATTATTTGTTCTCCTCAGCTCGCTCTAGCAGCATGTTTCGGTACGCAATCGCACTCTGCTTTAAGGTGCGCTCTTGAGTTTGGTAGTCAACGTGTACGATGCCAAAACGTTGTTTGTAGCCATACGCCCATTCGAAGTTATCCATTAGGCTCCAAGCGAAGTAACCATTCACATTAACGCCTGCTTTGATCGCTTCATCCAGCGCTTCTAAATGCGATTGAAAGTAACGCACGCGTTGTTCATCATTCACTTGGCCTGCAACACGGTGGTCATCACCTGCCGCTCCATTTTCGGTAATGTACAAAGGCGGTAGATTTGAATAACGCGTTTTCAAACGTAGCAATAAATCCGTTAATGCTTGTGGGTAGATTTCCCATCCAATAAAGGTGTGCTCCGCTTCTGGCTGAGGAATGCTCTCTAGCATGCCATTTTCATCGAATCGCACCACACAACGGGTGTAGAAGTTGATGCCAATAAAGTCTAGGTCAGTACGAATGATATCGAGGTCACCCTCTAGAATCATCGGCATGTTGTGCGCTTGACGCTTAAGTACGGTTTCTGGATATGTCCCTTTCAACACAGGATCCATAAACCAGTGGTAGCCTTCCGCATCGCTGTACTCTGCCGCTTCTGCGTCTGCCTCTGTGTAAGGGTACGCAGGCGTCGCATTGAACACACAACCGTGCATCGCATTTGGTGCATTCTTGCGCATGTGTGGAATTGCCAAGCCATGACCCAACATCAGGTGATGTGCCGACAAAAAGCCTTCACGCTCGCCTTTTATACCTGGCGCATGCTCACCCCAACGGTAGCCTAGGTAAGCAGAGCAGAATGGTTCGTTCAGTGTTGCGTAAGAGTCAATCTTGTTACCGAAGTAAGCACTAACTACATCCGCATACTCTGCAAACTTGTAAGCCGTTTCACGGTTCAGCCAACCACCTTTATCTTCAAGGTATTGAGGTAAGTCCCAGTGGTAAAGCGTCACGAACACTTTCAAACCACGAGCATGGCACTCATCGATGATTTGCTCATAAAACTTAAGACCTTCTTCATTCACTTTGCCATCTTCTGGAAGAATGCGCGGCCATGCCATCGACAAACGATACGCACCGACGCCGAGACCTTGAATCATCTCAATATCTTGTTTCCATAGGTGGAAGTGATCACATGCCACATCACCGTTATCGGCATTGTCTACTGCACCTGGCTTGTTGCAAAATATATCCCAAATCGATGGTGTACGCCCACCAAGCTGTGCGCCCCCTTCAATTTGGTAAGAAGAGGTCGCGACACCAAATAGGAACTCAGGGTGGCGCATTTTAGAATCTTGGGGTAATTGGAGTTTATTCATTATATTTTTATGCCTTAAATTTCTCTTAACCTTTCACTGCGCCCGATGTCAGACCGCTAATCATCTGTTTAGAAGCAAATAAGTAAGTAATTACTAACGGAAGAATGGAGATAGTGGTGCCAAGCATCACCGCGCCCCATGGCGTATTTGGAATCCCTTGCACGCTTCGTAGTGCCTGAGTAATAACGTAGTTGTCTGGGGAGTTCAGTACCACCAATGGCTGCATAAACATGTTCCAGAAGAAGACAAATTGGACAATGGCCAGTGTCGCTAGAGCTGGTTTCATCAATGGTAATACTACGCTCCAGTAAGTTCTAAATTCACCAGCGCCATCGAGTTTTGCTGCTTCCAAAAGTTCTTTTGGAATTGACGCGATCACGTGCTGACGCATGAGAAAGATACCAAATGGCGTTGCTGTAAATGGTAACCAAACGGCAATATGGTTATCTAGTAAACCTAGGAACTTCACGATCATGAAATACGGGATCAGGCTCAAAACAGGCGGAATCGCCATTGAACCCACCAACATACCAAACAGTAGATTCTTACCTTTAAACTTGTACACTGCGAATGCGTAACCGCCCATGCTACAGAACAGCAATGAAATTGTCGTACCTAAAAAGGCAACATAAATCGAGTTAAACATCGCTTGCCAAAATGGCATGATTTCAAGCAGTTGAGCGTAGTTGTATGCCAAACTATCGCCTATCGCTAAGCTGATACCTGTACCGAAAATCTCCGAACGATCACGTGTCGATAACAGTGCAGACCATATAAATGGAAACACTGTGATAATTGCCGAGACAATCAATACAAAGGCTAGCAGCACCATCGCAACCTTCGTCAACAGGTGGGTGGTACGCTCGCTTGGCATAAGTCCGCTCAAGGGGGACGCTGTGGTTTTAATTGAGGTCGTCATGCTATTGCTCCCCTAAGCCTTTCTTACCAAAGAATAAGAATTGAATTGCCGTACACGTTGCGATTAGAGCAAACAGTAACCATGAGATTGCCGATGCAGTCCCCATCTCTAGCCACTCCCAACCTACTTTGTAGAGATACATAGAGATCGTTAGACCAGACTGACCGGTACCACCGCCACCACGAGTCAAAACAAACGGTTCTTCAAATAACTGCAGATTCCCGATAATCGTCATGGTGATAGCAAAGAAGATAAATGGACGAATCATTGGTAATGAAATGTGCCAGAAGCGGCGGAATGCATTAGCACCATCCATACGTGCTGCTTCAAGAATGTCTTTTGGAATTGTCATCAAGCCTGTCGTGTAAAGCACGATATTAAAGCCGGTGTACTTCCAAAAAATCACAATAGCAATCGATGGTTTGATCATCGTTGCATCATCGAGCCAGCGAATTGGCTGATAATCATATACCCAAGAAAAAGCCCAACCTAATAGCTGGCTATCCGCCAAGGCAATCAAAGTTTGGTTGATAATGCCCGAGTTTGGCGAATACATATTAAAGAAGATGAGAGATGCAGCAACCGTAGAAGTAATAAATGGTAGGAAATAAGCCGACGTCAACCAGTGACGCAAGCGATCGCCCATTGATACTAAAATATACGCTACAGGAATTGCCACTAAGTGCTGTGCAACACCTGAAGTGACAGCAAGCCATAAGGTATTTTTCAATGAGCGCCAAAGCCATGGGTCTGTGAGTGCAATGTGGTAATTTTCAAAACCAACAAACTGCATCGCATCCATGCCCTCTACAGGGTTCCACATTTGGAACGATAGAAAGACAGAAAACAGTAAAGGGAATATCCCAAAAACAGAAAAAATGATCAGAAACGGCAGAAGGAACCCATACGGTGTAAGCGCTTTCAAATTTAGATATGAAAAAAAGCTTTTACGACCCGTAGTTTCCATGACGTTGCTCGCTGCGTGATTCATAGTAACGACCTCTTACAAAGGAGGCGTTTGCACGCCTCCAAACTTTAAAACTAGCGAGTTGCTTACATATTACGTGTGCGGCGCTTAATTAGGCGCTCTGCTTCACTAAGTGCAACTTTAATATCTTTACCTTCATCAAGCACTTCCATCAGAGCATTTTCAAGAATGATTGAACGTGCTACGTGGTCGCCTTTCGCTGGTTGAACCGGCTTGATGTTTTTAGCAACTTCAGCAAAAACGAGACGTGCTTGCTGGCCACCAAGGAACGGTACTGGCTCTTGGAATAGCTCGTCATCGTACGTTGCTGTGTTCGCTGGGAATGCTGCAATCGTTTCAAAGTGCTTAAGCTGAACATCGCGATCTGCTGTCATGTATTCAATAAGTTTCCATGCTTCATCTGGGTTAGGTGATTGAGTTGGAATTGAAAGGAATGAACCACCCCAGCTACCATAAATGCCATCAGGAAGGTGCTCTACACCCCACTTACCAGCTGTATCTGGTGCAATCCAGTTATTTAGGTGGCCCAGTAGCCATGCACCTGAAAGCTGCGTCGCGAATGTACCGTTACGGAAACCTTCGTACCATTCATTAGACCAAGCAAGGATGCGGCCATCTAAGCCTTTATCTCGAATCTGTTTTGCCACTGTAAATGCATGAACGAAGCGCTCTGAGGTCACCACTGGGTTCCCGTCTTTGTCGAAGTACAAGCCTTCACCTTCAGGAACGGTGGTAAAGATGATCGCTTGCGCAACGTCTGCTGCCGAAGCAATAAGCTGTATGTTTTGTTTTTTAAGCGTTTCACCCGCAGCGATGTAAGAATCCCAATCTTTGATCGCTTCGTTGATATCAATGCCCGCTTTTTCAAAGAGGTCGGTGCGGTAGTACATGACGCCAGGGCCTAAGTCGACAGGCATGCCGTAGATATCACCATCTGCACCTTTGCCTTGTGCCCATGCGTAAGGCGCAAAACTGTCTGCGTACTTATCTGCACCGTAATTTTCAGACAGGTTAACCAAACCACCTGATGCCACAAATGGGCCAATTTTTTCTACATCAACAACAATCACATCACCCGCACCAGACCCCGTTGCCAAGTTGGTTGTCAGCTTGGTATGGTGGTCGCCATGATTGTTCATTAGGTAATCAACCTTAATACCGTTTTTTTTCTCGAAATCTGGCAGCAGTACTTTCAAGCTGCTATCGAAGTCAGGAAAGCCATCGAAGCGGATTTTGGTTTCGTCGGCAGCGTTTACCGTTGCAGCGACACCGAGTGCAGCAGTCATAGCAAGCGTCAAAGTTTTCAGTTTCATGTTGTCGTCCTTAATTATTGTTCTAGAGATTATTCAGTAACTTGACCGAACCTCTGGGTACTAGGGTTGGTGTGAGCTTGAAGTTCACATCACGTTTGTTCTTGTTCAGCGCTTGGATGACAAGTTGCACCGCCTCTGCGCTCATCTGTTCTATAGGGAAATTAACGGTGGTAAGGGCTGGCGTGAGATAGCGAGCAAACAAGATATCATCAAACCCCACTAGTGAAATTTGCTCTGGTACTTGCATGCCCTCTGCTTTCAACACTTCATAAGCGCCAAACGCCATGTGATCGTTACAGGCAAATACGGCAGTGAAAACACATTCACGTTTTAGCAACTTACGCATAGCACTGATGCCTGATTCTTCAGTAAAACCGGCCTCGGACACTAACGCTTCGTCATACGCGATTTCCGCTTCTTCAAGAGCCTTGCGGTAACCTTGTAGACGCCCCCGTGCGTCAGATTTGTCCAGAGGACCGGTAATACATGCAATGTTGCGATGCCCCATTCGCAACAAATATTCAGTCGCCATTCGGCCACCTAATTCGTTATCGATCTCGATACAACTGTGGGCCATTTCTGGGATATAACGGTTAACCAACACCACCGGAATCCCCTTGTTATCAAGATCAATCAAATAATCATCAGAAAGACTTTGCGTGTGCAAAATCATCGCATCGACACGGCGACCAAGCAGAAACTCTACCGATTCACGCTGGCTTTGCTCTGTATTCGATCCCGCCGTAACAATCACGTGATAGCCCATACGTCGCAAGCGTTCTTCAATGCTGTGTAAAATACCGGAGTAAAATGGGCCACCTAACTCAGGAACAATGATGCCAATACTGCCAGTACGACTGGATGCGAGCGCCTGCGCAATCGAGTTTGGACGATAGCCTAAATCCTTAATTGCTTTTTCGACTTTGAGTTTCTTATCATGGCTAACGCGGCATGTACCGTTAATCACTCTAGAAACGGTCGCTTGAGAAACGCCTGCGTATTCAGACACATCTTTAATCGTCGCCACATCAACCTCTTTATGGACACCACATCGCAAGTTTCAAACACCTTCGAAACCGCTTTCATCAATCGATTATTCAATATCTAGCTAAGAATTAGCGTGAGTGAGTTCACAACAAGTTTGGGGCTAAATAGAGTAATTTGATAAAGAATGAGGCAACTTACAGTTTTCTTTTCACTTGTGAAACTGTTTCATAACCAGAAGAATTTGCCTGCTTCAGGAGATAAAAAAGCCTCCACGAGGGAGGCAAAAATACAAGAATTAAGAGTAAATAGATGGTAAGTATTTGATCGTTCTGCCTTAAACACTCACCACCTTAGCATGGACAGTAATTAACTAGGTGTGGCTTACCACCAAGCTTCGAACATTGCACCAACCGTTAGGGTGTCAAGATCGGTTGCCACTTTGTCAAAACCTGTGTACTCGTTATCGGCATTACCCACTGTTGCATAAAAACGTAGCATCGGACGTGACCAAGTATGTGGACCAATCGCCATGTTCTGAGACAACGTCATCTTCCAAGAGCTGTTCGTCGCATCGATGTCATCGTAATCCACGACGTTGTAACCACCTTCTAACCACGTCGAGTGTATGTCATTCCACTGGTACGTCGGGCGAACAATTGCATTGTAGTTCACACGACTGTCATTTCCTTCAACGTCTAGTGCTTGATAAGCCGCTAGATATTGGATTCCCGCTTTGTCTGTCAGCATTGTGCTGCCATCAAAGCTGACTAACGTCGCCGTTTGCCCTTCGGTTAAATCAAACACACTGTCTTTCGCGTTATCAGAGTAACGAACAATCAATCGTTGACCTGCCATCGACAACTCACCCGCCACTTGGTAAGACGTCACGCCATCCACGGATGTACCTTTCAATTTGTCTGACGTAAAACCGTAGTTCGCGTAAAGGCTAAGGTTTGCCATTTCACCCAACTGAATGCCATGCAATTTACTGGTAATAGCGTAGCGACCGTTGTCACCCACCATGTCATCCTTTACTTGCCCTATGGCACCAAAGTCGAACTTAGCAGCGCCTAAGTCTAGGTTATAAAAACCCGCACCTTGACCATCGTGCATCATCCAGAAGTAGTCGTTCAAATCAGTTTGTGGACGTTGATGGAAGTCACGGCCTGCCCATACGTATAGGTCTGGTTGATCTTCAAATAGATTGGCCGCTCCTGCGTAAAACTTCTTAAGGTTAACACCACCATCCTCTGCCCATGAAGCATCTGCCCAATGCTCAAGCATTAACACGATATCCCAAATAGCACCACCGTCGCTCTCAAACGCGCGGGCAAACTGGTATTCACCACCGTTTTGTTCATTACCTAAACGACCTGTTGCGTTTCCGTTCAACGCCCCTGCCGTACCGACTGTCACTGCATCACTGCCCTGGTAAGCCGCGCCATAACGAGCATAACCAGAGAACACCACGCCTAGTGGCACTTCGGTTTCAGAAGTCAATACGGCTGGTTGCTGATCAAAAACGTAACCGGTTTGAATTTTGGTTTCTAGCTCTTGAATACGTTTTTCTAATGCCTCTACATCGGCATCAGCAGCAAAAGAAGGTAAAGAAGCAAGCGAAGCGGCCACCGCAATAGAGAGAGGTAAAACTTTAAAGCTTTTCATGTTATATCCCTAAAATTTGTATGTGTTGTTATCTCGTAAGGAATAGTAAGGAATGAAAGCATTGAAAAGTTGCTGCTGCTTCACATGTCAGGAGCCCCAGAATGACATGAAACAACGCATGAAACAAAAAACACAATTTATTATTTACAATCATAGGGATAGAAAGAAAGAAACATGGCAATCACATTTGAAATCGCTTTCATTTCACCAATTTGTTTAATTTTTATCACGTTAATTTGCTCAATCCGATGGTATTTTTCACTCTCCTCTATGAAAAATTTCATTATTCTGAAAATATTCACAAGCCGTAAGTTTCTTACAATGCTATATACCTTGAGTAGAGGAGCGGATACAACCTAAGCAAACATATACATCATCCACAACCCCATCAGGAGGAAAGTGACTAACCAAATCACTTGACCAGTTTTACTCGGTTTCACTCTTTTTGACGGAAGGCAAGGTGTTAACGCTTTCTCTTTCGCTTTGGCCAATCGACTTTTCTCCAAAGCTTGTCGATAAGAGATTCTACGTCTGTGTGCTTCATTGGCCACGGTGGTAAAACGATGCCTTTGGTCTGTGGTAAAGTCTGCTGCATCATAGCGAGGAGGAAGATCAGAATGTTTAGATTGAATTGCCATTGTGTCCTCCTTAATTGACCTATGTATCTATTCTAAGTATATACGCTGTTGGCACTTTATTTCTAAAGACTGTTACAACTGGATAACATGCACAAAAAAACCACCCGACGGTGGCTTTCTTAATTTTTTCTTTGCTAAGCGCTTATAAATACTCACACAAATAAGCAGTGGCATCTTTTACTTCCAGTTCAAACGACGCGTTACCTTCCACTTCGAAGAACTCACCACTGTTGTATGTTACCCAATCGGCCTCACCTGCTTTCTTTACAATGAGTGCGCCTTTTACAACGGTCATACGTTCTGGGGCTTGGGTTCCAAACGTGTATTCTCCTGGAAGCATCACACCGACACTAACGTCTTGTCCTTGTTGGTCAAAACCGAGTGACTTTACACCGCCAGCAAAATAACTGTTTTCCTTAATATTCATTGTTGGTTTCCTTATCAAAAATCCGCTCTTTTTTACCCTGTATTGTTCTGCTACTCAAGCTCGACATTACCTATATCAACGAAGATGAATGACTAGCAGCCTTGTGTCGAAATGTAAAAGTGGACATTAGATCATAGTTTCAATATCACATTCTAGAGATTGTTTGTTTTTACAACTGAATCTTTCCACCATAACCCAAAAAACAAGAAGCAGGGATCATGACGAGCACAACACGCCAAAAACGTAAACAAGACCAAACTCCGCCTCCCTCATTTTGGGCACACCATCAGTTCAAAATAATCAAAGGGGTATTTGTATTGTTCAGTTGTAGCTTACTAGGATTCATTAGCTATCAACTTTACGTATCCTATAACGACTACATTGATCCAAAAAAAGTCTATGGTGAGTGGATAGAGATTGGCGCACCGCCATACCAAACTGAGCATCTCAATTTCACTCCTGACGGTGTATTTCGAAATCATCGCCTTATTGCCACTCAATTTGAGTTCGATGGCAAGCAAATCACCTTAAACACAGGGCTAGGAAAAACAGCCTACCAAATATCTGGATCTCATCTCTCTCCTCAACTCCGTCGTGTCAAACCCGCCTTACCTGAGCAACGATTCGTCTCTAAAGAGTTCGAGCACACGGTGCAAGGCTCAGAAACCGGTGCTGCATCTAAGCGCCGCGCTGCGCTAAGCAATCACTTTGGTGGTGATTAGCGATATTAAATGCAAAAATCTTTATTTCGCTCGCAAAATAACGCACACAAACTGAGTAGAAGATAAATTAAGTAGATGCCAAGAATTTATAAATTATTGGCTCGATTTAGCATTTTTCCTGCAAAACAATGTTACCATAACGTTAAGGTTATGTAGCAAAGTCGATTCTTGGTTTATTTTTTCACGCAAATAAATAAGCGTCTGAAATGCTAAATGCGATGCTTTTGCACTGCACGTAAACTAATTGTCTTTTCTGTCGCAAGAGCAGCTTATGTTCATAAGTGAACGTAAATTCAAGGATTGAGAGAGAAGTTATGATTCGATTTAACCTATGTGCAGCTGGGGTTGCCCTAGCACTATCTGGCGCGGCAAACGCGGCGCCTACCGCACCAAGTATCGATATGTACGGTTCCAACAACCTGCAGTTTTCTAAAATTGAGTTGGCAATGGAAACCACATCTGGCTACAACGACATGGTTAAGTACCATGATCTAGCTAAGATCAACGTGAAATTTAATCAGTGGAGCGGTACTTCTGGCGACACTTACAACATCTACTTTGATGGCGTAAAAGTGGCGACAGGCCCTATCACTGGTAGCCAAACCACGGCATCATTTGAATACGGCCAAGGTGGCTTGTACCAAATGGAAATCGAAGCGTGTGACGCAACAGGTTGTGCTAAGAGCGCACCAGCAGAGATCACTATCGCGGATACCGACGGTTCTCACTTGCCGCCTCTCACCATGAATGTTGACCCAAACAACAAAACCTACAACACAGACCCAAGCGTTGTGATCGGTACTTACTTTGTTGAATGGGGTATTTACGGCCGTAATTACACGGTTGATAACATGCCTGTCGATAACTTGACTCACATCATCTACGGTTTTATTCCTATCTGTGGCCCGAATGAATCAGTAAAATCGGTTGGCGGGAACAGCTTTAATGCGCTACAAACTGCGTGTCGTGGTGTGAATGACTACGAAGTCGTGATCCATGATCCTTGGGCAGCATTCCAAAAAAGCTTCCCTCAAGCGGGACATGAATACAGCACACCTATCAAAGGTAACTATGCGATGTTGATGGCGCTAAAACAGCGCAATCCTGATCTGAAAATTCTTCCTTCTATTGGCGGTTGGACTCTGTCAGATCCGTTTTATGATTTCGTCGATAAAGCTAACCGTGACACCTTCGTTGCTTCGGTTGAAAAGTTCCTGAGAACATGGAAGTTCTATGACGGTGTCGACATCGACTGGGAATACCCAGGTGGTAGTGGTGCGGCTCCTGATAAAGGTGATCCTGACAACGATGGTGCTGCATACGTTGCGCTAATGCGTGAACTGCGCGCTATGCTCGACAATCTTGAAGCAGAAACAGGCCGTACTTTTGAGTTGACCTCTGCGATTGGTGTTGGCTACGACAAAATCGAAGACGTTGATTACGCAGATGCGGTTCAGTACATGGATTACATCTTTGCAATGACATACGACTTCTACGGCGGTTGGAACAACGTTCCTGGCCATCAAGCCGGACTTTACTGCGGAAGCTTCATGCGTCCTGGCCAGTGTGACGGAAGCGGTGTCGATGAAAACGGCGAAGCGTACAAAGGCCCAGCTTACACGGCTGACAACGGCATCCAACTACTACTTGCGCAAGGCGTTCCCGCGAACAAACTGGTTCTAGGTGCAGCAATGTACGGCCGTGGTTGGGAAGGCGTAACACCGGATACGCTAACGGATCCAAACGACCCAATGACAGGTACTGCAACGGGTAAGCTGAAAGGCAGCACGACTCAAGGCGTTTGGGAAGATGGCGTGATTGACTACAAAGGCATTAAATCATTCATGCTAGGTGCGAACAACACTGGCATCAACGGCTTTGAATACGGTTATGACGAGCTAGCAGAAGCACCTTGGGTGTGGAACCGCTCAACGGGTGAACTGATTACATTTGACGATCACCGCTCTGTATTGGCAAAAGGCAACTACGCAAAATCTCTAGGTCTAGCAGGTCTATTCTCTTGGGAAATTGATGCAGATAACGGCGACATCCTTAACGCAATGCACGAAGGCATGGCTGGTGGTGTGGTTGTTCCACCAAACCGCAAACCAACGGCAGCAGCTGGTGCAGACCAAGCAGTAACAGGTCCTGCAAGTATTGTTCTTGATGGCAGCAACTCAACTGACTCTGATGGCACAATCGCAAGCTACGCTTGGGAGCAAGTATCAGGTACTGCAGTGGCTCTATCTGGCGCGAACACTGCGACAGCAAGCTTTGATGTAGCACAAGTGACTGCAGAAGAGCAGCTAACGTTCAAACTAACAGTAACTGATAACGAAGGCGCAACCGCTTCTGATCTCGTTGCAGTAACGTTTAAGCCTGCTGGTGTGATTGATCCACCAAACGCAGCGCCAGTTGCAAAAGTTTCTGCACCTACAACAGCGAAAGCTGGCGACTTAGTCGTGATTGATGCTTCAGCTTCTAGCGACGCTGACAACGACACGCTAACGTTTGATTGGACGCTACCTCAAGGTCTAAACGCAACGGTTAACGGCGCTAAAGTGACATTCACAGCAGCAGAATACCCACAAGACACAAGCCTAAGCTTCACAGTAAGTGTAAGCGATGGTCAAGCAGCGTCTTCAGCAAGTGCAACGGTTGTTGTAGCCAAGCACAGCACGGGCGGCGATACTTGTACTAACGCATGGGATGCAGGCACAATTTACACCGGCGGTGACCAAGTGACTCACTCTGGCAAGACTTGGGAAGCGAAATGGTGGACTCGTGGTGAGGATCCAACCAAATCTGGTCGATGGGGCGTATGGAAAGAAGTTGGTCCAGCAAGCTGTAACTAAGTTCCGCTAGAAGCACTTATTCAACATAAACAAAAACGAAAAGGACAGCTTTGGCTGTCCTTTGTTGTTCAGTATCACTTGATCTCTTTTATCAAGCGGTCAAAACTGCAAAACACCTCTTCACACTTCATCACTCTACCATGACCTTGTCCCTGAGTGGTCACCAGTTCCACTCGTTCAATTTCATTCGCAGCCTGAGCCGATACACTGTGCTTAGTGAACTTGTCTTGCTCATCATGAACAATGATGGTTGGCGATTGGCGCTCTGAGAGGCGCTTAAATGGATCAATAGATTGTAAAGGGTAACTAAACTGATCTTCTATTTCTGATACTACCGCGTTAAACAGTTTCATCGAATACCCTGAGCGGGTAATGCTACCAAATAGGTTTTCAACATAGTTCAGCACTGGCGCAATCAGCAACAGTGGTTTGTTTTCAAGCTTACTATGACGACACTCCAACGCAGAAGCCGTCCCCATACTGTGCCCCACAAGGCCTTCGACGTCATCGACAGAATCCAATACTTCCTCAAGACCACGAACAAACGCCGGGATGTGTCCATACTGCCCTTCGCTTTCACCATGCGCAGGGTGATCGTAAGCCAAAGCCGTATAGCCTTTTTGTGCAATGTATTCCATCAAAGGGTAGAACTGACTGGCGGTTCCAGACCAACCGTGAGTGAGCACCCAAACCGGTCCAGTACCGAGTGAATAGGTTTTGATCACCCCTGTGTAACCTTGCAACTCACTTTTAATCAATCCTTTAGGCTCGGCATTCTTTGCCTGTGTCCTTACCGGAGTAAGCAGTAACTTTCGCGCCGTGTTTTTAGCATGTGTTGGGGCCAACGTATGGTGCAATCGTGTACTAATGTTGACCAAACTGCGTTTAATGCTGAAACGCTGCGAGGTGTTAAAGTAGATTTTCTCACTCATGATCTTTTCCTTAGCTATCAGCTTTGCACAAAATAGAACGGTCGTGCTTTTTGTGCTGATAAGAAAGAGCGCTCAGTGTCGCCCTTTGTTATAAAACGCTTACTATGCCCCTGACCGCAGGGCTAATGCTTCCATCGAGTAAACAAGTTATCGATACCCTGCCAGAACAGTCTCTGGCTTTCTTGTTCCCCTTTGATCGAATAAAACACATGCGCACTCAAGTACTGCCCGTACAGATCAAAGGTCGCTTGTTGCGTATCTAAATCCGCCCTAAACTCATGGTTTTCTTTGCCTTTTATCACTTGAATTTGCAAGTAATTCAACCAAGTATCAATCGACTGACGCAGTGCTAATTGCAGTGGGCAATCCTCTTCTGCCGCGTCATTCCATGCATCAAGAAACATGCAACTGCCTTGAAACGAATGATTCCACGTCATCCAGGCATCCAACAGACCACGAATCTTTCGCTCAATATTGCTATCCCCAAACTCTCTCGCAGGTGCGATAACTCGCTCAGCAAATACGTCATTTGCATAGACCAATACCGAGAGCTGTAAATTCAACTTGGCGTTAAAATGTGCGAATAAGCCACTTTTTGACATTCCACATTGTTTTGCGAGTTCGCCAATCGTGAGGCTTTCTAAGCCATTTTCACTCGCCAACTGAAATGCGCGCTGAAGAATGAGTTCTTTGGTCACTTTTCCTTTATTCATACCTATAGTTTTAGCACGGTCGTTCTTTTTTGTAACCTTAAATTTTCCGATATCAGGCTAGCGAAGAAAGACGGATAAGTTTGAGCTGGATCTAAATTTCGGAAACGGATTGCCATCAATTGATCATGACTTGATTTTTTACCTAAGCTAATCAGGTCTTTACCTGCTAAGTTTGCGCTGATTTTTTCATTTATTTTAGGTAAGCATACTATGGCAACCACCCAAAAAATTGCCAGTTTAGAATTTGCTCGCATCATTGCGATGTTTGCAATTGTTGGACTTCACTGCCAGATGGCCCTCACCTATTGGCAATGGGATGAAGTGCCTTGGGTAGGCTATATACTCAACCAGCTCGCTCGCTTCGCCGTCCCGCTGTTTTTCCTCATTTCCGGCTATTTGATTCAACCAAAGTTAAGCGAGCGCCCTCTCGAGACACTAAAAAGTTACGCCAAGCCACTAATGAAGATCTGGCTGATATGGAGCATGATATGTCTAGCTGTGCCATTTCGCTGGCACACCGTGGCTGAAGCGGGCTATTTAGCCGAGCGCCAAGGTTACTGGGGCTACTTAATGACCACCCCATTGAATTCCTTGTTAGAAGGTGGCTTGGTGCATCTATGGTTTATTCCTGCACTCGTGATTGCGGTTGCGTTGATCGCGTTATTAGTTCGTATTCGTATGGCTCAGTTGCTGCTACCAACGGCGGTACTGCTCTACATCTATGGCGTTTTCGCCGGCAGTTACATTACGCTCACCGAACTACCAACCCTATTCTTTACTCGTAACGGTCCGTTTTTCAGTACCCTGCTTGTCGTACTCGGCTATCTGGCAAGGCAACAGCAATGGCATTGGTCACGCAATAATACGATTCGTTTCATCTTGCTCGGTATGGCACTACATTTCGGTGAAGCGTATTACTTAATGAATGCCGACATTGCCTTCAACTCACATGATTTCCTCTTTGGTACGGTTATTTGGGCACTCGCAGTGTTCATGTGGTTATTGGCTCACCCGAATTTTGGCAACATGCCATGGGTGTTTAAATGGTCTCCGCGTATTCTCGGTATTTATGTCAGCCACTTATTGGTGATCATCATGATGAAGAATGTGGCCGGTATTTTGGGGTTACAAGGCTTAACAGGTGATCTGTTTCTTTATTCCGCCACCATCGTTATCACTGTGCTGTTAGTGACCGCGATTGAAGCCTCTCCATTTAAAAAGCTATTGCTGCGCTAAATTCATTCAGAACTTCATACCCAAGTAACCTCAAGATTCTTGGGTATATATCGCTTGCTCTTACACTTAAGGTTTAGAGCAAGCCTCATAAAAAATGAGAGCACTCTCTCACTCAGAAAAATTCTCATTTTTAAACCAACAGAATTTGCTTCCTCTCACAAAAAACATCGTTCATTTGTTTTAGATTACTCTTTATCAACAAAACGCTCATTAAACGGAGGCTGTATGTGGGCAGGTCAGGAACTCATTCCTTTTTTAGAAATTAGCCATTGGCTAACTTATGGTTTATACGCTGCAGCAGTCCTATTTGGCGCAGCGAGCATTGCGTCGCTCAGAAAGTAGTGACGCAAGCTACATTTATCAAAAACTCCTCCTGTTAAATTCGAGCTTTCTCACACTTAACCCTCTAATTTATGACTAAAATTTCTCCAGTATGACAAAGGAGAAATGTCTATGCCAATCTATCCAGTTGTCGCTTTTTGCTGCTTGCTATTCTCTAGCGTAAGCTTTGCCGCGACCACCAACGACCTCCATCTAATCCACACGAATGTCGGCTATGCGGCTCTGGCTTTCTTTACCATCGCTTATATTTTAGTCATGCTGGAAGAGTACTTGCAGATGCGGAAGTCAAAACCCGTACTGCTCGCAGCGGGATTGATCTGGATTCTGATCGGTTATACCTTCGCTAAAAACAACCAAGCCGATGTGGCAAAAGCCGCACTAGAGCACAACCTACTCGAATACGCCGAGCTATTGTTGTTCCTATTAGTTGCAATGACGTATATCAATGCGATGGAAGAGCGAAGGCTGTTTGATGCCCTACAGGCATGGATGATTGGCAAGGGTTTCGATTTTAAAAAATTATTCTGGATCACCGGTGGATTAGCTTTCGTTATTTCGCCAATCGCAGATAACCTCACCACCGCCTTATTGATGTGTGCAGTCGTCATCAAAGTCTCTGGTGATAACCCTCGCTTTGTTAACCTTGCCTGCATCAACATAGTCATTGCCGCCAACGCGGGCGGCGCATTCAGCCCCTTTGGCGATATCACCACACTCATGGTCTGGCAAGCCGGCCACGTAAACTTTATCGAGTTTCTTCCCCTATTCGTGCCCTCATTGGTTAACTACGTGATACCTGCGTTTATCATGTCAATGTTTGTACCAAATACTAAGCCAAGCACTGTACATGAGCACATCGAGCTCAAGCGTGGCGCACGACGCATCGTTGGCTTGTTCATCTTGACGATCTCAACGGCAGTGGCATTCCATGCCGTACTACACTTCCCTCCGGTAATAGGCATGATGATGGGCTTAGCATATCTGCAGTTCTTCGGTTATTTCTTGAGGAAAACCCTCAAGCAGTCTCTAACTAAAAAAGCCGCATTAGCGATTGCCAATGGTGATGACTATGCCTTAAGGCGTTTAGGGTCTGTCGTTCCATTTGATGTATTTCACCGTGTTGCCCGCGCCGAGTGGGACACCTTACTGTTCTTTTATGGCGTTGTAATGTGTGTTGGGGGATTGAGTTTACTTGGCTACCTCGAACTGGTTTCTAACGTGATGTACACCGAGTGGAATCCAATTTGGGCAAATGTGATGGTGGGTATTCTGTCCGCTATCGTGGATAACATTCCGGTGATGTTTGCCGTTTTGACCATGGAGCCAACCATGTCAATGGGTAACTGGCTATTAGTGACGTTAACTGCCGGTGTGGGTGGTAGTTTACTGTCCATCGGCTCAGCGGCCGGTGTCGCACTCATGGGGGCGGCGCGTGGACAATACACCTTCTTCGGCCACCTAAAGTGGGCTCCGGTCATCGCACTGGGTTATGCCGCCAGTATCGCAGTGCATTTGTGGATGAATGGCAACCTGTTCACCTAAACAATGCAACCTAACATCTGGTGGGTGGTTCGCGCCACCCATCGCCACCAGCCTTACTGTGTAAAGTATGTTAAACAGTTAACATCGATGCAATTTGGGCGAAATACTCGACATTGGTCACTTTTCACGACACTTTATTCAGCGATTTATCACTCTTTGGTTGGCCTTTTGCTAACCGCACCCGCTTTGGTTGCCTGTTTGCTTCCAATTCGGGTTTAAAACCAAGGAAAATATTTTTATGGATAAAGATCATAGCCTAAGAGAGAACCTCTTGGCCTTGACGCTCGGCAGCGCGTTGGTGTCATTGGGGGTTATCTTCTTCAGCAAAGTGGGGTTACTTACTGGCGGTACCGCTGGCTTGGCCATCTTTCTCACCAAAATAAGTGATTTTAGTTTTGGTCAGGTGTTCTTCGCTCTTAATCTACCTTTCTACATTTTGTCTGTGATGCGCATGGGATGGCGTTTTACCATCAACACGTTTATTGCGGTTTCAATCGTGTCGGTTGCGGTAGACCACCTGCATCATGTGATTGAGATTTCAAGAATCGAACCCATTTACGCCGCCTTATTGGGTGGAGGCTTAATAGGTATTGGAATGCTCGTTATTTTCCGCCACAAGATGAGCCTAGGAGGGTTCAACATCTTGGCGCTATACCTACAAGAGCACTTTAACATCCGGGCGGGTAAAGTTCAGATGGCGCTAGATTGTACTATCGTGGTGATTTCACTGTTCATTGTTGATGTCTACCTTATTGCACTTTCAATATTGGGCGCGATTGCGACTAACCTAATTCTGGCGATGAACCACAAGCCCGGACGTTATCAGCCAAAACCTCAAACAGCATAAACATTAAACGTAATAGCCCCGGACTTGAACCGGGGCTATTTTTATTCTGGCGCGGGTTTAAGCTAACGTTGAATTAACGCAGTATTGCTGCATATCAAGCCCCAATTGCTGCTTATTGATTTGACTAAGGTGATAATGCACTAACATCAGCAAGTCATTAGCACAAAAGAGTTCAAATGCATCTCCACCATTGTGTTGGCAAATCTCTTCACAACGCTCAGCATGGATTTTGGCTTTCTTAGGCTCGCCCGCCTTAAGTAAACTCATCGCGAGGCGATATTCTGCGCGTTCCTCTTGCATCCAACCACCGGCAACTTTCCAATACTCTAGCGCCAATGCTGCCGCTTCAAGCATGTGCTGAATTTGCGTCGCAGTGCGCTCAGAAAGCTCTTCATACTGACAGGCGAGGTTGTTTCCAGTAATCGCAATAGAACGCGCCAGTGGCTCTGCTACGCTGCCTGAATTAAGTCCAGATACCGCTTTTGTTAACCATTCGCTGGCTTGTTGCAGTTTGTTCATAGCCGATAGTTCGTTGGCGATTTGAGCAAACACGCGGCGCTGGTCGACCTCAGCCAATAACGCCATGCCAGTATCACTGCCATCAAAAAAATACTGCGCTACCGATTTCGCGCGCTGGCGAGCAAGACACTCAGTTGCGACGCCATTTTCTAGCTTATCGAGGCTGGTAATAAACTGCTTGGGGTCGTTTAAATGACCAACCGAAGTATGCAGCATCAATGGCAAAATACGCTCGGCGTGATTGGCGTCCTCCACCTCTCCTAACGCATGCTCCAGTTGGTTGTAGACCAGCTCTGGCTCGGCTTCATGCTGCTGCCAACTCTGGTTGATGAATGCATCAAAATCCGTTTTGAAAGACATGCTCTTGTTATCCCTATTGATTACTCTGGATTGCTGTGTTTATAGATGGCTCCCACCCTACATAAAATTTAGACAAATACGGTAAACCTTGCTGAATTCTGAGAATCGCTTCACTTAAAGCGGTGTGCCTTGCTCTAAAGCTAATAAACGTTGTTTGCGCTCAACCCCACCCGCATAACCAGTAAGCTTGCCACTTTTACCAATCACACGATGGCACGGCACCACAATCGAGATGGGATTCTTGCCATTGGCAAGCCCTACCGCACGCACCGCTTTCGAATTGCCGATCGCATTAGCTAAGTCCTGGTAACTCCACGTTTCACCATAAGGTATCGTCGTGAGCGCATGCCAAACTTGAGTCTGAAACTCTGTTCCTGTCGCGGCTAATGGCAAATCAAATTCATTACGCAGGCCAGAAAAATACTCATCCAACTGAGTCCTGGTTAGGCTTAATACTGGGCATTGATCGTCGCGCTCCCCTAGGCTGTCTGGCTTAGTGGTACAGGTTTCAAACCAGATCCCCAACAAACCTTGGCCATTCGCTTGAATGGTCACCGTGCCTAACGGGCTTGGCATTATCGTATAACGTGATTTCATGATTGATTCCATAAATGAAACGTGGCGTAACTTCCCCAAGGTGAAGCGGTGTGGGCGTTCAATGAGGGATAATACGGCATGGCTTTCTTGACCACTAAGTCTTTATCTAAAAAACAATCCGGCTGAGACTGGCCACGCAACTGCGCATAACTGACCGTCCAAGGTCCAATACCTTTCAACTCAAGCCACTGCTGCGGATCAGCGTCAGGGTGACTCTGAACAAAATGAGCAAAGCGTGTCAGCGTGTCCTTTCGACTTTGCGGCATACGTAAAAAACTCATATCCGCCTTTGCGATTGCGGTGGGTGTCGGGAAATAACGGAACGATTCGCCATCACTTAACGTTGCCACCAGCAAATTAAGTTGGCTTATGGCCGCTTTCACCGACACCTGCTGACCCAAAATCGCTCGCACGCCCGCTTCCCAAGCACTCCATACCCCCGGAATACGAAGACCTCGGGTGGTAACCAGACCTGGGGCTATGTAATCTAGGTGTTGCTCCACACTATATATGTCCACATCCAAATCGAACATTCGTCGTACACCAGACACGAGATTTTGCAGTTTAGATACCTCCTCGATTTCAAACACCATCTCAAGGTAACCTTCCCTTTGAGACATTTGCAACCATGCTTTCCCACCGCCGAGCTGCAAGGTTCTTTGATAACAATCACCCGTCACTAACTCCACGCCTTCTATGGCACGTAGGCGATAAAAATCCAGCATGTGCGGCCAGTTCAACTCACCTCGATACGGTAACGCGATCCGGTTCGTCCCTACCCCACCCAACTTTTTGCGCTTCACCTGAGAAGGTGTCAGTTTGAGGATCTTTTTAAAGGCATCATTAAAGCGGCGCGTACTATGAAACCCCGCAGCAAAACCAACATCTGCCACTGACATCGAACTCGAGTGCAACAGTTGCTTAGCAAACATCAATTGTTGGTATTGCGCGTATTGCTTCGGTGACAGGCCAAGATATTGCTCGAATAACATGCGTAAATATCGATCTGATATGCCAAGCCGACCCGCTAGGTTTGCCAGCGATTGTTGATGCAACTCACCGCTATCGATCATATTGATCGCCCGTTGAAAAGTGGTTTCAACCCCTTTCCACGCCCAAGATCCCGGCGCACTGTCTGGCCGACAACGCAAACACGGACGGTAACCAGCCTTAAGAGCCTGCGTTTTATCTGTGAAATACTCCACATTCTCTTCTTTAGGCAAATTGGCTGGACAAATTGGGCGACAGAAGATTCCCGTGGTTTTGACCGCAACGTAGAAGCAACCGTCAAAACGACGATCACGGGCCATACGCGCCTTTTGGCACTGTGCAAAGGTCAGCGATGTATGAGGATGAATAAACATAGTGCAACCCTAGCGAATGCATTCTGTTGTTGATGAACTTAGCCCTTCCATTGGCTGAGTAGACATGACTTGATTTTAGAACGTACCGTTAAAGCAAGTTAGCCATTTTCGGAAATCAATATTGAGAAATTTTTGCATTAGTGAATCTGTGCACTAAATTTAGAATCAGAATAACACAACAACGTCAGCTAAAAGGAATTGGCATGGACTTACACACTTGCGTCATTGTACTAAAAAATCAAAAGGTGATTACTAGCAAATCGGTAGAGCACTCGATAGGAATCATTGAGCGCGACTCTGATAAGGAAATTTCAGAGATTCAAATCAACACAACGGATGGTGAGAAGATCAGAACTTACCACTACAACTGCGTAGAGGCTTCGCTTGAAAGCTTAATGAACCTTTAAGCCTCCCAGTTCCATCAGTTGAATATCAACGGGCGCCGTTCGCGGCGTTCTTTTTCATCAAAACATGATGCCAAGTACTCACACCACCAAACGATCAATCTCTTCCAAACCATGGACTTATTGCACCGCATTCCTCTAGCGTGCCGGGCTAACCGAGCGCCGACATAAGTAACGTGTTCGAGTTTTTTGAATGAGAACATCGAATAGCGACGATGTTTTCTTACGTCAGCCCCTCCTACACTGATTAGAATAACAAGGGAGTCCTTACTCTCCGCTAACGGAACCATGAGATTGCGCCAAACTGAGGCGAGGAGACGATTATGATTACAGTAAGGCACGCCGATGACCGAGGTCGTGCGAGTTATGGCTGGCTAAACAGCAAACACACATTCTCTTTCGGCAACTATTACGATCCACAGCATATGGGTTTTTCTGCATTGCGAGTGATTAATGATGACATCGTACAACCTAACGCCGGGTTCGATACACACGGTCATCAGGATATGGAAATCATCAGCTATGTACTGGAAGGGGAGATTGCGCACAAAGACAGTGAGGGTAACGTTCAAACACTATCCGCAGGTGAATTCCAACTGATGTCGGCTGGCACAGGGATTTATCATAGCGAGTACAACGCGTCAAATACTAGCACGCTACGTTTTTTACAGATTTGGATTGAGCCAAACACATTTGGCAATAGGCCTAGCTATCAGCAAAAGAATTTTAGTCGTAAGTCAGGGCTCACCAGCATTGTGACGCCCACTGGAGAAGGCGATAGTCTGCGCATCAAACAAGATGCAAGTTTGCACCAATTAATTCTACCACCGCACTCGCAGCTCAGCGTTAGCATCCAATCCGGAAGAAATCTATATGTACATCAAGTCGAAGGAGAACTGGAAATCGACAATACCTCATTGTCGGGCGGAGATGGCGCTAAAGTTGAAAAGCAAGATATGGTGACGTTTCGCAATGATTCTGCTTGGCCTGCCACTGCACTGGTCTTTGACTTGCCGTAACTTTTGATTTAGTGGATATACCCAAGTAAACTCGAAATGCTTGGTTCAGCAAGAATGACTTGGGTATATAGCATCAATACGGAAAGCCCTCTCGCAAAACACTAAAGGGCTTTTATGATTTTTTTGCGCCACATAACCAGCACTATTCGTCTACTGGCAATTCTGCGATTTGCTGCAAGCTGTAAGCGGTCAACGGATCAATTTCTTTTACGATGTCTTCGACCTGTTTAATCGCCTCTACCGACGAGCTCGCTTTACGGTAGCTTAAATAGATAGGTCGACACCAGTTGTCAACACCCGTCACCTTATGAAGCTGACCGTTTATAATAAACGGCTCTACAAGTGATGCTGGTAGGTAAGCGCTACCGCCTTTCTCTAATACGAAATCGAGAGCAATACGAGCGGTCGAAGTGCGTAGGTAGGGCGCAGGGATCTTCGGATGGCGTTCTGCGTGCTCTGACGCAAAGCGTGTGCCCCAATCGACATAAACGTATTTCTTTTCAAATACCGTTTCAATCGAATCTGCCTGAGTGGACACTAAAACCAATACCACATCAGCAACTTTTTTACAGTTCAGCTCATCCGCTTTAATTTGGTCAAAAGCAAACGCCATATCGAGTGTACGCTCAAGCAAACTACGACTTAGCATCTCACGCCCCATCACCTCGGCCATAAAACCGTAACCGCCAAATGAATCCGTGACAACGCTTAGACAGTTTTGCAAATACGCATCCCAAATATTTGGCGTACCGCCCATGGTCAGCTGTAAGGCCTTACCGTCCTCTAGCGACAATTCAAGTTTGGCTTGCTGCAATGTGGTGACCATAACCTCCGCATAATTAATTAAACGCTCACCTGCAGAGGTCAATTTAATGTTATTTCGATCACGAATAAACAACTGTGTATCAAAATAACTTTCCAGTTGTTTGATTCGAGCGCTCACTGCCGCTTGCGTAATATATAAGTTTTCAGCAGCTCGTCCGAAGTGCCGAACCTTTGCCAACTCTAAAAATGTTCGAAAGACCTTTACATCCATAAACCATCTCCTGGTTAATATAAAACCAGATTAACAACTAATTAAAATCGTGACGACAAAAAAATTTTGTTTTTCTTTTTTTTACTTTGAGCCTAATTTTTGCCGTAATTCACCACATTCATCAATAACGGTTACAGAGGCTGTTGATATGTCTGACACTGAATTTCGTCATGGCAAAAAACGTTTTTACGACAACGTCAAATTCCCACGCGGCTTTGCAAAGTCTGGCGATTTTACTCTTTCAGAAGAGGAAATCCTAACAATTTATGGGGATACTATGCTCGGCTTGGAGTCTGGCGAGCTATCACCAGAGAATAACGAAGAGAAACACTTCGTTAAAGTTCTCGAAAACCCAGGCAAAGCAAAAACGAAAATAGAGCGTACTTGGTTGAAATACACCCAACTTGCTCGTGGTCGCAAGAGATTCCATACGCTTAATGGCCGTACCAAACCTGAAGCGACTGACGACTATGCAGAAGAGACATTGGCTGAAGACGATTAAAAGAATAAAACCCGCCTCAGCTAATTTAGCTTGACCGAAGAATCATTCACTATAAAGAATGACGTAAAAAACAGTTCTTCTCAAAAAGCCCGAAGGAGTCTCCCTTAAGGGCTTTTTCTATTTGTATCCCACAAAACTCTCGATGCTACTTAGTCAGCATCGCTACTTTTTTCAGAAAGCTCTCTTTCAAATGCTCTTGGTCGTATTCCAAACGGTAAGTATTATGAAACCCGATCTTCAATTCCACCCCATTACCTCGTAGAAACACGTTATAACCATCATAATCAGAAAACGCTTCGATTCCTTCGTAAATTTTGCCAAATTCAGTCGGACTACCGTTATTCATCACACATTCATAAGCCTGTAGCACTTTAGCCGGATCTATTTCATTTTTCATTGCAAGCCCCTCAACAGTCTACACAACCTAAGTATGGTTAAGGAAATAACGCCACGCCATGTTGTGCTATGCGCGAGATCATACTTTACAAACTCCCCTTTTAGATTCTGCACTTGTTGCGGTGTTCTCAGCAAAAAAATCAATTCTTCAAATACGATTTTTGATTTAGGGCTACGAGTTCTACAAGTCACTCCCGCAAGCGGCATCATTCGAGCTGAACTACACACCTTAAGGCGACTTGAAGAAACTTAATTCAAGGCCTAAATTTTACCTATTCGCCAACGACCTCATGGCGCAATCGCATAGAACATAAAACATAGGCAAACGTCAAAACTGCTGACAAAAACCGCACTGGTTAAAGAAAAAGCAAATTTTTGACCTAAAACAATAGCAGTTCCTTACCACTTATTTTATAATGCGAATTAATGTTTCAAAACATCTTAAATTCCAATAACTAGGGGCACAAAATGAGACTTATCCCGTTAGCTCAAGCAGCACAAGTTGGCAAGTGGGCAGCAGCACACATCGCTAAGCGCATCAACGATTTCAAACCAACAGCTGAGCGTCCGTTCGTTCTGGGTCTACCTACTGGTGGCACTCCTCTAGCAACATACAAAGCACTGATCGAACTTTACCAAGCTGGCGAAGTAAGCTTCGAGCACGTTGTGACTTTCAACATGGATGAGTACATCGGTATTCCTGCAGATCACCCAGAGTCATACCGCTCTTTCATGTACAACAACTTCTTCAACCATGTGAACATCCAAGAAGCAAACATCAACCTACTGGATGGTAATGCTGAAAATCACGAAGCGGAATGCCAACGCTACGAAGATAAAATCAAGTCATACGGCAAGATCAACCTATTCATGGGCGGCGTGGGTAACGACGGTCATATCGCATTCAACGAACCAGCATCTTCTCTGTCTTCACGCACTCGCATCAAGACACTAACGGAAGACACTCGTATCGCGAACTCTCGTTTCTTCGATGGCGACATCAACCAAGTTCCTAAATACGCACTAACTATCGGTGTTGGCACGCTACTAGACGCTGAAGAAGTGATGATCCTAGTAACTGGTCACAACAAAGCGCTTGCTCTAGAAGCAGCAGTAGAGGGTTGTGTAAACCACCTATGGACGGTTTCTGCACTTCAACTTCACCCTAAAGCGGTAATCGTTTGTGACGAGCCATCACAACAAGAGCTAAAAGTGAAAACTGTTAAGTACTTCTCTGAGCTAGAAGCGGAAAATATCAAAGGTTTCTAATCCCTAGGGTTACACTGAGATAAGCGCTAAAAATACAAAACCCGTGAACATTCACGGGTTTTTTCGTTTCTGGGCAGGGTTAAAATGAAAAGCTAATAAGCTTGAATACCAAACAAGCGTAAACGTTTCGGCAACACCTCATCCAACTTGTCTAATTCACTCGATTCAACCTCAATCAGGTTAAAATAGTGCTGCTCATAAACCACGCGGATCTTCTCTCGCTCAGCTTCGGACATCTCGCCCGTATCGCTGCCCCAAAACTGCAAGTAAACTTTGCCACTGGGCAAATAGAAGTCACTCGTCACATCTTGGTCAATCGGCAACTGACGTTCATAAGCGTGCACCACACCCGCCAGATACAACCAGTTGTCGATCAGTAACTCACCTTTGGAACGCACATAGTGACCATCCAAAGTGCGGTGCTTGGCTTCAAATTTTTGACGAAAGCTGGAATAGGACTTATCGGTAGCATGGGACTCCGCATCTTGACCTAAAAACTCCACCACAGACTGCTTCAATCGCTTGTTACGTAATACAACATCATGCCACACAACAAAGGTGTTCTGTGACGCTTTATCGGCTCTCTGTTGCCCTCCAGCGCGTATTCCAGCCTCTGTCAGAATCCATCCCTCTTCAGATTTGCTAATCCACCCTAATTCGCTCAGTAATTGATTCATTCGCTTCGCATTAAGATTTAGTTTGTCACCAAGTTGTGTCGCGCTGTAGGTTTTACCAGAGGAGATGGCAAGTTCTATGTGCAAGTTGATCGGCCAGACGATGAACTGTCCAAATTTAGGGTGATCGACATACTCGCCGCCGAACTTGGCGCCCTCTTCGGTCAAAGTCCATTTGTCACCTTGGCGAACAAGGTAACCAGCACGTTTCAGATCGGCAAACAACAGCTTCACTTCTATCTTACGCATTTTTGCTAATGCCGATGTCGATACTTTTTCAGACACGATTCATGCCTCCTGCAGCTGTTGATGGTGTCAATCTTGATATTAACGCATTGATTTCATTGTTTGAAGAAACAATAGAATAGATTGCCAAGAGGCCACAAAAAAAGCCAGTCGGTGACGACTGGCTTTTTATGTAAGTGCAGGATGTTTATTTGATGAAAGAGATACAACCTTGCAGAATCACTAGATTCACGATGTCGATAAAGAACGCCCCGACAATTGGCACCACCATGAATGCTTGTGGCGACGGGCCAAAACGGTTGACGATCGACCCCATGTTCATTACCGCCGTTGGCGTAGCACCCAAGCCAAAGCCACAGTGTCCACTCGCGATCACCGCTGCGTCATAGTTGCTACCCATCACACGGAATGTCACGTAATAAGCGAATACTGCGAGAATCACCGACTGAACCGCCAAGATGATCAAGAACGGAATCGCAAGGTCAAAGATATTCCACAACTTCAAGCTCATCAACGCCATCGCTAAGAACAGTGACAAAGAAACGGTACCCAGAATATCCACGGTCTCTACGTCCACTTTGCGCACTTTGGTCACTTCCATAGTATTGGTGATCACGACGCCAATAAACAATGCATAAACGAAATCGGGGATGGTCAGCCATTTAATACCTAGCGAGCCTACCCAATCGCCAACGTAACCAGCCCCCGTCACACACAACAAAATGATTGAGAGTCCCTCGACCACTTTTTTTGCAGTCACACGGTCTTCTTCGTGCTCGTTGTACGTCACCAACTCCGGGAAACGTTCATGCGTTTGGTTGGTGTGACCATATGCCGACTCAAGGTTGCGCTTTTCAATCAAACGCTGCGCTACTGGGCTACCAATAATACCGCCAACGACTAAACCAAACGTCGCAGATGCCATGGCGACTTCAAGCACGTTGTGTAAACCATACATGTCCTGAAAGGTTTGCGACCATGCCGCGCCCGTACCATGGCCACCAGAGAGCGTGATAGAACCAGCCATTAAACCCATTAGGGGATCTAACCCCAATGCGGTCGCCAAAGACACGCCTACCGCATTTTGGATAAGGATGTAAACTGAAGCGATCGCTAAGAAGATAAATACCTTCGCGCCGCCTTTGATTAACTGCGTATAGTTCGCAGCCAAACCAACCGTTGCAAAGAACATCAACATGAACGTATTTTGCAATGGCAGGTCAAAAACCAAATCGACACCATTAAAATGCATCATCGTGATCGCGCAAGCGACAATCAATCCACCAACGATGGGTTCGGGAATATTGAACTTTCTCAAAATTGGCAATTTGGTGTTGATAAACTGACCCAAGAACAACACACAGATTGCGACAAGAAACGACTCTTGTGGGCCGACAGAAATGACCTGATTCATAAAACCTCTTTGCTTCCTTTTTCTCATCCGATGAGTAACAACTCATCATTTGAGCGGCATTTAGGCAGGTCAGAGTGCCTATTGAATATTCTGTTGGCTACCGTAAAGAATCATTGAATTCTCAACATATAAGAAATGCACTAACATGACTTGATGCAAATTCTCACCCAGTGATAAATAAGCACAAAGCATCAATCTTCGATAATAAAATGATCAAGAAAGCATCGCTTCTCAACCGATGAGAAGAGGTGCGTCTTCATACAAGACACAGCGCCGCTAAAACCCGGAATTGACGTCACAACTTTCTTCTGTTTCGCCGAATACAAACGATTATCCCCAAGTAAGATCGAAAGCCTTTTTCCCTTAATCAAGAAGAGTACGTACAACAAAATGATCACGTAAGACAAAAAACTAAAGTGCCTTTAGGACGTAAAAGCTATGATCTACTTGTAGATAATAAACGAGTAGAGTAGAAACAGGGCCTGACGTACTCGTCACTCAACAAATTCATCCAACCACTCAACTATTTAAAGGTCTCTAATGAGTGCACTAGTCAGTGTAAAACATGTCTCCAAGCAATATCGGCAGCAAGGTGAAACGCTGCAAGATGTCAGTTTTGAATTGCGAGCAGGCCAGGTACTAGGGCTTCTTGGTCACAATGGTGCTGGTAAATCGACCTTAATCAATGCCCTGCTGGGAGCGCTCGAATATCAAGGTACCATTCGAATCAACGGGTATGAGCCTATTATGCAGCGCGATAAGGTAATGCAAAACTTATCGTACATATCAGATGTCAGTGTATTGCCAGATTGGATGACGGTCGCACAACTGTTCAGCTATACCGAAGGTGTCCACTCAGGTTTCAATCGCCATAAAGCCGATGCGCTTTTACGTGAAACCAATATCAAGTCACGGACTCGTATTAAAGCGCTGTCGAAAGGTATGAAGGTACAACTGCATCTCGCGTTAGTGATTGCCACCAACACACAAATTCTCATTCTGGATGAACCTACCCTAGGTTTGGACTTAGTCTATCGTGATACGTTTTATCGCCACTTATCGGAATGGATCCAAGGTGGCGAGCGCATATTGATCATCACCAGTCATGAAGTATCGGAGATTGAGCATCTGCTAACAGACGTGCTGATACTTAAGCAAGGACGTACGATCCTACAATCGTCGATGAATACGATAAGTGAAGATTACCTCATTGTGGAAGCGCGCGATGAACACCGCGCACAAATTGAAGCGATGCAGCCACTCTCTTCACAAAAATGCCTCGGTGCCACCAAATGGCTGTTATCTTCAAAGTATGCCGAACAAGCGGAAAGACTTGGCGAAATTCGTGACGTTAAGTTAGCGGATCTATTTTTAGCCTTACAGAAGGAAGTATCATGATGCGCTCTACTGTCGCCATGTTACGTAAAGAGTGGTTAGAAAACCCTCTCGTCTGGCGTGTACCTCTGTTTATGTTTGTCTGTAGCCTATTACTGTTTGTTGGCGTCATGAACAACACTCCCCTGCAGCACAACCTCGTTTTTCAAATGAGCTTTAGTGGTGACGCAGATGAGTTCAGCATAGCCCTCGGCGATGACATTAACCGACTCATCGCGGGCGTGGTGGGTCTGATATCCATCCTGCTTGGCACTCAATACTTCCCGAGAACCCTACATAAAGAGCGTTCAGAGGGCAGCATCATGTTCTGGCGTAGCATGCCAGTCAGCGATATTAAAACTCATCTAGTGAAGCTAACGTTTGGTTTACTGGTGATCCCGTTAGTCTGTTCCACCTTGGTCTTTACCGCTGATTTCATGCTGTGGTTATTGAAGTTCTCCACTGAGCACCAGTTAACATCACTATTCCATCAAGCATCGTTGAGTGATGTGTGGTTGAATTGGGTTGAATTTCTTCTGCGTATGACGCTGGCTGGCATTCTGCTGTTACCGTTTGCATTAACCGCAATGGCCATTTCTCAGAAAGTAAACTCGCCACTAGTGATCATGCTCATCGCAATTTACACCTTACGTTGGATGCCCATTGCTCTATTTGGTTACCATGGCTTAGATCAGTTCTTCTCTGAAATGTTCTATCTCCCTTTGTACGCGATTATTGCGCCGCATCCATTGGCGACCATCCAAGAGGCGGGATGGACGAATATCGGCATTTATGCTTTTTTGGGTATGTTAGCTTGGACCGCCAACCTCAAGTTTAGCCGGACCGTTCGGTGATTTAACCTAAGCTGGGGATAATCTAAAAAAAACGGCCACAACTTGTGTTGTAGCCGTTTTTTTAGGTTGGTCTCAGTCTACCCAAGGAATGAAATATAACCCTGTAGAATGATTAAGTTGACGATGTCGATAAAGAACGCTCCAACAATCGGCACCACCATAAACGCCTGTGGTGAAGGACCGAAGCGGTTAACGATAGAGCCCATATTCATGACCGCCGTTGGCGTCGCACCCAAACCAAAACCACAATGACCACCAGCGATCACCGCTGCGTCATAGTTGCTGCCCATCACCTTGAAGGTGACGTAGTAAGTGAAGATTGCCAGAATCACCGACTGTATGCCAAGAATCACCAAGAATGGGATCGCCAAGTCAAAGATGTTCCACAGTTTTAGACTCATCAATGCCATCGCTAGGAACAAAGACAGCGATACCGTACCTAACATATCAACGGTTTCTGCATCCAGACTACGAATCTTGGTGACTTCCAAGAAGTTTGTAATGATCACACCAATGAATAACGCATACACGAAATCAGGGATCATCAACCATTGGATCTCGAATGTGCTCACCCACTGCTCTACGTACTTAGCGCCAGTGACACAAATCAATAGGAAGAACAATTTCTCGACCACTTTTTTAGCGGTAACTTTATCTTCTTCGTACTCGTTGTACGTCACCAATTCTGGAAATTTCTCGTGAGTCTTAGAGCCGCGACCATATTCCGATTCAAGATTATTTTTTTCTACAAGACGCTGTGCCACCGGACTACCGATGATACCGCCCATGATCAAACCAAAGGTAGCCGATGCCATGGCGATTTCCAACACATTATGAAGTCCATACACATCTTGGAAAGTCTGTGACCACGCCGCCCCTGTACCGTGACCACCCGATAGCGTAATCGAACCCGCGATCAGCCCCATCAGAGGATCCAACCCCAGTGCCGCAGCCAATGACACACCGACACCGTTTTGAATAATAACGTAGAACGAGGCAACGGCTAAGAAAATGAAAACCTTCGCGCCACCTTTCATTAACTGAGTGTAATTTGCTGCCAAACCGACCGTCGAGAAGAACATCAGCATGAATGTATTTTGTAACGGCAAGTCGAACTGTAAGTCGATACCGTTGAAATGAAGAGCAGTAATGATACAGGCAACAAGCAAGCCACCTACAATCGGCTCAGGTATGTTGAACTTCTTTAAGATCGGTAGCTTGGCATTAATGAAATGCCCTAGGAAAAGCACACTGATTGCAACCAAAAAGGACTCCAGTGCGCCCACAGATATTAAATGATTCATATCGCCTCTTATTATTGTTCTCTTCATCCTCCGTAATGATTGAGTGTTAGTTTAACCTTAGTTCAATAGCAAATTTTCTCGCTATATTTCTACGAAAATACTCAAAAGGTTGTGTTAATGCGCCTTAGGCTAGTTCCAGGGACGGTCGTTAAGCGATGTTCTGATTTACGCGCTATCCGCAAGCCCTAAAATGTAAAAGGAGCCTATTCAGCTCCTTCTATGCCCTTATCATCGACAAAAATGATGGTACGTCGCGATGGGTATCGTGTTGTGAGTATGTCCGAGTGACACTTTTCTGAACCGCTATCGGGCTCCCTGACTTAAACAGAAAGTGATCATAATGACTATTGAGCAACGTTTCTTCCCGTCATAACGAATAGAGTGCCTAACATGGCGCTCTAGCATCTGGGTTTGCTTGTTCCCATCGTAGTGTAAATACTCTGACTCATGGTGATTAAAACGAGCCAAATTCAGGGAAATCATCAAGCTTGCAACAAGTGTTATCATTACAACGGAGCGAGATTATAACATATCGCTGAAAATTTCCCTCATTTCAGTGATATTCGCCACTTTCATAGTTTGCTCTAGCAATGATCAACTACCCAATATCATTGCTACAGATAAAAACGCGAAGCGACTCAAACTTGGCTTCATCCCAAGTGTAGATTTGTGGGAGGAACCGTTTATCAATGGTACCTTGCTCGATGAAATTGACAGGGGTTACTGGCGCAATAGCAAAGAACTCTTCCAATTCAATGATGGCAACATCCGCGATAATTGGCCGCATTACTTGCAAGACAATGAACTAAAAGAAAAATAATCGCGTAAAAAAGAAAAGAACAACCAACGATGAGCTCAACCATGACCAAACTGACTGTATTTTACGATGGCACTTGTCCCTTATGCGCCAAAGAGATGAAAGCGCTAAAACAACGTGATGCCAAGCAGCAAATCAAAACCGTCGACATCTACAGTGAAGCGTTCGCCGATTATCCGCAAATCGATCCCGAGCAAGCCAACAACATCTTGCATGCTCTCAACGAGAAAGGTGAACTGTTGTTTGGGCTGGATGTCACCTATCGCGCATGGCAATTGGTTGGTCGGGGTTGGTTATATGCCCCGCTACGTTGGCGAATTTTCAAACCTGCTGCAGACTGGCTTTACCTCAAGTTCGCCAATAACCGCTACCGAGTCTCATATTGGTTAACGGGCACCTCTCGTTGTAGCAATGGTGTTTGTTCTCGCAAATGATCGACATAACTTCGAAACCGTAAAAGACAGCGACGCCAAAACGTTGCTGTTTTTATTTCTGCTATCCTCAAACGACTTAGTTATAATGCCGCCAACTTAGCACCCATAAGGGCAAAAAAGATGATTATCATGACCACCAATTTCGGTGACATCGAGATTGAACTGAATCTAGAACGAGCGCCAGTTAGCTCAAAGAACTTCAAAAAATACTGTGAAGATGGCTTCTACGACGGCACCATTTTCCATCGCGTTATCGACGGCTTCATGATCCAAGGCGGCGGTCACACTGAAGATATGGCAGAAAAGCCAACGCGTGCGCCAATCGCGAATGAAGCAAACCGTGGTCTAAAGAACCTTGTTGGCACCATCGCAATGGCACGTACTGACGCACCGCACTCTGCAACGGCACAGTTCTTCATTAACCTAGAAGACAATGATTTCCTAGATCACACAGCAACCACCAATCTAGGCTGGGGTTACGCGGTGTTTGGTAAAGTGACCGCGGGTATGGATGTCGTAAAACGCATCGCGAAAGTGAAAACGACCTCTAAACTTGGTCACGATGATGTGCCATGCGATCCAATCATTATTGAGAAAGTGACGATCAGCGAATAAGCACATTCGCCTCTTCGGAGACATCGTCACTATAAATCGATAAAGCGCCTAACGTCTTATGACTTAAGCGCTTTTTGTTTTAGTTGCTGAAGCAAATGAGCTGCGAGTTTACAGTGTAAAGCGTGAGCAGCTCTAGTGATTGCATCCCTTTAAACAAACGTTGAGATGCACGACTCACAGAGAGCTTAGTTTCTCCAACGTGCACAAACATTCTTCCACTAAAGTCTTTGTTTACTTTTTACTTTTTTAATTTTATAAACTTACACCGCGCTTGAACGGTGCACTGGCCGGAACTGTTCGGGGTTAAGCCGCCCTATCAACTCTTTCAACGATGTGCGAATCAAATACTCCTGCACTTTGCCTTGTCCTTGTTGGGCATACACGAAAACGAATTTTTCTTCTGCTTTGAAGTACAACACGTCAGATGTGGCGATCAGATGAATGTCTTCCCCTTGCGTCGCTTTGATCCACTGAGGGTATTGCGGCGTTTGTGGAGCTTCGATTCTCCAGTTTATCTGACGCTGTATCCAACCATCATCATGACAAAGAACAAAGACGACTCTTGGTTTGGTCTGATTCGTACCTTGCTGCCAGCGTTACTGGCAGCGATCGCGGCGTTGGTGGTAACCGAAGTGTTTTACTGCATCCATTTGTGGTTTGGCCATTAGTCTGTACTTATTCGACTTTATGCGCTGCCGAGCAACCACCCCGGCTAAAAAAAGGCCAGATGCTAATGCCAACCTTTAACTGGATCCTGATTGTGGTATTTGCTCAGCACATCACCATGGTGACTTTGTTCCCTGTTGAACGTGAAGGCAAGCCACCAGTATTTAAGGAAGAACCAGTCACGTTTGAAAGCCGAGCGATCTCATTGACGTTGATTGGTCTTGGTGAGGCGTTCTTGATGATTGTGGACATCATCTCTGCAACGTTCTGTTTGGTGCCATGCTGCCTATTCAGATTGATATGACGAGTAGTGACCTTGGTTTAGAAAGTACCTTCCTGCGTGCTTGGGAGCTTTCTGTAACGCTGTTCATCTTGTATGCCTTACATCACCTCACACATAAACCTGTATTCAGCTCCACAAAATAATCCCCCAAGCCAAGAGTGCAGCGTTGTACTCTTGGTAATCCTCCTCTCTCTTAAGCCTTAAGAGAATAAAATACACATCCTTGTTATAAAAAGTGTGGCGAAAAACGTCAGGCTGGTGTATTTATCCGTCCACGACTTTCCTAGTCAGCTTATCCAAACAGACGGTGCCGCCCCCTCCCCTTTACACACCTTTGCGTCGTGTCTGTTACTTCCGAATTGGATTCTTAGCATTGGATTAGTTTGAACTCGCAGAGTTCTGTTATTTTCGCCTCGCACATGGGCGTTATTAGGTTATAGAAAATGAACAAGCGTTTCTTTCCTAGGATTGATTTGCCATTATTACTGGCGATCATTCCGCTCATGCTTCTCAGTTCACTCACTCTCTGGAGTGCCAGTGGTTTTAGCGAAGCAATGCTCTTTAAACATCTTGCACGTTGCGCACTCACACTCATGTGTATTTTAGTAATGTCATCGATTCCAGCGAGCACTTACCAGCGTTCTGCCCCGTATCTATACCTTGTGGCGGTGGCTTTATTGCTCGCCGTTGCGTTGTTTGGTGACAGCACCAATGGCTCTCAGCGCTGGCTTGATATCGGATTCTTCCGTTTCCAACCTTCAGAGCTGATCAAACTGTCCATCCCCATCATGATCGCGTGGATGCTACACATTGAAGGCGGGCGACCCGATGTTCGCAAAATCGCTCTGTGCTTATTGATCACCTTGATTCCTTCGGGCTTGATAGCCCTGCAACCCGACTTAGATGGTGCGATATTCACAGTAATCTATGCGCTGTTTGTTTTGTTCTTCGCAGGGATGAGCTGGAAGATCATTGGTGGCTTTGTAGTCACTATTCTGACTCTAGTACCTATTCTGTGGTTCTTTGTCATGGAGTCGTATCAAAAAAGCCGTGTTACTCAGTTCTTAAATCCAGAATCCGATCCCCTTGGTTCGGGCTACCAAATCATTCAGTCACTGATTGCGATTGGTTCTGGCGGACTGAAAGGCAAAGGCTGGATGAACGCCACCCAAGGCACATTAGGCTTTATTCCAGAAAGCCATACTGACTTCATTTTTTCAACCTATGCAGAAGAATGGGGCTTTATTGGCTGTACGGTGTTGTTAGCACTGTACTTGTTCATTACCGCGCGGGTGATGCTGCTGGCGTGCCAATCTGAGCACTTCTTTGGTCGCCTTGTGAGTGGCGCACTGGCGATGAGCTTCTTCCTGTACGCATTCATCAATACAGGCATGGTCAGCGGCTTACTACCGGTAATGGGTAGCCCACTGCCATTCTTCAGTTATGGTGGTACCGCCATGTTGACTCAAGGTATCTGTTTTGGCGTGATCATGTCGCTGTGTTACTCCAAATACCGCAACACCTAAACGCGAGTCACAACAGAGAAGACAAGTAACACGATCAAAAAAGGCTTCCCGAGGGAAGCCTTTTTTACAACTGGAGAATCAAATTATAGTTCGCCGTTGTGGTATACCTGTTGAACGTCGTCACAGTCATCTAGAAGGTCTAGGAACTTCTGGAATTTCTCAGCGTCTTCACCCGCCACTGGCGTATGAGTTTGAGGAACGAATGTAATTTCTTCAACATCGATCGTTAGATCTGGGAATGCCGCATTAAGTGCAGTTTTCGTTTTGAAGAACTCAGTGTGCGGTGCAAATACCGTGATCACGCCGTCTTCTAGTTCAACGTCTGTTACATCCACATCTTCCATCATTAGCGTTTCTAGGATGATTTCATCATCTTCGCCTTTGAACTGGAACACTGCTTGGTGGTCGAACATGTGAGAAACTGAACCTTCAACCCCAATTTTCGCACCTGTCTTAACAAAACATTGGCGAACGTCTTGGAAAGTACGGTTACCGTTGTCTGTTAGACAGTCAACAATCACACTTGTGCCACCAGGGCCAAAACCTTCGTAACGTGCAGGTGCGTAATCTTCACCGCCACCGCCGTTCGCTTTATCGATCGCTTTTTCGATAACGTGTGCAGGTACTTGGTCTTTTTTCGCTTTAGTGATCAGGTGCTTCAGAGCCAAGTTCATGTCTGGATCACCGCCACCGTTTTTCGCGCACATGTAAATTTCTTTACCGTATTTGGAATAAACTTTAATTTTTGCGCCTGCAGTTTTCGCCATAGAGGCTTTGCGCACTTCAAAACTTCTTCCCATCGGGATGTCTCTCTAAATTTAATTTTAATGCGAAGGATTTTAGCAAAAAGCGAAACTGTTTCCATTTCGCCCTGCAAAGGAATGGGGAGGCAACCTCATTCGCCGCTGTGGTTCACACCAGAGCCACGATCCGCTTTACGCGACACCCATTACTCGTTTGTACTTCTCGACTGACTGTTGAAAAAATGCTTTTTCATCAGCGTCGTAAATCTTAGACAACTGTTCTTCTATCGCCTCAGGGCCAGATTTGGCCTCTCTGAGCTTCCAAACCAGAAACGATGCTTGTTTATCAAGTTCGATTCTGTTCTTCTCGTCAGGCGGTAATAGGGAAAGGTTGAACGACATTTACAGCCTCAAGGTACTTTAAATACTAGTCGAGTACTATAACACACGGACTTAACTTTGCAGAAGTGAAACACACTTATATTGATCAAATTCCAGTCGCTTTCTTCTTGATGGGGAGATTTATTGGTGTTTGTAGGTGAATTTATCCAGTTTAGCGTTCACGCATCATTGCGAAAATCGGACTTGTCTCCCCCTTGCAGCATGAGCGTATTCCCACATGAATCGAGGGAGACGTCAGAAAATGAAAAGGGCAGTCCTATGACTACCCCATGGTTCTAAATACCCCTGTGTAAGAGTTAGTGGATCAGACCAAGTTCCCTTGCTTCTTCAATGCTCAACCCGCTTTCACGGATCTCACGTAGCGCTTCAATGCGTCTTCTCGCTTCAGCTGACTTCACTATTTTCTCTGGCTTCACATTGGTTTCTTCTTCCGGTAATTCCCATTTGTGAGCGATGTAGGTCATCTCGTCATGGTCGATAGAATTAATGGACATATTTCCTCCGAACACACCATGTTTTCGATGAGTAATCTATAGCAAACCCAAAATGCGGAGGTAAGCAAAATTGTGGGGAAATGTGACCACTCCCGACCTTTCATCAAGTCGTTAATAAATTCATCATTTAACTTTTGCCAAAAGCATTCTTAACGATTAAATTTGAAAGATTCCCCTATCAAAAGTGAGCCGATCTAGCTCTCATTTTGCTTATTATCAACAGCAAACAATGCCTTTTACAGCTGCTCACGTTCAACGCTTCTTGCCATTCTCTCACTCACATCAGTTAACCTTCCTAACAAGCTTACGCTTACCTACACGACAAACAGTAACTGAACTCACTTACTCATCAGTCAACTAAGCCAAACTCTACTTAGCGTCCACCGTCATAGCACTCATGCCAATGTTTCATAGCCCATTTGGAAACTTTGCTCAAAATGAGCCAAACTCTTTTAAAGACTCGCCTAAAAGCGGATCACATTGGATAAACCACTCGGTAAAACAAACGACTGAGGTAACACAATGGAATTGAAAAGCTGGCAAGATCTCATTTCAAGTTGGTACGAAAATAGGAAGCATGATCAAGTTGAAAGATTAGAAACGATCTTATCTCAAGCACCGGAGTCTGTATTTGGGCCAGATCTTACCGATCAACAGAGCAAAGCAATCGCATGTTGGTTAGATGGTTATCTCCGAGTGTTTCAACACGCTCGATATCAAGACCAGCAAAAAGCTTATCAAAGCCTGCTGTATGCGAGCGCTAAACTTGAACAAACCGCTTGCCAATCAATGACTGATCTACATATTAAAGATTGGTGCTTAAAGCGTTTGCAACACTTAACTGTATTAGCGCTAGAGTTTTGCAATCAACAAAATGATCAAACTAAGTGGCAGCAACATGCTAATAAGATGATCGAGTCACATGTGGCTTTGATGCGTGCAATGAACTGGAATGAAGCTTGGAAAAATGATCTAAGATTACGTCATTAGCCCGGAAAAATGATCAAGATAAAATATAACCTCGTAATACTGGCTTGATCGGCAATGATTTGGTTTGTCAACGTGGTGAAAATTTGTTGCTCTCGTGGCTCTAAGTGCCAAAATTCAGATAAAAAAAAGCGAGTTTCTTGAGGAGAAACTCGCGAAGTCTATTCAGAATGAATGTAACAATATGAGCCAATCTATCTAATCATCAGAAAGGACAAAAAGGTTGTCTATTCGGGATAAATATTAATCCGAGCCCCAACCCATAATGTCATTGATTTGTTAGAGTTAAGTCTGATTTCCATCAGTGCAATTCATTGTTACATTCTGAATCAATTCGTCACGTTTATTACTCAATAAACATCCAAAAAATTCATATTAAATGGCCATCTCATCAAGTGCTCTTAATACCATCTCGTCCATATGACCATCAAAAATCTGGCGACATACTTTCCGTCGAACGGCTAACCCTGCAATCAAACGTTCTATGGTCAAATGTTTCACGTCGTTTTGATTGTTAAACAGCTCCACCGTTTTACTCAATGTTTCGTATGGTAGTGGCTCTTCTCCAACTCTTAACCAATCAAGCTTCTCAATGAACTCAGAACACTCTTCTTTGATCGAGGCATAGGAATGCCCTGTCATTGCTGATAAAGCCATTACGCTGCGTTCTAGAGCCTCTGGAGAGGTGTATTTAGAGAGAGTAATCGTGATCTCATCAGCGTTGATCTCTACTAAATGTTTTTTCTGCTTCACACGACGACCCAAATTACCGCGTGGAGATGGTGCTTTGCGCTGAATAGGCTCAAATTCACCATCAATGATACCTGAGAGTTCTTCTAGTTGTTGTCTCGTTACCATCTCATTACGAAGTGGGTTTGGTAACGTAGGGGCCATGTTACGTTTACCAGCGTTCGTCGTGCGCGCGCGGGAGTAACGAAGTACCTCTTCGACATCACATTTGATGTCAATTTGGTAATCCACCACTTTTCCGTTCTCGATCATCGTTTCAATTGTGAGGTGGTAACCCCACAAATTCACCACAAAAAGATCTTCTGTCCCTTTACCATCGGACAAGCGTTTTAGTTCACGGATCAGATCCATTGAAAAACGACGCCATTCGATATTGCGCGCTAATTTCTGATTTAGCTCGCTCAGCAGCATACAATCCGTATGTCTGCGCACCATACGACTACGGAAAAATGAGTACATCTGGAACACTAAAGTATGCTGTTTCAGAATTTCAGGCGGGAACAAGAAGAAATAATCACGAGTCAGTAACTCTTCGTAAAACGATGGCTCCCAAACCAAGATATACAAATTTGGTTTAATACGTATCTCACCATCACTGCCTTCAACGGGGGCTTCTTCTGATGCTGTAATGGTTCGTGCGATAAAACGGAAACGATCACTTTTAAAGCCTTCTGGCATATTTTCACTTAGCCAGCGACCGGTAAGTTCATGCAATTGAAAATCGGTAAATTCAATACGATCAATACTGTCACGAATTGAATCACGCGCAGGTCCACTGTCTTTCTTGCCGCGGAGGGACAAAATATCGGTGATATATAACGGCGTTTTATTGGGGACGTGTGCAGCATCCATGTGGTACTGATCTTTATGATGATCATGATACTGCACTGTTAACGTGAACAGCGCAAATAGGGTCATTAGATCGTCAACCGTCATGATGTTTTTCGATGATCGAGTTTCAATCACCGCTTTGGTGCCAGAGATCGACACCATAGATTTCTGGTAGCTTTTGCGAGTGCGAGGAGGTGCGAGAGCTTGATCAATGATCCCTGCCCAATTGGTTGGTGAAACGATAAATTGATCGGCTTCATCCTTCATCATTGGGGGGGTATTTAAACCATGTTCATTCAACAATCGTTTATTGACTTGTGTTTGTGCTAACGCTTTAGAGCGCTTTTGCTTCTCGTTTTGCCGAACTTTTTCTGTCACTAAGCTGGTGGCTCCTAGGACTGAGATAAGCTGATTCGGATTCACAAACTTATGTAACATCGTTTTGCCAGCCAAACCTTCCTCAAAACGAACTGGCGTTTGCGTAAACAACCCAATATTAACAGCTGCTCGCAAACGTTGCTGAAGTGCCGCACGAGTCAATTGACCGTCTGTTGCTTCGACAATTTCAGTGGTAGACACTAATCCATCTTTGCTACTGAAGCCTCGAAGTGAAATCAGATTAAGCAACTCTAGGATACTTTTAGTTACCCCTTTGAAATATTGGTATTGCTCAACCCAATCTGTCGAAGATTCGTGAATTTCAAAAAGGTGCCCATCCTTATGGCTTCTAGGCGCTTTAATCAGAACTTTTTCATCAGAGCTCATTTTAGATCCAGATCTCACTAGCCGTAGTTTTGCTATGTTTCCGAAGGATAAAGAAAAATAGATCATAAATAAAGAAAAATTCTTTGTTTTTAATTAACTGATCTTTTTGATTAATCTGATCTTAATTGATTATATGATCTAATGATCTGGACGGATTTGTGTGTGCAATTCCTTGTTTATATACGATATTTTTTTATTAGCTTCGGAACTATGATCATACGCTTATCGAAACCATGATCAACACAATAAGGAAAGCATGATCATAAACTCTCGTAAGCATGATCATTGGAACTCTGAAAAGATGATCAAAATAGGTTCGAAACGATGATCATGACATTTATACAACTTATCCACAGAACTCCGTCATTGATTGGAATGAACCTACCCCGTTGCGTTGTGTGTAAGCGTGTTTTATACCGGGAACGATGATCAAGAGAATGCTATTTCATCTTTCGTTTGAACGAATCGAGTGGAAATTATCCAATTGTTGAAAAGTTTGCCGTTTTTCAGTTCTTTCATTGTTGATAACGCATTATGAGCAAATGAACGGAAGCATGATCATGATAGTTGTATTGCACATCATTGAGATCGCTTTTTCCATCGTTCCGTGTTTTCTCTCTTCATTATCTCTTTAGCCCCCGGTCTATCTGCATTCGACCGTAAGTTATCTTATAAATATCATGCTTCCGGCGTGTAAATTCACTTGATCATTTTTCCGAGAAATTGATCTCAACGAAATATAGCGTCTGGATGTAGGTTGGATGGTATGTCCCTTGATCATGCTTTCTTAATTAACCTAACTATCGGAAGCATGATCATGAATAATCCTTGATCATTCTTCCCTCGTAAATTGAGCTTTCTAACGTAAATCACATTGGACACATGATCAAGGTTCGATGCATGCGTCACTTTGCTTTCATTAAAGTTAGATTAGGTTCATTTCACATTATCCGTAATTTAGGTCACTGTTATAATCGTTCCGGGAATATGACCTATTTACATTGTAAATAAGTGACAGTGTGACATTTTTGTTTCATTCAAAGTTTCGATGTCTTACTCGAAGATTTTTGATTAAGATTCGTCATGCTTTTACATTTAAAACATAAAATAGAAGTTTGTAACTATTTTTTATGTGATTGTTGTTCAAAATGTTTGTGCACCTTTTTGTTGTTTTTTGATTGCTGTGCTGTACAATTGAGCCCAGATATCTTTCCAACGGAATTTGGCATGAAAAGAGAAAAAACGATTGAAAATCTTCTGGAGTTAGCGGAACTGACGCAACAAGTTCAAGCTGACCGTATTGAGATTGTTTTGGAAGAGCGAAGTGACAACTACTTCCCACCAATGTCTAAAGCAATGATGGAAACCCGCTCAGGTTTAACACGCCGTAAGCTGGATGAAGCTATCGGTAAAATGGAAGCAGAAGGCCATCAATTTACAAAGAATAATGCCAACCATTATTCCATTACTTTAGAAGAAGCTCACATGCTAATGGATGCGGCGGAAGTGCCAAAATTCCATGAGCGTAAAAAAAACTTGGATAACAAACCGTGGATCATTAACGTACAGAACCAAAAGGGCGGTACGGGAAAATCGATGACAGCGGTGCATTTGGCGGCATGTTTAGCGCTTAACTTAGATAATCGCTACCGTATTTGTTTGATTGACCTTGATCCTCAAGGTTCATTGCGTTTATTCCTAAACCCACAAATTAGTGTGGCTGAGCATGACAATATCTACTCAGCAGTTGATATTATGCTGGGTAACGTACCCGACGGTGTGGAAATCGATCGAGAATTCCTACACAAAAATGTATTGTTACCGACGCAATACCCGAACTTGAAGTCGATTTCTGCTTTTCCAGAAGACGCTATGTTTAACGCAGAAGCGTGGCAAACGTTGTCAGAAGACCCGTCGTTGGACATCGTGCGTCTGCTAAAAGAGCAGTTGATTGACAAGATTTCCAATGATTTTGATGTGATCATGATTGATACTGGTCCACACGTTGACCCATTGGTTTGGAATGCGATGTACGCGTCTAACGCGTTATTAATTCCATGTGCGGCAAAACGCCTTGACTGGGCTTCAACGGTAAACTTTTTCCAGCACTTGCCAACGGTTTACGAGATGTTCCCTGAAGATTGGAATGGTCTTGAATTCGTTCGATTGATGCCGACAATGTTTGAAGACGATAATAAGAAGCAAGTTTCGGTTTTAACTGAAATGAACTATCTTCTTGGTGACCAAGTTATGATGGCCACTATCCCACGTAGCCGTGCATTTGAAACTTGTGCTGACACTTACAGTACGGTTTTTGATTTGACGGTAAGTGATTTCGAAGGGGGTAAGAAAACGCTCGCGACAGCACAAGATGCGGTTCATAAGAGCGCGCTTGAACTTGAAAGGGTATTGCACTCTAACTGGCCGTCATTGAATCAAGGGTAATTAGTAAATGGCATTGAAAACGTCTGAATTAAACGCAAAATTATTTGGTAAAACCAATAAGCGTCGTGTCGCGACACCTCAAGAGGCGCAAACCGCGGCAAAAGACAAAGCGCAAGTGATTGAACTTGCTGTTGCAGGTGAGGGTACTGTTCAGTTTGAACTGGTCCGTATTCCTGCAGATAAAGTGGCAACGGATACGACGGTTTTTGCTGAGAATGCTCGTGAACAATCATTCTTGAATGAGCATGCTCTCTCGGATGTCCTGGCGACATTGAAAGAACGTGGTCAACAGTACCCTGCTGTTGGTCGTCGTACAGCGGATGGAAAAATAGAAGTTCTCGACGGTAGTCGTCGTCGTATGTCATGTATTTTGGCTGGAAAGGATTTCTTGGTTTATGTTGGTGAAGGTATCAATACAAGCCATGCCAAATTTCTTTCTGACGTGGCGAATGCACACAAACCACTCTCGCTTTATGAGAAAGGCAAAGAGATGCAAGCTAAGCTAGAAAGTGGCGAAGCGGAAGACCAAAAAGCACTGGCAAAGATGTTCCAGTGCAGTGAAGCTTTGGTCAGTGGTGCATTGAAAGCCGCATCTTTACCTCGTGAGTTGTTACAAGCTTACCCTAATGTGGGTGATCTTGGTCGTCCAACAATTGTAAAACTGCATAAACAATTCTCGATGCTCGCACCTGAACATCAACAAGATTTGCTTGATAAATGTCGTACTTCTGAAGGGTTCTTATGGCAACGCAGTAGCGCTCAAGGTGTGGCTCGTTTGACCAAAGAGGTGACCGAAAGCCTTGAAAGTTGGATTGCAGAATTATCACCAGCTAAAGCGAGCAAAAAGGCGGATAAGGTTGAGCTAGTTAAAGGCCGCGCAAGCTACAGTCGTAAAGGCAGCAATTTGGCATTGCACCTTAAGAAAGTCGACGACAGCTTGATCGAAGAAATCTTAGCGTTTGTACAAAGTAAAATGCAATAGATTGTTTTTATTAATAACCGCCCTAGGGCGGTTTTTTTATGTCTTTTAATTCCCCGCTTGTGATGAATCACGGCTTAACAAAGATGTGATAACATGGCGCCAGTTCAATATTGGATAGACGCTATGCACGCACAATCTGAATTCCTTTCTCAACTGCAGTTTCAATCTCGACTCGCTTTTCAGCGTACTGGTGTGGTTCTTCAAGGTGATGCAACTTGGCAAGATGAGTTGATTTCGTTTTTTTATCAAACTAAAAAACCAACACAGCAAGAACAATGGTTCTGTGTTGGGAATTGGCGGTTGGATGATGCCCTTTGCGTAAACTCGAAACAGGGCAATATGTTACTTGGGAGAGAGTGCGACGTATTGTTATTTGATGCGAGAGAAGAGTTTGATGCGAACAGCTTTACTGCATCTCTGGGTGCGTTAGTTGGTGGAGGTTTGCTGATTGTTGTTACTCGAGAGCAAGAGATAATGAATCAAGCGCAGCGGTGGATGCAAATTCAGTGGCAGAAGTTGGTCGTTATTGAACAAAATCATCCACTACCCAAACTCCCACCGTTTACTCACACACCAAGAGAAACCCAGTATACCGAACAGGCCAAAGCGATTTCTCTTGTTGAGAATGTCGTGAATGGGCACCGCAAACGACCGCTCGTACTAACGGCCGATCGTGGGCGAGGAAAAAGCAGTGCATTAGGAATGGCTTGTGCGCGACTGCTTCAGCAGAAACCGTTGAAAATTTTACTTACAGCGCCTTCGATTAAAGCGGTCGAACCCGTCTATCAACATGCATTGCGTTTGCTTGAGAGCGCACAACGCATAAAGAAAGACAGATTAGAAATTGGCTTGGGTTACATTCAATTTGTCGCGCCAGATGATTTATTATCTTCATTGCCGGATTGCGATCTACTTTTGATTGATGAAGCCGCTGCTATTCCTGTGCCGTTGCTCAAACAAATTACCGTTCACTATCATCGTTTAGTGTTTTCTAGCACGATACATGGTTATGAAGGTTGTGGAAGAGGATTCTCACTTAAGTTTGTTGAGTGGTTAAACACGCAAAGACCAGGGATGAAAACCTGCCATCTGCAACAACCGATCCGTTGGTCTGCAAACGACAAACTAGAGTCGTGGTTGTATCAGGCGTTTTTGTTGAACGCTGAGTTGACAGATATCGACGCGGTTAAAAACGATGACATCTTATTGTCCAAAGTCGGCAAATCCGAGTTGGTTTCTAATCCTTCCGTTTTGAATGCGTGTTTTGCTCTACTGGTTAATGCCCACTATCAGACATCCCCAAATGATTTAATTCACCTGCTGCAAGACGAAAGTTGCGAGGTTCATATTGCAAAAAAACAAGAGCACATTATTGGTGTCGTGCTCACGGTAGAAGAAGGTAATCTTGATGATGAACTGATTCGTGATGTTCAGCTTGGAAAGCGTCGGCCAAAAGGGCATTTAGCGCCAATTACGATTGTTAACCAACTGGGCTACCCGCAAGTTGGGAAGCTTTCAACTCAGCGTATTATGCGTATTGCGGTTCATCCCAAATTGCAAGGTAATGGTATTGGCCAGTCTATTTTGAAACAATTCGAACAGTCGCTTGCCCCACACATTTCTTATCTCTCCACTAGTTTTGGTGCGACTGAGGAGTTAATCCACTTCTGGCAGAAGTCGGGTTATCAAGCGATTCGTTTGGGTACAATGCGTGATGCGGCGAGTGGGTGCTATTCGTTGTTAATGGTCAGGTCGTGTGGTCCATCAACCCAACCTTGGATTCAACAAGCGGAGATGTTGTACAAGGAGCTTCTCTCTTCGACCACGAATCAGGTTTATCCAAAATTAGAACCTGCACTATTTCGCGCTCTATTTTGGTATCCCTTTGGTGGCATTCAATTGCATCCTATCAAGCTTAATTTGATTTCTTGCTATACCCAAGGTGGGAACAGTTATGAATCTGTTTCAGTTTGGATTCAGCAATGGTTACTTCTGAATGGGCTTGAGGCGGTATCTGATTTTGTTATTGCTAAAGTATTTTTTGCTCAAGATTGGAGTGAATGCGCGAAACAGTTTGGGTATTCTGGCCGTAAACAAGCTGAGCAGAAATTTCGCCAAGAATTAAAAAATTGCTTTCAAAATTTACAGTGTAAATACGATTAAGTGTAAATTTACACTGTAAAGGTAAACGAAAGAAGGAGAGGGTTTACACTGTAAATCCTCTTTTTTTATATTACGGTAACTCCGTCCCAAGAGATTGACTGCTGGTGAAGTTTACATTGTAAATGACCTTGTTATAAAACAGACGGTGAGTGCTTTCTTACGAAAAGAAAATTGCGCCTCTCGCAAAACGGTAAGAAGAAAAGCAAGATTTCGTCTTTAGTGATGTGAGCCTGATTATGAACAAGCGGCTGTTTGTGGGCAATGAGAATTTGGTTAGACTGAAGCTGTGGATGAAACGCGAATGGTTTGGGTATGTGGAAGCTGTGTCTTGAGTGGTCAGAAGACAAAACAAAAATTTTTGCCCGTCTTCCGGGAGATGTTGATCTTGGAAGTGAGCTAAACCTTAAAGAGTTACCGGAACAACTTCTATCGATGTCAGCAACGAATGTGTTTGTTGATGAGGAAGCAGTTATTAGGTTTATTAATTGTGCGCGAGAACGTAAGTCTGAGGCGTACGATGGAATGTTGATTGCAGCAATGAAGAACGCTCGTGTGGATGTCGAGCTTACCAACAATGACATGTTAGCTTGTATGATAGTGACTGGTGCGTATGGCGGACGAGGATTACGTGGCGCGGAAATAGTGCAAGCGTTAACAAACGCGAGAGTCAAGAAAGGCATCAACAAGCTAGCCTTAAAGAAAGTGATGGTGGTCAGCAACCAACTTAAGCCAGGGGAGACATTTTCTCAGCCTGTCGCTATCGGTAAACAAGCGATTAAAGGTAAGGACGCGTGTTTCACTCCACTTGTCAAAGATATCGCCAAACGGATTCTAAAACCCAAACAAGGCCAAGCCGCTAGCGAAAAAATGGATTTGCGAAACTTAGGCGAAACCATCGCTGTGGATATTGGTGATGAGGTTATGCGTCGTACGCCAGCTACTAAGGGTACACCCGGTTATACGGTTCAAGGTCGTATCATTCCACCACAAGCTGGAAAAGACAGCCCAATGAAGGCCGGTAAGGGGACTCAAATTTGTAAAGATGATCCCAACTTACTCGTTGCGACCGTTTCGGGAACCCCGCTCATTAAGGATAAAACGATAGAAGTGGACAATGCACTTTGCCTGAATAGTGTGGGCGTAAATACCGGACACGTGAATTTTAAAGGCAATGTGATCATCGGCGGTAATATTGAATCAGGTATGATAGTACAAGCGACGGGCTCGATTACTGTCGGTGGGTTTATTGAATCGGCGAGTGTCCAAGCGCAGGGTGATATTCAAGTAGGAAAAGGCATTATCGGACACACGGTGAGTGACGGACAGCCAAAGAGTTGCAAGATTCAAAGCAAAGGTTCAATTCGTGCGAATTACGCTCAGTATTGTGACTTGCATGCATTTAAAGATATTGATTTAGCCGTACACAGCATGAACAATACCATTCATTGCGGGCGTAATCTCACCGTTTTGGATGCCCGTGGCGCCCACGGTACATTGAGTGGTGGCGAGGCAAAGGTCGGTGCAAAAGTGTTGTGTTCTCAACTTGGTGTAGAAGGCGATACGGCAACGAAAGTAGAAGCGTTTGCTAGTTATTTTGGGTTCAAAGAACGTATTGCTCATTTGAAAGAGACATACAAGCAGGCGCAAGAGGGAACGATGGATGTGATTCGAAAAGAGCTCGAATTTAAAAAACGTCCTAAATTGGAGCGGTCTGAGAACGAACTACATCAAATTGAACAGGCGAAAGTGGCGAACAATGCGCGCCTTGATGAAGTACGACAAAAGCTGGAACACACTGAGACCGAATTTGAGTTGGCGCTTGAAGACTGTATCGTGGAGGCAAAAGATAAGGTCTTTACCCGCGTAACGGTGAAGTTTGGTGACGAGCACGTGATAACTAAACGTGCGTACGGTGGTTGCACCTTTAGCTTCAATCAATACGAAATTAGAGTTTCAGCGACGTTTGATGAAGAAGATATAGCGGTTTGATCCATTCATTTAGCACTCTTCGGTAAAAGAGCGTATTAACATCGGCACTGCAAATAACCTTCATCGCTTTCTTGATATGGTCTAGTGGCCAGTTCCACCATTGTATTTCTAGTCGCTTAATGATAGTCGCTTCATCGACGCGTTGTCGTACTACGTGGTTATTTCCGACCACGATTGACTAAGGTGGCACATTTTTGGTGATAACCGCACGCGCCCCAATGACGCACCCATGCCCAATATTTACGCCTGGCATGATCATCGCATCTGTACCAAACCAGACATCATTGCCGATAATTGTATAACCTGTTCGTTCGAAGCCACTTTGAACATCGTCTCCAAACTCATCTGGTGAGAAGGTGAATGTTGAAATTCAATCAACGCGATGACCTGATTGCCTGCTATCAAAACCGTTGCTTCGAAAGCGAATGAGTAAAACTTACCAATGATAAGTTTATCGATCTCTCCGAATATATCACTTTGCCATACTTCTTGCGTGACGTTATCAGCGAGTAAATTACGGTTGGCATGATCTCTGAATGACTTTCCGTGTTAAAAGTCAGACCAATTGCTATATTCGCCGACGATAATATTGGGATTAGAAATATTATCTTTGATCACTTACCTTACTAACCAAGAATAAAAAACTCATTTACTTTTTCTCGACACTTTTCGACACTTTTCGATGGTTCGATTTTAGTGCTTCTATGTCCTTTATTATATAAACCCAAATCAAGCACTCGAGCTTATCGACATGGTGTGGTTAGTGAAGCAATCTTATAGTTGATAGAAGGGTATGAGTTAGAGTGTCATGAATTACGTTGGTACGCTCTGTGTTCGCTTACAGCGGACTTTAACCATGACGAAGGCGTATACATCCAATGTTCCTTATTCCGTGGTGACTGATAAAGAACGGAGTGAAGGGATAAATTTACACTGTAAACTATACACAAATAATGCTCACTGAACTAAACACCTTGCAATCTAACGTTTAGTCTTCATTTCGTTTGTCGTTGTGGTGGGTTAAACGGAAAACGCCAATAACCTATTGAGAAGCCATAGATATTCTTATTTACTATCGCTGCTATAATCAAACCGTTATGAATACCACGTTTTAGCGGCTTGCGAGGCTAGCAGAATAAATGGTTTGATTGGCACTGGTTCACAATTGAAAACCGTCAACAGAGGCCAAGATCTATTTAAGTACGTTCAGGAGAACAAAAAAATATGGATGTAAAAAACGATTCTAAAGAAAGTTCATTGTATGCCTTGTCGCTTCTTTTTTGTCAGTCGGCGTAAATGCAGGAACCATGGTGGAGGGAAGCGCTCTTGCTGCCGAACAACATTGAGTTCGTGCGAATGATGCGTAAGACGCAACTTAAGATCCCGCTAAGGCAAAAGGCCTGCCAGAAATGCACGTAATACGTGACTTGTTTGAAGGGCTTGTGATTTAAGATCGTGATGGCAACCTCGTTCCAGGAGTTGCGAACCGTGGGAAACAAAAGACAACCAAACGTGTGTTTTTCACCTAAGTAAAGATGCAAAATGGTCTAACGGTGATGCCTGTTACATCCGACGATTTTGTTTATGCCTTGAGGCGAGCGCTTGATCCAAAATTAGCCTCACACAATGTTTGGTACTTAAAACTGACCAAAATTAAAAATACTGCTGATGTGGCGGAAGGGAAAAAGCCTTTGGAAGCGCTTGGTATCACCGCGGTCGACAAGCATACTGTCTGCTTTGAGTTAGAGGGTAAGGTGCCATATTTTATCGTGATGTCATTACTAACGGCGTGACACAAGTTGGTCACTTACCGGCGTACACTTTTGCTCATCAATATACGGCTGGATTTGACGCGACCACGCCTGAGTACAGTCGATGGACACAATCAGAACGAGATGAAAAGGCGCGTCAATTATTGAGTAATACAGGCTACGGTGACGATAATCCGCTCGACTTTACGTTATTGTACAACACCAGTGAAGCAAACAAATTGATTGCCATTGCTTCAATGCTGAAGAAAATTTTAGGTGCGAGTGTCAACTTAGAGAATCAAGAATGGAATTCGTATCTAGTGGCGCGCAAGCCGGGCGATTTTGATGTGATGCGAGCGTGGTGATTACAATGAAGCATCAACGTTCTTGAGTTTGTTGAGTTCTGGATCGTCGGGCAACTTTGCACGTTATTGTAGTGATAAATACGACGAGATAATGAATGCTGCTCTCGCGGCGGCCGATGAAAAAAGCCCCAATCGGATAACCGTTGGGGCTTTTGTAATTATTAGCGGATATTTTGTTTTCTTCGAGTATAAATTCGAGAGGTCGATTTTTGTGTATCTGGCTTGGGGGCAGTCAGTTTTAGTACGGCTTTTTGTAGCATTAAATTATTTGGATAAGTAATCAGGTTGCCGTTGTCGTGCTTTATTAACACGTGGAACATACTGATTTCTTGGATCTCGCCACAAATATCTTCGTCTTTATCCACGACTTTGATTCGATCTCCAACACGGTAAGGAAACACAAAGAAGATAAGGAAACTGGCCGTTATATTGCTAAGAATCGACCATTGTGCGATGAATGCTACCCCTAAGACCGCAAAGATCGAAGATAGAAATAGGGATACATCACCGTATCCGATGCCGGCCACTATCGCAAAAAGTGATGCGAACAGGAACAAAAAGGTCACATTGAAGCAGCGTTGGATAAAGCTAAGTCGGGCTTTATTTACGCCTTTCGACTTGGCCAAATTAAGGATTGCGCGATTCGCGATCTTTTTCAGTACCTGGTAAGCAATTAAAATAATGATGGCCATCAATACCTTATAACCGACAGATCCTGCGGTAAAGTACTGGCCAATTTGTTCTAGGTGGATCCAATGATTCATTTAATTAGATGAAAGAAAATTATAAAGTCACGTTTTATAGCCTATTTTTGCTTCCAAGTAACCACAAATTTATGGCGTCAGCCAATAGCCGTCACGTAGTAGCTTGCAGTACAAGGTTTGATATTCAACCCACTGAATGTTAACGTAATGTTGTGTTTGTTGTGTTTGTTGTGTTTGTTGAGTTTATTATGCGAAGGTTTCTGAAGGCGCTAGTGTTATTCATATTGGTTGCGTGGCCCATTGTCGTATCCGCTTATAACGATAGTCAGCGACTGGCACAGCATGTTGGTTTGGACGCAAATAACATTTCCACAATCATGTTTGATCACAAAGGTTTTATGTGGATTGGTACGCAACATGGGCTATACGTTTATGATGGCTATCAACTTCAGGATTTTAAGCCAAACTTTAATGATCCGGGTTCAATAAATGCGATTGATATTCGTAACTTATACCAAAGTAAAGACAACAAGATCTGGGTCTCTACCAATAGTGGTGGCTTAAGTTGCTTTAATCTAGCGACGAATACCTTTACAAATTTTAGGCACGACTCTAACGACAGTAATTCGATCAGTAATGATAGCGTTTATGACGTTATTGACGGTCCGGATGGTCATCTTTGGGTCGCGACACAGATAGGTTTAAACAGACTAAACAGAAGTACGGGAAAAATCACTCGTTTTTATAAGCAGCAAAGTAATGTTCACTCACTTCCTAGTGACTATGTCTATAAATTATTTGCAGATAGCAAAGAACGACTTTGGGTCGGCACGTTAGGCGGAGGGTTGGCTTATTGGCAAGAGGAGAGTCAGAGCTTTGTCTCGTTTGATCTCGGTGATGGGGTTGATGACGTTTTTTCTATCGAAGAGGATGATTCCGAAAATTTGTGGATAGGCACAAGGGAAGGATTATTCAAAGTTGACTTAAATAATATGCAGTCAAATGAGATAGAACTCACCTCGTTAATGAAAAATAAGTTAGCGATTATCTCATTGCATTATGCGGGAAATCACAAGCTTCTTCTTGGAACGTATAAAAATGGGTTGCTGGCTTATGACGTAAGAAATCATAGGTTATCGAGCAAACATGTCAGGCAATCGATTGAGTCTGATGCCGTCACAAGTATTATTGAAAACGAGCAAGGTGAGTTGTTTTTCTCAACATGGGGCAATGGCCTGCACCTTTTAAATGGTCAATTGGCAGAGGTTTTCTTTAACAAAGAGATAGATGACCATTGGTTCTCAATGCGAGATGTCAGTGCAGTACTGGCGGATCCGCAAGAGAATATCGTTTGGTTAGGGTCAATAACGCAAGGTTTGCACAAGATTGAAAAACATTCAGGTGAATGGATTAAAACTCACGCCGATTTGCCTAACGTTGATGTAAACAGCATTTTTAGTATCGAAAAAGCGGCAAATAATGATCTGTTTGTTGGTACTTCAAGTGGTCTTTGGCATTTATCTGCCCAAGGTGAAACACTCCACTTCTTTCAACATGACGCGAGTGAACAAAAATCGATAGGCAAAGGGTTTATCAGAGCGGTTAAGCAAAGTTCTGATGGTAACGTTTGGGTTGGTATTGGTGGTAGTGGCTTATATAAATATCACATTGATACTAAATCGTTCTCTTCTTATAAGCATGACGCAGAAAATCATCACTCTCTTAGTGGTAACTATATCACCGCATTAATGGTTGAGGACGATTATCTTTGGGTTGGTACAAGATCAAATGGCTTAAATCGCTGCCGTGTTATCGGTTGGTACTGTGAAAGGTTTCTTGTCGATAATAATTATCTAAGTCATTACTATATTTCAGATATTGAAAAGGATGTTAATGGTAATATTTGGATTGGCACCGATGGCGGTGGATTGCACAAGGTCGTCTACAGAAGTAAGAATGATATTTCCGGGCTTGAAAATATACCCGGCGTGACCTCACCAGGAGAATCGATTAAATCAATATTAAGTCAGGATGATGGATCTATTTGGATTGCTACAAATAAAGGGGTCTCAATCTACAGACCGCAACAGCATAGTTTAAAGTTAACCAATAATATATTATCCAATATAGGCTCATTTATTATAGGTTCGAAAGCAAAGGATCGGACACATAACTTGTTAGGGGCTCAGAATGGCTTGGCGATTTTAAAAAGAGACAATAACTATTTACCTTCCACCTCTTTTCCATTACGTATTACTCGGATCAATCACGATACCTTTTCGAGATCTATTGCTCACTTATCGATCCAAGATGGACAGCAAATATCCATTCCATGGGGAGGTATGCTAACGGTTGACTTCGCATTGTTGGATTTTAGTGCCACCAAGCATGAATATGAATATAGGTTAACGCCTTCTAGCCATTGGCAAGCCTTAGAAAACAGAAATCAAATTAATTTTTTTAATGTAGAGCCCGGATCGTATCAACTTGAGGTTAGAGGAAAAGGCAGCAATGGCCGTTGGAGTGAGCCTGCAAACTTAAGTATTGATATTGTTCCTCCATGGTGGCGAAATATAAACTATATAGGCCCTCTAGCTTTATTGATTATATTCATCGCGATAAGTTATCACCGGTATCATATGGCCAAATGGTTAGCTCACTCTACACGTCTCAATCTTATAAAAGTGCAGAAAGAGTTGGCGATTGATGAGCTTAAGAGTAGGGAAGCAACACTAAAGGATGCCTATCGAGGAATAAGAGACCTGACAGCAAAAATTCAAAATGCCAAGGAAGAAGAGAGAAAGTCCATTTCAAGAGAGCTGCATGATCAATTTGGTCAATCTTTGACCGCGACTCAAATCAATTTACAACTATATAAAAAGGAACACCCGGAAAACAGCATCAGAATTGATGATTCGATAAAAATTGTTCAAGCGATGATAAAGCAGGTACGTAGTATCTCTTTCGATTTAAGACCGAGCATTTTAGATGATGTCGGCTTGATCGCGGCACTAAATAATTTACTCCACAAGATGTCATTATCTTTGGAACACCCAATAAAATTTGATGCACAAGTTAACTTTCCGATGATTCACTCTCAGCTTGCAACGACGCTGTTTAGAATCATACAAGAGTCAGTGAATAACGCGATACGTCATTCAAAAGCAACAGAGATTGTGGTTCGTCTCAGCTTTAGCGAAAGCCTTATTACAGCTGAAGTTAAAGATAATGGAATGGGTTTTAACGTGAATGAAATTAAAGAGAAGGTGATAAAAGGCAAACACTTAGGGCTATTGGGAATCGAAGAAAGGGTATTAACGCATAACGGAAAGTTAACGCTAAACTCTCAACTCGATAGTGGGACTTCTGTTTTAGTTGAGTTTGAATATGAAGAATAACAGCACAGTGGTACTTGTAGACGATCATGAGTTAGTCAGAGCAGGTATAAGAACGTTATTAGGTGCAATAGAGAGTATTGAGGTGGTGGGTGAGTGTGGGGAAGGATTGGATGCTCTTCCTATATTAAAACAGTTGACTCCTGATCTTGTCGTTCTGGATATTTCTTTAAAAGGTCTGAATGGCATAGAGTTAGTCAGTCTGATAAGAAAGCAAAATACGAATATAAAAATTCTCATGCTATCAATGCATAATAATGTTGAATATGTAGCAAAGTGTTTAAGAAATGGTGCCCAAGGTTATTTATTGAAAGACTCTGCAGTCGATGAGCTAGAGCCTGCTGTGATGAATGTTTTAAGTGGTGATTCATACATTAGTCGAGAAGTCGATGAGAGTATGCTAGACAAGCTGTTGTTGGATGAAAATACACCCACGTCACTTTTGGAATTATTAACCAGTCGACAACGACAAATCCTTCAGTTGATTGCAGAAGGATATTCTACCAAGCAGATAGCCGATAGCATTCACGTGAGTATTAAAACGGTTGAAACGCATAGAACGCATATCATGAAACGTTTGAATATCTTCGATATAGCGGGCCTCGTTAGATTTGCCATGGAAAAAAGATTAATCCAATAACAAACCACCTAAGCTTAAGCCAGTCGATAGACCGGAGAATAGACCCTCACCCTCATAGTGCTCACTACAATGCTTTATTCAAATGTGTTGCGTGTGTTATCCGATTTCTTAACTCTGTGGTAGAGCAAACCTATGATTATAGTCCAGCAAATAGGTTGTGGGTGGTTATTAATTAAAAATGTGATCATTGTATTTATTTAGTCAAGATCTTCAATAAATTAAAACCAAAAATCAGGGATTCCCTGATATCGCGATGAATAGCTATTCGTTATGTTGATTTGTGGTAGTGCATCTACCTAATAAATAAAACATTAACAAGGATAGCTAATGAAATTTAAACCACAGATGGTAGCGCTGTTGTCAGTGCTCATGCTGCTTGCTCCAATATCACAAGCCGCCAAACTTATCCCCCAAAACCTCAAGCAACTTATTTCTGAATCAGAGAGCATTTTATCAGGACAAATACAAACCGTATCTGATGGCATTTCTGATCAAGGCATCCCTTATACCGAGGTGACTATTAAGGTCAGCTCCGCCGCGAAGGGGGCGCATGCTAAGGGATCAAACTACACATTTCGTCAGTTTGGCCTAACAAAGCCTCGCACACTTCCGAATGGCACACAAATGTTAGCGGTATCCCCAGAGGGCTTCCCTCGCTGGAATCAGGACGAAGCCGTTATCGTATTTATGTATAAAGCCGCGAAGCTCACAGGATTGCGCACTACGGCAGGTATGGCACATGGCAAGTTCAATGTTCGCGGCAACAAGGTCGTTAATGAGTTTAATAACTACGGAATCTTTGAAAATCTCGAGTTTGCCGATGGCGTTCTTTCTCCATCAGAACAAGCGATGTTGCAAAACCCAGGCGCTTATAACGCAGCAGACTTTATGGGGCTAGTTGGCAAAGCCGTGTCAGAGCAATGGATCAGCAATGGGAAGATGAAATAATGAATATTAATAAATTAGCGATCGCAATCACCACCTTGCTCACAGCAAACCATGTGATGGCCGCAGGCCCGTTACTGACAACCGATGATGGCGCTCCCACCCCTTACGTATGGGATACGTCAAAAGGCTCAATTCCTGTCTATGTCGATGGAGGAGAAGCGTTTACCTATGACTATGATGGCAGTGTGTTTTTATCTATTGAACGCGCGAATGAAATTACCCAGTTTGCTTTCGACGAGTGGAATAATGTAGAGACATCCACCTTTAAAGCTGACATTGTTGGGACGATCGAAAGCCAAACTGGGCTTGCTGATGTAACCGGAGCCAACGCCGCTCAGATCTATACTCAGCAAAATGGTTATGGTTTTTGGGTGCTCTACGATACTGACGGCAGTATCTTAGAGAACTTCTTTGGCGTACCGAAAACCGCTGTTTTGGGGATCGCCTTCCCGGAAATTGCCGATGAGAACAATGTCATTATCGAAGCGACAGCGGTAATGAATGGTTGGAACGTGTATGTCACTGATACCGAAGGCAACCAAGTAGCAGGTGTGTTTACTCACGAATTTGGCCACGCCATCAACCTCTCTCACTCGCAAACCAATGGCCATTTGGGCTACATGAGTCATCCGCTAAACCCACACTTCCCTGGCGTTGAAGGGTGTGAGGTGGCTCCTATTCATGCTCATGACGCACCCGATGGGTATGGTCCTGTGAACAATGCCGATCCGGATATTATCGAAACTATGTTTCCATTCATTAGCCACAATGGTGCGGGTGGCGTTAGCCAGAGCACCATCAATGTGTTGGATGACAAAGTCTCGATTTCTAACCTCTATCCAACCGCAGGTTATAAAGCCAACTACGGCTCAATTGAAGGGACGCTTCGTCTAAAAGATGGCTCTACTGAGTATAGTGGCGTCAACATTATTGCTCGCAATGTTGATGATCCATTATTTGATGCGGTGTCGGCTCAATCGGGCTATTTGACGCAAGGCAAAGTTGGCCCAGATGGTTACTTTAAAATTAACGGACTTACCCCAGGTCAGCGTTATGTGCTGTATACCGAAGAAATCACCCAAGGTGGTTACCCAACACAGCAAACACCAATCATTTCTGTTGCGGAATATTGGAACGAGGGCGAAGGAAGTAACCCAGTGTCAGATAACCCATGTGACGCGACTCCGATTGTAGCGCAAGCGGGAGAAACGAAGCAGGCAGATTTAACCTTCAATGGCTATACCGACGGTATCCATTTTAGGCCGATTGTGAACGCGCACCTTACTGATCTTGCGAAAAATGGTAAGTCCTCGATGGGCACCATCATGGGGGTTGGTTTTACGTGGGTTGAAAACAAAGGATTTGAACTATTACCGGACTATATCTCCGTCAATTCTGGTCAAATGAACCGCAATGGGACAAAGCTACTGGTTAACTCCGATCATGACAGAAATGGCATCAGTGAGCCGGCTATCTGGACTGATGCACACGGTCCAACACCTCTCGGTGACTTAACGGGTAACGCTTGTGGCGGCGGTGGCATGTTTGGAGCTCAATCGGCTTCTGCGTGGGGCATAGACGATGCAGGTAATACTGTTGTTGGCTTGGCGTATAAAGACGCGAATGGTAATGGGAGCTGTACGGAATACTCAAAAGGCGAGCTAGTCCCATTTGTCTGGACGCCTAACAAGGGCATGCGAGAGCTAGATACGCGCAATGTTGACTGGAATCGCTATAGCTGGGCTCGTGCACATGGTATTTCGGGTAACGGTGATGTAGCTGTAGGTTCGCTTGATGGCTGGGAAGCCATCGCTTGGGTTAATGAAGGGGAAATGATCAATCTTTATGACGAAATAGGCGCAATTTCGGCTAACGCAGTATCCCAAGATGGCAAACAGGTTGCATTGGCAACCGAGCAAGGTACCGTTCAACTGTGGGATCACACCAAGAAAGGTCACGCTGCCTTTACGGATATTGGTGGCCTGAAATGGTGTGAAGATGTGCCGTTTGGATTTTGGGGCAGCAATGCTTGTGAAGAGATGGGCGTCGATTGGGTTCACGATTGGGTTGGTGAATACGCACCGTTAACCCCATTTGATATGAGTGACAAAGGCGATGTGATTATTGGTCGTTCTGGCGATTTCTGGGCGGGCTTCACGGGCGCGATTTATATCAAAGGATTAGGTTGGATGACACTTGATGACTTCTACAGCAAGCAAGGTGTACTAGAAGCACAAAATGCTGCGATGGATAACCCTCTCTCGCTTAACGGCTCGGGATCAAAAATGGTTGGCGGTGTCGCTGGTGCCATGATTTCTTACCATGTTGATATGTCGCAAGTTTATGTGTGTGAAAATGGCTCGTCAGTGAAAACAGGTTTCCCGAATGGATTGATTCAGAAAGTGAAATCCGGGGCGGAGTTTGGACGCTGTGAGCATCTGAACTAGCGGCTGCATTTTCATCTTCATTAAGGTGGTGGGTGTTAGCCCACCACACCTTTGCTCACGTCAATTTCAGAGGCGAGGGCATACGAAAAACGCATTGATTTTCTGGGAGTGGATGTTTCCAGAAGCACTTACCTAAGTGAGCCATCAAGATGGTTGAAGTGACAGACGGTAAGTAACCATATTTAGGGACAATTATGAAACTGATCAATAAAACGCTGATTGCAGCAAGTATTTGCTTATCCTTTAATGCTTACGCGGCGGATGACCGTTATATCATTCAGGTCGACAGTGCAAATAAAGGTGTGGTTAAAAACTTAGCCAAAAAGCTAGGTGCGAACATCAACGTTGAAGGGGAGGCATTTTTCTCCGCCACGTTTGCGGGTAAAGACCTTGCCACGGTAAAAGGGCTACTGAACAACCCACACATCAAGCTGATTGAAGAAGATGCGAAACGTGAATTGTTTAGCTATAGCGATGATATTGGTGATGCGCGTGAAACACAAATCACCCCTTATGCTATTTATCAATCGCAGGCTCAAGCACTGACGCTGCAAGCTAATACAGGAATGAAAGTGTGTGTGATCGACTCCGGTTTGGATCGCTCCAATGCCGATTTTGAATGGCAGTACATTACGGGTGATGATGATGCTGGGACAGGCAGTTGGGATCAGCATGGCGGGCCTCATGGTACTCACGTAGCGGGAACCGTTGGTGCTGCCGATAACGGATTTGGTGTGATAGGTATGGCTCCTGGTGTACCGATGCATATCATCAAAGTGTTTAATGCCGAAGGTTGGGGATACTCTTCTGATCTCGCGTATGCGGCAGAAAAATGTCAAGCCGCAGGGGCAAATATCATCAATATGAGCTTGGGTGGTGGGCGTCCGAATAGTACAGAGGAGAACGCCTTCAAAGACTTTACCGCAGCAGGTGGCTTAGTTCTTGCCGCGGCGGGTAACTCTGGTAATGATGTTCGCAGTTATCCAGCGGGCTATGAATCGGTGATGATGGTGGGGGCGAATGATGCCAATGATGACATCGCGGTGTTCTCTCAATTTCCGCCTTGTACAACGGTTTACACCGGGAAACGAGGTAAAGACAAAGAGCAAATCATTGATAGCACGTGTGTTGAGGTGACCGCTGGTGGTGTGAATACCTTTTCAGCTTACCCTGCGGATATGGCCGTTACTTCCGTGCTGAATGCTGATGAGCAAACCGTCTCGTCCACTGGTCTAGATAATTCAAGCCAAGGTTACGTATCTGGTGATGTTCACTTTATGGGCATTGCGGACGCTATTGATAGCAATGCAGCCGGTAAAATCTGTCTTATTGATCGCGGTGTTATCTCCTTTAACGACAAAGTGATGAACTGTGAGGCTTCGGGCGGTATTGGTGCGGTTGTGGTCAATAACGTAGAGGGGATGCTTTATGGCACATTGGGTGAAGAGACAACCTCAACCATTCCTGCGGTAGGCACCGATTTGAAAGACAGAGATGTGTTGCATGCCGCGACTAACTTGAGTGTTGACATCAGTAACTCTGATTATGGTTTCATGAGCGGCACATCGATGGCAACGCCTGCGGTTTCTGGCCTTGCAGCGCTGCTATGGTCAAATCATGCTGAGTGTACCGGTAATGATATTCGTGATGCGCTTAAGCAAACTGCATTTGATGCGGGTGCCTCTGGTCGAGACGATTACTTTGGTTACGGCATCGTAAAAATTGCGGATGCACACCAGTACTTATTAACAAATGGGTGTAATGCAGCGCCAGTGGTTGATATTCAATTATCAACAGAGACCTACACGTCTAAGCGAGGTGAAAAGGTGGATTTGACATGGTCAGGCGCAACCACGAGCAAAGTGAATGTTTATCGTAACGGTGCTGTTATCTCAACAACCGGAAATGATGGTACGTTTACCGATACGTTGGGCGATGCCTATGGCATGTACACCTATCAAGTTTGTGAGCAATCGAGCAGTAACTGTTCAGATTTATCAAGCGTGTCATTTGATTAAAGAGTATCGTTAAACAGTAAAAAAACGAGCGCCCGTTTGTGGCGCTCGTTTTGTCTATGCCTTTTATGTGGCTGCTCACCACTTGCAACCGTCGCTTTCGTCTCAAACCTGTACATCAGTAAGACTATCCGATAAAAATATTTGCTGTTATCGAGTAAGCTATGGAATACAGGGCCAAAATGGATTGGCATAAACCTGAGCTCAGAATCAAAAGTGACTATGGTTAAGCTAAGTGGATGTTGTCAGGAGAATTTCATGGAAGAAGATGAAAAGGCAATTCTGGGGTTAGTGGCGATTGTCGGTGTGGTGTTGCTGTGGGTCTTTCTGGAAGAGTTCCGCTATTTTGGCTTACCTTTTACCCCGTAAAACACAGCGCTTTACGGGGCGTTAAATGAAACTTAGCTTGCTTGGTTAACCTTCTTTACTCGTTTACTGCTCGTACTTTGCCTTGCTTTAAGTCATACAAGACTTTTGCTTTCGGACCATCAGCAATGATGCTACCTTTTTCCATCACAATGACGCGATCGACAATGTCTAGCATCGAAGTCTTGTGCGTGATCAGTATCAGCGTTTCACTTGGCTTAAGGTACGCCAACTGGTGCTTAATATGCATTTCTGAGCGATTATCCATTGCGCTGGTTGGCTCATCCATTAATAAGATTGGGGGGCGACCGAGGAATGCTCGCGCAATATTGACGGCTTGACGCTGGCCACCAGATAACATCGCACCGCCTTCGCCTACTTGGCGCTCGAGTCCGGCTGGGTCCGATTGTGTAAACGTTGTCACACCTGCGCGGTTGGCGGCATCAAGCACATCACGGTCGTCAGTTAACGGTCGGCCTAAAGTAATGTTATCTCGAATCGAGCCAAAGAACAGGTTAGAATCTTGCGATACACAGCCGATATTGCGGCGAATGTCCACATGATGGAGCTGTTCTATGTCGGTGTCATCAATACGAACATGCCCTTCTGTTGGCTTATATAGGCCCATAATCAAGCGCTCAAGGGTGGTTTTACCTGAGCCGATACGGCCAATGATCGCCACTTTCTCTCCCGGGTTGATGGTCAGACTCAAATTACGAATAGAAGCAATGGGTGCTCCTGGGTAGTGAAAGGTGACGCGGTCAATGTCAATCTTACCTTGCACGATAGGACGATGAATGTAGCGTTTACCTTCTTCTTGTTCGTCAGGCATTTCCATCACTTGGTTAATGATAGTCATGGATGACTTTGCTTGGTTGTAGCGAGTAGAAAGTAATGAAAGTTGCACGAGAGGCCCAATCGCGCGACCGCTTAACATGGTTGCAGCAATAAGGCCGCCCATGGTTAGGTTGCCCTCGGCTATTAAGTAAACACCGAGAATGATCATTCCAACATTACTACTTTGTTGCACGAAACCTGCTGCGTTTTGAATACTATCGGTGATTCGACGGCTTTTGATGTTCCAGTTCGCCATGTGCGCGACGGCCTCTTCCCAACGGTATTGGAATTGACTTTGTGCACTGAGCATTTTCACGGTTTCTAATCCTGCTAAGCTCTCAATCAAGTTGGCGTATTTCTGTGAAGCAAGACGAGAACCTTCTTCAATTGAACGACGCAGTGGCCCTTGAATCAAGAGTGAGTGAATCACCAGTATCACGACACCAATCATTGGCACATACACCAAATCGCCCGCCATCAACCAAATGATGACTAAGAACAGAATGGCAAATGGAAGATCGATAAGCGCACTCACGGTTGCGGAGGTGAAGAACTCCCGGATGGATTCAAACTCTTGTAGATGACGAGCAAACGCACCGACAGAAGGGGGTTTGGACTCCATCCGAATGCCCATCACTTTGCTAAATAGCTTAGAGGAAATCAGAATATCGGACTTTTTACCCGCTACATCGATGAAATAGTTTCGTAGTGACTTGAGTAAGAAGTCAAACAAGAAGACCAAGAAGATGCCGCTTGCCAGCACCCACAAGGTCTCAAACGCGAGGTTTGGTACCACTTTGTCATACACCAAGCGAGTGAACATTGGTGCCGCAATAGCGAAGATGTTGATGAGCAGGGAAGCGATGAGCACATCGCGATAAATGCGTTTTGATTGCCACAAGGTTGACCAGAACCAGTGACCTTCATTCGTTTTGAGCACTTCAGGAGAGCGCTCGTCATAACGAAATTGCTTTTTAACTAAAAAATAGCGACCAGTGTACAGCTCAAGTAGGTCTTCTAATGGAATGGATATCGGAACCATTCCGCTCTCAAGGGTGGTGACTTCGGCTTCTTGCTTCTCTAGATCGATACTGTTGAGAACACAAGAGTCACCCCCTTTAAGAAGTAAGATAGCCGGTAGGATTAAGCTGGAGATATTCGCCAGCTCGGCACGGTTCTCCTTGGCAACCAATCCGGCCCTTTCCGCCGCTCTTGGTAGCAGGAAGGGGGTTAGTTTGCCCTCAGAGAGCGGAAGCCCATTAATAAGCGCTTCTGGAGAGTTGGCTAATCCGAAATAACGGCTAACGTAAATGAGCGAGTTCAGTAAAGGGTCTTTCATCCTTGGTAAACCTTTTAATCCTTATCAACGATGAAACCTTGGAATACCTCAACAAAGTGTTCGGTGAGGAAGTCCAACTGAATTTGTGTCTCAACACGCGATGCAATGGTCGTGATGCCCAAGTTGTGAGCAGTACGAGAGATCGAGGTTAAGGTGAATTTCTGTTTTTCGTCGTGCAGATTGTGGGTGAATAGGTAGTCCAGTTTGACGTAATTCGGACGGAACTCCTGAATGTACTCAAGCGACTGGAAGTTACGGCCATAGTTGTCGACACCAAACTCTGCCCCCGATTGACGAAGGGCATTACATAGTAGCGCCGTGTGGTGAGGATGCTCAATGTAACACTCTTCTGGGATTTCAAAGTGGAGCATTGGTGCCACTTTCGCATGTTTATAGAGCGTGCTAGTAACCCAGCGGATAAAGGATGGTTGAGATAAACTACTTTGTGCGATATTGAGCGCAACGGGTTCGGTCAGTTCACCACTTTCCAGCATGTTAATCATCGATTCAATCACGTATTGATCGAAGATATCGGTCGCTTCAAGTTGCTCTAGAGCAAACAGGTATTGGTTGGCACGATAGGACTCACCATCTTTCTCAATACTAGAGAACACTTCTTTATGGAATACTTTGCCCCAGGTGTTCTTTGCTGACTGAAAGCGGAACTTAATCCAACCGCTGTGGATTGCCTCTTCCACCAGTGCTTTCCATTGCTGTTTTCCCATCAAGCTCGATGGGCTATCGCTGCCAATAAAACCGTACGCTTTGTCTGGCTGTGCTTTTGCTTTGGAGAGCGCATTATCCACAAGAGAGAGCACTTCTGAACGTGACTTCAGGTCTTTACTGTGTGCCACCCCCAGAGCGACTTTAGGTTTTGCCAAGCCCGTTGGATCAGTATTGAGACCATTGACACAGTTGATGATGGTGTCGGCGATAATTCTTAGTTCGCTCTCGTCCATGTGTGGGAAAAGCAAACCAAATTCGTCGCTAGATAGACGAGCGATGGTGACTCCAGGTACATCGATGGTGTTTTTCAGACGTTGAGATAGCTCTTTCACGTGGGCATCAGCGCGTTGGTAGTCTTTCGTCTCGTAGATGTCACCAATATATTCTGCATGGAGTAGCGCGATACCCCCCTGAGTTTGTTCTGCTAACCATTGATCAACTTGGGTGATGTAGAAAGAACGATTACCAAGACTAGAGATAGGATCTAGGTACGCTTGTGCTCGCAATCGCTGCGCTTCTTTGGCCTGTTCTTTAAACGACAACTCAATTTGTGCAGACATCATGTTGATGCCATCGACGACTGCGATCAAATCTTTGGTTTTTGGACGAGTGAGTGGGTCGCCAAACTGGTTGTTGGCAATCTCATGCATTTTTTTCACGATCGCCGCTAACGGTTTGAGCGAACGACGCAGGATGTAGGAGATAGAGATTAAACCCGCTACGAAGATGATACCAAAGGCGGTCAGCAAGCGAATAAAGCCTTTCCATAGCTGTTCGTATGCAGCGCCTGGATGGCTAATGATCTCAACTTCTGCAAGTTGCATCCAACCGCTGGTGACCACTCGCTTATCGTGGATAGGCTTAAAGAGGTTAAGGTTGATAAACCATTGCGGCACCGTGCTTGGTTTGACTGGGTAAGAGCGCACAACTTGGTAGTCAGAATCAAGTGCAGTCAGGCGAACCACAGAATAGGTACTGCCGTCGAACAGTGCATTAATGACCGACTCAACCGCTACCTTGTCTTTGTCTTTTAGATAAGGAGCTAGTGCTAAACCCACGGTATTAATGGTGTTGTTGACCTCTGAACGTTGCTGTTGCTCCAAGCTGTCCCGAGTAGTATTGAATTCGATTACGAATACTGATGCCATCAAGAGTATAAAGACCGTAACCATTCCCACTACAAGCTTTTTATATAGGGTCATGTTTTTCACTCGTCATAGTTAATTATAGGTTTATTTAACTGCAACTTACGTTCGCGCGAGCGTAAGTCATTCCAAAGGCTCAAACGTGATGATTCTCCTGCTAGTTCTCCCGTACTAGCTGCAGATTTCATTAACCACAGGTCTTTACCGTTAAAACTGTATATCGGTAGCAAATTGCTACGCTTGGAGGCTCGAACTATCTTTGGATTGAGGTTATCAAGGATGAGCGGCTCTGAGTTGGCTGTTGGGTAGTAGGCTAACACCATATGAAACTGATTAAGTTCAATGGCCTTAACGTAGACTAAACGCATCTTTGAATCAGGGATGCCTAGCTCTAACAACGAGAAGTACTTTGCAATGGTAAAATCTTCACAGTCGCCCGCATTGCTGCCCAAAAATTCAAGGGGGGTTGCCCAATAGTCATTTTTCCCCCACAGTTTAATATCGTCAACGAAATACAGTTGATTGAAAAAGTCGTTGACGGCATTTAGCTTCTCCCGTGGTTCAAGTGCTTGGTAGACATCGAGGTTGCTGCGCCATGTTTTGACGCGCATCCCCGCTCGTTCTCCATAAATAGAGGTGACCGTATCCACCCAACTCTGCTCTTTGCTGTTTAGCGCTCCAATTTGAAACGAGAAACAACTTAGACAGGCTATCAATGTTACTTTACGCTTCAAATTAGGGGGCATACTCGACTCGTAACACAACTGTTCTCTTCCATTAGATTCGTCTATGAGAAATAATCGCTTTTTTGTTAAGCCGCTACCTATAATGCAGTGAGAGAGCATTGATACTACTCACTCTTTTAGTGCATTGGTTTTTGCGTTTAAAATTGGTTTAAGCAGGTACTCTAAAACGGTTCGCTTGCCAGTGATAATGTCGACCGAAGCGGTCATTCCTGGAATGATAGGCAAATCTTCGTTTTGACCGAAATTCGTCTTATCTGTTCGTACCCGGACAATATAAAAGCTGTTACCTTCTTCATCTTGTGTCGTATCGGCACTGATGTGTTCCAACTCGCCTGCTAAGCTGCCATATTTAGTAAAGTCATAGGCGGTTAATTTTACTATCGCATGTAAGTCAGGGCGTAGAAAGGCGATGTCTTTCGGCGCGATTTTGGCTTCAATTAATAACGTATCTTCTGTTGGCACGATCTCAACGATATCCATGCCAGGTTGGATCACGCCACCAACAGTATTGACGTTTAAGGTATTAATTTTACCCGTTACTGGCGAGACTACAACGGTTCGATTTACTCTGTCTGCTAAGCCCACGGCAGATTCTACTAGCGCAGACAACTGGTCTTGGGTGTGATTGAGTTTCTCTTGTTGCTCTGAGCGGAACTTGAGCGCCACATCAATGCGATTAAGCATCGACTCTTTGATCGACGATCTGATCATGGGTACTTTGAGTTCACTAGATGTCATTTCGCGACGCGTATCGTTCACTTGACGCTGTAACTTCAGCAATTCGATGCGTGGCACGACGCCTTCATCCGCAAGTGGCTTCGTGATATCGAGTTCTTTTTTTGCAAACTGGTAACTTTGACGCAGGTTGTTTACTCGAGCTTGAATTTCAACCAAGTCTTGTTGTTTCTGTTTTACTTGCTGATCAATGACGGACAACTGGTTTCTTAGGTTGTCTAAGTCTTGTCGGTATTCGGCTTTTTGACGGTGAGTCAGTTTCGGTTGGGTTTCTTCCAACATCGGTGGAAAAATGAGCTTGCCGTAGTCAATAATGACGCTGTCTTCCCAGTCTGCTACTTCAAAGTCACGGTTAACCCTCACACTAGTGATGGAAGCTGAAAGTTGTAACACGGAAGCGGTCAAGTTGGCGACTTGCTGCTCGCGCTCGCGAAAGTCAGAGCGGAATCGTGTATCATCAATGAGTAGTAGCTGTTGGCCTTTTTCAACGAGTTGGCCCTCTTTGACCAAAATTTCTTTAACCAAGCCTCCTTCTAGGTTTTGCACGACTTGGATTTGTGAAGAAGGGATCACTTTGCCTTTGCCGACAGTGACTTGATCGATTTGCGCCCAAGATGCCCAGCCAATTGCCGCAACAAAAAATAGCACCATAACCCAAAGCATCACGCGAGCGCTGTTTGGGGTGTTGAGGAGTAAAGCGGCGGTTTTGTCATCGACAAAATCCAGCTCCTCTTCACTGAGTTTGTTGTAATTGTCTCGGCTCATCACGTTCCTTGGATTACAAATACGAATTATCTTCTTGATCTTATTATTATTAACTGTGTATGTCAGCATGTATTTGTTAATAAAAGTGTGTGGAAAACTTGCGGATTGCGCGGCTAGAACATTTTGAACTCTGACTTATCCAATTGATGCTTTTTTAGTTTGTCGTATAAGGTTTTTCGAGATATTTGTAGCTCGAGCTGCACCTCTTTAAGCCTCCCTCCATGTCGCTGCAGGGCATCAAACAATAGGCAATACTCAAAGTGCTCCGTGCGTTGAGCCATGCTTTGAATTTCAATACTCTTTTCACTGTTCCATTCTTCGATGCGAAAGGTATCTGGCTTGAGTGCGCGTAACTCGGCAAACTGGCGTAATTGTTTAATATTCTCAGGCCAGTTAAGCTCAGTGAGCTGGGCGATCTCTTCGGCTGTTATGTGCGGTGGCTGTAATTGATATCGGCTAGCGGCATGGCGGACGAAGTGCTTATATAGCGGGCCAATGTCTTCTTTTCTTTGGTCTAAACTCGGTAAATATATCAAAGTGGCCAGTGTCTCCATATCTGCACTGACGTTGGTGGCTGCACCAAACACGCGTTGCAATCTAGGGTCGTTAAATAGGCATTGCCACTGTTCCATTGAAATATTTTCCGCATTGTGTAGGTATAAACTGCAATGGTCTTTTCCTTCGGTGAGCAGATGAAGGGCGCTATCGAAGGCATCAGATGATAAGTCGCATAAGTCGTCTCCTAATGCGGCGATCAATTCGCTATCAGCTAAAGCGTGTATGTCATGTGAAAACTGGGCGGCTAGCCTTCGACCTGTACCATTTTGTCCAACAAAGATAAGCGGTTGATGAGGAGCTGTGCTGATCAAGGTGCGACGGATGTTGACCATGGCTTGACTGTGGCCAATCATCTTGGGGCCAACATGGGTCTGCATGTCGAGCTCCTTTTTCAACCATACGTTTTCACGCAATAGGGTAAGCTTGTCGCTTGCGTTGTTGAGAGACTTTAATAGTTGCTCGGTAGAAAAAGGTTTTTCTAAAAAGTCGTACGCACCACTTTTCATCGCTTTTACCGCTGTTTTCACATCACCATGACCGGTCAATACGATGAATTGAAACTGGTGGTTTTTACCGAGCAACGCATCCATAAACTCCAAACCGTCCATTACAGGCATATGGATATCGGTAATGATGATGCTGGGAGAGTGCGGATCTATTACACGTAGCGCTTCAACTGCATTGGGGAAGGTGTTGACATCAATTCCCTCAATAAGCAGAGCTTGAGTGACCGCATCGCGGATATGCGGATCGTCATCCACAAAGAAAACCGGGTCACGCATGCGCACCTTCCTTTTGTTTATTCTGCTGTTGCTTATTAAAAGCGTTTACGATTGGCACCGAGATGACAAAAGTCATACCGGCAATGCGTTGTGCGTTGCTATCAAAATGATGATGGACACTCAGTGAGCCTTGATAACTTTCTAGAATACGTTTTGATATCGTCAAACCGAGTCCAAGCCCCTCAGGCTTGGTGGTAAAGAATGGATCGAATACTTTTTCCAACGCCTGTTCTGACATGCCAGGCCCATTATCAGAAACTAAGATGTCACAATGTAATTGATGATGTTGAATGGCAATGGAGATCTGTGGATCGATACCATGTCCTTCCATTGCTTGAGCTGCATTATGAAAAAGGTTAATCAGCACTTGTTCTAACTCGACATGGTGAATCGCTAACTGTAAGTCGTGTGCAATGCTAGGCACTTTGAGTGTCACGCCTTGCTTGATCAGTTTATTGCTCAGAATGCTGGTGGCGTTGTGCACGGCATCATGCAGTATCGAAATTTCGTTCTGCGGACCATTATCGGCTTTGCGAGTGAAAATTTTGAGCCGTGCGATGACTTCAGCAATGGTGTCATTGAGGGTAAGCATCTTGTCTAAATTGCTCTCAACCATTTGGTAGCGCTCCATGGTCATCAAGCGTTGTGAATTTTCCGTATAGGTTTTTAGTGCGGCGAGCGGTTGGTTGATTTCATGATTGATGCTAGCGGAGAGCTCACCTAATAGCGCTAGTTTCGCTGCTTGAGTCAGTTCTTGTTGGGTCTGTTTGAGTTCTTGTTGGCTTTGTTCATATTGACGTACGGTTTGTTGTAGTTTGCGATTGGCGTCGCTAAGCACTAAGGTTCGTTGTGTCACTTTTTCTTCTAAGCTGATGTTCATTTGAGCTAAATGTGCTTTGTTGATCATCATTTGTCCCCATGCTAGAGCAATTAATGCCAGCAGTGCGAACAAAATGAGAAAGATCACATCTGCTTGCAAAACGGCGTTTAAAACTTGCTGCTGGCTAACGAGTGCGATAACACGAAAACGCTTATCAAACAGTGGCGTCACGTAAGCGAAGTAGTCAGGTGACCTCAACAGCTGATTGTCGGTGAATTCAGTGTCACCACTTTGCGCCGTTAAGTCACCACGATACAGCGGTAATGTGTCGCCGTATTGACGAGTTTGATTTAGCTCCGTGCGAGCTGACTCCGATAGTGGGAAGAGGGCTCTATAACGCCAATTGGGTAAATTTGTCATAAAGACGACATCGTGCACGCCCGTAACCAGCACGCCTCCCTCATGCTGAATAAGACGTTGCTCGAGCTGTTCTAAATTGACCTTTATGGTAATAACACCTGCTACTTGATTATTGATCCAAAGTGGCGAGGAGGAGAAGTAGCCTCGCTTATTAGAGCGTAAACCAAGCGCCACATACTGCGCTTTTTCACCTTTGAGTGCATTTTGGAAGTAAGGACGAAAACTAAAATTGGCGCCGATAAAGCTGTCAGCTTGTTGATAGTTACTTGAAGCAATGACTAACCCGGTACGGTCGTGAACGTAAATCGTATCGGCCAAGCTTTGTTTCAACCAATCAGACAGCAATAGGTTGAGGCCTCGAGATGGCTGGCCTAATTCAACCGCTGTTAATAAGCGAGGATCGTGGCTAAGAAGACTGGGGATCTGCTCAAATTTTGCTAACTCGTAACTAATTTCTTGCGCGGTTTGAGAGGCTTGTTTTTCGAGTTTATTTTGCCATTGTTCATATTGGTATTGAGTTGCGTATTGATGAGTCAGAACAAGGCCGATCGTTCCAATGGTAAGCAATAACGGTAAAAAAAAATAGCGTAGGTTTTTTGAGTGGGATAAATTCACGTTCGGCTCACTTGTTTTTAACGTTATGTTATCAAAAGGTATTTAGCGATGCTGTGAGCCGCAGCGAGAATGAGAGATAACATTTGTTGAATTCGCTTGATGAGTGATGCGATGGAGCGTGAGATTGACGATTGCGTGGCTTAAGAACGGAGTCGGGTCGGTTTGCTGTCCTTGAATTTCATCATCATCAAGCGCACAATCAACAAAAACGAGTCAAGGAGTGAAGATGGAACTTGCTGATATTCGTCGTGAGTACACAAAAGGTGGCCTGCGTCGGAAAGATTTAAAAGCAGATCCGATTGATCAATTTAACCTGTGGTTATCGCAAGCGGTAGAAGCTGGATTGACCGATCCAACCGCAATGACGGTCGCAACCGTGGATGCGAACGGCATGCCGTATCAACGCATTGTTCTGCTGAAAAACGTCGATAAAGATGGCTTTGTGTTCTATACCAATTTAGGCAGCCGTAAAGCGCAGCAGCTTGAGCACAATAGCCGTATCAGCTTGCATTTCCCTTGGCACCCACTTGAGCGTCAGGTTCACATTACGGGTGTTGCAGAAAAGCTGACTGCGATGGAGAATATGAAGTACTTCACTTCTCGCCCGAAAGATAGCCAATTAGCAGCGATTGCCAGTAAGCAAAGTAGCCGCATTTCTGCTCGTGGGGTACTGGAAGGTAAGTTTTTAGAGTTAAAACAGAAATTTGCTAAAGGTGAAATCCCAGTCCCCACCTTCTGGGGTGGTTTTCGCGTTAAACCGCAAAGCATCGAGTTTTGGCAAGGCGGTGAGCATCGTTTACATGATCGCTTTTTATTCGAGCACCATGAAGGCCGATGGGACATCGAGCGTCTTGCGCCATAAGTTTTGTGATTTAACTAGATAGATAAACACCGCTCATTTTGGCGGTGTTTTTGTTTGTGGATTGAGTGACGGTATTGGAGTCTATCTATCACCATTGATCACGATCGACAGTTGATATTGCGCACATTCAATGATCGGGCTGGCCATTTCAAAGTCGGTTTTACCAATACAGGCTTCAGGCGAAACGTGCCCTATCAATTCTGCATATTCTTGATTCACATAGCGGAATACTGAATCTTTATCCTTGCATCCCCAACACCCCGGTAGTTGCCGAAGAAGCGGCTGTTATATGGTATTGATTGGAATATTCACCAGAGGACTCACTTTGACCTTATCGCCAGTGTTATTGCTGGTCTTTGTGCTCACGTCATTGACTATTCATGGTTCGACACACCTCCATGCCTTGATCATGCTTTCGATCGTCAAACCAGGCTAAGCCGAGTGGAGAGAAATATGCTCAAAAAAACTCAGCGTGATGACTAACATCAGATTACAGTGAGGTATGCCATATGGTATCAGGTTATGCTTTTGTTTTTATTTGAATAAGATAAAAAAGCCCACCTGATACGGGCTGGCAACACATGATAATCTTGTCGACGTGTAGAAGCGGTTCTAAATTACCAGGCGAGGGTCTGTCAAGTAAGTTCGGGGTATCAATTAGATACCGTGAGCTTAGGCTTGTATGCAGCCTAGAGCTTCAGTTCTAATGTATTGAATCTGGGGCATATTAGTAAGGGGGAAATGCCTCTATGCCCCTGTTTTAGTGATTTTTGTGTGCTTTAGAGCGTAATTTTTATCTTGGCTCTTACATTGGTGTGCATTTTAACGGTAAAGATCTTTGATAAGTGTTTATCGCACCTTCGGTCATTTTTGCTATCTGGCGGTTTTTGTTAAGAAAATTGATTGCACATTGACCGTAGGTTATATTCACATGATCATTGTTCCGGAACGATGATCATGCAGGGCGCTATGATCACATTGATTTGATCTTGGATGATTGGTCTAGGGAAGATTTGCAAGCTAGCAGAGAAGGTATATGATGCCAATGTGTAAGCCGACCGTGTAAAGACGACTGTTCGAAATGAGTGATTCAGATAACCCGAAAGCCCCGAGATATAAAGAGATCATGTTGCCAAAACCAGCAGAATTGATCACACTTCCGTCTTATATGGATTGCCATGATCATGCTTACACGCAGATCGTGATCGGTTTGAAAGGTCAAGCGGAATTTGAAGTGCGTGGACAAGGCAATTTGGTTGGCCCTGGTCAAGGTTGTATCGTAACGGCGTGCTCTGATCATGCTTTCGGAGGGGTGATTCATCAGTCAGATATTTTGGTGCTTAACATGCCAAAACCGACTAACGATGATCCAGAAATGCTTCAGAAAATCAATAATCTAGAGCGGTCTCATCTTTATTTCCAACTGGATGGCCAAATTCAAAAGCTGATTCAGATGTTGGTGCAAGAGATGCGCAATCATCCTAATGATTTGTTACTCAGTCGTGCGTGCAACGACACTGTGATTGCTCTGATGCAGCGTCATATCTCGGCATTTGAAACCTCGAAAAAAGAATCCCGTTTTGATTTGGATGCCATCGATCGTTACATCGAGCTGCATCTGAGCCATAAAATTAGTGTCGCTCAATTAGCCGGCAGCGTGTTCTTGGGTGAGAGTCAATTCCACAACCTTTTCAAAGAGCAAATGGGTATTACGCCGCATCAGTATGTTCTAGGCAAACGTATTGACATGGCGCGTGACTTGATTGAGCAAGGCCACTTAACGCTAGGGCAGATCGCCGAGTTTACGGGCTTTTCTAGCCAAAGTACGTTTACTCATACCTTCACTCGTTTACAAGGCTTATCACCGTCTCAGTATAAGAAACAAATTGGGTAATATTGCTCAATCTATAGCTTATTTAATGACAGCTGCGCATCTGCCGCGGTTTGTTGTACCTGAATTTTGTTCGGAAAAGTCGAATTTTTTGAGTCATTTTCAGCAAACTTGTTGTGTTTTTATCCATTTCTTGCCAAAGCGCAATCTAAATCGTTCTTATTCAAACAAAGTCTGGTGAAAATTAACCCGAGTTTGTTGTAAATAACGCGTAAAAATGAACTTTTACAACACAATATATTATCTATTTATGTGTGACTATGTAGATGTTTTGTTATAAAAGCGAGTATTTAGCAAAAAACTCGGAGTTTTTGACAAGTATTCTTTATGCCCTCAAAATACACTGCCAGCCATTGATGAGCCTCGAAGCGGTTTTCGAGGAGAGAGATTGAGGAAAACGCATGTTTACAGCAACGAACGTGTTAGCACCGGAATTTATCGAGCAGTCGCTTGATAACTTGTGGTCACTGATCTCGCCATTGTATATGGTGGACGAGTCTCAATGGCTAGAGCAACTATTGCCACTAGCAACGCCGACAGCGGAAGAAAAATCGGCAATCACGACCCAAACAACCCAACTTATTGAAGCCATTCGGGCCGATAAGAAATCAATCCAAATGATTGATGCATTGCTGCTGGAGTACAGTTTAGATACCCAAGAAGGTATCTTGCTGATGTGTCTTGCAGAAGCGTTGATGCGTATTCCAGATTCAGCAACGGCTGATGCACTGATTAAAGACAAGTTAAGCGTGGCTGATTGGAAATCTCACCTTAAGAGTTCTGATTCGGTGTTCGTTAACGCATCAACTTGGGGCCTAATGCTCACGGGTAAAGTGATTGGCCTTGGTGAGCAAGAAACCCAGAGCCCAGGTCAGGCTGTAAACCGTCTGGTGAACAAATTCTCAGAACCGGTGATTCGTAAAGCCATGTATCAGGCAATGAAGATCATGGGTCATCAGTTTGTACGTGGTCGTACGATTGAAGAAGCGCAAAAGAATGGCCGTCCAATGCGCGACAAAGGTTTCACTTATTCATTTGATATGTTGGGTGAAGCAGCGCTAACTACGGCAGATGCAAGCAAGTACTTCAAAGATTATCTAATGGCGATCGAAGCTGTTGGTCGTGAAACGTATGGCAGTGACACGAGTCCTGCGCCTTCTGTCTCTATCAAGCTGTCTGCACTTCATCCACGTTACGAAGTGGCGAATGAAGAGCGCGTGATGACTGAGCTTTACGACACGCTAACGCAACTGCTCAAGCGTGCGATTGAAGTGGACGTTGCTATCACGATTGACGCAGAAGAAGCTGATCGCCTAGAGCTGTCATTAAAACTGTTTGAAAAGCTATACCGCAGTGACCTAGTGAAAGGTTGGGGCAAGTTTGGGTTGGTGGTACAAGCCTACTCAAAACGCGCACTACCGGTCCTGGTGTGGTTGAACGGTCTAGCGAAAGAGCAGGGCGATCTTATCCCACTACGTCTAGTAAAAGGCGCGTACTGGGACAGCGAAATTAAATGGTCGCAGCAAGCGGGTTACACCAACTACCCAGTTTACACTCGTAAAGAAGCCACTGATGTCTCTTATCTCGCGTGTGCACGTTTCCTACTAAGTGAAGGCGTGCGTGGCAATATCTTCCCGCAGTTTGCGAGTCACAATGCACACACCGTGACTGCGATTGCCGTGATGGCCGCGCACAAAGATTACGAATTCCAACGTCTGCATGGTATGGGTGATTCGCTTTATAATCATGTGATGGACACTTACGGTCAGCCTGTGCGTATTTACGCGCCAGTTGGTAGCCATGCGGACCTGCTGCCTTACTTGGTTCGTCGCTTGCTAGAAAACGGCGCGAACAGCTCGTTTGTGCATCGTTTGGTGGATGCGCGTTGCCCGATTTCAGAGCTGACGCAGCATCCAGTGGATATGCTAACCCGCTTCGACACGCTGAATAACGGTCAAATTCCATTGCCAACGGATATCTTCCCAGAGCGTAAAAACTCATACGGTGTGAACGTTGATATCGACAGCGAAGCGAACCCATTTGAAGCGCAAGTTGAAAGCTTCCTAACTCAGCAATGGATGGCGGGTCCGATCATCAATGGCGAGAAGCATGCCGAAAGCATGATCAAGGAAAGTTCAGCAGAGATCATTACCGCACCTTACGATCGTCGTATCGAAGTGGGTCAGGTGGCTTTCGCAAACCTTGATCATGTTTCCGCTGCGATCGAAGCCGCTGATGCTGCATTTCCTGATTGGAAAGGTACGGTGATTGAACAAAAAGCCGCATGTTTAGACAAGCTTGCGGATCTGATGGAAGAAAACCTCGCGGAGCTGGTGGCGATTTGTCATCAAGAAGCAGGTAAGACGATTCACGATAGCATTGATGAAGTGCGTGAAGCGGTCGATTTCTGTCGTTACTACGCCAAACAAGCGCAAAACCTTCAACCATTCGAGTTGGAAGGCTTTGATGGCGTGAAGCGCATTTCTAGCCGCGAAGGTTTAGGCGTATTCGTTTGTATCAGTCCATGGAACTTCCCTCTGGCGATTTTCCTTGGTCAAGTGACAGCGGCACTTGTCGCAGGTAACACGGTTGTGGCCAAGCCAGCTGAGCAAACCAGCTTAATTGCCGCTCGTGCGATTGAATTGATGCTAGAAGCAGGTTTCCCTGCGGGTGTGATTCAGCTATTGCCGGGTCGTGGTGGTGAAATTGGTCATGCACTTACATCTCACGATGCTATCGCAGGTGTGGCATTTACTGGTTCGACAGCAACGGCGCAGCGCATCAACGTGACGCTTGCCGAACGCAGCGCGAAGCCAGTGCCGTTTATCGCTGAAACTGGCGGTCAAAACGCTATGATTGTTGATAGTACTGCACTGCCAGAGCAGGTTGTGCGTGACGTGATTCGTTCTGCTTTCGCTTCTGCAGGTCAACGTTGTTCTGCTCTGCGAGTGCTGTTTGTTCAAGAAGACGTAGCGGATCACATCATCAACCTGATCCAAGGTGCGATGAATGAACTGCATGTTGGTATCCCTTATCTACATAAAACCGATGTGGGTCCGGTTATCGACAGCAATGCAAAAAACAAACTCCTTGCTCACCTTGAACACATGACGAACACGCAAACCAAAGTTGCGCAGCTTCAATTGGATGAAGCTTGTCAGCACGGTGATTTTGTATCGCCAAGCGCGTTCGAAATCTCGGGCATTGATGTTCTGAAAGAAGAGCAATTCGGTCCTATCTTGCACATTGTTCGCTTTAAAGCATCTGAGTTGCCAAACGTGGTTGAGCAAATCAACCAAACGGGTTTTGGTCTCACAATGGGCATCCACAGCCGTAACGAAACCACTTACCGTTGGATTGAAAAACACGCTCGTGTAGGCAACTGCTACATCAACCGTGATCAGGTTGGTGCTGTCGTGGGCGTTCAGCCATTTGGTGGTCAAGGCTTGTCTGGTACGGGTCCGAAGGCGGGTGGTCCTCACTACCTATACCGCTTCACTCTACAACATCTTGTTCAAGCAGAGCAGGCATAAGGAGTCGCATTATGGTTCATCAGATTACGTATTTTAAAGATGCATTCTCTGCGTGGGAGCAGTGGAATCTGACCGATTTTGATTATAAGTGTGAGCATTTGCTGGCATTTAAATCTGCTGTTGAAGCGCAGCATGCTGTGGTTGGCAAAGTGGTGTCTTTCCATTTGCAACAAGCGTCTACACTTTTAGCAGAAACACATCAGTTAGTAGGACCTACGGGAGAAACTAACGAGCTGTATGCTGCGGGTCGCGGTGTGGCTTTGGTGGTTTGTGAAAACAACCTAGAAAACACCGAGAATGCGCTATACAGCACTTTTGCAATGATCACCAGCGCCCTAATTGCAGGGAACAGTGTGGTGATTTGTAGCGACAATGCAGAGCTTAATCAATTGGTTAAGCAAGCTTTGGCGTCAACTAACTTCCCATCAAATGTAGTCCAAGTGGTTGCGTACGATGCGTCTGGCCTATTGCTAGACAGTGACGTGCGCAGTGTGGGCTATGTTGGGTATTCACAGGTTGAGCATGCGCTTAACTTGCAATTGGCTAAGCGTGACGGTGCTATCGTCGGCTTAGTTTCTGAAACGGATTTAGAGTCACCGACAGTGGCTCACGATCCTCATTTGTCGTTACGCTTTATTACTGAGCGTACTCGAACGATAAATATTACGGCGGTGGGCGGCAACGCAACTCTACTCGAGTTGGGGAGCGACTCTCACTAACCTGACTTGTGGTGCCAACCTAACAACAAAGAGCCGTAGAGCTCATTTGGGTTGGTCTCTCTTGTTTTGGTGTATTGCTGAGACGGCAAAATATCAAAGAAGGCAAGGAAGGAAATAATTATAACGAGGACTATCTAATGATAGAAAATGGTTTTGCTATCACGACCACATTCGTGGCGTATTTGTTAATTATGGTTGCCATTGGCGTCTATGCGTATAAAAGAACTTCCAATTCATCGGACTACTTTCTAGGTGGTCGTAGCCTTGGCCCTTGGCCTGCGGCACTTTCTGCAGGCGCATCAGACATGAGTGGTTGGTTGCTACTCGGTCTTCCGGGGTATGCGTATGCGGCAGGTATTGAAGCGTTTTGGCTAGCTGGTGGTCTATTGGTGGGGACATGGGCAAACTGGTTAATCAACGCGAAACGTCTACGTACGTTCAGTATTCAAACCGATTCACTGACACTGCCAGAATTTTTATCGCGTCGTTTTAACGATAAGTCGAAACTGATCCAGACAATCTCTGCGTTCTTTATTCTTCTGTTTTTCCTTTTCTACACCAGTTCTGGCTTGGTCGCAGGGGGGAAATTGTTTGAAACCGTATTTGGCTTGGATTACAGCATCGCGGTTGTTATTGGTACCGTATGTGTGGTTTCGTACACAATGTTTGGTGGTTTTTTAGCAGTATCTTGGACCGACTTGGTGCAAGGCTTGCTAATGGCCGCGGCATTAATGATCGTGCCAGTTGCCGTTATGGATGGTGGGTTAGGTCAACTTGCTACTGACATGCGCGATATTAACCCAGAGTTGCTGACACTTTGGAATGATGTCAATGGTGAACCTCTATCTGCAATCGCGATCATCTCACTCGTTGCTTGGGGCTTGGGTTACTTTGGTCAGCCACATATTTTGGCTCGCTTTAAAGCATCACGTTCAAACAAAGATCTGACGACTGCGCGCCGTATCGCAGTGGGTTGGACTGCACTTTCTATGACGGGTGCACTGTTGATCGGCCTAGTGGGTTTGGTATGGGTGACAAACCACCCTGGTACGCAGCTCGATGACGGTGAAAAAATCTTTATGCTGTTGGTGAACACCGTATTCCACCCGGTGATTGCAGGTATCCTACTTGCGGCCATTCTAGCGGCAGTAATGAGTACGGCGGATTCTCAGCTGCTTGTATCGTCATCTGCACTTGCAGAAGATTTCTACAAGCAGGTGATCAAACCTAACGCTTCTTCTGAAGAAGTGGTGATGATTGGCCGTGTAGGTGTTATCGTGATTTCTCTTATTGCTCTGTTCCTAGCGATGACGCCAGACAGTTCAGTTTTAGGTCTGGTATCTTATGCGTGGGCTGGCTTTGGTGCTGCATTTGGCCCTGCCGTAGTACTAAGCCTTTACTGGAATGGTATGAACCGTAACGGTGCCTTGGCGGGCATCCTAGTGGGTGGCATTACTATCGTCGTATGGAAACAACTGACGGGCGGTTGGTTTGATGTGTATGAGATTGTTCCAGGAATCATCTTCTCTACCATCGCTATCGTGCTTGTGAGCAAGATGACTGGTGGTGCGACGCAAGAAGTTATCGAACAATATAAAGAGTACGAGAAGAAACTGGTTGAACTAGATTAATTCTTCTTGAGTCAAAACTAAGCCCGCGATCTTCGCGGGCTTTTTTGTCGCCTCAATCATAGTTTATGTTCAGTATATGGGGATCCAAAGAAGGTGCGCCGCAAATGTATTCTGGCTACACATGGCGGTTTGGTGTGTTTTAGCTGCATGAGCTACGTTTTGATGTTAGTTTGAGCGGATCTCTTTAGCATAACTAAAAGTCATTTAAACAGATACACTTAGATAGATTCCGTTGGGTGACGCTGATTATTAACTTGGTTTACTAGGAATAAACTGCGAGAATCGAAGTGTCAAAAAATACCAAATGGTTAAATATGAAACTTTTAGTTCGTAACTTGGCTCGTGAAACCACGGAGCAAGAGATCCGCAAGCTGTTTTCAAACTACGGCAAAGTTGAACTTTGCACGCTAGTGTTGGATCAAGATACTGGTCTGTCGAAAGGCTTTGGCTTTGTGATCATGCCTGATGAAGCAGAAGCGGCTTCTGCTCTTAAAGCGTTGAACCTGTCTCAGGTTGCAAAAAACGCGATCCGCGTGAAAGTCGCTCAAGACTAACACCGAATAGAAGCCAGCATCCACGCTGGCTTTTTATCTTCAACCTTTGACGTATTTTCTAAATGGAGACGTTCAAAGACATCGGCACATAGCGAATGCCTTGCTTTTCGTAGATAGTGTCAGTTGGCTCAAAACCGTGTTGTTGGTAGAACTGGACGGCATTTGGGGCAGAACGAAGGCGTACCGAAGTTCCTGGCAGGCGTTTGGTATGCTCTAATATCGCGTTAAGCAGCAACTTACCCAAGCCTTTATTTTGCTCCTCAGTGGCGACAAACAAGTGCGTGAGATAGTTGCCATCTTTGAGCGCGGCAAAACCAACAATCTTAGTACCGCTTATGACTTTTAGCGTAACAAAGTTCGTGTGAGTGATCGCTTGAGTCACATCCTGCTCAATTTTCGCGAGGAATCGTTGTTTCCCTTCCGGCGTGAAATGCTCAAGAATATGTTGTTGCGTTGTTTTAGAGACTAACTCCGCAACCGCGATGATATCTTCAATTTGGGTTTGAGTTATCTCGGGCATTAATCTTCTCTTCAAGTGTCTTTATTAATTCTTCTAACTGCTGCTGATCGAAATTGTCCGAATTGGGGACTTGATGTGCGTCGTTCGCAGTGTAGAGCATCAAATCTCTCCCATTGCGCCTTTTTGTGTTGTCTTGCATACGTCGTGTGCGACTTTTAAATTTAGCACTATGCGCTCTTCAAATCATTGCGACGTGAACAAACCAAATTATGTCCGTTACCCTAGCATCTTGGGGTTACCAGATACATGAATGACAACAACGTACTGGTCGTAATTCACACTGTAAATTATCCAAACTATGAATGAAATGAGCGAAAAGAATGAATTTGGACAGAACAGCGCCATGCTCGAAGACCGCGTAGAATATCGCTTAGCTTAACTGATAGACAATATGTCGAATTTATTGGCTGTATGGCGTAATATTGTCCAAAAAGGGGTGAATAAGAGGTCAGACCAATGTCTCAGTTTTTTATTTTTTATTGGTATTTTTTGAACGTAGTACTCAAAAAAAAGATTGGCCTTTTTCTTTAGGGAATTATTTTGAACAGAATGTGTCAATTGTCAGTAGTACAGCAAAAGAAGGGAGAAAGGAAATGCCGGATATTTATTGCTCAGCATGCAGAAAATCGACGCAGCATAAAGTGATTATGAAGCGTAGTGAGCCCGAGCAAGTAGAAACATTGACTGACAAAGTCGTAAGTTTTACACAACTGATGGCGAAGTTTGTAACCGGTGAACATTATTATGAAATGGAGCCGCAATACTACTGCCGAAGCTGTAACCATCGCGCTATCGGTGAAGTTATTCAGCATCCAGCGCAACAGACATCGGCAATAATGTGAACGAGGTTAAGCGGCCTGTTCTTCTTCTGCACTGACCGGTAGGCCATCGACCATCACTGGCCAACCGTATGATGCGTACTCTGAAGCCAAAAATTTTGCGACCTCATGTGAAACGGTCGTGTACGTCCATTCACCAACACCAAATGGCTTGTACGCAAGTTGTAGGGTTAACATTACTTTCTCCTAATTCTTTTTTCCTATTATTGCCTTACCATTTGATGTAGTACTTTTCTTTAAAGCTCAGTTTTTTCTCTGCAAAGGTCATTGTCTCATTTTTTATTAACATAATTAAGTTTGACTATAAATCTTAGTGATAAGCTGATGATTTTATAAACTAAGCATTCATGGTCTGTACACTTTGTATTTCGGAGCTTTTTGTTCAAAGCAATCGTTAAATTCTTGTGGAATTCACACCTTCTTGATTTTGTGATTTGCAAAACCAAGCGTAACTATTAATGTAACGACTCTTGAATTGTTGCAAGGATGTAGTGAATGAGTTACCAGCTGGACAGGATTGATTTGCAAATTTTGAGATTGCTGCATTCAAAGGGGCGGCTCCCGATTGTTGAATTGGCGAAACAGGTTAATTTAACGACCTCTCCCTGCTCCGAGCGTGTAAAAAGATTGGAGAAAGAGGGTTACATCAATGGCTATCATGCAGAAATCAATGCCGAAAAGCTTGGTTTAGATGTACAAGTTTTCATTCATATACGGCTTGATCAAACCAGCTTTTCCATTTTTGAGAAGTTTGCTAAAGCCGTAGAGTTAATGCCGGAAATTGAAGAGTGCTATTCATTATCAGGAGACTTTGACACGATGATCAAAGTGAGGGTGAAGAGCATGAAAGCGTATCAGGAATTTATGTCGAGTAAGATGGGAACATTGCCTGGTGTGATTCAAACTCGTAGTGAAGTGGTGATTGAAGAGCATAAAACTGGGTTTGGTGTGAATCCCGAGCTGATCAGTTAAGGCATCGCACTTTTAGATAGAACAAAGGAGCCATGCGGCTCCTTTGTTATTTTGCTCGGGCACAATCTATGCGCTCACATATGTGGTCAGTACGCCAATCAAACCGCCAAAAACGCCCCCCCAGACGACAAGCCAGCCTAGGTGTTCTTTAATCATTTTCTGCACGATTTCTTTCACCAGTGCAGGAGTGAGCTCACTCAAGCGCTGTTCGATGATGCTTTCGATGTTATGTTTGATTTCATCCATCATCGCAGGAGACTCTAGCTGCTCTTTTAACGCATCTTTAATGGTATCGCTCTGGCTGAGCTCAACAATGGACTGCTGCATTTTTTCGATGAAAGGTTGCTTCATTGGCTGTAGGGCTTCTGCGCCACCAAACATCGCTAGCATGCCACCGAACTGTGAGCCTTCTATCACTTCTACTAGTGAGTCAAACGCTGGGGTTAAATCGACTTTATCGATCACTGGCTGAAGGTCAATGTTTACACCACCCGCCATCTCATTGTTTAGGAAGCGGTCGATATTGGCTTCGGTAAAGAACTGTTCCATCATCAAGTTTTTAATGGCTAATTTGAATTCTTCAAATCGTGCGGGAATAACACCAGAGCCGTATAGGCCTGGTACTTTCTCAAATAGCATGTGCACCGCAAGCCAGTTCGTGATTGCACCTGAAAATGCAAATAGACCTGCATACCATAGGTAATCATTTTGAATGTGATGACCTGCGCCCATCAAAGCGATAGCGAGGACATTAGTGAGTAAACTTTTGTTCATATTGAGCAATTATGAATAGAAGAAGTAATGAGTAGGCATGATTTTATACCCAAGTTACCTAGAGATGCTAGGTTAGATGGAATGGTTTAGGGTAAGTGAGGGGGAGAAAGAGCACAAGGGAATTGGTCGAAACCAAAAATTAACCCGACAATTATTGTCGGGCTACTGCTTTTTCTTAGAAGCTCTAAGATTATTATTTTGGTGTTTTAGAAGCGGAAGATCTTACAGCAAAGTTGGCATTTCCAGCGCTCTGAGTAGCCGAATAGTTTGTCAGCCCAACTTGGTTTCACTTTTACGATCTGCATTGAACCACATTTACACATAAGCCAATTACCTTATTATTAATGTAATAACTAAGCCATATATTGAGTATAGCTGTTTCTTAAAAAGTGAAGTAACAAATGAAGCCAGCTCAATGCTCTACGTTGTGTCCACTGCTTTAGAATACACAACGGGACGCTATGTTAATAAGTAGAATGTGGTGTATGTCACCTTTTTTGTTTTGGTGGCTAGAAAATACGTGATCGTTGTCGCGTTTTGCTTTTCGGGCGATAATAGGTTCGGTGCCGTGATTATAGCGAAATGATATAAAAAACGGCGCTAAGAAGCGCCGCTTTTAGGGGGGGAAGATAGGTTTTATGAGTCTTGTCGATTTTCGATCTCTTCGCCAATAAACCCACCGGTTTGATGCGCCCAAAGTTGAGCGTAAATACCATTATTGGCAATTAATTCTTGGTGCGAGCCTTGCTCAACGATACTGCCTTTATCAAGTACGATTAGGCGATCCATAGCAGCAATGGTCGACAGTCGGTGTGCAATAGCGATAACCGTTTTGCCTTGCATAAGTTCGATTAAACTTTCCTGAATAGCGGCTTCGACTTCAGAATCCAGCGCAGAGGTTGCTTCATCAAGGACCAAAAGTGGCGCATCTTTTAACAGTACTCGCGAGATAGCAATCCGCTGTCGCTGACCTCCAGAGAGCTTCACGCCTCGTTCACCGACCTGAGCATCGTAACCGACATTGCCAAATGGGTCAGTCAGAGTCTCGATAAATTCGTGTGCGTGTGCTTGCTTGGTCGCGTTGAGCAGCGCTTCTTCTGTTGCATCAGGGTTGCCATACAAGATGTTGTCGCGAATAGATCGGTGCAGCAGCGATGTATCTTGTGTCACCATCCCAATTTTCGAGCGTAGTGAATCTTGAGTTACTTTTGATATCTCTTGTCCATCAATCTTAATACAGCCCTCTTCGACGTCATGGAAACGCAATAGTAAGTTCACTAATGTTGATTTGCCTGCGCCAGAACGACCCACTAAGCCGACCTTTTCGCCCGGTTTGATGTTAAGGTTGAGGTTGCTGATCACACTTTTCTTCTCACCGTAATGGAAACTCACGTTGTCAAAGTGAATCCCTCCCTCAGAGACGTTGAGATCGTTGGCATCTGGTTGGTCTTTGATCTCTATTGGTTTAGAGAGGGTTTTCATGCCATCTACGACCGTTCCCATGTTTTCGAACAGTGCGCCGACTTCCCACATGATCCACATTGACATTCCGTTGATTCGTAGTGCTAAGCTGATAGCAATGGCGATAGCTCCGACACTGATTGCACTGTCTAACCATAGATAAATGGATAAGGCTGCAACGGAGAACACCAAAATGTAGTTCGATATTTCAACGGCCACATCAAAGCCGGTCACTAAGCGCATTTGGCGGTAAACCGTATTTAAGAAGCCTTTCATGCCTTGTTCTGCATACTCAGTTTCTCGTGTGCTGTGTGAGAACAGTTTTACCGTTTGGATGTTGGTGTAACTGTCTACAATGCGCCCCGTCATGGTTGAGCGCGCGTCAGCTTGTTCTGTGGCGACATTTTTGAGCTTTGGTACAAAGTAGATTTGAATCGCCACGTAGGCAGCAAGCCAAACCAGCATTGGGATCATCAAACGCCAGTCTGAGGCGGCGAGTATTACAATCATACTGGTGAAATAAACTGAAACGTAGACGAATACGTCCATTGTTTTCATCACCGTTTCTCGAACGGCAAGGGAAGTTTGCATCACCTTAGTCGCAACACGCCCTGCAAAATCGTCTTGATAAAAGTTCAGACTTTGGTTGAGCAAGTATCGGTGCGCGAGCCAACGAATTGACATCGGATAGTTGCCAAGCAAGGTTTGGTGGATTAGCAGTGAGTAGAACACCACTAACAAAGGCATGACGACTAGCAATAAGGCGCAGTAAAAGATCAGAGTATCCTTATTGTCTTGTAAAAACGTCTCTGGGTTGCTAGTGGAAAGCCAGTCAACCAGTTGTCCCATTGCGCCAAATAAGGAGACTTCGACAATGGCCACAATCGTCGACATCAAAGACATGATGATCAGCGGCTTTTCATAGCCTCGAGTATAGTGACGCAAAAAAGCAAAGATCCCTGAAGGAGGCTGATCAGGGTTGGATCTGGGGAACGGCTCGGTAAAGCCTTCAAATCGTTTAAACATAACTCATCCTAAAGTTAAAACTGTGCCATCTCAGACATTGAACTCATAAATCATCTTTACCCTGGACGAGGCAGCGTTCCGAGAATGGAGGTAAGATATATTGTTGTGTCTACCAGCCAGAAAGGTAGACGATTTTAGGTTGTGAGGGGTGAAAAAGTAGTCTAACTGATTGGCTTTGAAATGTAACCATTAGGTTATAGACAGTGATGGGAACGGTGTCTTGTTTTTGATATTCCTTGATTAGAAAACAACGAACTCGCTTTCACCCAATAAGAAGTCGCGTAAAAATCGTTATTGGCAGTAAATATCACTTTTCATTGATTGAATCATTAATAAAAACAGCAAAACCATGCCTAACATTAAATTTACAATCTGATCATTCTAGTGAGAAGGAATGTATTGGATGCTATTACACGAATCAGTGCCTCAGAATGCACATGGAAGAAAAGAAAGCATACAAAGTGCTCTGCGTCATACTGCAAACTGTGTCGTCATGGTGCCGCCGAAAGAGTTTCGCTTCAATGACGAAACGGCACAAGATAATGAATTTCAACACCAAGTATCACTTAGCCAAGAACAAGTGTCGCGTAAAACCATGTCTGAATTTTCTGCTATGGTGGCAGCATTGCGCCAAGAAGGTGTGCAAGTTGTTGAATTTGATTACCCAACATCAGATGTTGCCACGCCGGATGCTGTATTCCCTAATAACTGGTTTAGTACTACGCCTGAAGGAAGCTTTTATACTTTTCCTATGGCGTGTGAAAATCGTCGGCAAGAAGTGCGCCCAGATGCTTTAGTGGCTGCGCTAGCACATGCTGGACGTGTAGTGCATCAACAAGATTCGTTGACAGGCTATGTAGAAGATGAAGCCTATCTAGAGAGCACCGGCGTGATGGTTTTCGACCATTTTAATAAAACGGTTTATGCGGCACTTTCGCAACGCTGCGATCGTCTCGTATTAGAAGAGTACACCAAGCGCATTGGCTACGAGCGAGTGATCTCTTTCCAAACTCGACTGCCTTCTGGCGCGCCGATTTATCACACCAACGTGATGATGGCGGTCGGTGAGCAGTTTTGTGTCATTTGTGATGAAGTGATCCCCGAGTTCGAGCGCCGCTTCGTGATTAAATCACTCGCAAAAGATAAGCAAGTCATCTCGATTTCTCTGGAACAGATGAATCAGTTTTGTGGCAATATTCTTCAGTTGGAGAGTGTTAACGGCGATAAAGTGATTGCAATGTCTCAATCTGCCTACAATGCGTTTTCGCCAGCGCAGCGAAACCAACTTGCGACACACGGGAAATTGCTGCCGTTTGATGTTTCTACCATAGAATCGATTGGCGGAGGTTCTGTGCGCTGCATGCTTGGTGAAGTGTTCTTACCTCGTCGTAAAGCTGTGTTGTAATACCTGAACGCTGCTTCCCAAACACACGATTAAGAGGTGCGAGACGTGATATTTAAATGAGTACAGAATGCCACTCTCGAGGAGTGGCGTTCTTAATTTTAATGAATACGTTAGATTTTCATCGTTAATCGCTGCTTCGTCTTTATATCAAGTCATTCTCGCGGAACTAAGCATCTCGAGGCTGGTGCAGGCCATCGATATCTCCAATGGGCCTTTTGCTCGACCAGACCTCAATGTGCTGTTATCGGGTGTCGCGTTCATCCGCAACCCGGAGAACAACTACCCAATTAGAGGTTCTTACCTGTAAACGCACCGCTAGCATAATAGGCTCTGCGGGAGGCATTGAAAACGGAAAGGGCTTACTCTTCTAAAACAAGGTGGTTCACCAAAAAGATTGTGATAAAGTCCGCGCCTGCGTTTTATCACGCTCTCATCGTTTTCACTGCCTCCAGATAAAGGGCCAAGCAAATGTCATTTTCTACTCTTTCATTGAGCTCAGGGCTTATTCATGCGTTGCCAAAAGAGATCAACAAGCCTAGCGATATTCAAGCATTGGTGATTCCTGAAATGTTGGTAGACCAAGATGTGTTGGCATTAGCCAATACGGGCAGCGGAAAGACATTAGCTTACGGCCTCCCGTTACTTGAAAAGCTAAGTGCAGATACTGGCCAACAAGCGGTAGTTTTGGTGCCAACACGAGAGCTAGCGATTCAGGTAAGTGACGCGATTAATCAAGTTGGTCAAAGCTTAGATCTAAGTGTGGTTTGCTTATGTGGTGGCGTAGATAAAGAGCCACAGCAGCAGGCGCTCGCGAACAACCCTGCTATTCTTGTCGCAACAACAGGCCGTTTAGTTGACCTTATCAAGCATGGCTTGGACTTAAACCGTGTTGGTTACCTTATCCTGGATGAAGCCGATCGCCTGCTCAACATGGGCTTTTGGCCTGATGTGCAAAGTATTGCCGCCCAAATCTCAAGCAAGCGTCAAACGGCGATGTTCTCAGCGACATTTTCTGATGAACTGAAGCAAAAAGCGAAGCAGCTGATGCACTCTCCAAAGCAGGTGTCTGCGCATAAAGAAAACAGCATCAACAAAGATATCGTTGAAACGCTGTATTTGGTGAACAAAGGCAGTAAAACCCAAGCGCTGATTGAGTTAATCAAGCAAAATGCATGGTCGCAGGTGTTGGTGTTTATTGGTGCTAAAGAGAACGCGGATGGATTGGTGAAAAAGCTGAACAAAGCGGGCATCTCAACCAATGCACTACATGGGAATAAGAGCCAAGCCGAGCGTGAAGCCGCGCTCACTGAGTTTAAAAGTGGTGAAACGAACGTACTGATCGCAACGGACTTACTCGCGCGCGGCATTCATATTGAACAGCTTCCTGTCGTGATTAACTTTGAGCTGCCAATGCACGCTGAGACATACGTACATAGAGTAGGCCGCACCGCGAGAGCAGGAAAGCAAGGTGTGGCGATGTCGCTCGTCTGCCATGGTGAAATGGAGGCCCTAACCGCCATTCGCAATCTGACGCAGCGTGAACTGCCAGTGCAAGATTTAGAGGGATTTCCTGTCACTGATCAGCCATCTACCGGCGAAAGCAAACGTGCGCCGAGAGACAAGAAAGCAAATCGACGCACGAATAGCAAAAAAAGCATTAAGCAGTTTCAAAGTAAACCGAAGCGCCACGCGCCACGAGTCAAATAAAATTTGTGGTTGGAACCATCAGGCTGGGCCTTTGATCTAATAGGGGTATCGAAATATGGGTACTCCAATATGCTTCAGAGCCTGCTCCTCAACATTACGAACTCGAAGTCGCTCACCTCTACTGTAAAGACAATGGTCGCCAACTTGTTGACCCTGTTCGGTTACCGAAGACCGTCACGAACAAAGAATACGTTCAAGAAATGGCACTTTATCTACAACAGACCCGAAAGAGTGTGCGTTCTGCCCACAGAGAGATGAGTGTACTCAGAGTAAGAACATGAAAAAGGTGATTACTCGGCATATCTATACAAATGTCGTAGATAGAGCAAACCAAATGTGCCTTTCAGCGTATGGACGGAAGACCTACAGATGGAGATAAGGTATCACAGGCACCGTTATGCTCGCTTCTGTGGGCTGAAGAACGTGCAAATGCTATGTTGGCTTGCAGCCGCCGCTCATACGAAAGAACCCCACTTTTTAAAGTGGGGTTCGTCAGCAATCTGACGCCACGCTAACAACGCGGCGTTTTTTTTGGACATGAGTTGATTATTTAACATTCACAATTGGCTTAAAGTGATTACAATACGTCGGTCTTTATTTTCCGGCGATTCCACTCTTGAAACTCAGTAAACGACTCAATCAAATAGTACAACTTGTAGAGCCTAACTATACTCATATCTGGGATTGCTGCTGCGATCATGGGTTGCTCGGTACCGCTTTACTCAATAGTGACATCGCACCGAATATCCATTTTGTCGATATTGTCGAGCCGTTGGTATCGGCAGTGGAGAGCAAGCTGCAGCGCTTTTACTCCGACACATCAGCAGCTTGGCATGTGCACTGTTTGGATGTGGCGACATTGCCTTTGCATCAATATCCGGGTAAACATTTGGTGATCATCGCTGGTGTTGGCGGGGATTTGATCGCCGAGTTTGTACAAGCCATACATCAGCAATACCCAACACTCGATATCGATTTTATTCTGTGCCCTGTTCATCACCAATTTAAGCTGCGCCATGTTTTGAATCAACGCAACTTTGGCTTAAAAGACGAGGTGTTGGTAAAAGAAAATCACCGATTTTATGAAATTATCTATGTTTCATCTCAGCAGAGTTCGCAAGCAAAAGTGAGCTTAGTCGGTGATAAAATTTGGTTGGCCGCCAATGAAGAACAAACGCGGTTGAGCAGAGAGTATTTGGACAAAACCCTAAACCATTACAACCGGATCCTGCAGGGCAACAAAAAAGACGTTGCTCAGATTGTAGAGAGTTATCAGTCGGTCATGCTCTGATATTTGAATAGAGTGTCGTTGTTGCGATTACTGCACGATTGAACATGGGCGACGTGAGGGAAGGTTGAGCTGACTACAACGCCAATCTCATGCTACTAGCTCTGTTCTTAGCGGACGAATCTTCTCGTTCTTTCTCTCTTTTTTCTTCATTTTACGCAGTCTTTGTTCTGCTCGTTTTCCCTTGTTCGCTCGTCACTTTTATCAGCCTATTTGTTTTTTCTTTTTATATTCAGTGCAATTACAAAAAATGCACCATAATTGGAGTTATTGACATGTTTGTATATAGCAAGGGAGGGTAATAGCACCCCCTGAAATGAGTTTCGTGATAACGCAGTGGTGAGTGGCATGAGTACGGCAGGCTGGTGGAATCAACTGGCCCAAAGGTAGAAATACCTCAACGTCTCCGAAGGCCTTAAGGCGTTGGACTTTTCGTAAGGAGAAAGCATGAGAGGCGTTGCTTTGCATTTTTCACTGGATGAGTTCCAGGATCGGCTAACGAAAGTTCGGTTATCGATGGAAGAGCAGGAACTGGATCTTTTGATCATCCACGACCCGTCGAATATGGCGTGGTTAACCGGGTATGACGGTTGGTCTTTCTATGTGCCTCAATGCGTGGTGGTGGCAACGACGGGAGAGCCTGTTTGGTTTGGGCGTTGTCAAGATGCTAACGGGGCATATCGAACAGCGTATATGTCAGCGGAGAATATAACCTACTATCCCGATCACTATGTGATGAACCCACCGCTCCATCCGATGGATTGCTTAGTTGAGGGCGTACTCGAGCCAAGGCTTTGGGATCGCGGCCGTATCGGTGTGGAAAAAGATAATTACTACTTCAGTGCCACGGCTTACGAATCGCTGACCACTCACCTACCTAATGCTCGATTATTAGATGCAACAGGCTTAGTGAACTGGTGCCGCGCTGTAAAATCGGATCAAGAGTTAGCGTATATGTATCGCGCGGCGCGTATTGTCGAGAACATGCACCGGGTCGCGTTTGAGATGATTGAACCTGGCCTGCCAAAGCACCACCTCGTGGCTGAAATTAACCGACAAGCGGTACTTGGCCATGAAGAACATTTTGGCGATTACACCGCCATTGTGCCGTTATTGCCCTCCGGTTCTGACGCCTCTGCGCCGCATCTGACCTGGGATGACCGGCCGTTTCAAAAAGGGGAAGGCACCTTCTTTGAAATCGCTGGGGCTCACCGCCGCTACCATTGCCCGCTTTCTCGTACTATTTTTTTGGGTGAACCCGATGACAAATTTAAGCGCGCCGACGAAGCGCTGACACGTGGTATTGAAGCGGGGTTGGAAGTTGCGAAACTAGGAAACACCTGCGCAGATATCGCCAATGCACTCAATCAGGTTCTGGACAAGGCGGGGTTCTCACGCGAGGGAGCGCGCTGCGGATACCCTATCGGCTTGAGCTACCCGCCAGACTGGGGCGAGCGAACCATGAGTTTACGAGACACCGATGGGACACCCCTTGAAGAAGGCATGACATTCCACTTTATGCCGGGGTTATGGTTTGAGGACTGGGGATTAGAAACCACAGAGAGTATTGTGATCACAAAAGAGGGCGCAAAAACCTTGTGTGATTTCCCTCGCCACTTATTCATTAAACATTAGAGTCACTTCATTCAACTTGAGCCGCAGAAAAGTAGGGAAGAAGAGGGTTGTAGTGATGGGCGAAGACGGTGATGAACAACACTTATACTCCCATGATAAGGAGGGGTAACCATGCGTCTTGATCGTTATGACGTTAAAATTCTACAAATTCTTCATGATAATGGGCGCATTACCAAATCCCACCTTGCCGAAGCGATTAACCTGTCAGTCAGCCCCTGCTGGGAGCGTGTCAAAAAGCTCGAAGAGGCTGGTATCATTGAAGGTTACGGAGCAAAAGTAAATACGGATGTGTTGTTTAAACACACCTCAGTGATGGTTGAAGTGACGCTAAAAGAACATAGCGCCCAAGCCTTCAGACGCTTTGAACAACTGGTACAACATACCCCAGAGGTGACAGATTGTTACGCCACTGGCGGCGGCATCGATTATATCCTCAAAGTTCAATCGGAAGACATTGATCAATACCAACGGTTGATCGATAACTGGTTAGATTCAGAAGTCGGCATTGAACGCTACTTTACCTACATCGTGACGAAAACCATTAAAAGCCATTCTGTCTCTTTAGACATCAATCCAAACTCGCTCACTTTAAATGGTTAGCCTCGCGTAACGGTGTGCAGAAAAAAATGCATGTATTTTCCTCTTAAACAGAAAGTTTTGTCCTCCTCTTTGGCGTCATCAGAAATATTCGGAATATTTCCTCCTCTACAGTGTATCTATATGTCGGATTTCTATGACTTTGAGTACTCATTCATATGGGTATCGATACCATAATGATCGATACATCTGAGTATTTAAAGGAGTCGTAAGTTCTCACGGCTGCGTGAAGGCGCAAGGGGAAAATCATGAATGACAAAACGCAACAACTATTGGATATCGATCGTCAACGCGTATTTCACGCCTCAACGCATCTAAAGCAATATGCCTGTGGGGAATTGCCGGGGAGAATCATCACAGGTGCAAGCGGCATTCGTATCACCGACTCAGAAGGAACGGAGTTAATAGACGGTTTTGCTGGATTGTATTGTGTCAATATCGGTTATGGCCGACTAGAAATGGCAGAGGCCATTTATGAGCAGGCAAAGCAATTGGCGTATTACCATACCTATGTGGGGCACACCAACGAAGCACTGGTTAAACTCTCTGATCGCATCATTAAAATGGCACCAGAGGGCATGAGCAGAGTCTATTATGGCATGTCAGGAAGTGATGCCAATGAAACTCAGCTTAAACTGGTGTGGTATTACAACAATGTGCGTGGACGACCAGAGAAGAAAAAAATCATCTCACGCGATCGTGGTTATCACGGCTCTAGCATTGCTTCTGGTTCGATGACCGGACTCCCCCTTTTTCATGCGCACTTTGACCTGCCACTAGACCGGATCAAACATACGCTTGCCCCTTACTATTATCGCCGAGAAGATGAGAGCTTATCTGAGTTAGATTTTTCGCAGTATTGTGCTGATCAACTTGAAACACGGATTCTTGCAGAAGGGCCAGACACCGTTGCCGCGATGATTGCAGAACCTGTGCTGGGAACGGGAGGAATAGTGCCACCTCCGCGAGGCTATTGGCCGGCAATCCGTAAAGTATTAGATAAATATGATGTGCTTTTAATTGCCGATGAAGTGGTGTGCGGCTTTGGTCGTCTTGGCGCGAGTTTTGGCTCGATACATTATGATATGAAACCGGATTTGATGACAGTCGCGAAAGGGCTTACATCGGCCTACCAACCGTTATCTGGAGTGATAGTTGGTGAGCGAGTGTGGCATGTACTCGAAAACGGAACTGAACAATGGGGAGCAATCGGTCATGGTTACACCTATTCCGGTCATCCAATGGGAGCGGCAGCGGCAAACTGCAATTTAGACATCATTGAGCGAGAGGGCTTAGTGAGTAACGCCGCAGAAGTCGGGGCCTATTTACAGCAACGAATGGCCGACACATTCAGTGACCATCCGCTGGTGGGGGACTCTCGTGGTGTGGGCATGTTGCATGCCTTAGAGTTCTCTGCAAATAAGCGCAATCGTGAACATTTCGATCCAAACTTGAAAGTGGGTTCCCAAATCGCCGCCGCTTGTCTAGAGCAAGGTTTAATTGCCCGTGCCATGCCACATGGCGATATTCTTGGCTTTGCACCGCCGTTGATTACTACTCGTGCAGACATCGATATGATGATTGATAAAGCCCATCAAGCAATCAGCAAAGTGATGGATCGTTTGGTTACCTCGAATCAGTGGCAGCCGAAATAAAGTGGTCGTACAAGCAACGCATTCTCACTGAATCACGCATCTCGAGGTTAGTTATAAATTGGAAGGGGTGACAAGTGCTAAAACTGATCCTATATTTGGAAGCAGAGGGCTAGGGTACACACACGTTGTTTACCATTGGGGCCAGAAGGACACCGATGGTTACTGCTTCTACTAGCGATGTCAGACTTTTTCTCTAAAGTGATTTAGGTGACGGAAAAAGTTTGATTTAGTGAAAGAAGATCGCGTGTTAGGCGTGCTCGAGTGAGTTACTTAGCCCTTGTAGAGCTAAAGAAGTTAGGATTCATTGAAAAAGTAAAAAAGTAGTTGTATGAAATTTATGCTTCTGCTAGTATACCGCGCAGTTGTTCAAAGAGTTATTAAATGCAGCATCAAGTACAAGTAAAGCTTCCACTACGAAATAACCATTTTTGTAGTTAGATGTTTCCCTTTTATTTTAGCGTATCATGATATAATTCAACTCATTAACATATTGTTAATAATGAACTTTTACTCAAAATAAACTAATAGGGGCATAACATGTCTAATTCAAATACTGGTATCGTAAAATGGTTCAACGAAGAGAAAGGCTTCGGTTTCATCACTCAAGATAACGGCGGCGCTGACGTATTCGTTCACTTCCGTTCTATCGCTTCTGAAGGTTTCAAAACTCTGAAAGAAGGCCAAAAAGTGTCTTTCGAAGTTGAACAAGGTCAAAAAGGCCCACAAGCTAGCAACGTTATCGCTCTTTAATTAGGCGAAGCTGTGTAAGCTTAAAAGAATATAGAAGGTCGCTTATTATTAGCGGCCTTTTTTGTATCTGTCGTATAGCAATCCTCCCCTTCGAGCCCAGTATTTTGGCATCGTCGATGTTGAATATAAGAGGAGGGATAGTGAGCCGAATCTACCTATTGTTTCAGTTCGATAAGTTACGCAGCTTTGGGTCGTCTGAAAGGTATTCGACAAATTCGATTTCAAAGCCTGAAGGGTCAACAAAATAGACGTTCTTACGGTATGGTTCTTCAGCGCCGGGGTTGGCAATTTGATAACCTGCTTCAACCAGTCTTTTCGTCACGCCATCAATGTCGTTGGTCACATACGCGAAATGCGCTAGCCCGACTTGATAACCGCTTAGATCGCGATTCTTCCCTTCGCCATGATCGCTCATCGCAATGTATTGGTACTCATCACCAAAGTGGATCCAGTTTCTTGGTTTTCCGCTCCATTCGCCTTTGCCTTCGTCACGCACATACCAATGTGGAAATGCCGCTTGGTAAAACTTTAACATTTCAGGGATGTCCTTAACCACTAAGTTCACATGTTCGAGTTGGATCATGGTTTGCTCCTTTGTCATTTTTTAACCAACGAAGAATAGGTTAAAACCTCAAGTTAAGTGGAGGTAAAGGGCTTTTTCATTTTTTTATGTTGAATGGATTATGTACTTGCGATTTGGTTCAAACTATTGCTTGTTATGGCCTTTTGCGAATTGTTTTTACAGATGCTTGCGGTAAGTAGATTCCGTATCATGCTCCTTCGTCGCTGTACGGAATGACGCAGTGGGATTGAGCATAGGACTCGCGATGTCATTCTGAAAGAGCCAAAGCGAGTATTCAGAATCTGCTTGAAGCGTGCAGTGATGCTGGTGGTTTGAATGGGACAAATCATGTGGGCTGGATCAGTTTTTCCGGTTTCTTTCCCATATGACGTTATATGGAGCTTGGGTGCGGTATCTATTTGAATATAATATGATTTCATCAAGAAACAAAAAAAGCCAGCAGTTAATATCTGCTGGCAAAGTTTTTGGGCTTCTAGGTTTTTGCATTTATTTCTTGTTACTCATCGCTGTCACGGTGCCCCGATTGGTTTTCCAGGGAAGAAAACACAGCACCGTGCGCTTTGTGCTTAAGAAACTGGAGATTAACCTTGCTTACGGATCAGGTAGTCAAATGCGCCTAAGCTTGCTTTTGCACCTTCCCCCATCGCAATGATGATCTGTTTGTAAGGAACGGTTGTAGCGTCACCCGCTGCGAAGACACCTTCTAGGCTAGTATCGCCACGGCTACCGACTTCAATTTCGCCACGCTCAGATAGCGCTACTTCTGAATCTTTTAGCCATTCGGTGTTTGGCACTAGACCGATTTGGACAAAGATACCTGACAGTTCGATCTCTTGGATTTCATCTGTGTTGCGGTCTTTGTACTTCAAGCTGGTTACGCGAGTGCCGTCACCCACGACTTCTGTGGTTTGTGCCATCGTAATGATGTCTACGTTTGGTAGTGAATTCGCTTTGTCGATAAGCACTTGGTCTGCACGAAGTACGTCTGCGAATTCAAGAACCGTTACGTGTTCTACGATACCAGCAAGGTCGATAGCGGCTTCGATGCCTGAGTTACCACCACCGATAACCGCGGTTTTCTTGCCTTTGAACAATGGACCGTCACAGTGTGGGCAGTACGCGACGCCTTTGTTGCGGTACTCTTGCTCACCCGGAACGTTCATTTCACGCCAGCGTGCACCAGGGCTAAGGATGACACTCTTACTCTTCAGCGTTGCGCCGCTTTCAAGTTGAATATGAATCAAACCATCTTCTGTGTGTGCAGCGCCCATCAGCTTCTCTGCTTGTTGTTCAGTCACGACGTCTACGTCGTATTCTTTTAGGTGTTCTGCTAGGTCAGTTGCCAGTTTTGGACCTTCAGTGCGTTTTACCGAAATGAAGTTCTCAATTGCCATGGTGTCCATAACCTGACCACCAAAGCGTTTAGCGACAACGCCAGTACGAATACCTTTACGAGCGGCGTATAGAGCAGCTGCGCTACCACCAGGACCACCGCCGACAACAAGTACGTCGTATGGGTCTTTTTCGCTCAGTGCTTTCGCGGCTTTCTCGCTCGCGCCGTCATCCACTTTGTTTAGGATTTCAGTCAGAGACATACGACCTTGACCGAATAGCTCACCGTTCACGAATACGCTTGGTACTGCCATGATGTCACGCTTCTTCACTTCATCTTGGAACAAACCACCGTCGATCATGGTTGCTTTTACTTTCGGATTGATCGCCGCCATCATGTTGAACGCTTGAACCACGTCCGGACAGTTTTGACACGACAGTGAAATGAAGATTTCTACGTCTAGCTCTTTGTCTAGTGCTGCGATTTGCTCGATGACTTCCTGCTCTAGTTTGATTGGGTGACCGCCAGAGTGAAGCAGTGCCAATACGAGAGAGGTAAATTCGTGACCCATTGGCAATCCTGCAAAGCGTAGTGCTGTACCTTTTGCTGGGTTAGTTACCGCCATCACTGGTTTACGTGCGCTTGTGTTGTCGTCACGTTCAACGGTGATTAGGTCGCTCATCTCTGCGATTTGGTTCGCTAGAGATAGAATATCCTTCGATGCTTTGCTTTCATCTAGACTAACCACTAAACGAACTTCTTCTTTTACATTAGCCAGATATTGTTTGAGTTGTTGTTGGATCGCTTGGTCTAACATAGCTGTTACTACCTTAAAAATATTAAAAAGTGGTTACTGTAGATAAAACCTGAGGGGGAGAGAGCAAATCAGGCAGAAGGTCGTCAAGGTATCTAACCTGAAGTGCTCTCTTATTCAGTTCTAATCAGAAAAAGGAAATCGGAACTGATTAGAACTTAAATTTCAGTGGCTTAGATTTTGCCAACTAGGTCTAGTGATGGAGCTAATGTCTCTTCACCTTCTTTCCATTTAGCTGGGCAAACTTCGCCTGGGTGCGCTGCTACGTATTGAGCTGCTTTCACTTTTCGTAGTAGGTCTTCTGCGTCACGGCCGATACCTTCAGCAGTGATTTCCATTGCTTGGATAGTACCTTCTGGGTCGATTAGGAACGTTGCACGGTCTGCAAGACCTTGACCTTCACGCATCACACCGAAGTTGTTTGTGATGTTGCCTGTTTGGTCGCCAAGCATGTAGTACTGAATCTTACCGATAGTGTCTGAGCTGTCATGCCATGCTTTGTGAGTGAAGTGTGTATCAGTTGATACTGAGTAAACTTCTACTCCACGTTTTTGTAGTTCTTCGTAGTGGTCTGCTAGGTCGCCCAGTTCTGTTGGACATACAAACGTAAAGTCTGCTGGGTAGAAGAAGAATACTGCCCATTTACCTAGAACGTCTTGTTCTGTTACTTCAACGAATTCGCCGTTTTTGTACGCTGTAGCTGCAAATGGTTTAATTTGAGTATTAATCATAATTTACTTTCCTTTGAATGTTTTAAGCTGAGTTGTTGTTGCTTTCGGAAAGTATATTCTCATCGGAGTGTGTTTAAGGAAAATCGCTTGTAACTATCCTATTGATAGCCATTTCCTATTTAACTTGATAGGTCGTTTCGATGTAAGGAGAGGCGATGTTAAGTACCGATTGTTTGGATTTGAACAACTCATCCGCAGCGGCTTCTAAGCGCAACCGCCCGATGAAATCTGCTAACGTCTCTTCCTGCACGGCTTTAAAGGTACGGTGAAAATGATATTGAGACAGGTTCGCCAGCGCGGCCACTTCTGGCAGGTTTAATGGCTCATTGAAATTCTGTTCCAAGTAACGAATCACAGGAATCAGCCGTTGGTGATAATCGATGCGCATTGCAGTATTTCCTTGGTCTATTCATCCCGTTTTCTAAGCTCAAAGCCTACCGCATAGCCATGCAGAGTCAAAATAAGAAGTGAGACGTTGAGAGCGACTATGATTATCAGGTAATAAAAAGGCCGCTAATGGCCCTCAAACTGAGGAGATAGCGGCCTTTGAATTGGACAAAATTAACCGGGCAGGAGCTGTAAGAGCTAAGTCATGTCGGTCTCCAGTTAGCCGTGCCGTGAGTTTATTTTGATGGTGCACTCGGCTTTTTGACATGACGTAGCCAGAATCTTCTAGACAGCACTAGTAATAGAGCATAGAGCCAATTGATTGCACCGCCACTTTCTTCTGACTCACAGGCAAATGTTCCTTCGGTGGAGCCAATAACAAAATTGCCGTCGGAATCACACTGCTCATCATTTACCGACGAGTCATCTTCGTTACCTCCGGCTTCGGTGTCAGAATCACCTTCTGTGTCCGTGGCGTCTTCACTTTCTTCTTCTTGCAACAAAATGAAGTTAGGCTTGGATACGACTTCTTTTGGTGGTTGTGGTGCTGACAAATAGCCAGACAGCCAATCCAGATAAGTGTTTACATTGGTGTACCATGTTGGGAGGGTAACAGAGCTACAAACTGAGTTGATGATAGGTCCGGCACTAATAATGCCGACTAAGAAATTTTGATCATCTGCTTGATAGAGTAATGGCCCGCCAGTATCGCCCACGCATGCGCCATTTCCGTATGCATTGTCGCCAATGTTTTCGAGTTCCGTAGGAAGCGTACACAACTTGGATGCATCAAAAGGAGAAGCAATGTATTTTGGTAGATCCTCTGCCGACTCTAAGCGTTCAAAACACACTTCGATAGGAAGGTAAGAAATTCTTGTTTGTTTTAATACTGTATCTTTTTCTCCAGTTCCCCAGCCCGCAACCATGACATTAGGCACTGGTGCTGCCGGATCCCACTCTTCATCCAGAGCCATTAGCTTTTGATAAACTTCGCTATCAACGAGTTCTATGTTAGGCGTGATAGGGATTGGGCGTTCAACGTAAAGCAGGGCAATATCATTTTGATAGGCGGTCGTTACTAGTTGCTCTTCTGAGGTATTCCCATCTCCCGACTCATCCATAGATTCATCTGCTGAGTCATCTGCCGAGTCATCCGTTGGGTAATCTTTTGATGTTGTCATTAGGGGGTGATAGTCTGGGTGGATCACGACATGAGTAACATTAAAAATATCCGCAATCTCAACAGCATTAAGGTCTCTCTGTCCAACCGTAACCGATATTTCTTTTGGTTTTGCTACATCATACAGTGTGAAATCCTCTGGGTTGTCGGTAGACCCCTCCAGACTCGATTGCGAAGCAACCAAACAGTGGGCTGCCGTCAGAATCCAGCGCTCTGTTAAGATGATTCCGCCACAGGCGTGATCCTCGGCAAAGACACTTGAGCGGACAGACGCCATGAAATCGAAGTTTTCTTCAACTTCTTCCCCTAGAAAAATTGCTTTTGTGGGCAGCGAAACAATGCATAGCACCAATAAAATCCATTTCATCTGAGCACTTCCTTAGTATTTGTATTGTCAATAGTTAAACATATTGCATATGGTTTGATTATTGACTAATGAGGGGGTGTTTGCGAGCTGTAATTATTATGTAGCCATTTTGTCAAGTAAAGAATGTGAGCATTCTCAAATAAAGTACACATGCTGCAGAGGGAAGCCAGAGCCATTTCACGAGAGAATGAGTTTGATAAGGAACTATTGAGCTGGATTTCTTCGTTTTATCTGGGGGAAGCGATCAAAAAAGCCGCTAAGATCCTCAAACTGAGGATTCTAACGGCCTTTCGATTATTATTAGCGCAAAAAGCTTAGCTGTTCAGGTTGTTGCTCTGAAGCTTCTCTTTTGCCTCTTCAACTTTTGAGAAATCCAATCCCAACTCTTCGACTGCTTCTTTAATTAGCGTAGGGTTTTGCATGACTTGCGCCATCAACATCTGCAATTTATCTTGAGGCAAACCTAGTTGACTGATTGTTGCCATTGCTGCAAAAGGGTTCTGCGTTAGAGTCTGAAAAATCTCATGGATCTTCTCATCACTGATGTTGTTCTCTTTCAGCATTGCAAGAATCGGGTTCATCACATTTCCTTTTAATCATTCAATGAAATAGAGGCCGAGTTTATCACTTGGTTTTGCTGGGGTGAACTAGGAACATTAGCGAGGATACATATCCAAGGCGATTTGCTCTGAATCCTGCTTCTTGAAGTCACTTGGGTATACGACTGCTCTTCAACATAATCGCTATCAATTCCCCTAATGGGTGAAATGTCACAATTTTCAATATCCTGTCAGTTCCATATATCCCGTTCCAGAATGAGTGCCTTTAATGCGTACCGGACCTTCCCAATAAGGCACAGAAAGCGGCATCTTTGCATTGGGGTTCAGTGCTGAAACCGTCACTTCAATTTGTTGAGTTGGAATGGATATTTGCCATTCCGTTGGATAACGGTGTCCTTGAATTTCCGTTTGCTTGGTCGACTTTAAGCGGATGTCTTTTTGCTTAATGGCAATGCCAGAACCGTCTTTCTGCATCAATCTTGCGTTGGAATAGCTTGCTTCACCCGTTATTGAATCACGCAGTTGGAACGTCACCAAACTGGTTTTGTCACTCAACCTCAACGCAAACCAATCCCAACCTTGTTGCGAATCGAGTAAGAATTGTGAGCTCCATTCTCGGTCAATCCAACCTTTGCCGGACACTTGGTGCGTTTTTCCATCAATGGTGACTTCGCCTGAAACATCAATAAATGGTTGGCTATAATAATACGATGCGACCTGACCATTTGCACTTTTGGTGCTGTAGCCTTGAACGCCCTGTTTTTGATAAGGTGCAGAGCTGGTAAGATTTAATGAGTAGCTAAACAGACTTGAATCGACCTTTAAATTGGCAGGGAATAGGTCGTCAGTTTGTGAGTGCCATTGCCAGTTATCAAGGAAAGCTCTGAACGGTGCGCCTTCTATGCCTGCCAGTTGTTTGTGGCCGCGAGACCATTTTTCATCGGCGTAATGTTTGTCTTTGGTTGTAACAGCACTGTGCGCCATGTAGATCTGCTGACTTTGCCATGCACTGGCGTTATCGGTGTTGCTGCTTTCAGCTTGAGGTGAGGTTGCAAAACGAAACTGTGTCCACTGTAGGCCGAGTGGATTGCCATCTTCATCGATTAGATTCGCGGTTAAATACCACCACTCATGGCGAAAATCGTTGTGTGCCTGATGATCGGCAGGGAACGTGAGTTCGGTGCCTTTCACTACTGGAGTAAATTGGCCATCCTCGGTTTGAGCGTCACTTCCGTTCATTAATGCTCCCATGTTTTGCGGTGGTGACTCTTCACAGCCGATCAGTGATAAAGAGCCAAGGAGGAAAGCCGCCGCTTTTACTGATTGATTCATCACAATACCTCGCTCTGTAAACTGGACACGACCGGTTTGCTCACCAAGCGCCAAAGTGGGATCAAGGTGGCAATCACAGCAACCAAAATAGTGATGGCGGCGATACTGAGTGCGTCACTCCAACTCCATAGGTAATTCAAGCTCCAGCCAAAAGCTCGCAAGGTGACAATATCAGTGAGCACATAGCCAACCATCGCACCTAAAGGTAAGGCTATAACGAGCGTAAACGCCACCAAAGCCACGATTTGGCCGATGGCCATTGCCATCAACTTTCGACGGTTGACGCCTAAAGCATACAACCTTGCCACTGCGGCCTTTCGAGCATCAAGCAACATAAAACAGGCACTGAACAGGCCGATCATTGCTACCAGTAAAGTGACCCCATTTAATGCGCGAGTAATGGCAAAAGTTTGCGAGAAGATCGCTAAGGCGATGGATTTGATTTGCGCTTGATCGTAGAGCTGACTTGGGTGCAGATTGAGTTGATCACGTATTTGGTCGTATGCGGTTTGTTGATCGCCAGTGACCTTGATACCAAGGCTGGTGGGCAAATCCGTAAAGCCACTTTTACGCCATAAACTCGGTGCAATGAGTACTTCACCATTGGGTGAACCGTAGTCATGGAAAATAGCCCCAATAGTGAGGTTAGTATTTTTCACTGATGTGAGATTGAGTTCCTCCCCTAGTGACAATCCGAGTTTTACGGCCGTCGGTTCACTTATTGCGACTAACTTCCCTTGATAAAAGAGCGGCCAGAAATTAGGAACGTGCGATTGAAACACCATGGTCTGCTCTAAGGTGGCGGTGTCTTTGGTGCCGAGTAATATCGGCAAGCCTTGCAAGTTGTCATCAACATAATACTGTTTATAGACTCGTTCGACGTTGTTGAATTGCTCTAATGCGCGCTCAACATTGGCGATATCTTTTTGGGACGGGCTGACAAAAATATCGGCATGCAGTCTTTGTTCGAGCCACTGTTTTAAGGTGGATTCGAAGCTGCCGACAAGGGTGTTCATGGCCATGTTAGCGGTGATGGCGAGAAGTAATGCCATCATGGCGAGTGAGAGTGGAGAAATCAGTTCACGTAGCTCGGCAAACAGATATTTGAGTAAGCCTGATGTGGTGCGTTGTTCGCTCCATTGCGCCAATACGCTAAGGGTTTTAGGAAGATAAAGCGGAATGGATATTACCAACACTCCCACCCAAACCATGGTAAAACGGTGATGTTCGCTTAGCCATAATCCGGTGAATGACAACAGAGTTAGCACAATGCCAACGACAAACAGTTGGTTTTCGTTGGCGTTTTCTGGCGTTTGGTAAAAGCCTCCATGAGAAGAAAGCGGTTGGCGAACACGCTGTTTAAAGTGCTGCCAACAGGCGAGTAGCGTGGCGGCTAAAGTGAGTATCAGAGCCTGCGCCCACCATTGCCACTGCCAAGTCCCAGGCAGTAAGGTTGCACCGTAAAGCTGTTCTAACGTCAGGGCCACTGTGGGGTGGAGCCAATGGCTCAGTTGCATGCCTAAAACGAAGCCAAGTGTCGCGCCGATCGTCACCAACATGGTTAATTCAATCAGCAGTGCGGAGAACACAATCATAGGAGCAACACCAGCTTGCTGGATTTGAACTAACAGACGATTGCGTTTGAGCAAGCTGTATTTCACGCCGTTGTAAGCGATAAATAAGCCAACCAAAAACGCCAATAAGCTCATTGCTGTCAGATTGAGATGAAAGCTGTCGGTCAGGGAACCAAGGTCTGTGCTTTGGGTATTGGTGATCCATTGCCCTTGCTCGCCAATCAGGTTCTGCCATTTTGCTTGCGTGTCCTTACCCGTATCAAAAACTGCAATGTAACTGAGCTTACCTTGCTTGTTCAGTAACCGTTGTGCAAAGCCAATATCCATTAGCATTCGGCTACCTAACTGCCATTCATCAGGTAGGACAGTGACTTTGGTTTCCACGCTGTCCAGAGTGAGGTACTCGGCTTCACCAACGCTTTGATGTTGTGATTGGCTCATCATCACGATGGGTTCTCCCGCCATTAATTGGGCCAATGGAAGTGCATCGCTGGAAAGTGAAATGGGTTGTGGATCCTCTGCTCTCTTGTTGTCTGCTGCAGAGCGAAGGCGAGACGTAATGGCGGCGACTAACTCACTGCCTTGCACTGACCAGCGGCGGCCTTGTTCATCGCGAACGCGTCCTTCAATGATGGGCAATGCCGCGCTTAATCCCTTGTGACGCAGTGAGAAGTAGAGTGACTCTGACAAATATCGTTGACCTGCTGGGGGAATGATCAGGTTTTGCGCTTGAATACTGAGCTGTTCTGTGGACTGGGCATAGCTACGTTTAGCATTGAGGTTAATGGCTTGCACTGCAACAAATAAGGTCACCGCAAGCACGATGCCAATCAAAATGGCGGCAGCCTGAAGTGGCGCTTGTCGATAATGAGCAGCAAACAATTGGAGGGTGAGTTTCGTGTGTATGAGCCTAGTAGGATTCATGCTGCGACTCATGATTCAAAGGAGCGGTGAAAAGGTGGCCATTTTGCAAGTGACAGCGAGCCTGCATAAAGTCGGCACACTCTAAGCTGTGGGTCACTAATATAATGGCGGTGTTGCCTTGGCTAGCGATCTCGGTAAGCAGTTGCATTACCTCTAATCCTGCTTTTTGGTCGAGGTTTCCGGTCGGTTCGTCAGCCAGTAAAAGCTGAGGTTGATGCGCCAATGCTCGAGCGATGGCCACGCGTTGTTGTTGTCCACCGGATAAGGAAGAGACGTGCCGACTGAGCAGTTGGCTGATGCCAAGCGCGCCCACAAGATGATCACACCAATCATTCCAAGGTTGCTGGTTTAGGTTGAGAGGGAAGGCGATATTTTGCTTTACGTTTAGTGGCGTTAATAGATTGAATTGCTGAAAGACCACGCCGAGTTGCTGGTATCGAAAGCGGCTCCATTGTGGATCTTTCCATGTTGCGGTGTTGTGCCCACTCAACAGCAACTCTCCACTCGTGAGTGGTTCAAAGCCGGCAATGATATTGAGTAACGTGCTTTTGCCACTACCACTGGCGCCAGTGAGTGCGATGCTTGCGCTGGGAAGCAGCGAAAAATCGAGGCCATTTAATACGTGATGGGTCTCCTTGCCATCCACAAAACTCTTTGTCGCGTGCTTTAGTACAACAAGCGGGCTTTCCATTTTACCTCCATGTAAACCTGGGTTATCGACGATTATCTTACGCATTGCCGGGCTATATCGCTCAATACTTAGCCATTAATAGGTTGCCCTGCTAAGAGATAAGCTATCGTATTGAGATGGGGATCCTATGCCGTCCAAATGGTTTCTTGAGAGGAGCAAAGCGGCCGGCGAGTTGGTAACCACAGTACTCACACTTACCGTCATCGGTTAAGTGGCGATCGCCAAGCTGATACCAATTTCTTGCTAGCACCTTCTTCTTACAATGTGGGCAATAGGTGCTGTCCCCTTCCTCATCGTACACATTGCCGACATAAGCGTAGTTAAGACCATTTTTGAGTGCGATTTCTCTGGCTTTTTGAATGGTACTGATCGGTGTTTGTGGTTTATCCAACATTTTGAAATCGGGATGAAAGGCACTGAAATGAATCGGCACATCACAGCCTAAGTTGTCGCACACCCAACGAGTGAGGGCCTCCAACTCGGAGGTGCTGTCGTTCTCCCCGGGGATCAGCAGTGTGGTAATTTCAAACCACACATCGGTTTCATGTTGTAGGTAAAGTAGGGTATCGAGTACTGGCGCTAAGTGGCCACTGCAGATCTTATGGTAAAAGCGCTCGGTAAAGGCTTTTAGATCAACATTAGCGGCGTCCATATAACGAAAGAACTCCGTTCTTGGTTTGTCGCAGATATAGCCAGCCGTCACGGCAACGCTAGATATACCCAATTCATGGCAAGCTTGGGCGGTATCAACGGCGTATTCCATGAAAATGACCGGATCATTGTAAGTAAATGCAATACTTTCACAGCCGTGACGCTGAGCGGCTTGGGCAATTTGATCTGGCATGGCACAGGAACCCAGAGTATCAATTTGGCGTGATTTGCTAATGTGCCAATTTTGACAAAACTTACAGCTTAAATTACAGCCAGCTGTGCCAAAAGAGAGCACCGAACTGCCAGGGTAAAAATGATTGAGTGGCTTTTTCTCTACAGGATCAATGCAAAAACCACTGGATCGCCCGTAACTGGTGAGTGCGATTTCGCCATTGTGTGCCAGACGTACAAAGCATGCGCCACGCTTATCTTCCCGTAATCGGCAACGTCTTGGGCACAAATCGCAAATCACTCGACCATCACCGAGTTGGTGCCAGTATCGGGTTGGATAAAACTCTGGGGGTTGTTGTGGAGATGGTTGCATCGTGATCACCCAAACTGAATTCTGTTCCTATAATTAAGTATGGCACTTTGTCTCCCATTACGAGTTTTATAAGGTCACTGCTATGAATGTTCGTCCTCCAGCCGTTGCAGGACACTTTTATCCTCACTCACAACAGCAATTAAGCACCACCATTCAACAGTGGGAGCGAGACGCGCCCGAATTCCCTCACTCCATCAGAGCCTTGGTGGTACCCCATGCGGGGTACGTTTTTTCGGGGAAGGTGGCCGCAGAGGCTTTTCGCTACTTGAAAGCACAATCCGAGCGTATTAAGCGGGTGATTTTGCTTGGCCCTAGCCATCATTTTGCTTTTCAGGGCAGCGCATTACCGAATGTGGATTACTTTGCGACCCCCTTAGGGAACATTCCGATAGATATCCCTTGGCAACAAAAATTGGCATTAGAGGATGATGTCGTGCTATCCGATGAAGCGCATGAGATGGAGCATTGCCTCGAAGTACAGTTGCCGCTATTGCAAACGTATCTTGGGGCGTTCACCATTTTGCCGATATTGACCAGTCAAGTTTCTCCCGCCAGAGTGGCCGAGCTTATCGATCCTATTTGGCGTAACGATGATAGTTTGCTAGTCGTCAGCAGTGATTTAAGCCATTACCACTCTTACGCGCAGGCACAAGCACTTGATCGCCGTACTTGTGAACAGATAGAAGCGTTCCAATCGTCCATTGCTCCAGAGCAGGCTTGTGGTTCAACAGCAATCAATGCCCTGTTATTGCTCGCAAAACAGAGGGGTTATGAATTAACACGAACTCGTTTAATCAACTCCGGTGATACCGATCTCGGAGACCAACACCGCGTGGTAGGTTATGTCAGTTATCTCGTCTCAGATCCTCAATAAGGATGAACTCACCCAACTGCTCAACATCGCAAATGATACCATTCAGCTCAGTTTTTCTGATGAGCCCGTGCTGCCGCCCAATCTGGGCGAGTGCCTGCCTCGATTACGTGAACTGGGCGCGAGCTTTGTGACCTTAAAAGTGTTTGGTGAGCTTCAGGGTTGTATTGGCAGTATCGTCGCACAGGGGCCTCTTGCTCTTGATGTTTATGATAAGACGTTAGCAAGCGCATTTGAGGATTCACGCTTTGCGCCGTTGACGAAACGACAGCTCCCGCATTTGTCGATTGAAGTGTCAGTGTTGTCGCAACCAGAGAGACTGGAGGTGGCATCTGAACAAGCACTGATGGATTACCTCGCTAAGCACAAGGTGGGGCTCATTTTGTCTTATCAGCATCAACGCGCGCTCTTTTTACCGCAAGTGTGGGATCAACTACCGAGCCCTATTGATTTTGTTCAGCAACTGAAACGCAAAGCGGGTTGGCCGGCCTCGTTTTGGGATGACGATATGGTGGTAAAAACGTTTGTGGTGGATAGTATTGAGGGGGCGTTCGTAGGGGAATGTTAGGGGCGTAAAGAAAGCGATCGATATAGGTAAAAAAGCCTGAGACGGGTCTCAGGCTTTTAGCTGTTTAGGTCGCTTACACGTAGTACGCTTCAACCGTACCTTTTAGTTTGATCAGCATTGGGTTACCGAAACGGTCTTTTGCTTTAGGAGACGCGATTTTTACCCAACCTTCACTGATGCAGTATTCTTCAACGTCAGTACGCTCTTGGCCGTTAAAACGGATACCGATTTGGTGCTCGAAGCATTCTTTAACAAAGAATGGGCTACGTGGGTTGCCTGCTAGGTGATCTGGTAGAGCTGGTTTAGTTGTATCTGTCATGTTATGTGACCTTGAAGTCCGTAAAAAATGTGCGCTATTGTAGTCAGTGCACGGCGAGTGTTCAAGAAGTGTCAGTACTACATTGTACAACCTTTCCTTGTGTAACGTTTTATAACACGCCCATGCATGGTTATTTTAAGGTTTATAGAATTTACTGTTGTTGAACACATCGCGATCGCGAGGGTCGTTAGACAAGAACATCCAAATCTCTTTCATGCTTTGCTCGAAGAACTCTTCTTCAAACACCACCATAGAACAATGCTCACCTAATCCGATAGCAAAAGGCTCGAGAGTTTCGAATCCGATGCTTTCGATATCAGTGATATCAAGGAAATAGAGCTTCTTATCGGTTTTTTGCTCATATTCCCTTGGTAGTTTACCTTTGCTCAGTACAGAGAAGTTCAGCTCTACCGTTAAACCCGTCCGGTTTTGTTTTAACTCATAAACCTGTTCGGATTGCGTAACGATGCTGTAATTCAAATCATCAAAATAGTTAAGCGTTTCTTGTTTCATTGGGTGCATAAGTCTTCCATAAATTGTGCGGGCGAATCGGAAGAGATTCGCTTACAAACCTTTCAAATACTGGGCATTTGCTGTTGGGTGAACCATTGTTTCTAGTGCTTCAGCATTGTGTTCTGCAAGCAGTACCTTAAAGGCATCAATCAGCTCAGGTTTCGTTACAGTGACGTTGGTTTCTGTCTGTATATCACGTAAGTCTATCAACACGTCAGTAAACAATTGCGGTAAATCTTGCAGTACTTGCAGGTTCAACACGTTGTGTTCGCTGTAGATTGAGTTATGGCTGCCTTTCTGCTTTTGCACCACATATGGGTTGTCTTTTAGATTGATGATTGACGTGCGCTTATCACAACGCTTCAAGCAGCCCTTGTTTACTTTAATCTTGCGGCAACCTTCGGTCTGTTGGAACAAACACTGGCGGCTAGTGAGCAGTGTATTGGGGTGGTAAATACTGTAGTAGCTGCGCATGGATTGTGGACGTTTGATATGACGCATCTGCTTCATGTTTAGCTCGTTGGAGACAAATGCACCGCTGGCGGCAAACTCTTCTTGCAAGCATTTGAACGAGTACGAGTTCACCGTGTTCATTTGCGGGCCAGCCACCCAACCGAGTCCTAGCTGTTGTGCGATTAGGCCAACGCCAGAGTTATTGGTGATCGACAGTTCTGGCTTTATTGTTTCTAGAAATACACGCGCTGCTTGGTAATCGTCGCCAATCAAGATAGCTGGGAACCAAGGTTTGAGCGTTGGATTGGCCAAGAATAACGCGATCAATACGCTTAGCTCACCCGATAATCCCATCGGTAGCTGAAAATACACATCCACATCCGTGTATTGGCATAGTGCGGTGTCTTCTACCGATGAAACCAACACCGACAGTTTCGGTGCGCCTTCACGTACTTCTGGTTGAGGCAGGGCAGGCAAGGTAGGTACATCAATTGCGCCTTTTAGGCTGCTGCCAGAAACTTGCGTTGCCGTCACGTTGAAGTATTGCGTCTTCTCTGTCACTTTCTCAATGATTGCCGTTTTGTCGTCGTACAGCTTTTTCTTCACGATTTGTACATCGTCTGCGGATTCACATTTATAGATTTTTGAGAAGTGCTTCACGGCGTGGTCACGAGGGTTGTCGATGTACATCGCTTTACCGAAATCGCCTTGCAAAAATGCGTTGGAGAAATCACGGTTGAAAACGGTGTACAGTTCGGTGGTGTCGCTCGACAGTTCTACGCCTTCGCACAAGCGATCAATCTGTTTACGCCAGTTATCGACCACCGTGTAAACGTAGTGGGATTTTTTGATGCGACCTTCTATTTTCAACGAGTAAACGCCCGCATCGGCAAGGGCTTGTAAATCGCCAAATGCGGAGTTGTCTTTCATGTTGAGCGGGTAGCTGTTGCCCGTTTTGGTTGTCTCGTACTGTTCACGGCAAGGTTGGCTGCAACGACCACGGTTACCGGATGCACCATTACGTGCCGAGCTGATGTAACAAATCCCTGAAAAACCAATGCAGTAAGATCCGTGTACGAACACTTCCATCATCACATCGTGCTCACGACCAAATTGAGCCAGATGTTTGATCTCATCGATGTTTAGCTCGCGAGATAGGTTTACGCGGCTTGCTGTTAACTGATTGAGGAACAAGATTTGCCCTTCGTTATGGGTGTTCAGCTGCGTAGAGGCGTGCACATCTAGGTCAGGGAAGTGATGCTTCAGGATGTAGGCAAGGCCGAGATCTTGCACGATCACACCGTCAATCGTGGTGGTGTTTAATTGACTGAGCAAGCGAACGATAGCAGGGATCTCGCTCTCTAGGATCAGCACGTTCAGAGTCAGGAAAATCTTACAGTTGTGCTGATGTGCAAGTGTTAACACACCATTTAAGTTATCTAAGGTGAGGTTGGTTGCACGGTTGCGGGCATTAAAGCGGTCTAAACCACAGTAAATGGCGTCGGCACCGGCAGCAATGGCGGCTTTGATGGAGTCTAAATCGCCACCTGGCGCTAATAACTCAAATTGATCGCGTGTCACTCGTTATCTCTTGCTCACTAAAAATAGGCACGTATTTTACGGGTTTCACATTTTCTATTCTTAATTAGTTAACACTTTATTAATCTGAATCAATTAATCACGCTCATCTTGCCTGTTGAGAAACCCAAGCATCCCGAGGTTGCTTGAGTTTCAATAGAGAGGCACTCAAGTTCGCAACGGCAGAGGTTGGCCTCTATAGTATTGTTATTATGCAAAGAGCAAGGCTTAACAAATGTTGAAAGTGATCACCATGGGGTTAGCCGCAGTATTGGCTTCATTTACTGTCTTGGCGCAAGAGAGCCTGATTCGAGTCGCGAGTCAGCATTCCGTGCAAGATACCGCCGATAAATTGGTTTCTATCGCACAAGAGAAAGGCCTCAATGTTTTTGCGCGTATCAATCATCATGAGAATGCGGACAAAGCAGACATGCTTCTCAGGCCCACAGAAGTGATCGTATTTGGCAACCCCAAAGTAGGGACGCCGCTGATGCTCTGCTCTCAGGAGGTCGCTATCGACTTACCGCAAAAAGTGTTGGTGTATGAAGATGTCCACGGTCAAGCATGGCTTGTTTACAATAACCCGGATTACCTTAAGCTGCGGCACAATATTGAAGGTTGTGATGAGGTCTTAGCGAAAGTGAGTAGCGTGTTGGGCCAACTGACCAATGCGGCAGCGCAATAGCGGTGTATGACGATCCAAAGCCCGGGCCTTAATGGGTGAAGGTGTGGATGTTTTTTTCGGCTTACGAGAGTGTATTTCTTAACGTGACTATTGCGTCTGCAAATCGAGCTTCTTTCGCTGACAAGCATCTCAAGGTTGTTTAGAGACGCGTGACTTGGTGACAGTAAACCATCCTGAAGTACGCTTGCATATACTTACCAGCATTAACATCACTGGCACTTCAATCAGAACCCCGACCACGGTGGCCAGAGCGGCGCCGGATGAAAGTCCGAAAATCATTACCGAGGTTGCAATCGCTACTTCGAAGTGATTGGATGCACCGATCATCGCTGCTGGTGCTGCATCCTCATAGGATAAATTTAGGAGTTTTGCTGCGAAGTATCCTAGAGCAAAGATAAATACTGTTTGGATAAAAAGCGGAATCGAGATCCAAAGAATTGTCAGTGGGTTGTTTAGAATGGTTTCACCTTTAAAGCTAAAAAGTAGCACGAGAGTGAGCAGTAGTGCACCAATGGTAATTGGCGTAAGAATATGCAGAAACTTCTCTTTAAACCACTCTTCACCTTTATGGTTAATGATCCATTTACGGGAAAAATAACCCGCAATCAGTGGAAGTGCCACATAGATGGTGACCGAGAGCAGCAGTGCTTGCCATGGCACCGGAAGTTGACCAATGCCGAGTAAAAAGCCGCCAAGAACCCCATACAAAACCAGCATGACCAACGAGTTGATCGCAACCATGACGAGAGTCAGTCCATCATTCCCTCTTGCCAGATAACCCCAAACCAAAACCATGGCGGTGCAGGGAGCAATACCAAGCAGAATGCATCCGGCAAAATAGCTTCGCCAAAGCGGGATCTGAAGCATTTTTATACCGTCTTTCAGGACAACAATTCCGTCACCATACGCTGTGCCAACGGGTAGGTTTAGACCTAATGGCATTTTGACCAGATCCACCGCATTATCACCGATCAGACCTTTCAATAAGATGCCTAGGAACAGCATGGCAATGGCATACATAGTAAAAGGCTTGATGCACCAGTTGATAAATAGTGTCAGAAATACAGGCTTACCACTCTGTCCGGTTTTGACGACACGAGTAAAATCAATTTTTACCATGATGGGGTACATCATGAAGAAAAGGCAGATGGCAATGGGTATCGAAATGACGGGAGCCCCATTAACATAAATGGCCATGCCATCGAGTGTGCTGGCCAGATTAGGCGCGATTTTACCAAGGGCGATACCAATAACGATACACAGCCCAACCCATACGGTCAGGTATCGTTCAAATACACTTGTCATGGTGCGGTCGTGCATCGATTTTTCTATGCCACTCATCAGTTTTCCTCATAAGCACATGGTTGCCCTTTTAATGTGAGTATAGTTGCAATATGAATAGGTTGGATATTATTGAGAACCAAAGAAAATATTCTGACGAATAGCTCTATACCCAAGCCAACTTGAAGTATTTGGCTCAGTGAGGTGATCTGGGGATAAAAAAAGGGTGACCATATGGTCACCTTTTGAAATCTGGTATTTTGAACGTAAAAAATTAATCGTTCTTTTCTTTACCGTAAACACGAACGCCCGCCTTCGAGCCTTCAGAATTACCGTAAACTTCAATGTTTTTCACACAACGACGGTAACCGAAGTGGCGCCAGTCGGTCGTTTTGTTCTTCTTTAGATCGCGGTGGAAGCGAATGGTTTTCTCATCACCATTTTGGAACTTCACCACGACCTTTCTCAATTCTAGGTCTTTCTCTGCCTTCACTTTGATCGCATTAGTATTGCGACAAATAACCATCGGGATTTTTGCTGCAAGGTTACCGTGCTCAAGTAAAATTGTGCGACCTAGAGTGAATTTGTCATCAGCGTGTGCTGGTGATGCCAGTAGTGTTGCAGCGATAGCTGCACTTAAAAGAGTAGTAAATAGTTTCATTCAAGTTAACAACCTAATTAAGGAGCGCGAATCATAGTCGAGAAGAATGAATATCAGATAGAAAAATTTTGTGATGTGAGTCATGTTTTACCTGGCGTTGACTTTTCTCTGAAAAAGCTGACGACTAGATGAACCAACTAGCCATATCATCACCAGACAATACCCAAGTATCTTGAGGATACTTGGGTACAAAACATCTTGTTAAGCGCTTTTAGAAGCCGCCTGTTTTTCGCTGTTTGCTGTGTTCGCTTTTTTAACTGGTGCTTTCTTAACCGTGCTTTCAGACGTTTTGCTTTGCAGTGTTACCACTTCTTTGTCTGGTAATTCTGCGGCTTCACCAAAGAATTTACCGCCAGGTTCAATGCTCAGGTTGTTGCTCCAAATCTTACCGCTAACGCGACCTTTTGCAAGCACTTGGATATGCTCAGAATGACAATTTCCATCGATGATGCCATTAACAATCAAGTGGTTAGCGAAGATATCACCTTTGACTCGTCCACTCTCTGCGATGACCAAAGTGCCTTCAACATGGATCTGACCACTGAGTAGACCGTCAATCTGAATGTCGCTTTCTACTTTGAGTTCTCCGCTAACAGTACAACCTTTGGCGATGAGAGTTGAAGCTGCTGAGCGACTCGTTGTTCCACGGTTTTGATTAAAGATTCCCATCGTATATTTCGTTCCTTAGTAAATATATCTTCAAAATCATTGAGGTTCCAATCGACAAAGGTCTTTGGATTTAGTGCTCGTCCGACAAAGCGCACTTCGTAATGGAGGTGAGGTCCAGATGAAAGCCCACTGTTGCCGGAGAGCCCAATAAGCTGCCCCTTCTTTACAAACTGACCGCTTTTGACTTTGAACGCTTTCAGATGTGAATAGGAGCTCGAAAAGCCAAATGAGTGCTGCAATCTAAGAAAGTTACCAGAGCCTTTGTTGCTTCTGCGAGTGACTTCCACGACGCCATCGGCAGGCGCATAGATTTTGGTACCGATGTTGACGGCAAAGTCTAATCCACGGTGCATCTTTGAGACTTTAGTGACAGGGTGGATACGTTTACCAAAGCCAGAAGAAAGGCGAGCTTTTTCAACCGGAGATCCACTAGGAATTTGATTTAGCATCACCATGCGAACATTCGAAGTAATGGCGGCGGTGTCGAAGCGGGTGTCTAAGCTGTCGTTAGCGGTGTGGTTGCTCACGCCAAGTACTTTTTCCAGATCACCAAGGCGTTCAGATACAAGTTGGACTCGCTCTTCCCGCTCAGATAAGTCGCTCTCAAGTTCTGATTTGAGTGCTTTTAAATCATTCAGTTCTTGCCCGATATTGCGTGAGTGTTCTGTCATTTGAGCTTGCTTAAGCACGGCATCATCGACACGAGTGTAGAGGTGATTGATCAGGAATGCGGTTGCCCCTAACGCTAGCAAAAATAGACCGAAAAAGGTTTTTAAATTGCGTTGCATCGCTTTACTGAAGTACCAATGCTTAGAGCCATTAATGGTTGAGATGGAGAGCGTCAGCTGATCTTTCATAATTCTCTACGGATCGTGTGTTTTACAAACCTCGTCATTAGGAGGTTTCGACTGTAAGCAAAAGTGAGGAAGGTCGCTAGTTCTGTTATAGAGCGAAATGTCAGGTCGTGAGCTGTTTTCAGACAATGAAGAAAAGTGGTTAGTCGAATTTAATCTTGCCGCCATTTTGGTCGCTAGCTTTGCTTCATTCTAAGGTAGAGGGAAAGAACTCGCCTGATTCGAGAGTTTTTCAGTAGAGGCGCGCATAACAAAATCAACCTAAGTTAAACTGTCCAGTCCAGTACCATCATTGGCTCGGTGATACACATCCTTTCTTAGTGCGTAAAAGGTGAACGAAAAGAAGCATATTTACTGCTCTGAAGGCTGCTCCGTACCAAAACCGCGCAGGATATTGGTGAGCGTGATGACGCTGAACGCCATAATGACCAATGATAGGTGCCAGGCTTGGCTTAGACCTAACTGCATCAGCGTCATACTTACTATCGATGACACCACCATTTGGCCACCACCGGACATGGCTGCCGCCGCACCTGCTTGTTTTTTATAAGGCTGCATGACCATCGCTTGCGCACAAGGTAAGGCGATCGAGTTGCCTAAGATCATCAATAGCTGCCCCAACATTAAGTAAACGGGTTCAACGGGACAGAAGAATAGCCATAACGCTGAACTTATATGCAAAGCTGGCGTCATCAATAGCGTTCTTTTACTGCCAATCATTGGGCGAATACGGTTACACAGGCTGGTGCCGCAAATCATGCCAAAAGCAGGAATCAACGCCCACATTGCGTATTCGTCTGATGTCATGCCGATTTGGTTTTGCATGATGAACGGCATCACGGATACCGTGGTGATCATCAAACTGAAGTTGAGCCAACCTATGCTGGCGAAGCTCATAAAGTAGCGTGAAGTGAGCAAATCACGATATTGCAGCAGCATCTTCTTTGGTGAGGGAATGGGAGTTGGGTGCGCGATGGTTTCCTGAAAACGCAGCGCAATAATGGCCCAAGCAAACGACACGTACCCTAATAGTGAAATGAATACCATGCTCCAGCCAAAATGGAAGTTAATGAAGCCACCAAGCACTGGCGCGATGAGGGGCGTAATCGATGCGGCCATCGCAATGTAAGACATGGCGACGGGCAGCTCCGAGCCACTAAAACGATCGCGAGTGGATGCCCGCGCCAATACGGCACAACAACCGGTGCCTAAACCTTGTAAGAAACGTCCCATCACCATGCCAGTAAAGCTATGGCTGTAGAAGATGATCATCAAAAGACCAGACATGGCGATCAGCAAACCGGTCAGTAGTACTTTCTTTCGTCCAAGCGCATCTGATACAGGACCATAAATAAATTGGGAAGGGCCAAAGCCAAGTAAGTAAATACTCACCAGTAGCTGAGCTTGGTCGAGGGAGATATCAAAGTCTTTGGCGATCCAGGGTAAAGATGGAAAGACCAAACCCATGCTGAGTTGACCAACACTGATGATCAAACACGCCAGTAGGATGGTTTTAAAATCAATCGGGCGGTTCATGATCGCGGTGAGCCTCTTTTGGTGGAGGCATCAACATACAGAAGTTCATTAATGCTGACAATACCAAATGAAGCCATGGGTAAGGGGCTAAGCTTATCTCAACAACGAATGCGGTGCTCAATAAGCAACGAAAGTGAAGCGCGTGGTAAATCAATGGGTAACGAGGCGGTGTTTTTCAAAATACAGAACTGCAAGCTGGCTAATCAGGAGAGCCTAGAGAAAGTTTCGAATATTGGCTAAAGAAAAGCCAGAGTGAAAATCGAGCTCTGGCTTTACTTTTTGATATGCCGTTATGCTGCGTTGAGTTGGATCACGCGGTTCCTACCGAGTCGCTTCGCTTGATAAAGCGCTTTCTCAACTTGGTCTATGACGTTGTGATAGCTCTCTTCCAGAGGCGTAAAGCCGATGCTGGCGGTAAAGCGAAGTTCACCACAGCCTAGTGATAGGTGGCTGTTTTGAAGAGCGATTCTAAAATTGTCTAATTGTTGCTGCGCATCGAGTCCATCATTGGCTTGTAAGAGAAGCATGAATTCTTCGCCACCATAACGCGCAAGACAAACCCCCTTTGGTTTAGGAAAATACTCTCGGAGTACATCGGCGGTTTTCTTCAGCACTAGGTCACCAACGGGGTAACCATACTTATCGTTGATGTAGGTAAAGTTATCAATATCGATCATCGCGACGAAACGGTTTTCAGTGCCCAGTTCTCGGGCAATGTGGGTTACCAAACACGTTTTATTTTCCAACTGAGTTATCGGGTCTTGATGACGTAAACGTTCACGTAGGCGTAGATTGGCGAGTGCTGTTTGGGCATAGCATTGTATCAACCTAAGTACGTATTTGTAGGTTGAGAAGCGACAATTTATATAAACCACAGCCATCAGGTCGTGCCCGTCAAATAATGGCATGCAGTAGTGTTTGTTGTTGATCTTAAGTTTCTTAGCAAGCAAGTCATTACATTTTTTACTGCGGATGGTTAGCGTAGTTTTGGAATAGCGTGTAGTGCACGTCTCATCTGTTAGAACTCGCCGTCTGTTTCCGTGATAGTCGAGAATGTAAATGCCGTAATTGGTGCTGTCATAGAGGCACAGTTGAATTCCGCGATGGTAGCAAAAGCGATTGAGGACCTGTTTCAATTGAGCTTTAAATTCATCTACGTTCTTCACGCCATTTAAGTCACCTAAGGAGCCATGCAGTTGTGAAGTGAGGTAGTGAATGCTGATCGCCAGTGCGAGTAAGGAGGCAACCACGCCGGAGATTAATGCAAATGGATAGCTGCTGTTAAAAATGTCTGCTCGGTCTGTGCCTGCGATGAACACCCAGTTCATGCTATTGTCAGCATCGAATACAGAGAGTTTAAAATGGTCTTGGTAGTAGTATTCGTGTTTACCAAACAGTTGCCCATCATCAACTTTTTTACTGATTCCACCATGGAAGCTAACCGAAGGATCACCAATTCGACTTGGGTCGGGATGGAAGACTAAGCGTTCAGTATCACGATCAACAACGAATACGTACCCATTACTGAGTATTTTCAAGCCACGGAGTTGCTGGGTGGTATGGAATAAGTCGAATTCTAGCCATAACTGATGCTTGAGTGTTGGGTTTATATGCTTAATCGCGAATACCCAACGTTGCTGTGGGTTTTGATAAAGGGATGAGATATAAAAATCCTCGTGGAGGGTATTGAGTTTATTCCAGGTCAGCCGGGTTGTGTCGGGTTGTGCTACGTGGCCAGAAGGGAAGTACGCTACTGGATGATTTATCTCTGAGTAAAGAACCGCAGAGTACAGTGATGAGTAATCGATGATGCTATTACTCAAGTTAGTAAACTCGAGACTGTTTGGGTTGTGTTGATTGGCTTTTAATGCGGATTCCAACAAATAGAATTTGCTGAAAGCGGCTTCTATTCGTGATTGTATTAGCCGGTTCGCGGTGATCAGATTGGTTTGAGATTGTCGATAAACTAACGACTCTGAGTCGCTCAGTTGATCGTAAGACAAATAAACAATGAAACCTGCGAGTAGCAGCAGGTAAGGCCGTATAAAACGGATCAAAAATTTGGGTAAAGCCATATGCCAAATAACGCTGCAAATATTATAAGTGTGATTTGGACAGCAATACTAGATTAGTTTCAATTGCGCATCAATGCGTATGGTATGCCATTTGATCTGACTGCTGTTTATCTACACGAAACGTCGATAAAACCAACCCAGCGCGTGGCTTATATCGAGTGCTGAAAAGTCTTTGGGGTAGTTTGAACTAAATAACCTCAACTCGGGATAATCTAAGCCATTCAGCACAGCTCTTTTAGCGCCTAACATCGTTAAAATGACCGCAATAGACACGCTATTGTCTTGTCATTTTGCCTCGTTATCCATCCAAAATAGTCGTACTGACTTCTATGCTTTGCTTAAGTCATCCATAAATTAAGCAATGTAGACTTTCTTATCCCGAGTTGAGGTTAAATAGCGTTCGGAGAGTCGATTCTTAATCACGTTCGTTTCCCGCCGTTTAGAATGATGAGAGAAGGTGCCGCTCGCCGTTAAGCGAGCAGCAATCACTACTTGGCAGAGCTCTATGGTTGAGAGCTCTATGGCTGGTAGTGCAATACCGCCATCGACGTCGGTGACAACAGCATTTCGCCTTTTGCATGTCCTGGGTTTAGGTTGCGGACGTTGGTATCACACACGGTTATCCATGCCTGGCCACGATCATTTGGCAGTTTGAAGCGCGCTGGCGCATTGGTTTGGTTGATCAGATAAACCAGCTCTTGGCCTTTTTTGCCAATACCCAAGTGAAGTGCAACGGAGCTTAAACGGTTCCAATCGTCATGCTCCATTAAACTACCATCGGTTCGATGCCAAAAAATGCGATTGTTGTTGCGATGCTCACCACTGAACGCTCGAATGAATGGCACCATGTACTGATTGCGGTTAGCAACCATCTGCGACATCCAAGCCATAAATTGATGCTTTCGCTCGGATTTAGACCAGTCTAACCAACTGATGTCGTTATCCTGACAGTACGCATTGTTGTTGCCTCGTTGGGTATGAGATAACAAATCGGCGGTAAGAATATGCGGAATACCAAACGCAAACAGCAGACTCGCCATGAGGTTGCGTTTTTGCTTCTCACGTGTCGCTATGATGATTAAGTTCTCGCTTTCGCCTTCTACACCGTAGTTTTCGGAGCGATTATCACCGTGGCCATCGCGGTTTTGTTCCCCATTGGCCTCGTTGTGTTTTTGCTTGTACGAGACCAAATCTTGCAGTGTGAAACCGTCATGATACGTGATGTAGTTAACCGTGAGTTTGTAAGGCCAATTCGCAGCGCTGTAAATATCACGCGAACCCATCAAGCGAGTGGCAAATTCTTTTAAGTAACCTTGATCACCTCGCCAGAAGCTGCGAGCAATATCGCGCAGTTTGTCATTGCACTCATTCCAACCAAATGGGAAATTGCCAACTTGATAGCCATTCGGACCAATATCCCAAGGCTCGGCAATCAGTTTGGTTTCACGCAGCACGGGATCTTGCGCCACGGCTTTGAAGAAAGCAGCGTCTGGATTGTAATCGTCGCCCTGACGACCTAGTGTAGCCGCTAAATCGAATCGGAAACCGTCAACTTTAAACTCACTCACCCAGTAGCGTAGGGTATCCATCACTAAATTCAGTGCGGGTTGGTAAGTCAAATCTACGGTGTTACCACAACCGGTAAAATTTGCGAAGTGCTGGCCGTGTTTGATGTAAAAATGTGGGTCGAGCGCTTTAAGGTTGAAGGTCGTCGGACCATCACCACCTTCAGCCGTATGGTTATAGACCACGTCGAGAATCACTTCGATGCCATGTTTGTGTAACTCTCGGATGGTGGTTTTTAGCTCCGTTACTGCGTCATTTTCTGCGTAGCGTGGGTCTGGCACCATAAACAGGTATGGGTTGTAGCCCCAGTAATTCACCTTATCCATCTTGAGTAGATGCGGTTCATGCATACACGCTGCAACGGGGAGTAATTGTAACGTGTTGATATTTTGTTGTTTATAAAACGCTAGCATCTCTGATGATGCTAACCCTAAGTAACGTCCTTTCGTGGCCTCTAGGACCTCTGGATGCTGCTGTGTTAATCCCTTAACGTGCGTTTCAAATAGCACCATTTCTTCACGTGGAATGCGAGGATGCTCGGTTCCTTGCCAATCAAAGGTGTCCTCAATGACGACACATTTTGGCATATCGAAGCTTTTAACGGCAGAGAAAGGAGGGCGGTAGTGAAGAGCGGCATCTATGGATTTTGCATAAGGGTCAGAGATGAGTCGTGGTTCATCATGATGAGTCACTACATAACCGTATTTTTGTCCCGGCTTTATATCTGCGATGAAGGTGTGGCGAATTCCGGCGTGTTCGCCGGGTAAGTCATACAAAGTGTAACTGCCATCGTCAGAAAATAAGGCCAGTTGAATGTCATTACCACCCGGGGCGTAAACAGAGAAGTTACAACCTTCTTGATTCACGGTTGCGCCGAGCGGGTACGGACGAGAGAGAAGTTGTGTCATTAGCGAGTCTTTTTCTAATATTTATTGCTACCTTTAAGAACTATAAGTAAAAAACTTTGTCTTACTAAGGTCAACCACCTTATGCCGAAAAATATGACTGTAATTTAATTACTTTCTATGATCCATTTTGGTCAGAAATATGAAATGGCTATCACTTTGTAGCGATCTAGAATTGGAGATACTTACTAATTCCTCCCCAGATTGGTGATCTGACTCGAAAAAACGCCATTCGGTAATTCTTCTCATCCCTTCTCATCCCCCCTAAATTAGTTTGGGGTGGAGGACGTCATTCTTGTGCGCCTTGGATAATCTGTAAACCGTTGAAACAAACGGGGACTTGTTCCCATCTTACCTCTCTTTCTTTAGACGCGTTTTTACTGCCTATATTCGCCTAAAGTAGCGAGCAGGGAAGACAGAATTATAAATACCCTTAATGGAGTTAAGAATGAAAAAAGTAAGTGTAATTGCCGCTGCAGTGGTTTCCACGTTGATGGCTGGATCTACATTCGCAGCCGAAGCGGATTTCCATGGTTACTTCCGTGCTGGTTTTGGTGCAAATGCTGACGGTGGTTCTCAATACTGTTACGGTAACGGTGGTCCAACAACGTTTGGTCACTCAGTTGGTCGTCTAGGTGATGAGTGTGATAACTATGCCGAAATCGCACTCAACGTTAACAAGGTGTGGGAGGGGCAAGACGGTAGTTCGTTCAACTTACATACATTAGCAGCATACGGTACTTATGAAAATGGCGGCTTAGACGGACGTGGTAACTCGTTCCAATCAATTGGCACAGATCCAGATAGTCCATGGAGCGGTGAGCGTGCTTCATTCCGTGAAGCGTGGGTTGATTACACCATGGCAAACGGCATGCGTTTATGGGGTGGTGAGCGTTACTACGGTCGTAAAGATATCCATATCATGGACTTCTACTACCTAAATAACTCTGGCGCTGGTATTGGTGTTGAGAATATTGATCTAGGATTTGGTCAATTCCATGCTGCTGTTGTTCAGCATAAGTGGAAAAATCCTCTGACAGCTCCGGATGCTGACGGTGTTGAAACTCCATTGGAAGACACACAAGTATACTCTACTGCAAATTCTATCGACCTACGCCTAACAGGAATTGAAACCAACGACAAGGGTAGCCTAGAAGTTATTCTTCTTGCGGCTAAGCCATCGCATACAGATGTTCAAAAAAATGCTATCGATAATAATGTCGGAAACTCTGGAGATTATGGTCTAGACAAAGCAGGCTTCTTCTTTACTGCGGAGCATACTCAAGGCCATAGCATGGGCTTTAACAAAGCGGCCATCCAGTATTCTACAGAGGGTTACGCTTGGGCTGGCTTTGTCGGTAACCACACTGGTGACTCTTACAACATGGAGCTAGGTCAAGAAGGGCGTAAATCTTTCCGTTTGATTGATTGGGGTGTTGTAGAAGCAGAAAAATGGAACCTAGGGTACTCAGTTGTTTACGCTCAACTAGATAAAGGTACTGATGGTGAAGACGCGAAAGCGATGAGCGTTGTTGTTCGCCCTGGTTACAAGTGGTCAGAAACAATGAGCACGATTGTTGAAGTGGGTCACTTCCGTCAAGATTTTGGTGCAGATTGGGGCGCGGGTGAATGGACAGATTTAACTAAGTTTACTGTGGCACAGCAATGGCAAGCGGGTGACAACTTCTGGGCGCGTCCTGCAATCCGTGTATTTGCGTCTAAATACACAGGTGACATGGCTTTGGATAACAACGATCTAATGTTTGGTGCGCAAGTCGAAGCTTGGTGGTAACCTGAATACTACGTAGCAAACAATAGTTTGTGTAATCAATAAATAAGTAGCCGGCCGTTAGGCTGGCTATTTTTGCATTCGGAGTGATGTAAAATGAAAAAAATTGTGTCGATATTAATGGGTATGTCGGTGTTGTTTGGATGCGCGAGTCATCAAGATTTTGAAGCATCCGGTGATTCTAGCCAAGCGATTACGTCGATACAACAGGTACATTGGCATGAAGTATCTATCCCGTCTAGTTTTTCCATCCATATTTCAGATAGAACACAATACTTAGATAGTAAAACGATTTCTGGCCCTGTTACTGGTTTTTTGTTTAATGTAACAGAGCCTAAATTAACTATAGAAGTTTCTGGTATTGTTAAAGGGCTTAAAGTTTTTGCTCCTAATCTTGCTTTGTATGATCAAGATTTCAACTTGCTCAGAAATTATTCATCAGAACACTTTGATTATGATAAAGATGACTTCATCAAGGGGGATGTGTTATTTGGTGATGTTGAGTTGGACTTGCCTCTTGATATTAAGAAGGTTTACGGAGTCATTTATACTACAGAAAGTGATCTAAAAGAAAATACCCAGCTATTGCACCCAGCAAAAGCGATGGCGATTGCAAAAAGAAATGTACCGCCAGCAATTGATGATCCAATTGCAAAACACGTTGATTTCGGGGAAGTTCGCGTTTCGATAAAAAGAGAAAGCATTTTTTTAGGTTTGACTTCACCATCAAAGTCGGCATCTGCACCAGAGATTCCAACATCACTGGAAAAATCAAAAATAGTGAAAAATGTTCAACCTGAAACGATAAATTTCTATCATCAAGCGATTAAATCATCAGTCTTAGAAGGAAATATTCCGAAAGCACTAACACTGCTTGATGAAGCGAAAGAATTGGGCATCGAAGGTGCACAAGAAGTATTTGTGAAAGCAGTGAATACAAAATAATTTAAAAAGGTCAGCGATATGCTGACCTTTTTTATTAATCTATTTGAATGTCTAAAACTCACCCCTACATATAGTTAGCTTATTCACAAATTTATTTGTTTTACTTTGTTTTTTATATTTAACAGATCAATAATTAAATTGTGTTCCTAACCTTACTTGTCATCGATTAGGAAATAATTAAACCTCTCAAAGTAATATGGCTCAGCAAGATATAGAATAATGTTATTTATCGATGGTTCGATATTTTGTTCTTTTTAAATATTAAATCTTTACCAACTTGGTGAGTTTTTATTTACTTTGGAATATTAAAAAGGAATTAACGTGAAAATGAACATGATGAAAACATCACTTGCTGCTGCCTTACTTCTTGCTCTTGCTGGTTGTCAATCGACGGCAGAACCAGAAGGTGCTGCTGAACCTATTGTTAATCTATCTCAAGATGAAGTCGTTGCTTTTATGGCGGCTTGTGATAACCCAGACAGCACAGCGAAAGGTCCAATTTCTAAGCCGTTGTTTGTTGTTGGTACGTTTGCTGATTCAGATTGGAAACATGTACCTCAACGCCAATACACTTATAAAGGTAATAACTTCTACCAAGTTGTGACGCAAGAAAAAGCAGGTTCTTATAAAATGCAATATGCGACAGAGTTGTGGTTCCCACAATTTACTGCGAAAGGCAATCGAATGAATGTGGGTGAATTAACTCAACTGACATTTGGTGGTTACGGTACGGATACTTCAGTGGATATTAAAGAAGATGGTAAATATGTTTGGAGTCTTCAATTTGAAGGCGAAGGCAAACCACTTCATGTTAAGGTTAGTAAGTGCCAATAATATTCAATTTGGTTATTTGATTTTATTTTTTATTTATTAGCCCCACCATGTAATTCATGTTGGGGTTAATTTTGTCTGGGAGAGTTTTAATGCATCATATCCGATATAAAAAACTGCTCGGTAAATCACTTATTGCCTTGAGTGTTGTCGGTGTTTTATCCGCGTGTAACTCCTCAGGTGGAAGTGATGGTAGCACACCATTGCCAGAGACGAGTTACGCTTGCCAAGCGAATGTGATAGAGCAAAGTAATCAGCTGCGAACTTATCAGATCATGGTAGAGAGTTTTGTTGATGGTGACTCGAGTATTGGCCACGGTACGGGTTATGGCACTAGTCACCACAATGGCGATCTACAAGGTATTATTAATTCGCTCGATTACATCCAAGACTTAGGCATGAATGCAATTTGGTTGACGCCAGTGTTTGAATCGGAAGCCATTGATGGGCAAGATCATTGGGCTGATCGTTTAGATGCAACGGGCTACTTTGCCACGGATTATTTTAAGATTGATCCACGCTTTGGCGATTTGGAAACCGCGAGAACGTTGGTTAATGAAGCGCACAAGCGAGGCTTATACGTTTTCTTTGATGGCGTGTTTGGTCACCACAAAGACGGTTTGATTAAGCCATCTCCATCTGGTTTGCTACCTTCCGGTGCAAGCAATCCTGTCGATTACCCAGCAAGTTTAGACTTTTACAAAGAAGTCGCGACTTATTGGGTAAAAGAGTTAAAAATTGATGGTTGGCGCTTGGATCAAGCCTACCAAGTACCGACGGATGCTTGGACGCAAATTCGTAAAGCCGTGGATGAAGCCTCACAAAGCGTGACTTATACCAACAGCGAAGGCAAACGAGTCAACCCACTGGGTTACATGGTGGCAGAAATTTGGAAAGGCGAATCTGAAATCGCGGATGATGCTTATGGAATGGCAAATACCCCTGCACTTTGTTCTGCGTTTGATTTCCCGATGCGCTATCGTGTGGTTGAAACCTTAGCGGTAAATGAGAGTGGTGTCGGTGGTCGAGATGTTGATTGGCTAGACAATGGCTATCAGACTCACAATCAATACCCAGCCCATGCCCAGCCTAACTTGATGATAGGTAACCATGATTTAGTGCGCTTTGGTGATTTGCTGCAACGTGGTGGGTTGGCTGATGTTAATGACGCGGAATACTGGCAACGTCATAAAGCCGCATTTGCTTTCCAAGCCGCTTACACCGGGCCAATCACGCTTTATTACGGTGATGAAATTGGTGACCAAGTTGATGGCTTTGCTGCCAAAGAGGACAACCATACCTGTGCGATCCGAGGCGTATGTGATGATCACGTGGCTCGTAGCAGCGCCAAGATCGAAGGGGTCACCGCAACGTTGGATGCGAATCAAGTGGATCTAAAAGCTTATGTGAAGTCTTTGATGATGATGCGTGCGTCCCATCCTGCTTTGTACGAGGGTACTCGCACCAACGTAGTCGCAACCAATGGAAGTTATGTGGACCTGAAAACGTCAGGTGATGATCAAGTTCTGTTTGTGCTGAACACATTAGAAAGTGCGAGAAACGTTGTGTTGACCGAAACGCAGGTGGGCAGTAACCAAGCGCTGGTGGACTTATTGACGAACGAGAAAATCACGCTAAGCGATGGGCAATATCAAATTCTGATGTCGTCGTTACAAGGTCGGTTCTTTAAGGTCACATCAAGCGGTCAGTAAGCCATTGAGACGCTATCTAAGGATAGTTGGTTAAGGATTGAATACGTAAAGCCGAGTGATGCTATCTACCCCCCCCCCCCC